>CAVPDG010000015.1:0-173797 GCA_963702535.1 uncultured Chloroflexia bacterium | reverse complement strand
AGGTCTGGTTGCGTTGGTGGTGATCTGGCAGCGTTTCCTGGTTCCATCGAGCAACGGTGCGACTACTGAAGCACAACCCACGCCGGTGGTTACAACCGTCAACATCATTGTGTTGACGCAGAAGGTGCCCAGAAGGGCTGCACTGACGGCGGATGTGATGGGAATGATCCCCATCCAACAAGAGCTGTTTATCCAGGGGATGTATACCAATATCAGCGACGCCGAGGGCAAGCTGGCAAAGTTTGACCTCGATTTGGGCATTCCGCTTACCAGCAGCATGGTTGTTGAAAGCGCCGAGCAGCTCTCATCGACTGGCTCGAATGCGGCTTTGACAATTCCACGCGGCATGGTGGCGGTATCTATACCGATCGACAGGCTCTCCAGCGTCTCGTATGCCCCATGTCCGGGCGACCATGTCAACGTCATTGTAGCGATGAACTTCATCGATATCGACCCGGATTTTCAAACCTCGTTGCCAAACCGGAATATTGGTATCATCGCTCCGGGAACGGGTGAAGGATCCATCTCCGGACAGGTGGGCGGTGAAGGTGCAGGCGGTTCGGGTACCACGTCTGTGAGCATGCAGACCAGCTCGATTGTCGTGGTCAGCGGCGGCGGTGGTGGAACCGTGGGACGGGTTGTTACCGACCCGATCCTGGCCCAGACCTTCTATCACGTGCCTTCGGAGCCAGACCAACGACCACGGCTGGTCAGTCAAAACCTACTGCAGGATGCCGTCGTGTTGCAGGTGGGAAATTTTTCGACCAAAGATGAAACGGAAGCGGTGAACGTGGAAGCCGAGCCAACCCCACAACCTGGCGGCGCTCAACCAACACCTGCTCCGGAACCCCCTGCACCAGATCTGATCACGTTAATCGTAACTCCACAGGATGCAATTACGTTAAACTATTTGATCTTCAGTGGCGCTAAATTGACGTTGGCGCTTCGCCCAGCCGGCGACGATACCAGGGTGAATACCGAGTCCGTGACGCTTCAATTTCTCCTGGAACAGTATAATGTATCCGTGCCAGCCAAATTGCCAACCGGTATGCAGCCCAACAAGGAGCTTCCGCAGACCGATTTCACAATTTATGCGACCTCTCCAACCCCAGTGCCGTAACATTGTCGGGTTGTTGATGGATTTCCGAGGAGAAATTGGATGGCAGTAGGCGATAAGATCCGCGTCTTGATTGTTGATGATATTCCGGAAACACGGGAGAATATCCGTAAGCTCTTGCAATTCGAAAACGATTTCGAGGTCGTTGGAGTCGGGCGCACGGGTCGTGAAGGGATTGATCTGACAAAAGAGACAAAGCCAGATGTCGTTATCATGGATATCAACATGCCAGACATCGATGGCATCGTGGCTACTGAAACCATCCGCAAAGCGATGCCGTTCGTACAGATTGTGATCCTCTCTGTACAAGGGGATCCCAATTACATGCGTCGGGCTATGATGGCTGGGGCGCGGGACTTTTAACAAAACCCCCCTCAGTGGACGAGCTGACATCGGCAATCCGGCGAGCCGGTAGGATGGCTCAGGAAGAGAGAGCGAAGACCCCAACGTGTTCCCAGTCCGCGGGGTCAAGTGCAACAGCTACGGTTGCCTCAGATGTCAGTTATGGCAAGATCATCACGGTTTACAGCCCAAAGGGAGGCACCGGCTGCACCATGCTGGCTGTCAACCTGGCTATGATCCTTCACAATGAAGAAACCCCTGTCATCCTGGTAGATGGCAATCTCCAATTTGGCGACGTCTCGGTTTTCCTCAACGAGCAAGGGAAGAACAGCGTGGCAGATCTTGCCTCTCGGGCTGATGAGCTTGACCCTGAGTTCATCGAGGAAGTCCTTCTGACGCATTCCCTGACGGGTGTAAAAATATTGCCGTCGCCCTCGCGACCGGAGTATGCTGAAGGCGTCGCTGGGGAACAGTTTGCCAAAGTTCTACAATACCTGAGGAAATTGTATTCCTACATTATCGTGGATACCTCATCTGCAATGGATGATGTCACGCTATCTGCGGTAGATATCAGCGACATGGTCATCTTGTTGACCAACCAGGATATTCCGTCTATCAAGAATTCGCGTTTGTTCCTTGATCTGGCGGACGTGCTCAAGATCAACCGCAAGCGGATCTTGTTTGTGATGAATCGTTTCGATAAACGTATTTCGATCACTCCCGAGAAGGTAGGAGAGAGCTTCAAACACGAAATATCAGCAGTTTTGCCATACGATGAGCGTACGGTCATCCCGTCGATCAATCGGGGGCGACCTTTCATTCTTGAAGATAAATCCCGACCGATCTCGCGTGCTTTTCTGTCGCTTGCAGAAATCGTACGCCAACGCCTGGTGGAGTTATCTTCCTTGGAAACGGATCAAGAAAAAATTATAGCCGGTAGCACATCAAAGCGCTTGATGAAGAAATAACGACAGGAGCTGTGAGCGATGTCTCTACTCAAAAGGATAGAACAAGGACAGGGAAATCCGAACGGTTCGGCTGATTCGGATAGCGATAATCGATCCAGGGTCATGACACTGCAGGCACGCCGGGTTGCGGCTCCGGGCGCCAGCACACAACGTGATACGTACCTGGACCTGAAAACCCGCGTCCAGAACCGGCTATTGGCTGAGCTGGACCCTTCCATGGATATCTCCAAGGTCAACGAGGTCCGGTCCACTATCCAGGATCTCTTTGAGCAAGTATTGTCGGAAGAGAATATCGTTCTATCACGTCCGGAGCGGCACCGCCTCTTCGAGCAGATCGCAGCCGAGATACTGGGTTTCGGTCCGCTGCAGCCGCTTCTAGATGACGATACCATCACTGAGGTCATGGTCAACGGCGCCAAGAATATCTATATCGAGCGTGCGGGCAAGATCCATCGTGTGCCCTTTACGTTTGAGAGTGATGATCATGTCATGCGCATCATCGACCGGATTGTGGCGCCGCTCGGACGCCGGATTGACGAGTTCGAGCCCGTATGTTGATGCACGCTTGCCGGATGGCTCGCGTGTCAACGCCGTCATTCCTCCTATCTCGCTGGTAGGTCCGGTAATCACCATCCGTAAGTTCTTTAAGAATCCGATCTCCCTGGAGCAGCTCATCCAATTCGGAACGATCACATCCGAAGCGTTGCAGTTTCTCAAGGCATGCGTCGAGGCAAGGCTGAATATCATCATTTCTGGTGGCACGGGCTCCGGTAAAACAACCCTTTTGAATATCTTGTCTCAATTTATCCCCAATGATGAGCGCATCGTCACCATCGAAAACGCAGCAGAACTGCAGCTCAGGCAGGAGCATGTGGTCACCCTGGAGTCACGACCTCCAAACATAGAAGGTCGTGGCGAGGTCACAATTCGCCAGCTGGTGATCAACTCGTTACGTATGCGCCCCGACCGGATTATCGTGGGCGAAATCCGCGACGAAGCGGCATTGGACATGCTCCAGGCGATGAATACCGGTCATGACGGCTCGATGACGACCTGCCACTCGAACAGCCCGCGCGATACCTTAGCCCGTATTGAAACGATGGCGCTAATGGCGGGTATGGAGCTGCCGGTGCGTGCCATTCGTGAGCAGCTTGCATCAGCGATCGATGTGGTTGTGCATCAAGAACGCCTCAGGGACGGCACACGCAAGATTACGAATGTCACCGAGGTCAGCGGCATGGAAGGGGAAGTTATCACCATGACGGACATATTTATGTACGAGCAATCCGGTTATGAGGATGGCAAAGTGATTGGACGGTTGCGACCGACCGGGCTGCGTCCGAAGTTCATCGATAAGATTGAAGCGGCTGGGATCCATCTGCCTGCGACCATTTTTGGTATTGGTGAGCGCCGAAGGTACTAGCCGTAGTTCAGCGATAGGTGGATTCTTATGTCACTTCTTCCATTAATTCTGCTGATGGGCGGGGGGGTGGCTTTGATCCTGCTTGTGCTTGGGATCGCCATCACCGTAACCAGTGAGCGCTCTTTGGTAGAAGAGCGGCTGGGTCGCTATATCGAAGATGAAGCCGCTGCGAAAGCCAGTAAGGGTGAAAAATCAGCGGCGGTTAAAGATTGGTTCAACGTCCAGGTAGAGAAATCGAGCTGGGGTGAAAAAGTCGCGCGGGAACTGGCGCGCGCCGATCTCAAGCTGAAGGCTGGCGAGTATGTTTTTGTGGTTATCCTGATCGGGGGGGCTGCCGGAGCGCTTTCCTGGTATTTCCTCGGGCGCAATATCCTCGTGGGTATTATCGGGCTCCTGATCGGTATGATGCTGCCTCGTTTTTATGTGCGTCGCCAGCAGAGCCAACGCTTGACCCGCTTCAATGACCAGCTTGCCGACATGCTGAACTTAATGGTTAATGGCTTGAGAGCCGGTTATTCGACCATGCAGGCAATGGAAGCGGTGAGTAGAGAACTGCCGGCGCCGATATCCGACGAATTCCGTAGGGTTGTGCAAGAGATGCAGTTAGGCATCACGATGGAGCGTGCCCTGGAGAACCTACTGCGGCGCATTCCCAGTGAAGACCTCGACCTGGTTGTGGCTGCCATGAATGTTCAGCGGGAGGTAGGCGGCAATCTGGCGGAAATCCTGGATACGATCTCCCACACCATTCGTGAGCGTGTGCGGATCAAGGGCGAGATCCGCGTATTGACATCGCAGGTGATGTACTCGGGACGTTTCCTATCGATGATGCCGCTGTTCATCTTCGGAGCCCTATGGGTGCTCAACCGCCCCTACATGATGCAATTCTTTAATCCCGAAACACGCATTGTGGGTATTGTTGCCCTTGTAATCGCTGGTCTAATGATCGTGGCTGGCTCTTTTGTGATGCGTAAGATTTCGAATATCGAGGTCTAGTAATGTCCGGACCCGCTCAATACCCGATGATTCATTATCTAGAGCGATCAAGTTCGGAGGAGGCGTTGTCATGACGATTGTGCTAATTCTGATCATACTGGTTGTAGTTGGTGGTGCGATAACGCTCATTGTTATTGGTATGCGTGAAACCAAGGGCGATGATCCACTGCAAGATAGACTGGCTGAGTATGCCATGCGTGGACAATCAGCGACGCTGGAAGAGATTGAGCTATCTCAGCCGCTGACCGAGCGGGTGGTTTTCCCGCTAGCGCGAAAATTCGGGCAGTTTGCTGTCAAATTCACTCCGCAAAATGCTTTGCAGAATACAGCCCATCGCCTGGAGCTGGCTGGGAATCCGCGCGGCATTGATCCTACGATTTTCTGGGCATCCAGGTTTTTGGCGGCAATTATTATCGGCGGCTTGCTCTTGTTCATGATGACGATTGGTCTCCCAGACTGGAGCTGGGGGCGAAAATTATTCATAGTGGCTTTTTTCGTCCTCTTTGGCTTTTATCTACCTGACCTGTTATTGACGAGCAAGATCCAACGCCGGCAAAAAGAGATTCGCAAAGCCATGCCGGATGCGCTCGATTTGCTGACGATTTGCGTCGAAGCCGGGCTCGGTTTCGATGGGGCAATGGCGAAGGTGTATGAGAAATGGGATAATGAGCTGGCTTTAGCGCTTGGCAGGGTGATCCGCGAGATCCAACTGGGCAAATTGAGGCGCGATGCTTTACGGGATATGGCAGACCGCATGGGTATTCCTGAGATGACCAGCTTTGTAGCGGCTGTGATCCAAAGCGAGCAACTCGGTGTTAGCATGGCTAAAGTTCTGCGGATCCAGGCTGACCAGATGCGCATCAAACGCCGGCAACACGCCGAGGAAGAAGCTCATAAAGCGCCCATTAAGATGCTGATCCCCATGGCGATCCTGATATTTCCTTCCATTTGCATCGTGCTGATGACTCCTGCATTGCTCATGTTGATGCGCTCTGCACTCAATGCTGTACTGTTCGGTGGGTAGCACAATCATCAATCCGTTAGCATGACAACATCACGGGTCTGACCGAGGCGTCATATGACCGGACCGGCTCGACCGGCGTACCGGCTTCATCAAAGGCTTTGGACGGCATTGGATTGGCTCTATCCTCCTTTGTGTGGGGGTTGTGGGAGCAAGGGAGATCGGTGGTGCCCGGATTGTAGGAGTAAGGTTCACATTATACAGCCTCCAATTTGTAAGCGCTGCGGTCAACAGTTACAATCTGGCGAATTGTGCTCCAGGTGTAAGAATTCGCCCCCAAATTTCGCTGCGCTGAGATCCTGGGCTGCTTTTGATGGACCGGTACGAAACGCACTCCACCAATTAAAATACCGGAAGAATATCGCCCTGGGAGAAAGGCTCGCCGAGCCGCTTTGCTCCGTATTTCTGGCGCAAGGATGGAACGTGGGAATTGTAGCGCCTGTTCCGCTTGGGATTGCACGCTTGAAAGAACGTGGATATAATCAGGCGGCTCTCATCGCCCACCCCTTCTCTCTGGCATTGGGTCTGCCTTATGTGCCCGGAGCTCTGCAAAGGAGGCGCGAAACCCACTCACAGGTGGGCTTGTCCATCGCTGAGAGGAAGGAAAATGTGTCTGGCGCATTCAGCGCCAGGCGGGATGTCGTTGCTAGCCAGAGTGTGCTTTTGATCGATGATGTAGCCACCAGCTCCGCTACATTAGATGCCTGTGCTTCTGCGCTGCGCATGGATGGAGCTGACCAGGTTTATTGTCTCACACTGGCTAGGGCATTGTAGTGTCTTGCCCCAAAGGTCAGGATGGTACTATACTATAATTCAGGAAAAGGAGGCTGGCATGACGCTTGATGTAGAAATTTACGGAAGGAATATGGAAGTAACAGATCGCATTCAGGACTACGTCACCAAGCGAGTGTCAAAGCTGGACCGCTATCTACCAGGGATTGAAGAAGCACGAGTTGATGTTGCCTATGTAAAGTCAGCCCGGAGTGCATCCGATCGGCAAGTTGCACAAATCACCGTCAGAGGCAAGGGCTATATCCTCCGCTCCGAAGAGCGCGCCGATGACATTTTCACGGCGTTGGATGAAGCCTTGGATAAGCTCCAGCGCAGGATTGAGCGGTACAAGGGTAAACGCAACCGTGGGAGAGGAGATGGCAGATCAGCCGCGGAAGTTGCACCCGAGACAGTGGCTGAGGAAGAGGAGAGCACAGAACTCGGCCCAATTATTGCCCGCCGGAAACGTTTCATATTAAATCCAATGGATGAGATGGAAGCTCTTGAGCAGATGAGCCTGCTGGGGCACGAGAATTTCTTTATTTTCTACAACGCCGTAACGCATTCAGTCAACGTGCTCTACAAACGGCGCGATGGGACCTTTGGGTTGATCGAGCCAGAAGTCGGGTAAGCTTCGCTGGATGGAGTTCTGATCATAAAACGGCAGTAGCCCAGGCTACCGCCGTTTTGCATTTCTGTTGACGTCTGCTACTGTTCCGGGTAAACTTTCGTCCGGAACATTCAATCACTCTCAATTGGGACGGTTATGGATATGAACGACTACAATTCCTTGCATAAAATTGCTGATTTGCATGATGAAAAAGAAATCGATTTCAAGGCAATCCAGCAGTCAATTGTTCAGATCCTGAACGCCATTGGAGAAGATCCGGACCGGCAGGGCTTGAAGAATACACCCGATCGGGTTTCCCGTATGTACGCAGAGCTTCTGGCTGGTTACAGGGTGGATCCGGTAGAGTTGGTGAACGATGCCGTGTTCGATGTTGTTTACGATGAAATGGTGGTTGTGCGCGATATCGAATTCTATAGTCTTTGCGAGCATCATATGTTGCCCTTTATTGGTAGGGCGCACGTAGCTTACCTGCCCAAAGGAAAAGTGCTGGGATTATCCAAGATCCCCAGGCTGGTGGATATGTACGCCAGACGCCTGCAAGTGCAGGAGCGGATGACCCGCCAGATCGCAGAATTTCTGGACGAGCTACTTCACCCGATCGGCGTTGCGGTTGTTATTGAGGGGCTTCACCTGTGTACAGCCATGCGCGGAGTGAAAAAGCATGATGCACGTATGACTACCTCAGCGATGTTGGGTTACTTCAGGAAAAATATCGCCACACGCCAGGAGTTTCTGGCAAATATCTCCCGGGGATCACCACCGATCTTCTAATTCAGCCACGATGAGCGGCTGTTCAAACTGACTGTTTGAGATGTAGATCGGTGCGCTTGCTGATCGAGGCGCTCTTAGCTAAGCGCTCGCTTCTCTGCTTGAGCGACTCGCCAGTGCCATCTTTTCTTACCTCGGGGATGATCTCAGCCAGCGGGATTGCCAGATGGGCTTGATTCCATACCTGGTCATCGATGACATTGCCATCGACAATGACGATATCAATATCGATGGTGCGCGGCGCATTCTTATCTTCCATCCTCTGGCGTCCCAAATATGCTTCAATATTCCTGAGCACCAAATGTTTGAACGCATCCGGTTGCAAGCCTGATTGTACCTGGATGGCTACATTGAGGAAATTGGGACCCGGAGAGCCGACCGCTGGGGACTCCCAAATGGATGATACCCTCCCGATTCGAACCAACTTATTTAATATTTCAATCGCCAGAGGCAAATTTTGCTCCGGAGCAATATTCGAGCCGAGCACCAGGTAAAAGCAATGTTCATCCATCACGGCTGCGTTCTATCTCGACCCCTACGGAGCGCGAAAAACGGCTTGCGCCGGGTTTCTCAACCCGGATGCGAACTTTTTCCACCCCGGGCATATCAAGGCAGATGGATGCCAAATCTGCGGCCAGGGCTTCAACGGTGAATCTCTGGGCAGTCTCGGCATGCGCCTGTACCTTTTTTGCTACGGTACGGTAGTTCACACAATCTTTGATATCGTCACTCGCTCCGGCTTTGGTGAGATCTGCGAACATGGTGATATTGATGAGTATTTCCTGCGGTTTTTCCCGCTCCCAGTCGTTGACCCCAATGATTCCTCGGGCGACTAAATCTCTAATGAATACCTGATCCATACCGTCTCCTATATTTTTTGGTGCGTAGATGTGGATGGCGATCATCTGTCGCCCACTTTCTCCAAATGGCGTTCGGCGTTGTACAGCGCTGAGATAAGCCCTGGCGTGATCAAACTAAATGCCTGCCTCCGTCAACATGGATGATTTCACCCGTGATGAATTCGGGTCCGCCGAGCAGGAAAAGCATGGTTTCGACGACTTCTTCCAGGGTTGACCATCTTCGGGCAGGCACATTTTCAATAATCCGCGTTGTATCGCTGCCATCAGCCGGGGGCAAGATTGCCCCCAGGGCGATGCCGTTGACCTGGATGTTGGGAGCAAGGGCAACTGCGAGCGCCTGTGTGAGCGCGGCCAAGCCTGCTTTACTGACGGTGTACGGCAGGTGATCTGCTCCGGGACGTAAAGCGCGCCAATCCAATAATTGATAATTCTCCCGGTACGTCCGGTGGGGATTTGCCTGGCAAACGCCTGGCTGAGTAAAAATGGGGCGGTTAAATTGATGTTCAGGGTACGCTGCCACGAATTGAGTTCTGTATTGTTCCAGGTTAAATCCTCAAAGATGGCAGCATTATTGACCAGGGCATCCAGCGGACCGTGCAGGCAAGCACGCTGGACGAGCTCGGCTGCCTGGCTTGGATCGCTTAAATCTGCCTGCACCAGGTACGCCTGTCCATGTTGGTGCAGTTCTGCCAGGAGCAGTTGCCCTTCATCGATGGAGTGTGCGGTATGGATTGAAACGGTTGCACCTGCCCTGGCTACTCCGAGGGCTAGAGCTCTGCCGATCCGTCTCACCCCGCCGGTGATCAAGATATGCTTTCCAGCCAGGCTCATGCTGCCCTTAGTTTCTCGCTCACGCGTTCCAAACGGCTGCGTGCCTCCTGCGCAACCTCAACCAAACCTGGATTTTCCTGTAAAGCGCCTACCGTCATCATCATCTCGGGGTTAGCAATACGGACGATCGTAATTCCCGGGGCAATCTCTTCGACAGTGACATTGCAGGGTAGCATCAAGCCTACTCGCGGCTCCTGGGATAGCGAACGGTGAGCCAACGGAGGATTGCACGCTCCAAGTATGGCATATGGGCGGAAATCAACGCCTAGCTTCTCTTTCAAGGTTGCCTTGACATCAATGTGCGTGAGGACGCCGAAGCCTTCAGTCTTGAGCGCAGCGGTCACCTGCTCGATCGCTTGATCGTAAGGGAATTTCAAGCTTACTTCGAAACCGATTTCATGGGTCATATGATCTCCTTTGGGCTTTCATTATTCGTGATCTCGTTGTTCCGGGTATCCTTTCCGATGCGCTCGCGGATCCCCCACAGGGACAGCGCCAGCACCAGCCAGGCAATGATCTGCATGGATCGATACGTTTGAATAAAAAGCAAGCTATCTCCAATGAAAGCCTCTACGAACAGGTGTATGGCGGCTGCGCCTGCCAGAAAAGTCAGAAAGAGCAGCCCCGCATTGGCAGCGACCCAGGTTTTCATATTGGTTAAGATGACGCCCAACAACACGCCAAAGAGGATTATCTCATAAATCTGAGTCGGGTGGCGATAATCTCCCCAGAGAAAGATCGCCCAGGGTAAATCCGTTGGTTTGCCGAAAGCATCACCGGAAGCGAGATTTGCGAATCCAATGCTGATTGCCAGCGCTGCGAATCCCGGCGTAAGAACGTCCAATGTCCTCCAGAAAGGCAGGTGCTTTCTCTGACCGTAGAGGATAGCGGTAATGATCGCCACAGCGATCCCACCCCATGGATCCAATAAGCCAGGATTGCGCGACAGGATATCCAGGGGATTCTGAATAAAAGCTTGTGGGTAGCGCGCGAGATAGGATAATCTTGCCCCGAGCAGCCCAGAAAGGAGCATCAGAAGGATGAGGTTCGATATACTCCTTGCGCTCAATCCGAAACGAGGCGCAAATCTTTCTGAGAGATAAATCGCGATCCATATCCCGGCTAAGATCGCCAGGGCAGGGGCTGGTAAGGCGAGCGGTCCGATGTTCAATATCGGGAGCATTATTGCGACCCTTCCAGAATTCGCTCTATCCGAGATCGAAGAAGGGCTTCTGCCATGGGTCCCCCGATGACGACTTCCTGAATGATGCCGTTCGGGTCGACAAAGAAAGACGTTGGCAACGAATGAAGATTGTACAGCCGAGAGACCTCGCCATCCTTGTCCAATAAAATTGGGAAAGTGAGTTGTTTGTCAGCAATGAAGGACTGTACAGACGCAAGCTCGTCTTGATCGGTGGCATTGATCGCAATGACTTCCAAGCCGTCAGCCTGGTATTCCTCGTACACGCGCTGGATTGCCGGCATTTCAGCCCGGCATGGCGGGCACCAACTTGTCCAGAAATTGATGAGAAGCACCTTCCCTTGTTGATCTACCAGGCTGAAGTTCTCGCCGGTATTCGATTCCAGGGTGAAACCTGGGGCAAGAAAGCCCTTTTGTGGAGCAGAAGTATTCCTCAGCGGCGTGTTCTCTGGCTGAATGCGCGAGAACCAGATCCAGCCGGCGCAGAGCACTAATACCAGCACAGAGAAACCAGTAAACCGATCCTTTTCTGATATTTTCATTCTTATGACCATCGCGTTGGTTGCCCAATATATCATGTCCAGGATATCTGAGCAAGTTTTCATCTTCAATGCGCCGTACTTGACAAATTATCCTTCGATGTTATCCTCTCTTGCGTATGAAATGGGCGTTTTTTCGGGTTATCCAGCTTGGCGCTACCTTAGCGATCGCATGGGGTTCACTGGTTCTTTCTGGCTGCAGCCGCCCGGAGGAGATTGAGCCCACCCGCGTGCCCTCAACCACTGCTCCATCGCAGACCCCCGTCCTCATACCGCCCACGCTCACAATCACGGTTCCTACTGAAGATGCATATCCCCCGCCGATAACTGAGGCGGTTGTAATACCCACCCAGGAGATGGCAGCCTATCCTGCACCACTCGAAGTAACACAGCCAGCCCTGAGCTCTACGCCTGCCCCAACCGTCACCCCAAGCGAGAATCTACTTGCTGTTCCGTATCCGTTACTGGAAACTCCCTTACCCCAGCAAATCAATGGATCCAGTCCGTCTCCCTATCCACCTCCGGTTGAGGTTCCGACCCAGGTCAGCAATACGAGTGTGGCTTCGAATCCGATACCAACCGGAATCGGATCTGCAACCCCAATTCCTCAAAATACAGCTTCACCTTCCGGAACACCCATCCTGACACCCCAGGCGACCAGGGTAAAAACAAGGTTTGTCGCTACCGATCCGAGAACGGTCAATCTGGAAGCCGGTCGTCCGCAGATGGTTGTGTTTTTTACCAAATGGTGCACGCTTTGCAAGAGCGTTGCTCCAGTAATATTGAATTTGGAAAGCCAATACAGCGACCGCGTGAATTTTATCTATTTAGACGCGGATGACGCGGGGACAAAGACGCTCCAGAAGAAGTTTAGCTACCGGCTGATTGCCAGGCCGCGCATCTTTCTGATCGATGGCACGGGAGTAATCCTGCGAGATTGGACGGGATATGTAGCCATCGAAGAGCTGCAACAAGCGCTCAATTCGGTCGTACCCGCTGCCATTGCGCCAGCCACGATTGCCCCGGTTTCCCCTTGACATATTGCCCCAAGAGGTTGTATAATTTGAATACCCCACCCCCCTGGGGGGGGGGTAAAGAGGACTTCTCATGAAGCATGATGCAGCTTACAAGCGGCTAAAAACGATTGAAGGGCATATCCACGGTGTCGTGGGCATGGTCGAAGGCGATGCGTATTGCATCGATGTCATCCGGCAGATCCAAGCCGTTCAAGCAGCTCTCAACAAGGTGAGCACAATGATCCTTGAAGAGCACCTGAATTCTTGTTTGATCAGCGTTGTGCGTGGAGAAGATCCGCAAGAGCGCGAGCGTGTTTTGGGCGAGCTAGCTGATGTTTTTGAGGCGGCGACCAAAACTTAAGCCATTATCAAAATTACTACGGAGGAAAATCTCATGACTACAGTTACTTATTCAATCCCTAACATATCCTGTGGGCATTGCGTGCACACCATTCAAAGCGAACTCAGTGAGTTGAGCGGCGTATTAAAGCGTAGTCGCCAGCCAGGATGCTAAGACAGCCACGATCACCTTCGATGCGCCCGCCACCGTTGAGCAAATCAAGACGCTATTGAAGGAAATCAACTATCCGGCTGTAAATTAATCCAATCCCAAACAAGCAACGCGTTCATCAAACGGAAATCACGATGCGCACTACGGATTGGGTGATTCCGTAGTGCGCTGGTTTTGGATAACCGTTCAAGTAAGTGGAGATGGTATGGCAAGCACAAAACAGGTAATTTTACCGGTAACAGGTATGACTTGCGCAAACTGCGTCGCTACCGTCGAGCGCAACCTGATGAAGGTGCAGGGTGTCCAATTTGCGTCGGTTAATCTCTCGTCGGAACGGGCGACGGTTGAGTTCGATCCGGCGGTCTCGGGCTTGGATGACCTGATGGGACGTATCGAGCGCGCCGGATACGGCGTGGCTTCCGGCGAGGCTGATCTTATCATCCGGCGCATGAGCGACGATAATGATGCGCGCCGGCTGGAGAAGGCAATCCGGCAAATGGAGGGGGTTCTGGATGTGCAGGTCAATCTTGCCACCGAACATGCGCTCGTCCGTTACATCCCAACGATCCTCAGCCAGGCAGAGATCCGAAAAGTCGTGGTGAGCAGCGGTTTTGAAGCGGTCGAAACGGGCGGTGAAGCAGAAGATGTCGAGCGGCAGGCGCGAGAGGCAGAAATCGCCGAGCAGAAGCGCTTGCTGATCATCGGTTTAGTATTCACTGTACCGTTGTTCCTTCTTTCGATGAGCATGGATCTCGGCTTATTGCCCATGTCGGTGATGCATTCTCCCTGGCTCAACTGGATTATGCTTGCCCTGGCTACGCCGGTGCAGTTTTATGTTGGAAAACAATATTATATCGGCGCTTACAAGGCGATCCGCAACCGCTCGGCGAATATGGATGTGCTGATTGCACTGGGCTCTTCGACCGCATATTTCTACTCGATCTTCGTTACTGTGGGTCTCATTCCCGGGCATGTTTACTATGAAACAGCCGCTGTCATCATAACGCTGATCAAGCTGGGAAAATATCTCGAAGCGCGGGCAAAAGGCAAAACGAGCGAAGCGATCAAGAAACTGATGAGCCTGCGGGCAAAAACCGCCAGGGTCGTACGGGATGGCGCTGAACTTGAAATCTCCGTCGATGATGTGCTAGTTGGGGATATGGTAATCGTCCGCCCAGGCGAGACGATACCGGTGGATGGGGTAGTTAATGAAGGTAAATCGACCGTTGACGAATCCATGCTAACGGGCGAGTCGCTGCCAGTGGATAAAAGGCCCGGCGATCCTGTGATTGGCGGTACATTAAACAAATTGGGTCTCTTAAAATTTGAAGCGACCAAGGTGGGCAAAGAAACCGCGCTGGCACAGATCATCAAGCTGGTTGAGGCTGCCCAGGGGAGCAAGGCGCCCATCCAGCGCCTGGCAGACCGTGTCTCAGCGGTGTTCGTTCCCATTGTGATCGGCATCGCTTTGCTGACTTTCATCGCCTGGTATTTCTTCCTGCCGGCGCCGCCGAATGCCGGTGTAAACCAATTCACCAATGCGCTCATCAACATGGTGGCGGTGCTGGTTATCGCCTGTCCATGCGCCATGGGGTTGGCTACGCCTACAGCCGTCATGGTAGGAACCGGCAAAGGCGCTGAGATGGGGATATTGTTCCGGTCTGGAGACGCATTAGAGCGCGCGGGTCGGGTTACCTCGGTTGTCCTTGATAAAACGGGCACAATCACGCGTGGTCAACCGGCTGTAACCGATGTCATCTTGCGGCACCAGATCGCCAGCATCGCCGACGATTCGAACATCAACGAGAATGAACTTTTGCGCCTGGCTGCTTCGGTAGAAAAGGGATCTGAGCACCCGCTGGGTGAGGCGATTCTGGCAGAAGCGGGAAACCGCTCACTCGTCTTGGATCAACCGGAAGGATTTCGGGTTGAGGTGGGGATGGGTGTCAGCGCCCAAGTTGGAAAGCATGCCGTCATCGCCGGCAATCTGCGCATGATCCATTCCCAGAATATTGAATTAGATGGCTTCGAGCCAGTCGTAAACAGGCTGCAGCAAGAGGGGAAAACAGCTATTTTGGTGGCGATAGATAGCAGGCTTGAAGGCGTCATTGGAGTTGCGGATACGGTCAAGGAAGGTAGTCGCGAAGCGGTCGCTGAGCTGCACAAGTTGGGCATGCGGATAGCCATGATAACCGGAGACAACCTTCAAACGGCACAGGCAATTGCTGCCGAGGTGAGGGTGGACCAGGTTTTAGCGGAAGTGCTCCCCGGTGATAAAGCCGCTGAAGTGAAAGAATTGCAGGCAGGTGGAGATGTGGTTGCCATGGTGGGAGATGGTATCAATGACGCTCCTGCCCTGGCGCAAGCCGATGTGGGGATTGCCATTGGCACAGGAACGGATATCGCCATGGCGGCTGCACCGATCACGCTGATCAGCGGTGATTTGCGCGGTGTTGCACGGGCTATTGCCCTGTCGCGGCGGACATTGCGGATCATCAAAGAAAACTTGTTCTGGGCGTTTTTCTATAATATTATTTTGATCCCGGCTGCTGCCGCGGGATTTCTGAATCCGATGCTGGCTGCCGGCGCCATGGCGTTTAGCAGTGTCTTCGTGGTGAGCAACAGCCTGCGCTTGCGGCGGTTCAAGGTCGTGAGCTAACAACGAATGCTAATCGAATGTTAATTCTCTGTCGCCGATTGTCTATTGACCCGGTAAACTATTGACGGTATGCTTAACGCCCGGTCAAAGAAAATAACCATCGCACTTGCATCGTGGATGAATGAATAAATATTTGCACACACCTGTCCTTTCACGCCGAGGATTTTTAAAATTGGCTGCCGCCAGTATTGGCGGATTAGCCATACCCTGGAATTCTGTTACAGCCCTGGCGGACTTTCCCCAGCACGAGAGGCTCGGACGGGCTTTTGCCAAGGTTGAGGTGAAAGCCAAGCCCAATTACGACTCCCAAACTGTCGATGTATTGTACGACGACGCCGTAATCCCCTGGCTACGTGAGGTCGTCGGCTCGCATCCCTACCGGTTCAAACAACGCTTTGTTGAAACGTCCAATGGCTATATTTGGGCTTCGGATCTTCAGCCCGTCCAGAACCTGCTAAACCAGCCGCTTGAGAAACTGCCCACCACCAGCCTTGGCGAAGGGATGTGGGTTGAAGTTACCGTACCCTATGTTGATGTCGTGTTGGAGAACAAGCCCATCAGCCCTGGCTTCAAGAGCAGAGTAGAAGCGGGGATTCCTTTGCGCCTGTACTACAGCCAAATCCTGTGGGTGGATAGAGTGCGGAAGGACGATAGTGGAAAAATCCGCTATCGGGTCAATGAGCGTTTCGGCTATGGAGATCTAATGTGGGCGGACGCTCAAGCATTTCGACCGTTGTCGCAGGAGGAGATCGCTCCGATCAGCCCTGAAGTGGAAGAGAAGCGCATCGAAGTTAATGTCGAGCAATACTACCAAACTGTTTCCTGCTATGAAGGCAATCGCGAGGTGTATTTCTGCAGGATTTCTGCAGGGAAGAAATTCGATCCGGATGGCACGCCCCTGAAGACCTCGTCTACGCCCTCCGGTACTCACACCATCTGGCGGAAACAAGTTTCTACGCACATGAGCGGCGGCACAACAGGCGGCGGATATGATCTCCCCGGGATCGGTTGGACGGCGTTATTCTCTGGCGATGGCGTCGCGATTCATTCGACGTTCTGGCATAATAATTTTGGGGGAGAGCTGATGTCACACGGGTGCGTCAACGCGTGGCCGGAAGACGCCAAGTGGATCTTCCGTTGGTCCAACCCACCGGTGCTTTACGATCCGGGCGATCTATATAGCAAGGATACACAAATCCCCCCAACAAAAGTAACGGTACTCGAAGGGTGACTCAAATGTTTCGGGAGAGCTTAGAGCTGAATGAATATTGCTGATGTGACGATAGGTCTGGCGTTCCTGGCCGGGCTGGCGTCTTTTTTATCTCCGTGTGTCCTTTCTCTGGTACCGGCATATGTTGGATATTTGGGCGGACGGACAGCCGTTCTGGCTGAAGATTCTGCACCGGATCGCTGGGTTACGTTTTCCCATGGTCTGGCATTTGTTCTTGGATTTAGCACGGTATTTATCCTGCTCGGTCTTGCTGCTTCAGCGCTCGGAGGGTTGCTCTATGATCTGAGCACCTGGATCGCAAAGATCGGCGGGATCGTTGTGGTAATTTTTGGCTTGCACATGATCGGCGTCTTCCGCATCCGCTTTCTGGAATATGATTTGCGCCCACAGACGGCGCCGGATCGGAAACGCGGTTATGCCGCCTCAGCCATGATGGGCGTATTCTTTTCAGCAGGCTGGTCTCCTTGCGTGGGTCCCGTTTTGGGCGCTATTCTGACCCTGGCGCTCAATGGTGGATCGATCGTTGCCGGGGTAAGCCTCCTGGCAGCTTATTCTGTCGGTCTGGCAATCCCCTTCCTCCTTGCTGCGCTGGGGATCAATTGGGTGACAACGATTTTGCGCCGCTATGGAAAAATGATGCGCTATGTCGAGATTGCGATGGGCGTAATTTTGGTGATTGTTGGCGTCATGCTCTTCCTGGGAACTTTTGAACAGATCGCCCGCTTTTTCCCAACCAACCTCATCAACTTTGGCTTGTAAGGGCGCCTGAGTTTACTGAAGCATATTTTTGCATACGCAGTAGAAGATCTCACAAGGTAAAATTGTCCTTCGATAGAGAAATTCGATGCAAGCTTAAGACCAAAACAATGATACCTGTCAAGTTCTACACCAAAGCGGGATGCCATTTATGCGAAGAAGCCCTGGCAGATTTAGAAGCATTGCAGGGCGATATTCCGCACAAGCTTGAAATTATCGACATCGACCAGCAGCCCAACTTGCCTCCATCGTTGCAGGTCGAGATACCGGTAGTAGAGGTAGGACCTTACCGGCTTAAAGCGCCGTTCACCCGGCAAGAGCTGGCGATTACGTTGGGGGCAGCCCGAGATAGGCAAGCCCAGATCGACACGCCTAAAAGACACCAGGTATTCACCCTCCGATCCTGCGAGCATGACCTGGACGAGGTCGGATAGGTTCACGTACTGGCTCAGCTCCCATTATCTAGCACTGCTCAACCTGCTTGTCCTGGCATATCTGGCATTACCGGTTTTAGCCCCGGTACTGATGAAGGTCGGCTTCGAGACACCAGCCAGGATAATCTATCGAGGATATGGTTTTGTCTGCCACCAGTTGTCCTTTCGCTCTTTCTTTCTGTTCGGTGAGCAACCGGTTTATCCCCGCGCATCTGCAGGCCTTGTGGGGCTGCTCTCGCTCGACCAGGCAACGGGTCTGGATGAAGCCTCGACCGCGGATGCTCTTTTAGCTGCCAGTAGATTTGTTGGCAATGAAGTCGTAGGTTATAAGGTCGCTCTGTGTGAGCGCGACATGGCGATTTACGGTTCGATCCTCCTGTTTGGGATCGTTTTTGCGCTCACCGGTCGGCGACTAAAGCCTTTGCCCTGGTATATCTGGGTACTGGTCGGTCTGGTTCCGATTGGCTTGGATGGATTGAGCCAACTGCTCAGCCAGCCTCCCTTCGGCTTTTGGGCAGTTCGGGAAAGCACTCCCTACTTACGGGTCATTACCGGATTTCTCTTTGGTTTCACAACCGCCTGGTTCGGGTATCCATTGGTCGAGCAAGCTATGGCAGACAGCCGTGAGCTCATGGCAGCAAAATACCGGAGAACGCACCCAACAACGCCTGAAACGCGCCCGATCGCAGCAGGTATATCCGAAGAGAATCCCACACCCTAGAGCGAACTTCATGCCATTCCATCTCAGTGGAGGGATAAAATACTACACATTCGATAGCCTGCGCCGCTATCCAATCGTTCATGCCGTCTTCACCCGGCGAGGCGGCGTGAGCCCTGAGCCCTGGGCGGGATTGAACGTGGGCGGACTGGTCGGTGATGATCCTAAAAATGTCAGTGAAAACCGCCGAAGATCCTTTGAAGCCGTGGGTAGACCGCTCAGCAGTATGTACGATGTATGGCAAGTCCATGGACGTAAAGTTGTTTGCGCTCAATCCCCGAGAGCGTTGGATCAGCCACACATCAAAGCCGATGCCATACTAACTGACCGGCTTGACGTAACGTTATTCATGCGATTTGCAGACTGCGTGCCGATCCTGTTGTATGATCCCAGGCGCAGCGCCATCGGCGTGGCGCACGCCGGCTGGCGGGGGACGGTGATTGGGGTTGCGGCTGCAGCCGTTGAGGGGATGCAGATGGAATATGGGTCAAATCCAGCGGATATCATCGCTGCAATTGGGCCATCGGTTTGTGCGCAGCACTACGAGGTCGGAGAGGAAGTGGTGGAGCAAGTACATCAGGCATTTCTCCTGGATGCTCCCAAGGTTCTATCGCATGGAAGTGACGGTAAGAACCCGGGCAAGGCAAATTTGGATCTCTGGGAGGCAAATCGCTTGATCTTGGAGAAGTCAGGCGTCGGGCAGATCGAGATGGCGAATATTTGCACCGCCTGCCAGCCGGAGGACTGGTATTCCCACCGAGCCGAAAAGGGAAGAACCGGCAGATTTGGAGTTCTGCTTGGTATGGCACATTAAGAACGAAGAAATGGATAATCATTACACGGACGAGATCCACCAAAATTATCGCCGGATATTAGAGCGAATTTCCCGCACGGCTGCGCTTGCTGGACGAGATGTTCGTGGGATTCGCCTGGTAGTCGTTACCAAAGGTCAGCCGGTTGAAAAAATTGAGGCTGTCCTTCAGGCTGGGGCAACTGAGCTGGGAGAGAATTACCTGGAAGAGGCCATCCCGAAAATCGAGCTATTCAAATCTCGCCAGCCGCTGACCTGGCATATGATCGGGCATATCCAAAGCCGCAAAGCTGCTGGTGTATGCCAACACTTTGGAGCTGTTCAAGCTCTGGACAGCTTGAAATTGGCGCAGCGAATGAGTCGAACGCTTTCGGAATTGGGCTTGTGGATGCCCGTCTTGTTGGAATTTAACGTAAGCGGAGAGGAATCCAAGTTCGGTTATCCGGCATGGCAAGAGGAGGCGGTGGGACCAGTGGCTTCCTGAGCTGGGAGAGATCGTAAAACTGCCCAATCTGGCAGTGCAGGGATTGATGGGGATGGCTCCTTACTCACAAAATCCCGAGAGCGCCCGTCCATATTTCCAGCGGTTATTCCGTTTGCGAGAGTATCTGGGGAAAAATATTCCTGAAGTGAACTGGAGCGAGCTGTCCATGGGTATGAGCGCAGATTTCGAAATCGCTATCCAGGAAGGGTCAACGATTGTTCGCATCGGGGAAGCGATCATGGGAAGACGCGAATAGTACGATAGAAGGCGAATTTCCAAAGAAGGATGGAATTTACGATGTCTCTTGCAATTCAATTGATCACGGTTATTGCCCAGCTCATCACCCTGCTTGTCATCGTTCAGGTTGCTTTATCGTATTTTATGTCCCCCTTTCATCCGGTACGCCAGGCGATTGACAACCTGGTGGAACCCTTGCTAGCCCCCATCCGGCGACTATTGCCACAGACAGGCATGCTCGATTTTAGCCCACTGATCTTAATTATCCTGGTTCAGATTGTCGCTCGTCTATTGACGGGCTTGCTTACTTCTTTATACTGAGGAATGTGGGGATGGCTTCTCAACGACCAAAGATGCGCGGTGATAAATTGGGAGCAGCCTTGGCGATCAGGGTGACACCGGGCGCCAAGCGTAATGAGATCGATGGCTTCCTGGAGGATGGTACAATCCGCATCCGCTTAGTCGCTCCGCCGGTTGAGGGTAAGGCCAACTCTGCATTGATAGATTTTCTATCAAAAGTGCTCGGGGCACGGCGTTCCGATATCGAGATCATTGCCGGAGAGACCAGCAGGAATAAACTGGTTACGATCAACGGCATGGATCCCGCGACAGTGCAGGCGCGGCTCGAAAATTATCGAGGTTCGTGAGCCAACTCCAAGCCAAATTGGGCGGGAGGTGGCAGCTCAACCCCGCTGGCAGCTAATTGCCCCAGGGCAATGAAGGCTGCCTCTTTTAAATCTACATCCTCTTCCGAATACAGAACCTGGTATAGGGGCAACACATCAGCAGAATCCCCAAAGATAGCGATGTAATTTATCGCAGCTATGCGTTGCTCAACCTTTCCTTCTTTCAATGCCAGATTGAAAAGGTCTTGCGCTGCTTTTCCGGGCGATACCCCCATGCCACGCTCTCCGGCAAAGGCAATCAACCAGGGCAGGTTGTAGAGCGGTGGAATTTGCCTGGGTATGTAAGGATTGGGCTGCGCCAGTTCCTTGAGAGCCTGTGCGGCAGCGTCTTTTACCACCCATTGTTCGTCTTCGACGTGGAGCTTTTCAATGATCTGGGTTGCCCAGGGCTGCCGGACGCGTTGCAAGCCAGCAATGACGGCTTTCCTCACCAGGACATCGTCGAGGGTTGCTCCCTCTTTCAATGTGGGATATCCCTCTTCTGGATGGTTGGCAAGCGCTTCGGCGGCTGTGCGGCGCAGTTCGTCATCGCCGCTGATCAATGCGTCTGCGACGCATTCCAGAGAAGGTTTATTCCCGATGGCTACCAGGGCGAGACAGGCAGCGCGCCTGACATCCAGCAAGATATCCGAGAGCAATTCGCGCAGATCATCAACCGCTTTTGCATCGCGGATATAGCCCAAACCCAATGCTGCAATCTGCCTTTGTTCGGGATTGTTGGAGTTAGCCAGCTGTCTGAATAGAACACTCACCCCCGAGCTGCCGGAGACAGCCAGCGCGCTGATCGCGCGCATCCGCAATCCTAGCGGGAGCGACTCGTTCTGTAAAACATTTGCCAGCAAGCGCATCACCTGGATGCGCCACGTAGCGTTTTCTATTGCGAGCGGGAGGAAGCGACCCGCAGCAAGAAGTTCTCGTTGGAGGGGGGGGCTGGTTGCTTCTACAAGTTGATTAACGATGATCGATTCGTGCTGGTTTGCAGCAAGGAAAGCAATCGTCTGGATCCAGGTATTCCAGTTGCTATCGATTGCCATGCTATCGCTCAAAGGGCTTGTCCTCAGTCCAAAACTCGCCAGGTAGCTCAAGACCGTTGGGTGAACAAAGGCGAGGGTATCCTCCAGATGGGTCTGGATTAAGCCATTCTCCAATAGACCTGGCAGGATACGGGACACAGGCGCTGGAACCTTTTCATCGGGTTTCTGGTCCGGTTTAATACCCATGTCTGGATTGGGTTGGTCTGGTACTGGAGCAAGTTGTGGTCCGGGTTCATAATCTGCGACCCAACCGTGGGCTTCTTTCATTACAAACTTTGGTTTATGCGCCAGGAGAGCCTGGACCGCCAAATTTTCAAGGGCAAGCCGAGAACCTGAAATCCCATGAGTCAACCGGCGGAGATATGCCTCTAGGGAGCTGAGCAGTGATGGACCCAGAGAATCTCCGGCATATGCAGCCCAAACCTTTAACGTGTATTCAAGAGGGGTGCAAGGATTCTTGTCATTCAGAAGCCAGGCATTCACCAGGACGTTATCGGTTGCGCCCATCGGATCGGTGGGTGGGGCGACATACTTGCCCCATAATTTGCTCCACCGGTCCAGGAAGAGCGCTTTTTGTTTTTCGCCCCAAATTGCCATGGAAATAGGCAATAATCCCAGCGCTGACAGACCGTCGTAATACAAAGGCGAAGCCGCCGCAACCATGCGCATGCGTGGATATGTCTGCATAAACTGCTTGAGGAACTCCACAACCTTGTCGACAAGCTCGGGTGGTAATTCATCCATACCATCCAGAAGCAGGATGGCGCTCCCCTTCTCAAATGAATTGGTCAAAGAAGCCGGCAGGCGCGAGGTTGTCGATGACCCGGCATACTGACCGATTGCTCCGACGATGACATCCATGAGGGTGTTGGTGTCCGAGATCGGCAGTCTGAGATCTTGAGCCTGGATCCAGATCGGGATCATCCCCTGCAGGCTTGCGGGCAAGGTTTCCTGGCGGGCGATGCGAATGGCAAGATTTGCCAGCGCCACCGTTTTACCCGTGCCCGGCGCGCCCAGCAGGACCAGATTGGCATCTGCCTGAAGCGCCTCTGCTAATGTGAGGGTTGGCGCGCGGTATAACGCGGCAAGCTCAGGCCAGTCTGGAGTGTAAGGAATGGATCCGCTTGCGATGTCTTTGGAAGGTACTGGCGCATCGGGCTCAAGGGGTGGAGGGGGCGCCAGCAGGCGCGGTTGGAGTGCGATCTCGCTCAATGAGAAAAGCGGCGAAGCCAAATGGACGCGCTCTGCCTGTCGCAGCAAATCATTTCGCAGGCGGACATCTACGTTGGCGGTAATATTCTCGCGTGTCGCGCGAATATTTTGGCGGAGGCTGAGAAATGCGAGCGATAGCCAGGGGCGAGCTCTACCTAAAAGCCACCAGACGATAACGCCAGCCAGGAAACCCAGCCAGAAGGAAAGCCTATCAATGGAGATGCCGCCAAAGAAACGCCCCATATCACCCCCCGTAGAGGATGCGCCCACAAGCCTCGCAACGTGTGAGCTGGTTTGGTGATTTTGCAGCATGGAGCTGCGCGGCTGAAAGGGTGGATCCGCATGCTGCGCAGGATTTGTCGGCCACGGTGGCAACTGCCACGCCGCGTTTTTGCTTTCGTAGTTGCTCGTACATATTAAGATCTGCGGCTAAGATGGACCTGGAGGCGGCCTCTCGCTCGCTTTCCAGGCGGGCGAGCTCGTTGGTGAGCCCTGTTTTCTCTTGTGTAAGCGTTGTGCTCTGCTCGCTGAAGTGCAGGCGGGCTGTGTCTAGCTCATTGGATGCCGCAGTGAATTCGGCTTCTGCGTCTTCCTGTGCGATCATTGCATCGAGCAGCCGGTCATCGAGGACATTTCGATAGCGTTTCAACGCTTCTGCTTCATGCTGCAGGTCTTGAAGCTCCTTTGGATTTCTAACCTTTCCCCCATACAGGGCTGCATCGGTTTGCTCTAGCTTGACTTTGTTTGCCCTGACGTTCTCCTCCTCTCTCCTGACTGCTTTTCCGGCATTCTCGTACCCCTGTGAGGTTTCATCAAATTTCGCCTGGGCGATCTTGATGTTCGTATCATCACTCAACAGGGTCTCAATCACCCGCAGGCGTGCGCGTATCTGGTCCAGGTGGGTATCGATTTGTTGCAGCCGATGAAGTTTGAAGGATTCGCTCATCTGAGACATTATAGAGGTGGAACATAAGAAGTGCAAGGGCAAATCTATCGGAACAGGGTTCTGAAAGGGAGGATCGCCCTATCAGATTTGTCATTCAGGATGCCAGCTAAAAAGGAAGGGTAAAATACCCCCATGCTAAACCCGCGGGATCGGATCATTGCAGGAGTGCTGGTCTGCCTTGTACTTCTAGCCATCACGTTTCCGTTTGTCTATGCATCGGGGAATGCTGGTCAGGATCACCGGTTCAACGGATTCTTACTCAATCCACAAGATGGGAACAGCTATCTGGCAAAGATGTACCAGGGCTGGAGGGGCGACCTGCAGTTTACGCTGCCGTATACAGCCGAAAAGGGGAATGGGGCATACCTGTTTCTCTTCTATTTATGGCTTGGACATTTAACCAGGCTGCTCGGTTTGCCGCTTGTGACGACCTTCCATGCAGCGCGTGTGATTGCCGGGCTTTTGATGTACCTGTGCTTGTATCGCTTCCTGGAGCATACGTTTGATCAGGCTCACGTACGCCTCTTTGCTTTTATCCTGGCAGCCGTTGGTTCCGGCATGGGCTGGGTAGCTCTTGTCTTTGGAAAATTCACATCCGATTTTTGGGTAGCTGAGGCTTATCCGTACCTGTCTGCCTTCTCTAATCCTCACTTTCCTCTCGCATTGGCGCTTATCCTGCTTTTACTTACATTTACTGAGGGCAGGTACTCAGGGCTTCCGAATTGGCTGGCGGGATTGCTCTCGTTTTTCCTGGCGATCATCCTGCCTTTTGGTGTCGTGCTGACTCTGGTGATTCTTGCGGGTTTGCTGTTGTGGGAGCTTTATCCAAACATTCGCCAGCTACGGCGGTCCATAATATTCCAAAGACTGAGCTGGATGGCAATGGGCGGTTTACCCGTTTTGTTATACGATTTCCTGGTGACTTACCAGGATCCCTGGCTACGAGCCTGGAACAGCCAGAACCAGACGCCCTCGCCTCCATGGTGGGATTTGCTTGTGTCCCTATCGCCGGTCATTTTTCTGGCAGTGATCGGTATGTGGGTAAATTTAAAGACCCAGAGAAGGTCAATGCGTTTGCTGATCCTCTGGATGATCCTGGGTTTTGCCTTGCTGTACTTCCCCTGGGGGCTGCAACGCCGTTTCATATTGGGGTACTTTATCCCAGTCAGTGCTTTGGCAGCGACCGGTTTAGCGGCGCTGGTCAAACGCCCGAAGAGTTACGCACTGGCAGCTATTCTCGTCACAATGTTGGCAATACCCACCAACCTGGTGATCGGATTGTCCGCATTACAAGCCATTAAAACCCATGATGCGCGCATCTACCTCAGCCAGGGGGAAGCGGATGCGTTGCAGTGGATTGCTACAAATACTCCCGAAGAGGCTGTCATCCTCGCCGCACCCGAGACGGGACTACTCATCCCAGCTTATAGCGGTAAGCGGGTGTTGTACGGCCACCCCTATGAGACTGTGGATGCACTGCGCCAGAAGGAGAGAGTAACGAGATTATTTAGTGGGAAGGCGCCGGCAGTGGAAGCGAGCAACCTGTTTGGCGAGGCTGACTACCTCTTCATCGGTCCGCGTGAGGCGCAATTGGGCGATGTGGCTTTGCCGCCTAACCTGGAATTGGTCTATGCTACCCAAGGTGTTCGGGTTTTTCGCATAGCCCACCCGTAGTGCAAAGCATTACCTGCATTGGGAAAGCACGCTCTGTTCTCTCTTCGTAAATATGGTTGGATTGGGGTGCTGATGGTACCCCTCCTGATCCTTCTGCCTGGGCTTTTGGGCTTTCCCTACCCCCCTAAGGCGGAGGCGTACTCTGATATTTCGGTTAGCCACTATCCAAACGCCCTCTTCCTACGTAATTCATTTTTTCAGCAGCACACAATTCCGCTATGGTCGCCAACCATTCTGAGCGGTTACCCCTTTAATGCAAATCCACTCTCCGGCTTGTGGTACCCACCTGGCTGGCTGGCAATTGTGCTGCCTATTCCTCTGGCGTTCAATGTTGGTATCGCCTTGCACCTGCTGTGGGCGGGCATTGGAATGTACCTGCTCCTGCGCTCTGAGGGATTGACTAAGTTCACGGCTTTATTGGGAGCAGTGACATTCAGCTCGTTACCCAAGCTGTTTGCACATTATGGGGCAGGGCATCTCTCGTTGCTGTATGCGGTTTCCTGGACTCCCTGGTTGCTCTATACTTCTCGAAAGTATTTTCTAACCGAGCATTAACGGGTTTACCACTTTGGAGGCGGATTGTCCGGCAGCCAGCCTGGGTATGGGCGATGATCTTGCTGGCAGATGTCCGTTGGGCAGCCTATGCGGGAATGCTCTGGTGGTACTATTGCCTGTTCCACCTGGTGTTGGCAGGTCGCAGCGAACGAACCCTAAAAGCGGTAAGCTCTCTGATCGGTCAGACAATCCTGGGTATTTTATTGGCTTCGCCCTCCTGTTACCATTGATCGAATACGCCGGTTTGTCCACACGCGCCAGCATGACTGCCGCGGATGTCTCCGCATTTTCACTGCCTCCGGTCAAGGTGCTGGGTTTCCTCTTTCCGGATTTTGGGGGTTTCTACGAGGGGATTGTATACTGTGGGGCGCTGGTTATCGTATTGATGTTTGCCGGTTTTGCCCGAGCCAGGCAGATTCCTGCCACAAGATGCTGGTTGGGGGCAGCATTGTTCTCATTGATTTTTGCCTTGGGATCTTCTATCCCGTTCTTCGCCACGATTGCTGAGCTTCCTGGATTCAACCTGTTACGCGTACCGTCCAGGATGATTTTTGTCACCGGTTTCAGCCTGGCTGCCCTGGCTGCTCACCAGCTTCACTGGCTGATTTCGGGAGTAACAGCCAAAGAGCTTCGCAGATCACGCCTGACACTGGCGGGATTATTGACATTTGTGCTGTTGCTGGCAGGTGGGGCATGGATGATCAGCCGGAAGCCTCCCGTTGGGTTCATTTGGGGCAGCGTGTTTTTCCTGCTGGGCGCGATCTGGTTAATATTGCTGGTGCAGAAACGTTTGGCGATTAGAATCTGGCAGATTGGCTTGCTGGCTCTCTGCTGGATCGATTTAAGCGCGGTAAATCTGAGCTTATTCACGACACGTCCAGTAGCCTCCGTGCTCGCTGAAGGGGAGCAAGCAGCCGTTTTTCTTAGCCATCAGCCAGGTGAGTTCAGGGTTTATTCTCCTTCGTATAGCCTTCCTCAGCAGACTTCAGCTATGCATGGATTGGAGATGGCTAGCGGGGTGGATCCTTTACAATTGCAGAGCTACGCCAGTTACATGGAAACAGCCAGTGGTATTCAACAGCATGGTTACAGTGTTGTGCTGCCGCCATTGGTTTCTGAAACAGAAATCACTGCCGGTGCGCCAATGCCGGATGCCCAATGGTTGGGCTTGCTCAACGTGGGTTATATCCTGGCAGATACTCCGTTAGAGGGAGATGGTATTGAACGGCTTGAGCAGTTTGGGAATAGTATCCTCTACAAGAATCAGTATGCGATGCCCCGCGCCTGGGTAGAGCTGGACGGCAAACCCACTCCTGCAATCATCGAATCCATGCTCCCTAATGAGATACGCATCCAAGCCCAGGGACCAGGATTGCTCGTGTTGGCGGAAATATTTTATCCCGGATGGAAAGCCTGGGTGGATAACCAGCCTGTGACGATCCGGGAATCGCATGACGTACTGAGGAGCGTCCAACTGGACGATGGCGAGCACGATATTGTGTTTCGTTACCGTCCGACGGCGCTTTTTTATGGTATGGGGCTTTTCCTCTTGGGGCTTGTCTTGACCTTCGTGTGGGGGCGAGTCATCCGGTGAACTCTTCAGAGCGCAGCACGCTGGGTGGGAACAGGAGTGAGCGCCGATGGGTGCTTTGGTTTGGCTTGGTCGTTCTGGGAATAACGAGCCTGCCTTACCTGGCAGGGATACTTGCGACAGGGGGACGCCTGGCAATTCACCGGCTTTGTCTTCGGCATTGAAGATGGAAATTCTTATATTGGCAAGATGCTGAGCGGGGCTTATGGCGCCTGGCTATTCAGAACGCCATATACCACCGCGCTCCAGAAAGGCGTGGTTGCATTTATTCCTTACTTGCTCTTGGGCAAGCTTGCCTCTGGATCCGGCATGCATGAGCAGCTGCTTGCCCTGTTCCACATTTTTCGTATTTTCGGCGGGATATTGGCGATATTCGCAACTTATGATTTTCTGGCACTCTTTCTCGTGAGCATCCATCTGCGCCGGCTGGGTCTGGCTTTGTGCGTATGCGCAGGGGGATTGGGTTGGATCGCAGTCCTGTTGGGGTCTAAGACGCTCCCCTTGGAATTTTATTCGCCGGAAACATTCGGTTTTTTGAGCATTCTTCGGCATACCTCATCTGGCGCTGGCACGCGCCACATTTTTATGGGCTCTGGTGATCTACCTGCGGTTTGTCAGCAAAGCCGATCCTCGCTGGTGGAGGCAATCGCTATGGCTGGGGCTTTTATGGCTGGCGACGGCAATAGCCCAACCGATCACTGCCCTGGTCCTGGGAATAGTCATCGGATTGCATTGTTTTGCCACCGGACTCTGGCAGGTCGCCTTCAGGCGGAAGCGATCCAGTCAGTTTAAGAAGGTGGCGCGGTATCGTAGGCATGGTTGCTGTCAGCTTTATTTTGCCTGCACCCTTCCTGCTCTACAACGCCATTTCATTTTCCAGTGATCCATTTCTCAGGGCGTGGACGCTGCAGAATATCATCCGCTCGCCGGAGCCGCTTCAATATCTCATCGCGTATGGATTGGTATTGCCATTGGCGATTGCAGGTGTACTCCAGCTCTTACGGTTGGATGCCTGGATGGGCTTGTTTTTTGCCGCCTGGGTGCTGGCGTTGCCCATGCTTGCCTATGCACCGTTCAATTTACAACGCAGGCTCTTGGAAGGTATGTGGGTTGCCCTGGTAACATTAGCCCTGGTCGCAATCGAGGGTTGGCGGAGCAGGTCCTCGACCGGGACCTCTCAGCTCTCCCTCAAGCATATTGACAGGATCCTGTGGTTCTTCCTCCTGGCTTTCCCCTCCACGTTGATGTTAATCTCAGGCGCGCTGCTGGCAAGCTGGCGCCCTTCCTTACCCCTCTTCCGGCAAACAAGCGAGATAGAGGCATTCGAATATCTCAAGCAATCAGCCTCGCCAGGAGATGTTGTCCTGGCTTCATTTGATGTATCGAATGTTCTGCCAGCCTGGGCGCCACTCCGTGTGGTCGCGGGTCATGGACCGGAGAGCGTAGGCTTGGCTGAATTAAGACCTATCGTGGATGCTTTTTATTCTTCCATTACCCCTGATGCGGAACGGAAACAATTCCTGAAGGAGCAACAAGTCCGTTTTGTTTTTTGGGGACCATTGGAGCGTAAAGCTGGGAGATTGGGATCCGGGTAAAGCTCCATATCTGGAAAAAGTATACGAGGCGGGTGGAATTCAGATCTATCAAGTTGTCCCCGATTGAGACGCGTGAATTTCATTCTTTAGGATTATGGCTGCATCTCTAAAAAGGCTTTCTAAGCCAGCACTTCTCCTGATCGTACCACTGGTATTGATGTCTCCCTTATTACTCACCGGTAAGGTGATGTTTTGGGGAACGGTATCATTACAGTTTTTGCCCTGGAGTGTATTGGCAGCGAGGGTCATGCAAGCCGGGCAGTTACCCTTGTGGAATCCATTGGTCGGCATGGGAGCGCCGCTGCTCGCAAATTACCAGTCTGCCTTGCTCTATCCCCCTAACTGGTTGGTCCTGCTCGCCGCGGGCATGTGGGGGGCTGGGTGGGCTGCCACCGTGCAAACCTGGCTGGTCGCATTTCATCTGGTGTGGGCAGGCGTAGGGATGTATTTCCTTGCCCAGAGGATCGGGATACACCCCCTTGGACGGGTTGTTTGTGGACTCTCTTTTGCACTTTCGGGCTATCTTGTAGCCAGATCTGCATTTATCAGTATCAATGCCACCGTAGCCTGGACGCCCTGGCTTATCCTGTGTGTTACCTGGCTTGCCGGCGGCAAAACGACGCTCATCAAGGTCGTGACCACTGGCGTCGTCGCTGGCATGCTCCTACTTGCCGGTCACGCCCAGACGGCATGGTATGCCATCCTGTTCGCATTTGCCTGGATCACGTGCATGACCTGGTTGGATGCAGAAGAGCAGATATCCCGCGACAAGGATGCTCAAATTTCTCCCCTGAGATTCAAGGCGAGGTTAATCTCATCGAAATGGCTGGCATTGTTTTTAGCGATGGGGTTGGGTGCTTGTCTGGCAGCAGCTCAGCTGATACCCACCGCCGAGCTCTTGCTGCAATCCCAACGCGCCAAAGTCGTGGATTTCGATTTTGCGATGACTTATTCGTTTTGGCCGTGGCGTTTCCTCACGCTACTGGCTCCAGGATTATTCGGTAGTCCGGTGAGCGGGGATTATTGGGGTTATGGGAATTATTGGGAGGATGCGCTTTACATAGGCGTGCTGCCATTCCTATCTGCAGTTGCCATGTTGATCTCTGTGCTGGCGGGGCGCTCGCATTCGAAGCAGAATGCTTCGCCGCGCTCAGCAGAGAACCCTCGGCGCCGCCAGGCAGTCCTGGCAATCTTCTTGTTGATGATCAGCATCGTTGCTTTTATCCTGGCATTGGGGAAGAACACGCCCGTTTACCCCTGGTTATATTTTCATATACCCTCCTTCGCAGTGTTTCAAGCCCCGACACGAATCTCGATTTGGGCAGTACTCAGCCTGTGCTTGCTGGCGGGTATGGGTATCGATCGCTTAGAACGCCCAACCGGTCGTCTCTTATATTGGACCCGGCTAGGCACCGCTGGAGCGGGAGCGATCACCCTGGGTGTGGGATTAGCCTGGTATTTCCTGGGTGGTATTAGTCCCACATTCATCAATTCGACGGCAATCTTTGGATTCTTTGCCATGTGCGCCGGTCTTTTTGCGCTTACGGCGCCTGAGGCAGGGGGGTCAGGCGATTTCGCCAGCATGAAAGGCAAGCTATGGCAGTGGGCTTTGTTGCTCGTGTTGGGACTTGACTTGCTCCTCGCCAATTGGAATCTCAACCCGGGAATTGAGAAAGGTTTTTATTCTCCGGATGATCACCCTCCGGTGAGCTTGAACATAGCTCCGGCTGAAGGAAGGTTGTATCTGAACCCGGAAGACGAGTACGAGCTTAAAATTCAAACGCTTCATGCGTTTCGATTCGTATCAAAATGAGGGCAGGGTGGGACACTCTACGAAAAGTGGAACTCCCCAATATCAATATCCTGGATAACATCCCTTCTGCGAATAATTTTGATCCGTTGGTACCCGCGAGATATGCTCGCTGGATAGATGCGTTGGGCAAGATGGAAGCAAGTGGGGACGATCGGTTGTTTTACCGCCTATTGAACCTGATGGGGGTCAACCGGGTAGAGTATCTGAATGATGACGACCCTGCGGGGGTAGTTTTCCAGCAGCTTGAAAATAGCCAGCAGGTGAGGTGGGTTGGATGCGCCATCCCTGCTCGCGACGGAGAAGAAGCCTGGGATTTCGTGTTTAGTGAAAACTCCGATTTTGAGCAAGAAGTAATTATTGAAAATGCTGATGGGGCGCCAGACATGCCGTGCAACCCTGCTAAAGGACCGGTGGATGTGACGGTTGTCGATCGGGTACCCAACCGGATTACAATGAGTGTCAACAACCCGCAGGCAGGTTGGTTGGTGGTTTCTGACGTGTGGTATCCCGGATGGAAGGCGGAGATCGATGGAAAGCCAACGCCAATATTCCGAGCGAATTATCTATTTCGAGCGGTCAATGTTCCCTCCGGCGGACATACTGTAACCTTCACGTACAGTCCCAGGTCTTTCTGGACCGGGCTTTTCATCAGCACAATTGCCTGGGTATTTGTAGGAATATCCTACGCGCTTATTCTCAAAAGGCGATGGAGCAGACGGTAAAACATTCTCGCTGGATTATCCCACCGGCGGCGCGTCCGGCGCTTGCGTCGTTAGCGATCATTTTCCTGATGGCTTGCCTGGTGGTCCTTCGTGCGGGTGGAAATCCTCTGGAGTTGGCGCGCCTCGGGACCATTTATAGCCAGCAAGATCCTGGTGGAAGCGAAGGATACGACGGACAATTTGTGTATTACATCGCGCGGGATCCCGTTCCACAGCATGTGCAATCATTCCTCGATGCACCCGCGTATCGATACCAGCGCATCTTATTGCCCCTTGCAGCCCATGTAATCTCTGCAGGAGATACCGCATGCTCATTCCGTGGATGATCCCGCTGCTCGTGTTGATCTCACAATTTATTGGAACCTGGATCGTCGGTGACCTGCTCCTGCGCTGGGGGATGAGTCCCTGGTACGCCATGACGTACGGTCTTTGGGTCGGTTTCACCCTGTCTGTCCGTCTGGATCTGCCAGAACCGTTGGCTTACGCTCTTGTCGCAGGCGCCTTGCTTGCCCAGGAACGTAAAAAGAACCTGATCAGTTGGTGCTTGTTCGGCTTGGCGTTATTTGCCAAAGAAGTGACGATCTTGTTCGTGGCTGCCGCGCTTCTCTCCCTTCTTGTGCAGAAAAAATGGCGCCACCTGTTCAGCCTGGCAGCGATATCCATCCTTCCCTATTGCCTGTTTCAATTCTGGTTGTTTCGCGTTTTCGGTCAGCCAGGTATCGGATCAGGCGGGGCAATGGCGACTTCCTTTGAGGTGATTCCCTTTATGGGTTTAATGCGCATTTTCTCTTTTAGCATAATTTATGGAATCGCTATGTTTATCGTATTCGTACCCTCCTTAGTCCTACCCGCTATCTGGGGCATCGTGGCTTCAATGCGTAAGCTGATCGACCGGGACACAAATGTGGTAGTATTTGCTCTGCTATTGAATGCGTTGGCAATTGCCTTTCTGCCCTTCTCGACCTTCCGCGAGCCGGGTGGATTATTAAGGTTTGCTTGCGGGTTGGTCCTGGCAGTATTGTTATTTGCGGGCCGGTATGCGATCAAGCGGGTACTGCGGTACAGTCAACTATGGATGGTTTTGAATGTGTTCTTGGTTAAATCGTGACATCGAAGGCAGGCGTCTGATTCCTTGGAGATTTGTTGAGTGGAGAAAAGAATGCAAACCGTAGCGTCTTTTGCAGAGCGAGTTATCGGGAATATCGAGAAAGTGATCATTGGCAAACGGTCCACCATCGAGCAATCGGTCGTCAGCCTTCTGTGCCAGGGTCATTTACTGATTGAGGATGTACCAGGCGTCGGTAAGACGATGCTTGCTCGCAGCCTGGCACGTTCGCTCGGCTGTAGTTTTAGTCGCATTCAATTTACGCCGGATATGTTGCCGAGCGATGTGACAGGTGTCTCAATTTTTAATCAGGTGGATCGCCAGTTCGAATTCCGACCAGGACCCATCATGTCACAAATTGTTCTGGCTGATGAAATCAATCGCGCTACGCCGAAAACGCAAGCTGCGTTACTGGAAGCCATGGAGGAACATCAGGTCACCGTCGACGGGATTACGCACATTCTCCCAAAGCCGTTCATGGTTTTGGCTACACAAAATCCCATTGAATATGAAGGGACTTTTCCCCTCCCTGAAGCGCAGCTAGATCGTTTCTTGATGCGCATCCGCCTGGGTTACCCATCCAGCGAGGACGAGGTGAGCGTGTTGGAGAGACAGCAATACCGGCATCCTCTGGATGAATTGACCCATATGGTCGCCTCGGAAGAGCTCTCGGAGATGCAAGAAGCCGTTAAAGATGTTTACGCATCGCCGGCTATCAAGCGCTATATCGTCTCGCTGGCGCGCGCCACACGCGAGCACGCTGAGGTGTACCTGGGCGTCAGCCCGCGGGGCAGTCTGTCACTCTACCGTACTGCACAGGCTCTTGCCGCGATGCGCGGTCGTGACCATGTCCTGCCGGATGATGTCAAAGAGCTAATTGTGCCAACCTTTGGACACCGGCTCATACTGGCGCCAGCCGCGCGCTTGCGGGATGTGAGCGCGGAGCAAATTGTCGATGAAATTCGCGCCAGCATCCCGGTGCCTGGGGGTGATCTGGTAGATAGCCGGAATCCGAAATCAAAATCCGGATCATGAATACCTCCCTTCGGGTTGTGCTGATCCTACTGGTTATTTGCCTGCTGGGGGGGGTGATCAGCGGCTCACAATTTTATTACCGGCTGGCTTACTTTTGGCTTCTACTGCTGGTCTTCAGCTTTCTGGTATCTCGCCTGGCACTTCGTGGCATCAACTTCCGCAGAACAGCGCGTTTTACTCGTTCGCAGGTCGGTCAAATTTACGAGGAAAGGTTTGAACTGCAAAATCTCAGCCGGATCGTGCACTTGTGGCTGGAAATTAAGGATGAATCTCCGCTGCCAGGCTCACGCGGTTCACAGGTTATCAGCATGCTCAAAGGGCGCGAGGCGCGAACATACGTTGTGCGGACACGGCTGACAACCCGTGGTGTGTACCCCCTCGGACCAACGGTGCTGGCATCTGGCGATCTGTTTGGGCTATTTCATGTTAGCCAAAGAATACCGGCGAGCGATTCTCTCCTGGTTTATCCGATGATGGTAGACATCCATGCATTTCCAAATCCGGTGGGCTGGTTATCGGGGGGGGAGGCTTTACGGCGCAGAACGCAGCAAATCACTGCCAACGCCGCTGGCGTGAGAGAGTATGCACCCGGCGACCCGCTTAATCGCATACACTGGTTGAGCTCGGCGCGAAGAAACCGTCTGATCGTGAAGGAATTCGAGCTGGATCCGTTATCCGAAGTATGGATATTTATCGATGCTTACAAACAGGTGCAATTTGCCCTGCCCTCAGAGGCTTTGCAGCTTGATGAGCGCGAGCTATGGCGTCCGAGTGTGAAAATACCATTGCCTCCATCGACCGAGGAATATGCCATCTCAGCAGCGGCATCCTTGGCACGATACTACATCCAGCATGAGCGAATGATCGGTCTGGTGAGCGCAGGAAGAAGCAGCACGGTAATACCAGCGGAAAAAGGGGGGCGACAACTGGGGAAGATTCTGGAAGCCCTGGCATTGCTCAATGCCGATGGCAGGCTCCCTCTCCAGGGTATGGTTGAAGCCCAGGCGCGTAACCTGCCTAGAGGCAGCACTGTGATCCTGATCACCCCGGGTTTTGGCGATGGAGTTACCCTGAGCGTGGAATTGCTGAGTCGAACCGGAATGCGACCGATTACCGTGTTGCTGGATGCAGAAAGCTTTGGCGGTCCTTCGGGTAGCGCTCGAGTGATGCGCCAGCTTGAGCTGATGGGTGTTCCTGCGTGCCGGGTAGCTAAAGGGGATGACCTGGGTCAGGCGTTATCTACATGGGTCGGTGTACAACCCTGGACATAGAAACCGCCGCAGCTTCAACGCGAATTAATCATATTTAAAAATACTATCAACGACCTGGGGGTCAAAATGGTTGCCCGATAAGGATTTGATATGGTCGAGGATTTTCTCCACGGGCCAGGCTTGCCGGTATGGCCGGTTACTCCCCAGTGCATCCCAAATATCAACGATGGCGAAGATCCGTGCCGTGAGGGGGATATGGTTTTCCCGCAATCCTCTCGGGTATCCGCTGCCATCCCATTTCTCATGATGGCAGTACGGGATGTCCAGTGCTTTGTGGAGGAATGAGATTGGAGAAAGCATCTCATACGCATAGATGGGATGCTTGCGCATGATCTCCCACTCTTCGTCGGTAAGTGGTCCCGGCTTTAGCAGGATTTGGTCTGGAACACCCATCTTCCCGATATCGTGCAGAAGCGATCCCCACCGGATGTGCACGTAATCATTCTCTGCAATGCCCATCCTGCGGGCGAGCTGCAGGGTCATCTCGGTGACTCGCTGCGTATGCCCTTCTGTTTCTTTATCGCGCAGGTCCAGCGCCCACGACCAACCCTCGATCGTTGCATCATAAGCTAACGACAACTCCATGTTCGAGCGTTGGAGATCGTTGAACAGGGTCAGGTTATCGATGGCGATGGCGGCCACACCAGCCAGCGTCTCCAAGAAAGAAAACCACTCTGCATCCGGAGATAGCTCCGTCCGGTGAAAGACTTCCAACACGCCTTTTACCTGCCCTTTAGCAATCAGTGGAGCGGCGACATAGGCATAAAAATTTTCCCGGTTGTTTAATAACTGGGTTTTTATCAGATTTTCTCTGTTGGCGAGCGAAGGGACGTGGATAATCCGCCTTTCGAGAGCAGATTGACCGGCATACCCCTCACCGATACGCACATTGGGTCTGGCGGCCCTGGTGTGCCTGAAACCACGCCCAGCCGTATATTCGAGCGTGCGTAAGTGTTGATTTAACAGCAAGACATCTGCGGCATCGACGCCCAATTGCCCGATCAACTGGTCCAGTAAAACATTCAGGATTACGTTCAGGTCCATGCTGGAACTAACCGTGATATCGATGCGGTGTAAAGCCCGCAGGCGTTCAAGTTGCAACTTAATTTGGGACTCAGCCACCTTGCGTTCGCTGATGTCGCGCACAATGGCGAGCAGGGAGGGGTGGGCGTTCAGGTCAATCCGGCTCAGTGTTACATCGGCTTCAAACGGTGTGCCATCATAGCGGCAGTGTAACCATTCGAAGGAGAGAGTTGAGCCAGCGAAAGCCTGTTGAATCTTTTCTTGCGCCTTCTCCCGGGAGATCCTGCCATCCGGTTGTTGTGTAGGAGAGAAGCGGAAGGGGGGTTGTCCCAGGATTTGCTCACGCGTGCAAGCGAGGATGTCCATGGCTTTGCGATTGCAATCAATAAACTTATCACCGTCTATGATAAAGATAGCGTCGCTGGTTGCATCCAGCAGAGAGCGGTAGCGCTTCTCATTTTCCTGAAGTCCTGTCTCAAGCGTCATTTGTCGTGAAATATCGAGATACGCGGTTAAGATCGTGCTTGAGTTTTCGTATTCGAAGTGGGAGTCTTGCGCTTGCAGCCAGCAGTATTCCCCGTCACTCCGTTTCAGTCGCAACGGGTACGGGTGGTTAGAACTATTCCTTTGCGAGTGATCCTGGTGAAGGCGGCTGACTCTCTCCAAATCATCTGGATGGATGAGCGATAGATATTGTTGGATAGAGAGTTGCAGGAGCTCTTCCACGAGGATAACCCACCATCTTACAGAAAGCATCGTTTGCATAGAGGATCTTGCCCTGCCGGATGATCGTAATTCCCTGTAAAGCCTGGTCGGTAAAAGCGCGCAGCTGCTGCTCAACTTGCTTAACTTTTTCTTCGACTTTCAGTCGTTCTTTGGTTTCGATCTCCAGCGCTACTGATTTATCATTTAGCGGCTTGATCCATTGCCGCTTGATCACGCTGTATGCCATGAGCATAACTCCCAGGCATAAGAATGCGGCCGTTAGCGCGCCCTCAAGTTTCAGGTACAAGAAGACGATACCCAGGGCAATCAAGGCAATGCCCACAAGCCAGAGGTATTCGAATGATTTCTGGTAGGCTTGCAAGTACACACGACGAAGGATCAACGACTCACCCGCGGTAGTGATTTGCGATTGTTCGATTATCACATAATTAGGGGGGCGGCAACCTTTACTCATTTGATAGTTTAGATAAATACTAACAATTTTGTTATTTTATAATGGTATCCTTAAGGGGGTAACAGACGGGTGGTTCTTAGACCTGTCATCCTCATCTCTCAACGTATGGGAGTGCGCCTCTAATGGGCGGAGATCTCTAGAAAACCGGTGAAAGCGTCAATGAGACCACTGCATGGGCTTGCCTTACTATTACCGATCGTTTTCTTCCTGGTTGCTTTCCGGACGATAGGCGCTTCCGATCACGTCTCTCTACAGGCTCCGAGCGCCTGGGAAGTGATTACCCCCGGAATCGAGTATCAGAAGTTCCGCCTCAACAATCCCCGCCCGGTGAACGTTTTCGTCACGCGTCTGGATCGCAGCAACGCTGACCTGACGATCGATAGCAGCATCGCCCAGGGCAAACTGGCATCCGGCAGGGAGTCGATTACGGGTATGGCGGACCGTTACAACCAGGCGATCAATTTTTGGGACAACCAGTGGGGGAAGCGCAACCGTGTGGTGGTTGCGATTAACGGTTACTTTTTTGATGGCGCAACCGGGACGCCGTGGAGCGGCGTAGCAAACTCGGGATGGTATGCAAAGCGCTTCGACGATTATGTCGCCGATGCCGGATTTGCCTGGACGCTCAACCGGACCGCGCACATTGGCGCATGTGTTTTTCATAATGGTTCCAAAAACATCATTACATTTACACGCAGCGGGTATAACCCCTCGATCCGCAGTGTGAACCAACCCGCCGGAAATGGCGATTTAATCCTGTACACCCCACAGTATGATGTCGATACCCATACACAATCGACTTCTGGTAACCCGGTACTGGAGATCTTGATCGAGATGTCGCGACCCTCCCTCATCCTCCCTTCTCCATCCATGGCGCTGGGTACCATCCGCGATATCCGCGACCGAGAAGGCTCCATGCTGTTGCCGTTCGATCATGTGGTCATCTCTGCCTGGGGTGAAGTGCGCGCCACCATGCTAAACCGGATCGCCGCGGGCGATATCGTAATCGGTGATGCGGTTGGGATCAGCCAGGAGATCTCTGATTGCAGCGGCTCCCCTAGAAACAACTGGACGAAAACGTATGCCAGTATCGGAGGGGATTACCACTTTCTCAATAATGGTGTGATCCGAACTGACTTCAGCAACCCAGATGCTGCAGTCCGCAATTCGCGAACTGCGATTGCCTTTAACGCCGCGTATATTTATTTCATCGTTGTTGATGCGTTCGATGCAGGGGTCAGCGAAGGGCTTACGATTGCGCAACTGGCGGACTTTGCCAAAAACACCTTGCAAGCGACCTGGGGAGTATCGTTAGATAGCGGTACCTCCTCGACCCTGGTGATCAATGGCAGGGTGATCAATAATACAGAATGCAACTTTACCCGAGATTGTGGGATGGCGCTCGGAAAAGATGAGAATAAACTTCAAGACCCTTTGGTCCTGCCCCTGGACGAAACGTATAAGACGGAGTGGGATGATGCCACGGGCGCTACTCGAGCCGCTGGTCGGCAGCGGGATGCTGATGGTGGTCGCTGAGCCGGCGGTCTTTTCCAATTCATACGGGGCTGCCATGGCAGTCACGACCAATCGTAATTCCTCTTTGCACCTCGGTCCTGGAAATAACTATGGCTTCCTGGCGACTATCCCCCAGGGAACGAATGGCGAGATCCAACCGGTAGCTTCTCAGGTCAATGGAGTGCTTGCCAAAGGTTCTTATTGGTGGAAAGTCGATTTCAACGGCGTTGTCGGCTGGATCCGCGAGGAAAATCTGGTGGGCGGCAGGACACCCTTTGGCTATAAAATGTACCTGCCGGAAATCAGGAAGTATTTCCCCGGTTTTTGGACTGACCGGATGCTGGATTTGCCTGGAAGAGCTACGAGGAGCATGGATGCGACATATCCCCCACCGCCAGCCCCGGCGACAGGCAACCGATGATTCCCACGCTGCCGGTCGGCAAGCTGCCTCCTGAAATTTTGGAGAGACATCTCAAACAAGCTCCGGTTTTCGATCCACGCGTCCGCTTGGGACCCGGGTTAGGCTTGGATTGCGCGGTTGTTGATTATGGAAGTCGCTGCCTGGTATTTAAGACAGACCCCATAACCTTTGCCACGGATCAGATCGGCTGGTACGCGGTACAGATCAATACCAACGATATCGCCACCAGTGGGGCAACGCCACGCTGGATGTTATTGAGTATTCTTTTACCCGAAGGTAAAACCAGCCCGGAGCTGGCGGGTGAGGTATTCACCCAGGTGTTCGAGGCTTGCCGGCAGTTTGAGATCTCGCTGATCGGAGGCCACACGGAGATCACGAACGGGCTTGACCGGGTGATCCTGGTGGCTACACTCATCGGTGAGGTCGAGCGTAAGGATCTGGTAACCCCACGCGGAGCCAAGCCTGGAGATCATGTTCTATTGACGAAAGGCGTGCCAATCGAGGCAACCGCGCTGATCGCCCGTGAGTGCAGCGGATTGTTGGAAGGCGCACTTAAACCCGAGGAAATCCGGCAGGCAGTAAATTATTTGTATGATCCCGGAATCAGTGTCTACAAAGAAGCGCGCATCGCCTGCGGTGTAGGGGGAGTGACCGCCATGCACGATCCGACAGAGGGTGGGTTAACCGCGGCATTATGGGAGCTGGCGGAGGCAAGCCAGACGTCCATCAGCATCGATGCACAGGTTGTCCCGGTTCCAGATATTTCCAGGCGGATTTGCCGCAGCTTAAAGATTGACCCGTTTGAGGCGATCGCTTCCGGAGCGCTGTTATTAACGGTCAGAGCCGAACGAGCTGCAACTGTCCGATCTGCCATAGAAAGCGCGGGTATACGCTGCGTGCAAATCGGTAAAATCGAACCCCCACCGGTTGGCGTTTTCGATATCTCGTCTGGTGTTCGGCAACAGATGCCAAGACCCGAGCGGGACGCGATTGCCAGGCTCTTTGAGCAACGCTGACCGTCAAGGGTGCCCGGAGTGAGCCACCTTAAACCTCCGCTCCGAGAGCCAGATCCAAACTCCTAAGCTCAATGCGAACAGCATCATGATCGTCACCACCGTAAAGGTATGCTGCAGTGCAGCTACCTGAATTTCGGCTGGGGCGCTGGTTGCACTGCTATTCAGCAAACCCGGAGTGACGGCAATGATACTGTTCGCCCAGATGGCGCCCAGCAGGGCAATGCCCGTCGTTTGTCCCATGGTACGGGCGATTGCCAGAGTGCCCGAGACCACTCCTAACCTTTCGCGGGTTGCTGAGCCCATTATGGCAGAGTTGTTGGGTGATTGGAATACGCCCATCCCAAGACCCACAGCCAGGAAGCGCAGGATGAACCCGATTGCGCTTGTCTGGGTTGAGAGGGTGCGTAAGGCAGCGTAACCAATTACCAGCAGGACGAGCCCGATGACCGCGATCGAGCGGGTGCCGTAACGATCGGAAAGGTTGCCGGAAATCGGGGAGACCAGCGCCAAAACGACCGGGATTACTGCCAGTAGAAAACCCACCTGTCTTGGATCATAGCCAAGCACGTTTTGCAGGTAAAAAGGCAGCAAGAAGGTAGCGCCGGCAATCGCAATGAAGGTGATCACCGCAGTAATCAGGCTGACCGTGAAATGCCGGTCTCGGAATATCTTTAGATCGAGCATGGGCTCTCTCACAGTCCGCTCTACCCAGATGAATAGCAACAAAGACAAAAACGACCCGCCGATAAGCGCCAGAACGGGCAATGCAGTGAACCCGGTCTCCTGCCCGATGGTCAGGGCGAGAAGGAACATCAGTAGTGTGACAAGGAACGCCAGCGCTCCCCAACCATCAAATTTCTGCCCGCCGGAGGGTCGGGTTGCAGGGACAAATCGGATGACCATCCAGGTTCCGATGATGCCGATGGGCAGGTTGACAAAAAAGATCCAATGCCAGCTCAAAGAGGCGATTAATATGCCCCCAAGCGTTGGTCCCACCACGATGCCGATAGATACCAGCGATCCGCTGATGCCCAGGGCTTTGCCGCGCTCGCCGGGGGGAAAGGCTTCGGTAACAATTGCCATGCCCAACGCCATCACCATCGCGGCGCCAATCGCCTGCAGGATGCGGAACAGGATCAGGGCTTGAATGGACCAGGATAATCCGCATAAGACCGAGCCAATGGTGAAAATGACGAAACCCCAGGTATAGGGCGGCTTCTTGCCAATCATGTCTGCCAAGCGCCCCACACTGAGCATGAGGGTGGTCACCGTCAACAGGTATGCCAGGACGACCCATTGAACAGTGGCTAAAACCGCACCGAAGCTATCTACCAGAGTTGGCAGGGCAACGTTGACAATGCTGCTGTCTATGGTCGCCAGGAAGACGCCCATACCAACTGCAGCCATCACGAACCATTTCTTTGAATAGTCGATCTGGGTGGCGGGTGGCGTCATAACTGTCCGGAAGACCCCCAGCGAGCAAGCAAATCCTGATAGCCGGGATCTGCATAGCGTTGCAGGGAGAATGCTCGTGCGTATTCTGGCAACGCAGCTCCGGTCACATGGGCAGCGAGTAGCTCACCTCCAGCGCAGGCTGCCATCAATCCATAGCCAGAGAACGCCCCGCTGATGAAAGCCCCCTTCACGGGAGAGGGTCCAATCAATGGGCGGTTCTCCGCGGTTTTGGTGTAATAACCTCCGTCGATGATGGGGCGGGGGAATTTCTCGAAATAACTGTTCAAGCCGGGCAGCATCGTCGAGAGACCTCGCAGGGCGATCTCAGGGTATTGCTCGTCTAAAACAGGCGGGAAGACCGGCTGCATCACTCGCGTTTTGTATTCCCAGAGCATCAAAGCAATGTTGCTATCCGCGCCGCCTTCCGGGCGGGTATGGACGCCAGAGGGGAATTCATCCAATAGCCAGCTGAGATGCTCGTCCGTGCTGAGCTCGAGGCGCTCCGCCGCGCTCCAGGGAAGGAATTGAGGGTCATTCCAGATCAGCAGGGGTGCATGGCGCGGGATAGCCCCCAAAGTATCGCGAAAGGATACCTTCTGGTGAAGCTCACAATAGACGGGCAAATCGACATCCACCATCCGTCCAATCTCTTTGAAGTAAGGACCGGCAGCATTGACCAGGTTGGCGGCGGCGATCTCACTGCCATCGCTGAGGCGAACAGCCCGCACCGAGCCTTTGTCCTGAATTACACCGGTCACCTGGCTGCGGAGCAGCGTAGCGCCATGCTTCCGGGCTGCGTCCAGCAGGTAAGTCCCAAGCTGTTGCGCGCTGAACCAACCGGCTTTACGGGCGTGCAGTGCTGCGATGACCGAAGTGGATAGGTAAGGGAAGTGTTTGTGAAGCTTTGCCGCATCTAGAATCAGGTCGGCGCCGTCTGGCATCCCCTCGAACCCGTCCGGGCGGTGCGGGATGTACTCGGGATCTGCGGCGTCGCCCGTATGGATGCGCAGCTCTCCCGCGCCGAGAGCCTCAGGTTCACGAGCAGCCCGGATGAAATCCGCCAGCGTGGAGGGGTTGGCGGTCAGGTACAGATAACCACGCCGGTTGAGATGGAAGACATTACCGCTCTCCTGCGCCATTTCATCCATCAACGCGATACTGCGGTTCATCAACGCCACCATCGCGCCGTCAGGACCGGGCCACCAGTTGCGGTAGCATTCTGTGGATTTGTCGATGGTCAGGCTCAGTGCAGGCAGGGGATCAACAAGAATCACATTCTTGATGCCGTGCCGGACAGTCAAGTGGTAGGCGGCGCTTACGCCTGCAATCCCAGCCCCGCAGATGAGGACATCGGTTATTCTTCGCGCCATGTGATCCAAACCTGGATGATCTGGTTTCTGGACCCCAGGGGTTTCAGGAACCCAGCTCCAGATAGATGCGCTTGTTGATCTTGCCCTTGGATTTGTAATCGACCACGCGGATGCGCCCCACTTCGGATGTATTGTGCACATGAGTGCCGCCGTCGGCTTGCAGATCCAAGCCGACAATCTCCACCACGCGCACTTGCTGGATGCCTTCCGGCAGGAGATTGATCTTCGTGCGGATCAGGTCGGGGATCTGGAAGGCTGCTTCGCGAGCGAGGATTTCCACACGGACAGGCAGCGCCTTCGCCACTTCCCGATTGACGGATTGCTCAATCTCAGCCACCAACTCTTTGTGCATGGTCTCGAACTCGAAATCCATGCGACCTGCCAGAGGGTCCATATCGCCGCCGGTGACCAGGGCGCCATAATCCCTGAAGATGACCCCACACAGGATGTGCATGGCGGTATGCGTGCGCATGAGCTGGTAGCGGCGCTGCCAATCGATCTCACCCTGGATCTGTGAGCCGACTGCCGGCAGGGGAAGCTCGCCTTCCACAAGGTGAAGGACGTGCTCTCCCGCTTTCTTGGCTCGGCTGATCCGGTAGTCCGTTCCTTGCGCCGACAAGGTACCGCTGTCTGCCGGCTGCCCTCCGCCGCCAGGGTAAAATGCCGTCTGGCTTAAGATAACCGCATGGGAATCGGCATCGTGCGCCGTCACCTCGGCTTCAAATTTTTCGAGATAGCTATCGGTCTGGTACAAGAGTGTGGTCATCGGGTTGCCTTGTGTTCAGAGATCTGGGAGTTACGCCTCGCCTGGCTTGTTGTACTGCATGAGCACCCATTGGGCGGTTATTCCGAATAAGAAGAAGATCACGAAGACGATCAGCTCACTGAACTGCGTGAAGCTCGTGTACTGGATGACCAGGGTGGAGCCTGTCAGGGAGGTGATCAAGATGAGCGGCAGGGAGTTCCAAATCAAAATGAGCGCTGCCGAGATGATCCCGGCGAGGAGGAGAACCCACCAGGAAATCCAGGCGGTGCTCCAGCCCAGCGCCAGCGGAAGATAGTAGCAGAGGTATGCGCCAGCCAAAAATCCGGCGATGACCAGCATGATCCTGCGGAAGAAGATGACCAGCAAGCCGCCGATGATGGCTGTGCCAACCGAGAACAGCGTGAGATTGACCCCGGAAAGCGCCAGGAAAGGCTGCTGACCGAGGAAATTTCCCAGCACGAAACCCGCGGCTGCCACGAACAGCCAGGGTAATTGCTGTCCTGTTGTGAGTAAGACAAAGCCCAGTACAATGAACAGTGCATTCATATCGGCTCCTTTCACTCCTGCCAACGCCTGACATCACCAACTTTATCTGATTTTACGGTTTTATGCAACAGGTAATTGGTCCGATAGTCCTGCCCCTGGTGAGTGAAGCGGACTCCAGCAATCTTGGGATGGCGCCGCGCTCCCCTGCATAACTTACGGCAACGGCTTTATAATCCATTGGGTAAAATGTGATTTCCTCACTAAAAAGGATGGGGCAGGTGACGACACAACTTGTCTATTATTACCCGCGAGGGCATGAAGCACATTTTCAAGACGGTCATCCGGAGCGTCCCGAGCGCGTGGAGGCGATCTGTGCAGCGTTAGACGATCTGGGGTGGTGGCAGGCTTTCCCGCAGGTGGAGCCAATGCTCCCAGGCAACGAATTGCTGCGCACGATCCACAGCCCGTTGTACATTGATCTGCTGCCAGGGATATGCAGGGATGGACGATCACTGGATATGGATACCTACACCACGCCAGCGACATGGGAGCTGGCGCTCGGTTCAGCCGGTGGAGCCATTGCCGTCGCGGCGGCGGTATGGCAAGGACATGCCCGGCGGGGTTTTGCGCTATGCCGCCCACCCGGGCACCATGCCACTCCCGAGCGAGGGATGGGGTTCTGCCTGCTGAATAACATCGCCCTGGCAGCCCAATACCTGATCCAGAATGAGGGGGCGAAACGCCTGGCGATCGTCGATTTGGATTTGCATCACGGCAACGGGACGCAGGATATCTTCTGGCGCAGAGGGGATGTGCTGTACATCTCCACGCACCAATCGCCGCTTTATCCCGGTTCAGGAGAGCTGGACGAGACCGGGGCAGGTCCCGGAAGCAGGGCTACTGCCAACTTCCCGCTCCCGCCGGGCACCGGGGATCAGGGTTTCCAGGCGGTAATGGACGATCTTATCCTGCCGTTATTGAGCCGGCACCAGGCGGAGATGGTGCTGGTGAGCTATGGCTTTGACCCGCACTGGCGCGATCCACTGGGTCACCTGCAATTATCCGCCCAAGGCTACGGAAATCTCATCGCCAGCCTGGCGAGCTGGGCAGATACCGCCTGCGGCGGCAGGGTAGCGCTCTTTCTGGAGGGCGGCTATGACCTGGATGCGGCTGCAGCCTGCAGCCAGGCTGTGACGGCGGCGCTGCTGGGAGAGACTTGGGTTGATCCCATCGGACCATCGCCAAGAGCGGAAGGAAAATCGTGGCAATCTGTTGTGCGTTGTGCGCGGGATACCTGGGGTTTATAATCGCTCCGGGATTCGCACGTTAAGCCAAATTCATCGAACGAGAGGATATGATATGAGTTCTGTTACACTGCGCTGGGTAGAAGGGAAGATGATGGCTGGAACTGATTCCACCGGGCACTCGGTTGTTATCGGGCGCTCGCCGGATAACCCGGATGAGTTTGTGGGGATGAAGCCATCCGACCTGCTGTTGCTTGCAGCAGCATCTTGTGCGGCTTTCGATGTGATCGAGATCCTGCAAAAACAGCGGGAGCCGCTGCGCCAGTTGAAAGTGGTCACAACAGGGGAGCAACTCCCGGAGCCGCCCAGCACATTTACCAAAATCCACCTGCACTATATTGTAGAAGGGCAGGTGAACCCTTCCCGCCTGGAAAAAGCCATCCGCCTTTCCGAAGATAAATACTGCTCGGTGATCAGCACGCTGCGCCCCGGCGTGCCGGTGACCAGTGATTTCGAGATCCTGGAATAGGGAATTGGCAGCCAAAAACCTGACCCGGCTAACCGATCGCTTCCAGGATGCCCTCAGCCTGGCTTTCCGCTTGCATGATGGACAGAAGCGCAAGGGGACGCAGGTCCCTTATTTTTCACATTTGATGGGGGTGGCTGCGCTTGTGCTGGAAGACGGGGGCAATGAGGATGAGGCGATCGCAGCCCTGCTGCACGACGCGGTGGAAGACCAGGGTGGGCTGCAGACACTGGAAGACATCCGGCAGAAATTTGGGCAGCATGTAGCGGAGATCGTGGACGGCTGCACGGATGCCTACACTAAGCCCAAACCACCCTGGAAGCAGCGTAAGCAAGCTTACCTGGCGCATTTGACGCAGGCGCCACCGGACGTCTTGCGCGTGTCACTGGCAGATAAGCTGCACAATGCACGCTCCATTTACGCCGACCTGCAGCGGAATGGGTCCTCCACCTGGATGCGCTTCAATGGCGGGCGGGAGGGGACGGTATGGTATTACCGCAGCCTGGTGGAGATCTTCAAGCAACACGCCATCCAGCCCGATGGTTGCAGAGTTGGAGCGGGTGGTAGAAGCCCTCGAAGCAATGCCTGCGCTGAAAAAGAAAGCTGCCCGGTGAGCGCTCCAGCCTCTCTTCATCTTCCCGAACAGCGATCCCGGCAGTGGCAATGACGTCCCGTGCCTCAGAACCCGTCCGCACGGTGGCGCTGATCTCTGCGGATGCGGAATGGAGGGCAGTGCGAGGGCTTTACCCTGCCGCCCGGCTGCAAAGCTCACCGTACGGCGAGTGGTTCCCGCTGGAGATGAAGGTCGGGGGCGCTCCTACGGCAGTGATTTTCCTGCAGGGTGGGTGGGGGAAGATCGCCGCAGCGGCGTCGACGCAATACGCCATCGACCGCTGGCGCCCGGAGCTGCTCGTCAACCTGGGGACGTGCGGCGGCTTTGCTGGGGAGATCGCCCGGGGAGAGGTCGTCCTGGTGGAGAGGACGGCTAGTCTATGATATCCTTGAGCAGATGGGCGACGCTGATGAGCATCTCCGCCATTACACGACACACATCGATCTGAGCTGGCTGGGAGAAGAGCTGCCACAGCCTGTCGTCAGGGCGACGCTGGTCTCCGGCGACCGGGACCTGCTTCCGGCGCAGATCGCTGAGCTGAAGAGCCGCTATGGCGCCAAGGCGGGGGATTGGGAGACGGCGGCGATCGCCTGGGTGGCGGGACGGAACAAGGTGCGCTGCCTGGTGCTGCGCGGGGTCAGCGACCTGGTGGATGAGATGGGCAGCCCGGCGTACACCGATGGGGCATATTTCGAGCGGGCAGCGCGGGACGTGATGCAAGAACTGGTTGGCAGATTGCCAGCCTGGATCTCACTGGCTTTGAAGGGTTAATGAACATGGATAAGAAGATTCTTACACGGCTCGTGCGTAGCGGGCTGGCGATGGGTATGATTTTGGCAGTACTGCTCACCGGTTGGGGAGGCGCATTGCCGGCGCGCTCCGCGGGGGCAAACTCGCCCAGCGGGCAGGTGAGACCTCCCCGGATGGAGGGACCTTACCTCAGCTCCGAGATCAGACCGGCAGTCTTCAACGGCAACCTGAACGAGCTGGCGCAGGCGCCGGGCGAGACGCCGGATTCGCCCGGCATACTGCGTTACACGCCGGGACAGCAGCCTAAAGAAAGCATCCCGCAGAACATGCAATGGGTCGACCCGGTGGCGCAGAGCGCAGAGGCGGACGGCTTGATGCCCAATCCGGCGGCTTCCTTCCGGGGATTGAACTACGGCAACAACGGGTCCGGATTCCCGCCGGACACGGTGGGCGACGTGGGTCCCAACCATTACATCCAGGCGGTGAACACGTCGATCGGCATCTTCGACAAGAGCAGCGGTGCGCTGTTGGTGAATCCGGCGCTGACGTTTGACCAGTTCTTTCCGGCATATGTAGGCGCACCGTGCGACAACAACAACCGGGGTGACCCGGTGGTGCTGTACGACCCCTTGGTGGGGCGCTGGCTGGTCAGCGATTTCGCCTGGGTCAACCAGTCGACGGGACCGTTCTACCAGTGCATCGCCGTGTCTCAATCCAGCGACCCGGTGAGCGGCGGATGGTATTACTACGCGCTGCAAGCTGACACCGGCAACTTTGCCGGCTACCTCAACGATTACCCGAAGCTGGGTGTCTGGGCGGATGGCTGGTACATGACCGCCAACATGTTCCAGATGACCCCGCCCTACACCGGCTTTGGGGTGCGCCTGTGGGCGCTGGACCGCAACGCCATGATCAACAACCAGCCGCTGAACGCGATCTACTTCGACTGCACGGCGCTGGAGTGCGCCTCGCTGCTGCCCGCCAACCTGCGCGGGGCGCTGCCGCCCCCCGGCTCTCCGGCGTATTTTGCCGCGGTGGCCGCGCCGGATTCGCTGGAGCTGTGGCGCTTCCAAACCGACTGGACGACGCCGGGAAACTCAACCTTGACGGGACCGATCAGCCTGAGCGTGGCGGAGTTCGCCCAGGCGCCTTTTGTGCCGCAATTGGGGCAGTCGCGCACGCTGGATACGGTCAGCCCGAGGCTGATGATGCAGCTCCAGTACCGCAACCTGGGGGGCGTCGAGTCTTTGTGGGCAAACCATACCGTGCTGAGCGGCGGCGTGGCGGGGGTGCGCTGGTACGAGGTGCGCGACCCGGGTGGGACGCCTTTCGTGGCGCAGCAGAGCACCTACCAGCCGGATAGCAATCACCGCTGGATGGGCAGCCTGGCGGTAGACCAGGACGGCAACATGGCGTTGGGATACAGCATCTCCAGCGCCAGCATGTACCCCGGCATCCGCTACGCCGGACGGCTGAGAGGCGAAGTCCCTAACCTGCTGCCGCAGGCGGAGGCAGTCCTGGTCGGCGGTACGGGTTCCCAGACCAACTACTCCCGGTGGGGCGATTATTCGGCGATGAGCGTGGACCCGGTGGACGACTGCACGTTCTGGTACACCCAGGAATACTACGAAACCACCGGGATCAACTGGCAGACGCGCATCGGCGCGTTCAAGTTCCCTTCCTGCGGAGTTGACCAAAGCCACTTTGACCGGCGTGGTGCGCAACAGCCTGAACAACCAGCCCGTGCCCTCGGCGCCGGTGACGGCGGTATCCGCCGGGCAGACCATGAGCGCCCTGGCAGACGCAGGCGGGAGCGTATACGATGCGACTGCTGCCGGGCACGTATACCCTGACGGCAGGACCGCTGCTGCCGGGATTTCCAACGGCGAGCAGCGTGGCAGGCGTCCAGGCGACGGCGGGGCAGGACGACAACCCAAGACCTGTTCCTCTCGCCGGTGGCGGAGCTGGTGGAAGGCGGCGTGCAGGTGGACGATGCCGCCGCGAATGGGAACGGGGTCCCCGAGCCGGGCGAGAGCGGCTTGCTGTTATTCGAGGGGTTGCGCAACAGCGGAGGGGCGCCGGCGACGAGCGTCAGCGCTCACCTCACCAGCCTGACGGCGGGCGTGACGGTTGAAGCGGCGGATGTGGCGTATGCCGACATCGCCGCGGGGCAGACGGTCACCAATACCACGCCTTTCCAGTTCTCAGTTGGAGCGGGGGTGGCATGCGGCGCCGACCTGAGCTTCCAAAAGACGGTCTCAGAAAGCGCCGGAACGCATACGATCGATTTCACGCTCAGCGCGGCGCAGCCCTTGCCGCGCTCCATCATCTTCGCCAACGATGTGGAAAGCGGGGCTCTCGGCTGGACGAGCGGGGGCGTGGGCAACACCTGGGGCATCTCCACCGACGCGGCGCACAGCCCGACGCACGCCTGGTCGGACAGCCCGGGCGGGAATTACGCCGACGACGCCAACGCCTATGTGCGCACGCCGGCGTACAACTTGAGCGGCAAGCGCCACGTGCGCCTGGGCGCCTGGTACCGCTACGCCCTCGAGCCGGGCTACGATTACGTCTACCTGGAATACTCTTTGGACGGCGGGGCAACCTGGAGCAGCCAGCCGCTGCTGACCTTGAACGGCAACCAGAGCACCTGGATGTACCGGGACGTGGAAGCGAGCGCCCTGGACGGCGGGGCGAATGTGGCGCTGCGCTACCGGCTGGTCTCCGATGTGGGCGTGAACTACGACGGCTTTTATGTGGACGATATCCTGCTGTCTTACGAGCCCTACGGCTGCAACCTGAAGTTTGCCTACCTGCCGGTGAGCTTGAAGTGAGAGACCGGAAAAAGAAGCTAAATGAGGCAAGGGTCGAATGTGACATTCATTACTTGACACCGGACGAGGGAATTTTCTATACTGGTATTGTGGATGGGGGAGACGATCTGCCGGCTGGGTGATGGCGGGGGCACGCCTGCTTGCCAGGAAGGCTGTCCCGCCAGGAGAGAACTCAAATGAAGTTCAACAGGCTGTTCAGCATGATGGCGGCGCTGTCCCTGCTGGCGATGGGGAGCCGGGCGGAAGGCGCAAGCGGAGCGGGCGAGGGGACGGCGCAAGCGCCGGAGCAGATGGTCGAGACGCAGGTCACCACGCCGAACCTGGCGCTGTTGGGTCAAATCGGCGGGGAGGCGCGCGGCATCGTGGTGGATGGCGATCTCGCCTACATGGGGGAGGGACCGCGCCTGGACGTGTTCGACCTGAGCAACCCGGCAAGTCCCGAGCTGATCGGGCAGAGCGCGCCGCTGCCGGGGACGATCCAGGACCTGGACGTGCAGGACGGGCTGGTGTACGCGGCGGCAGGGGAGGCCGGGCTGCGCATCTTCGACCCGAGCGACCCGACAATGCCGGTGGAGATCGGGGCTTACGAGCAGCCCGGGCTGACACTGGGTGTTGAGATCAGCGGGACGGTTGGATATGTGTTGGGGGGTGAGTGGTTTCTGTGCGATCGATGTCAGCGATCCCACACAGTCCTGCCGAGCTGGATCGCTATGCAATGGTCGAAGGTTTAAGGGGGATTGCGCTTAACGGAGATTATGCGTACATCGGGGCCGGCTTAGGAGGTTTGCAAGTGCTTGATGTGAGCGACCCAACCGATATCTACTACTCAGGAGGGATCTTTCTCCCTGGATCGGGTGAAAGTATTGAGCATTGCTGGAGATTTCGCCTATGTTGCCGGAGGCGCATGGGGATTACAGGTCATCGATGTGAGCCATCCGGAAGCCATGCATGAAGTGGGAAATTATCAGGACTGGGGATGATTTTAGAGAGGATATCCATGGTCGATGAGGTAGCCTTCATGGTCGGTTCCGACCAATCGGGGCTGATCGTAGCGGTCGATATCAGTGATCCGGCCCATCCGGTTGAGCTTGGGCGGAATACTACCCCTTCAAATCCGCGTCAGTACTTGTTCATTCGTGGAGCTCGCAGGCTTTGTAGCCGATAAAGAGGCGGGATTGTGGCTATTCGATGTCAGCGACCCAGAATACATCACACGAGACCGGGTACTACCGCACACCCGGACCGGCGTATGACTTCGCCGCCGACGGCGAGGTCGGATACATGGCAGCCGGCGGCAACGGGCTGGTCGCGCTGGATGTGAGCGACCCGCGAGCGCTGCAGGCGATCGACTGGTACGACCACGCCGCGGCAGGGGAGGATTACGGGATGGGCGTGGCGATCCAGGGGGATACGGCGTACCTGGCGGAGCACGATGGTTTGGCGCTGGTGGACATCCGTGACCCAGCCAACCTGAGTGAACAAGGATTTTTCACGACGTATGGGCGGGCGGTGAGCGTCTCGGTGGACGACCAGAAGGCGTATGTGGGGAATTGGGGGTCGGAAGATATCGTGGATGTTGCCGATCCTGCAGCGCCGGCTTTCCTGGGCCGCATGATCATCCGGGATATCGTCTTCAAGACCCAGGTGGTCTCGGACACCGCATACGTCGCAGCCAACTCCCAGGGATTACGCATCATGGATGTCAGCAATCCGGCAGATCCACAGGTGATCAGTGTTTTCAACCAGATTGCCCAAGACGTACAGGTGGTGGGCGACCTGGCATACGTCAGCGGGTACGGCGTGTGGATCTTGAACATCAGCGACCCGGCTCAGCCGGTACAAATCGGCTATTACCTGCACTCAGACCCGGCGTATGATACCGGTCTGGCGGTGGAGGAGCAGATTGTCTATATATCGAATTTATATGTCGGGCTTTACCTGCTGGATGTGAGCGATCCCACACACCCGACCCTGCTCGGCTCTGCCGCCCTACCGGGAAGACCCAGTCAGGTCGCCCTGGTCGACGACCGGATCTATGTGGCATGCGAGGGCGCCGGCTTGTATATTTTCCAGCTCCTGGACCAGCAGATTTTCTTCCCAATAACCTTGAACTAAGAGTTTACACTCCCCTTACAATCCGAAGCAAGCCGGCAAGGGATCAGCTATAATTCATTCCAGGCGGAGAAACCCGTTTTCTGGCAGAAAATGGGTTTCACACTGCCTGAACGACTCATGGAGCAGAGGAGCGCAGGGTTTCCAAGCGGAGCCATGCCTGAGAGCAACGAGCTAAGCGAGCGCGAGCAGGAGATCCTGCGCCTGGTGGCGACGGGGGCGAGCAACAAGGAGATCGCCCAGCGCCTGACGATCAGCGCCAATACGGTGAAGGTGCACCTGCGCAACATCTTCGCCAAGATCGGGGCTGCATCACGCACCGAAGCGGCGATGTACGCGGTCAAGCACGGATTCGTGCCGGGTGCAGCGCAGCAGAGGGATGCAGCCAACCCGCTCGCCTCCCAGGGCGCGGCGGAGGCGCAGCCCAGGATCGGCAACCGCGGCTGGTTATACCTTACCCTGGGGCTGGGCATCCTGCTCCTGGCGGCGCTTGGGGCAGGCACGCTGCGGCTGGTCGGGCAAAATAGGACGCCAACGCCAGCGCCGGTAGTGACAGCCGAGCCGCTGTGGCAAGCTAACCCACCCCTGCCGGCGCCACGCTCGGGATTGGCTGGCGCAGTCTATGAAGGCATGATCTACGCCATCGGCGGCGAGACGGGGGAAGGCGTCAGCAACCTGGTGCAGCGCTACGACCCGGCCGGAAAAGCCTGGACGGACCTGGCGGAAAAGCCAACGCCGGTCAGCGATATCCAGGCGGCGGTGCTGGGCGGGCGGATCTACATCCCTGGCGGGCGGACGGCTGTCCGGTGCGAGCACGGACGTGCTGGAGATCTACGACCCGCGGCTGGATGCCTGGCTAGCGGGCGCCGTCCCTGCCGCGCCCGCTGAGCGCCTATGCCCTGGCGACCTTCGAGGGCAAGCTGTACGTGTTCGGCGGCAAGGACGGCGAGGAGACGCTGGGCAGCGCCTACCGCTACGACCCGACCTTGGATGCCTGGGAAGCGCTGCCGGAGATGCCGACGCAGCGCGCCTACGCCGCGGCAGCCGTGGCGGGGCGTGAGATCTACGTGCTGGGAGGGGCGGGCGGAGAGGGGGCGCTGGCAACCAACGAGGTCTTTGCGCCGGACCGGCTGGCGCAGGGGGAAAAAGCCTGGAGCGAGGGCGTGCCTATGCCGGAGGGACGGGCGGCGATGGGCGCGGCGAGCGTGGCGGATACGATCTACGTGATGGGCGGTTCAGGTGAAACGCTGCAGTTCCCGGCGCTGGCTTTCTTCCCGCAGAGCAGCGAGTGGCAAGCGCTGGAAGCGCCGCCTGAAAACCTGGGGGCGGGATTGGGATTGGTCAGCCTGGGGACGTCGCTCTTCGCCCTGGGCGGGGAAGCCGGCGGCGTAGCGCTGGATAACAACCTGGCATATAAAGCCATGTTCACCATCTCGATCCCGCTGATTACCAAGTAATGGGACTGCTATCCAGGAAAATCGTAATGGGATAAAGGGTTGGAAGAGCCCTGCCCACACTTACTGGATAACATTGCCGCGCAGATCCTGCGCGGAAGAGAATTACGAACACAAAGTCAGGTTAACGCCTGGAAAGAGAAGCTATCATGATGAAGTACCTTTACAGCCTCATCATCATCGTCTTGCTCATCCAGTACGGCTTCATCTCCCTGCCCGGCGCATTTGTTCAGGAAGGGAGAGACGGGCCACGATCCCCGGCTGATCAGATCCTGTATGTCAGTCCAGGCGGCAACGGAAGCTGCATCACCTCCTGGGTAAACGCCTGCGAGCTACAGACTGCGCTTGGCGCCGCCGTCCCCGGCGACGAGCTCTGGGTCCAGGCGGGGACTTATAAACCCACCACAGGCTCAGACCGCACGGCGACTTTTACTTTGAAGAGCGGTGTTTCCCTGTACGGCGGCTTTAATGGCACGGAGAGCCTCCGCGAGCAGCGCAACTGGGTGACGCAGGTCACAACCCTCAGCGGGGATATCGGCGCAGCAGGGAATAACGCTGACAATAGCTACCATGTGGTCACCGGCAGCGGGGGAGATAGGACAGCACTTTTGGACGGATTCACCGTCGCCGGTGGCAATGCCAACGGCGCTGATCCGCATAATCGGGGCGGTGGGATGTACAACTATGGCGGCAGCCCGAGCATCGCCAACGCGATTTTCTCCAGCAACACGGCGATCTATGGCGGCGGGATGTTCAACGATAACAGCAGCAGCCCATCCCTGGTCAATGTGACCTTCAGCGGGAACACGGCAACTGCCATCGGTGGTGGGATTTACAACTACGACAGCAGCAATCCCATCGCTGGCAAACGTGACCTTTTCCGGTAACACAGCTATGGCTGGCGGCGGGATGTCCAACTACCATAGCATCCCCACGCTGGCATACGTGACCTTCAGCGGCAACGCGGCGACGAATTGGGGCGGCGGGATGTATAACAGCGGCAACAGCAGCCCCACGCTGACCAGCGTGAGCTTCTCCGGCAACACTGCAGGCGCCTATGGCGGTGGTATCTGCAACGATTATAGCAGCCCCACGCTGGCGGGCGTGACGCTCACCGGCAACACGGCGACGATGGTTGGCGGTGGGATGTATAACGGCAACGGCAGCAACGCCACGCTGGCGAGCGTGACCTTCAGCGGCAACACAGCAGATTATGGGGGAGGGATGTTGAACAGCGGCAGCAGTCCCACGCTGACGAACGTAACCTTCAGCAGCAACGCGGCCGATAACGGCGGCGGGATGTACAACCAAAACAGCAGCCCGCTGCTGGCAAACGTGACCTTCAGCGGCAACACGGCCAGCACATAGTGGCGGCGGGATGTACAATAACGGCAGCAATCCCACGCTGGCAAACACCATCGTGTGGGGCAACACGCCGGTCGCAAACCAGATCGATAACTCTACCAGCACGCCGGTTGTCACCTACAGCGACGTCCAGGGCGGGTATGCTGGGACAGGCAATATCAACCTGGACCCATTATTCTGGCGCAGCCCCTCCCCCGGCGCGGATGGAAATTGGGGCACGGCGGACGATGACTACGGCGACCTGCGCCTGCAGCTCACCTCCCCCGCCATCGACGCCGGGGATAATAGCGCCGTTCCGTCCGGCGTGCTCTCCGACCTGGGAGGTTACCCGCGTTTCATCGACATGGCCTCGTTACCCGATACGGGTTTGGGTACCCCACCCATCGTCGATATGGGCGCTTACGAGGCGCAGTTCGTCGTCTATTTGCCGGTCATGCAACGATAAATGGATCTTCGAAGTTGCTTGTGCATTGCAGACGGGCGTGGTCTGCTAAGTCCACAGCCCGGCATATTTTGTTCGGCGAATAAAGGCTTCGATTTCGGCAGCGTTCTGGATGAACTGAGAGATATCCTGGGGCATCATCTTGACGAATTTCGAAGCTACCGGGGCGTGGGGCAAACCGAGCCAATCGCAGATGCGGTCGACGGTGGCTTGCTGTTGGCGCTCTGCATGAGGTGTTGCTTCATAATTCAGCTCCAGGCCGGGCAAGCCTGCGGTATAACGGTCCAACAGCGAAGCGGATTGCTCGATCCACTCGATCCTGGACAGCAGCTCGCGGGGATCGATGGCGAGCTTGACGGGTCCTGCTCCAGCAGTCCCGCCCACCTGGTGGAACGTGCCGGTGCTGACGGCGTAATATAAGAGATAGGGCAGCGCGGAAGAACGTTGCTGGCGGCTGAGCTTGAGGATGCGGTAGCCGGAACGATCCAGCCAGGCGACGAATTCCGCGGGGTCTCGAATGCCCTGGTAAGTGAAGTGATGGGGCTGGAGCTTGAAACCGAAAGCCGGGCGGGAGGTGATAGCTGCCTGGCAGGCGAGGTAACGCCGGGGGCTGGCGAGGCGGTTGAGGAGCAGCTCGCCCTGGCAGCGGATGAGGGGGTGGGAAGCGAGCAGGTCCACGAGCAAGGTGCTGCCGGTGCGCTGGTAGCAGAAGATGACAAAGCGCGTCTCAGGCTCTGATTTGCGCTGGAAGGGGAAGGAAGCGTAGAGAGCCGCTTCCGAGAAATAGCCGCGCAGGCGCTTCTCGAGCTCACGGCGTAGCCGGCGCTGTCCGGCGATGAGCTTTTGGGTGGAAGATGCTGCCATGGCAGCTATTATAAACGCGACCTCAGGATGGGATCAAAAACGAGGGAGATCGGTTGATCTCCCTCGCTCGATAACAAAACGGTGTGCAGGCTTATGGGATCGCCATGCCGTTATAGTCTTCGGAGGCGCGCAATCCGGTAGCGACGACCTGGGAAGTGACACGGGCGATGGCGACGAGCTGGCTGCCAGCCGGGGCTTCGATGACCACGCCGCCGCCGGTGACCGAGCCGAAGTAGCCGAACTCAGGCAGGCGTGGGGGTCGCCATCGTGGGATTGGAGCTGGCTTTCTGCACCAGCGCCGAGACCAGCGATGGTATGCGTGCCGACCACGGTGCCGTTGGGGTCGATGTACTTGACCAGGATATTGCCGCCGATCGCGACCGCCGACATTCTGGATGGCGATGTTGGTGCGCTGGCGGGCGCCGGTGGTGAACTGGGTCTCGGACCAGCGGACGTAAGGCAGTCCGATCTTGGCTGAGCCGCTGGTGAAGCCGACGAAGGCGGTGGAGAGCCCGCCGCCGGAGGCTTTACCCAGGGCGATGATGGGCGTCGCCGAGCTGGTGACGACGGCGGAGCCATTGAAATTGGACTGTGGTATTCCCGAGGCGCTGCAGGTGGTGAAGCTGAACTTGGCGCCGGGACCGATGCTGTGGGCTGGTCTGTGTGTACCCACCTGGTGTATAAGTCACCGTCACAGTGGTGGGCGTGGTCAGGCTGGTGTTCTGGATGGCGTAGAAGGTGTTCTGTTGCTTGCCCAGATACCCTGAATTTGCACAAGGCGGAAGGCATGTAGAAGGTGGTTGCGCCCGCCCCAAGCCCCTCGAACGCCTTGCCGCCGACGCCGTTGGAGTCCAGCTCCATGGCGGAGGAGATGATCGAGCCGCCGGTGGATTCGATGACGACCGAGCCGTTGAAGCCGCTGCCCAGGGCGGCGACATCGCCGGTATTGACGAAGTAGCCGGCGCCGGGCTGCAGGTTGGTGTTGATGGTGTGCACCAGGACGGGCGGGTTGGCGGTGTTGTAGAACTTGATCGCCACGTCGGTGGCGGAGGTGCCGGCGTTCTGCACGGAGAAGATGGTGTACTGCTGCGCAGTAAACTGGTTCTTGAGCACGCTGGCGATCAGGCTGTTGGCCGAGCCAGCGGCGAAGCCGTTGGAGAGCGGGCGGACCTTGACCGTGGTCGAGTTCTGCGGGAGCTGGACCAGGGTGGCGATCATGCGCTTATCCGAAGCCAGGACAGCGGTGCCGCGGAAGCCGGGGCTGATCTCCGAGAGACCCCCGATGAAGAGCGAGGTGCTCGCCCCGGCGTTGAGGTTGGGGCGGATGATCTCGATGGGGGTGGTGTCGGAGGGCGAATCGTAGAAATAGATGCGCAGGTTGGTGGTGGCAGCCGTGTCGGCGTTCTGATAGGTGATGGATGTGACGAAGGATGTCTCATAGGCGCCAGCCAGCGCGCCAGAGGGGGGCGTTGCCATGAGCAGCAGCGCCAGGATGGTGATTGCAGTGATCAGACGAACTTTCATGCGGGACCTCCTGATTGGAATTAAATAGATTGCGTGCCGTTGTCAACGTGCAATCGTATTCTACGCGCAAGGGGGGTGGAATTCAATAATGCTTATGGGTTAATTTGAGTAACTCAAGAAGCGGGTTATTGATATTTTCACGCATCTCGGGTAGTATTGGCATGCAGATCGAGCCGATCCTCTAAGCGGAGAACGCGGATGAAGAACAGATTCCTGAAAGTGGTCACCTTGCTGCCGGCTTTACTCCTGGCAGCCTGCTCCATGGCAACAACGACGACCGAAGCGCCCAAAGTGACGCCGCCCAACCTGCCGGAGAAGGACAAAGCGACCGTGATCGGGCGGGCGGTGGATGAAGGCACACAGGCGCCGCTGGCAAACACGATCATCCGTCTGGCAGAGGTTTACGGGAGCGGTGATGATGGCGCCTACGTATTGGATAGCTACTTCAGCCCCGGGGCGACGACCGACGCCAATGGTTACTTCATCATGGAGAACATACCGCCCATCGGCTACGTGGTGGTGGTGGGCGACGTGTTCGACGTGTACAAGATTGTGCAAACCGAGGAAGGCAAGCCGAAGGTTTGGAGCACCCAGGCGGGCGAAGTGCTGGATGTGGGCACCATTGCGACCAGCCTGGAGATAGGATCAACGGCTGCCCCTGCCACTATCACCCCAACGCCGTAAGCAGAGCTCCTGGTAGAGGGTTGCATAGCTGCTCACCAGGCTATCCATCGAGAAATCCTGAACGCGCAAGCGACCTTGATCGACCAGCGCTGCTCTCAGCGAGCGATCGCTTAAGAGCAGCAGGATGGCTTCTGCCAGCGGCTGAGCTTCGCCGGGCGGGACGAGCCAGCCATCCACGCCGTGCGTGACCACCTCCAGCGTGCCGGGGATCCGCGTGGCGATGACCGGCACGCCGCTCGCCATCGCCTCCAGGACTACGGCAGGCAGACCCTCCCACAAAGAAGAAGAGACGAACAGGTCCATACCCGCGAGCAGGTCCTCGACATCCGTGCGCCCACCTGTGAAGAGCACGCGGGACGAGATACCCAGCTGGTCAGCCTCCTGCCTGAGCGCCTGCGCCTGCGGACCATCGCCGACGACGAGAAAGAACAAAGCGGGGCGGCGTGCTAAAGCCTCGGCTGCGGCTGCGAGCAAAACGCTGTAACCCTTCTGCTGCGCCAGGCGACCGACCGTCCCAACCACGCAGGCGTCTGGGGGAATGCCCAGTTCGCGGCGTATGTCTACTCCCGGGCGGCGAGGCTGGGCAAACCTTTCGAGCTGGATGGCGGAATGGATGCAGCGCGCCCGGCGCTTGAGCAGGCGGGCGGCCAGGCGCCGGTCCAGGCGGGCGGCATTGACCTGGTTGACAGCCACCTCTCCAGCGAAGAGCAGCGGGTAGAGGATGCCGGTCAGCAGCCAGCGGCGTAGCGGGCGACCCTTCCATTCGTCCCTGTAGGGGTAATGCACGGTGCGCAGGAGCAGCGCCGGATTGCCCAAAAGCCTCAAGGCGATGGCGCTGATATCGCTGAACTCGGAGTGGCTATGGAGCAGATCGACCGGGCGGCGGATGAGCTCGCCGCGCAGGGCGAGCAGGGAGCGGTAGAAGCTGCGGTAGGGGTGGCGCACATCCCAGCCAGGCGGCTCGAAGACCCGGATGCCCTGCGCCTGGAGGGCAGCGACCAGACCGGTTTCGGGATGCGGACCGGGATAGCCCAGGCTGACCAGGCTGAGCGTCGAAGCGGGCGGGATCGAGCTTTTTGACCATCTCGAGGGCGGTGCGCGTGACCCCACCGCCGGCTTCGATATCCAGCGAATAGACAAGCTGGGCGACGCGCAGGCGCTCGGGCATCAGCCGTCTCCGCGGACGAGCAGAGCGTAATCGCTTGCCAGGAGCGCGGCTGGCTCCAGGGCTTCTCAGTTGCAGCTCGGGAATAATAACGCTGAGCTGCCCGCGGACCTGCTCGCGCTCAGCCCAGAGACGGTCCATCTTATTCACCAATACCTGATCATTGATGCGGTTGATATCGACGACCCATTGCTCGATGCCCGCCATGCGGGCGATGCCGGCTGTCTTGTGGTTGTACTGGATGGCGACGAGGGGGACATTCTGCGAGAGGCTGAAGATGTTGGAGTGCATGCGCGTGCCGAGGAACACGTCCATCTGCCCGAAAACGCTCTTCAGGCGTGCTGGGGGCAGGGGGTGCTCGACCAGGATCACCGCGTCGCCCAGGTCGGAGAGCAGCTTTGCCACGCGGCGGGCGGGAACGCGGTCATCTTCGATGGTGGATGGACCCCAGCACTGCGGCAGCAAGAAGACCTTGCCCTGCGTGCGGCGGACGAAATCGCGGGCGGCGGCGGCTACGGCGCGCTCGTACTGCGGCTGCCCGGCGAAGCTGCGGTTCTGCGCGCCCCAGTTCATGACCGTCACGCCCATGAACGGCTGTCCGCCTGGGGATCGACGCCCATGGGCGCAGCCAGAGACGACCTTGCTCAGCGGGATCCGAATCGAAGGCAAAAGCCAGGTCCGGGAAGAGGCGGCAACGCTCGGCGGGGATGCCCCAATCCAGGAGGTTCTGGTAAGAGAGCGGCTCGCGCGCCATGACCAGGCGGGCGCGCGAGAGAAGGCTACGGATGATCCACACCTCCCAGCGGCGCTTCAGCGGACCGAAGGACTGCGGCAGGTAATAGAGGGGCTTGCCAGCCAGCAGGGCAAGGAACATCATCCAGGTGATCATGAAGAGCGTGGTGCCTAAACCGGAGCTGCGAATGTAGCCGCCGGGCGTGCAGACTACGAGGTCGGAGCTGACCAGGGCGGCAAGGGAGACGGTCAGCTCGGGAGAGCCGAGGCATATCCAGCGGCTTGCCGGAGCGCCGGTAGCTGAGCACGTAAACCAGGGTGGTGAAGACCGCCTTTGCCAGGCGGAGAATGCGCCAGTGGCGGCTCATCTTCACCCAATGGGTCAAGGAGATGACCACCGGCTCTGCGCCAGGGTAGCTGGGCGGGTCGTTGATCATGATGGTGATGTTTGCAGCCGGGGAAGTTTCGGCGGAGCTCTTGCAGTGCGACCTCGGTGAGGGCGGCGTCACCGGCGTTGCAGTAGGAGTGGACGTTGAGAAGCAGGATGTTGGCGGGCATAGCCCAGATCCCTTAAGGCAAGGATAGTCCAACCCGGCTGCGCCAGGTGCGCAGCACCAGCCAGCCGTAGCCGCAGATCAAGACGATCTCGGTGATGGTATAGACCACCGCCACACCATAAATCCCGAAGCGGTCGATGATCAGCAGGTTGAGGACGATGTTGATTATAACGGAAACGAACTGCACGGCGGAGCGAGGCGCCTGCTGGTTGGTGGCGACGAGGATGGCGCCCAGCCCATAGCTGACCGAATGGAAGAGGATGACGACGCTCAGCACCTGAAGGATGGCGCCTGTCTCAGCGTACGCGGGACCGAGGATGAGGGTAACCAGGGATGCGCCGAGCAAGAGAAGTCAGGAACAAACCCAAGCCCGATCAGCGCCAGGACGAGCAAGCGAACGCCAGGCGGTGCGCCAGGCGCTGCGGGACGTCCGAAGTGAACAGGCTGCTCAGAACGGGGACAATCACGAAACTGACCGTGTTGGGGATAAGGAACAAGGCGTTCAGGATGCTCTCCGCGGAGGAGTAAATACCTGCGGAGTATTTATCCAGGCGCAGGGCGATGATGAGCAGGTCGACGCGCATGAACATCCAGGAAAGAAGCTCGGAGGCGGCGTAGGGCGGCGATTGGCGCAAGGCGAGCCGGGCAGTACGCAGGGAGGGTCTGATCTGGAGCAGGTATCCGGCGACGCCGAGAGCAGCGAGCAGGGCGACGGCGAAGACCAGGGCGCGAACTTCGATAAAATCAGCCGCCTGATCTGGCGCCAGAGCGGATGAGGAGCAGGGTGAGCAGGAACTGAGCCAGCTCTGAAGCCACATCCAGGGTGGTGTTGATGCGATTGCGCAGGATGGCTTTGAAGGCGGTCAGAACGGTATCGAACAGGTTGTTGACCAGGACAAGCAAGGCTGCCACGCCGATCAAGGCAGCGGTCATGGTATCCGTTTTTATGAGGGGGGCGATGACCCAAATCAAGAGCAGCCATGCCAGACCGAGGGGCATCTTGACGGAAAGGACGGAGCCGAGCAGGCTGCCGATGAGCGAGGGCTCACGCCCACCGGCGCGCAGCAGCCAGAGGTTGAGACCCAGGCTGAAAACGATGGAAAGGGAGGTCGCCAGCGCCATCGAGCTGGCGTACTGCCCGTAGGCTTCTGGACCGAGCTGGCGGGCGGTAAGGATGAGCAGCAGGGCGGTCAGACCCTGGGCAATGGCAGACCCCAGGAAGAGGGTGATGATATTCGAGACGACCGTGCGCCGGTCGGTCTTCAGAGCAGCGGGATTGGCGGTCACGGGGAAGCGGGTTTGCCCGGGGATGTGGATGTGTAGGCGGCTGTGCAAAGCGGATGCCAGGCGCTGCCAGGTGTAATCCGGGAGGCGCTGGCGACCGAGCTCCCTCAGGCGCTCACCCAGGGCAGGATGGGCGAGGAGCTCGAGGATGGCATCCGCCAGGGAGTCTGCGTCGCCGGGGCGGGCGAGCAAGCCGGCTGGCGGGTCTCCCAACAATAAGCGCCTGTCGCCTACGTCAGCGCTGACGAATGGCGCGCCAGCAAGCCCAGGATTCGAAGAGCTTGAGCGGGCAGCGACCGCGGGCGGCGTCATCGTCGTAGACCGGCTCCACGGAGGCGGCGGCAAGATGGTAGTAGGCGGCAACCTGAGCGGCGGGAAGGCGACCACACAGGCGGACAAAGGGCAGAAGACCCTGCTCTGCAACGACTTTATGGAAGCGCAGCGAAATCCTCGCCGCCGCCGACGATGAGCAGGCGGGCGGCTGGGTTGCCCTCCAGGACGATGCGGAACGCTTCGATCAATAACGGCAACGGGTGGCTGGGCAGGCTCAAACTGCCGACGTAAAGCACCAGCGGATTATCGGGGATGCCAAGCTGGCTGCGCAGGGCGTGCAGCTCGGAGGAGGATGGGGCAGGGAAATCGCTCCGGATCGACGCCGTTGGGCAGGTAAATGATGCGGGCGGGATCCACGCCCCAGTCGACCAACTTGCCCTGCATGAAATGGGTGTTGGTGGTGATACGAAGACGCGTGACGGGGAAGGGTGCGCTCAAACCAGGCGACGACTTTACGCTGGTAGGGGCGGTTGAAGCGCCCGGAGGCGGCTTCGTAATCATCACAATCCAGCCAGAGCTGGCAGCCGCGGAGCTTGTGGGCGATCCAGCCGGCGACGCCGTTCATCGGGTGGGGCTTGCAGACATGCATGATATCCGCCCGGACCCGAATGGCAGCCAGGGTCAGGCGCCAGGCGGCGAGGGCGGCGTGGAAGAGCAGGGTGGGTGTGGAGAAATAGCTCTTGGAGCTGCCGCGCTTGCGCACGTGCATCTGGCTGACGTAGACGATGCTGACGCCGTCAACCTGCCCGGTTTTTTGGGGGAGCGCGGCAAAATCCGGGTGGAGGGCGAGGATTGTCACCTGGTGCCCGAGGAGGACGAGCTGGCGGGCGAGCGGAAAATAGCGCCCCAAGCCGCTGGGACTGTCGATGCTCTGGGTGAGCAGGAAGGCGATCTTCATGCACATGCTCTCAGCCTGGCTGCTGCTGACCAGCGCAGAGTCTCGAGCAGGTGCACCAGGCGCAGCCAGTCTGCTTGCGCATCGAGCGGGGGAGCCTGGATCGCGGGGAGCATCGGCGAGGAGCGCCTGGATGGCTTGCGCCAGGGCAGCCGCGTCGCCGGCGGGCACAACCCGGCGTGAGATCCCGAGCCGCAGGTGGGACGCCAGCGGCAATGCGCTCGGTCAGCACGGCGGGCAGACCCCTGCCCAAAGCCAGGGCGACAGCGGCGCTCTGGGTGCCCGCCAGGTACGGGGCAACGAGCATATCGGCGGCGGAGAAGAGGACATCCACTTCCTCGTTGGGGATGTAGCGGTTCTCGAGACGGACGTCATCTTCCAGAGCGAGGCGGCTGATGATACCCCGGTAGTCCTGGACATCTTCCCAGAACTCGCCGGCGACCAGCAAGAACGGCGGCTGCCCCTGGCGTTTGAGCATCGCCAGCGCATCCAGGAGCACGGGCAAGCCTTTGTAGGGGCGGACGATGCCGAAGAAGAGCAGCACCGGTCGCTGCGGGGGAATGCCGAGCCGCTGGCGGGCTTGCTCCTGGGAGATCTCTTCAGCGGTGAAGGCGGTGTAGAGAGGCATCTCGCAGGTATCCACATGCGCCCGCGGCAGGAGCTCGAGAAGGCGCTGCGCCTCGTTTGGGTTCTGGGCGATGAGGGCGCCGAGCGCGGCGCAGAAAACGCGCCGCCAACCAGGCATCCCAGGGGCGCGACCTCATGCGGGAGCACGTTGTGGATGATCGCGGCGGCGGGAATACGGCGTCTTGCGGCAAGAAGCGCCGAGGCTGGCAAACGCGAACGACCAGAAGGTGGTCCACCACTGGAAGACGACCAGATCGGGGGCGAAGGAAGCGATGCGGCGCCAGGCGGTGCGCCAGGTCCAGGGATAGAGGGGATCGAGCAGAAACTCGGCAGGCGCTGCCAAAGGCGAAGCGCTGGGATCGCGGTCGGTGACACCGGGGTAGAGCCAGGAGGGATACTGGCGCTTAAACGAGATCACCAGGACGGCGTGCCCCGCCTGGGATAGGCTGCGGGCGAGCAAGGCTGTGTGGTGGGCGATGCCTCCCCGGAAGGGATAGACGGGACCGATCAGAACGACTTTCATCTACTGCACGATCTCGAAAATATAGACCCGGTCCTGGTGATAGAGCGGCTTGAACGCCGGGCTATTGAGCAAGACCTGGGGATCCAGGGCGGGAGCGGGGTTGTTGACCTGACCCTGGCGCTGACCGACGTAAATGTAGCGGATGCCGCGCTCTTTGAGCATTTGCAGGACAGCGGGGTGGTCGATGCCCCTGGCGATGATCTCCGCCTGCAGGGCGTTCACCTGAGCGCGGTAATCCGGCTGGATACCCCGCTCATTGCCGTAGTTGATGGGCGGCAGGCTGGTCTGGCGGCTGGGCGGCGAGCGGCAGCCACCAGCCGCCGTCGGAACCGACGATGACCCAATCGTTATAGGCGAAGAAGGCGTTGACCAGGAAGGTCGCTTGCTCGGGCAGGTTGGCATCGATCCAGCGGGCGGCGCGCTGGTCGGGGCGGGTGAAGAGGGCGGCGCCCTGCGTGTTGAGGTCCTTGATGCGGGACTGGACGCCGAAGAAAGCGCAGAGCAGGACGATGAGCGCCAGGGAGAGCTGGACAAGGCGAGCGTAGCGGGGGGCGACCTGCGAAGTGGCGCCCGCCAGCCAGCCAGCAGCCGCGCCGATCAGCAAGCCAGCCGGGATGTATGCCGCAATAACCACGGCGAAATTGCTGATGATCCCCGATCCGGGCAACCCGAGCCATTGCGGATTGGCGGCGAGCAGGATGAGCAGCCACCAGAAGGCAACCAGCGCGGCGTCTGCCTCGCGCCGCCACAGATCCCCAGCCGATTGCCAGGAGCAGGAGGGTCCACAGGAGCGGGCGAGAGGTAGTCGCCGATGCCGCCAATGGCGTTGTACTGGGCGGCAAAGGTCGAAAGCTGGCTCACGGGGGTACTGAGCTGGGCGGCGGCGATGGCAGGGATGCCGCCCGAGAAACCATTGACGAGCCAGGGCAGGCAGAGCAGGAGCGCTGCCAGGGCGAGCCAGGCGATCTTGAGCAACAGCGAGAGGGCGTCCTGGCGGCGAGCATTGAACAGGAAATACGCCACGAAGAAGAGGGCGGCGAAAATGAGGATGCGGTAGTGGCTGAGGGCGAGACCGCCCAGGAGCAGAGCCAGGATGGCGAGCAGGGACTTGTCGAGTGAGCGCTTCTCCAGAAGGGCAATGGCGAGGAAGACGGCGACGGGCAGGATCGCCTGACCGGCAAGCTGGGTGTAGCGCCCCCAGTTGAGGTAAGCCTGCGGCATGGGGGAGAGCAGACCGGCGACCAGCAGGGCGACCACAGCCGCCCAGCGGCTGCGACCCAGGCGGACCGCCAGCGGCGCCAGGGTGAGGAGAGCGAGCAGGTTGACGATTTGACCCGTCCACAGGGTCGCGGCAGGGAGAGGAAGCCCGGTGAGCCAGTGGAAAACCGCCACCAGGCTATGGAAGCCGAAATGGTAGGTGAAGGAGCTCAAGGCGGCGTACGGCAGCCAATTGTCGAAGAGACCCCGGTTATCGACCAGGAGCTGGGCGATCAGGGTGTGCTGGTAGGAATCGCCCCAGAGTGGGTAATCCAAGCCGCGGATGATCCACAAGCGGCTGAAGACGAGAAGCCCCAGAAGGAAGAGCAGCGTGAGATCGGGGAGCAGGTTTTCCCGCTGCCAGCGCCAGCGAAAGCTGAGCTTGCCCGACCGGTAACGCTGAACCTGGCGAAAGGCGACGATTGCGATGCCCAGCAGCCCAGGGAGCCAGGCGTAAGCCACGCCGAGCCGCAGCCCGAGCAGGTATGTCCACAAGAACAGGAGCGGGTAGAGCGCCAGGCTCAGCCCGGCAGCCAGGGCGATCTTCGCCAGCCAGAACTGCGCGGACCAGTCCGTGTAGAGCAGGGATAGCAAGCCCCAGCCGGGGAGAACGAAGAGCCACAGCACAGCCAGCAGGTAGACCAGCCAGACCAGGCTTTCCTCGGGCGAGACCGGCAATTGCCAGGCGGGGATCGTAAGCGAGGGCGGAAGGACGCCTGGGCTTCTACGGGCATGCCAGCCTGGTAAAGAGCGCCATCCAGGTAGGAACCGGCAGGTCCGGTCGCCAGGGAGAGCTTGCCCCTGCCGGAGAGGCTGAAGGTGGCAAGATAATCCTGAGCGGAGGAGTTTACGAGCGGGGGAAAATTAAAACGATACCAGCCGGGCTGGGTGATCTTGGCGAGGGGGATCGTGGCAGTGATGGGCTGGCTGCCCTGCAAGGGATTTTGTGCCAGGTGGAGCTGGATTGCGCCCTGTCCCGGCTCGAGCGGAGATAGATACACCGCCAGACCTTGCATGCCAGCCTCACGGGCGGTAAAGGTCTGCGCCAGCGTCTCGCCCGGCGTGAGGACGGAGGAGCCTGTCTGCTGGGGCTGCGCCAGGCTGATCCAGGGCTTGCAGCCACAGAGCAAGAGGACCGCGCCCAGCAGAAAGACCCAGGGAAGGACAGTCTTGCGCATCGGTTAGCGCTCATCGGCGGGCGGGGCGCCTGCCTGCTCGCCGAGCTCAAGGCGGCGCAGGCGGTAGAGCACTTCCTCAAGTATTTTACGGTTGAAGCCGATCAGATCGGCGACGAGACCGATCAGGAAGGTTTGAAAGCCGACGATGAAAAACACCGCCGCCAGGATGAGGGACTGGATGTGACCCGCCCCGTTACCGTTGACGTAATAATACAGGAAGCGAGCGGAGATGAGAAGCCGGCAAGCAGAAAGAGCAGGCTGAAAAGGGTGAAAACACGCAAGGGGCGGTACATAGTATAGGCTCTCAAGATCGTGGCGGTGGAGTTCGCCAGGTAATGCGGGATGTTTTTCATCAGGCGGGAGGGGCGTGTGCTGGGATTCGTGCCGACAGGCACGTATTCCACAGACATGCGCAAAGCGCCAGCCTGGATGAGGGTTTCGAGGGTATAGGAATATTCGCTGAGGACGAGGGTGTGGAGGGCAGCCTCACGGGTGATGGCGCGAAAGCCGCTGGTGGCGTCGGGGGTGGAGACGCCGGATGCCTGGGCGATCACCCAGCTCCCCAGGCGCTGCAGGAGGCGCTTGAGAGGGGAGAAGGAAGCCATGCGGGCGACACCACGGTCGCCGACGACGATATCGGCGCGGCTGGCCAGGATCGGCTCGATGAGGCGGGGAATGTCTGCGGCGTTATACTGGTTGTCGGCGTCGGTATTGACGATGATGTCGGCGCCGGCTTTGAGGGAGGCTTCCAGACCGGCGACAAAGCCCGCCGCCAGACCCGAATGGCGCGGTTGGCGGATGACGTGATCGACCTGGAGCTGCCGGGCGATCTCGGATGTGCCATCCTGGCTGCCGTCGTCAATGACGAGCACTTCGATTTGGTCCACACCGGGTAGATGGCGAGGCAGCGCAGCAACGGTCTGAGGCAGTGTCTGGGCTTCGTTATAGCAGGGGATTTGGATGATCAGCTTCACAGGAGAGGTTCGCTCAGCCCGTCAGAATGGACACGCGGTTCAAGGAAAGTATACCATCAGATGAGCGAAGGATATCGAGCCCCTGGTCAGAAGCGCCAGGGGCATGAGCAGTCTGAGGGGCGAGACAAGTCTCACTTGCGGATATTGGGAAGGTAAGACGGGTAGCCCGCCAGGAAGGAGAGCTGGTAGGTGGCGCTATCGCCGGTGATACGACCGTAAAGCGGCGTTACACGCAGGTAGAGCGTTGTGTCCTGGGTGACGCTCCAGTAGAGGAAGGAAGGCATGCCCAGACCGTCCGGCGCCGCTTCTTTGAGCACCGTGGTCCCATTGGCAGCGTAGAGGCGGAGGACGGCGGCAACGCCGTTATTTGGAGAGGAAGCCTGGATGAATGCGGTTTTGCCCGCCGGGAGGGTGAAGCGCAGCCAGTCCTGATCGTTCGTCCAGCCGGCGCCAGAGGCGGGATTGCAGAAGTTGTGCGTCTGAGAAACGCTTGTCCCGCTGACCAGGCGGGCAGAGGCGGCGGAGTTATCGGTCTCGTAGGCGTCGCCGGCGCTGCAGACCGAGGCGGGGACTGCGGAGGAAACCTCAGCGGTGGACGGGTACGCCTCGACGTTGCCCAGGCGGTCCACGCCGCGCAGGCGGAAGCCGTAGGTATGACCCGCGGAGCCGGCGAACCACGCCCCAGAGGCGCTGCCCGGCACGCCGCTCAACCAGGGCTGGAAAGCGCCGCCGTCGGTCTGCACCTCCAGGTCATAATGGTCGATGCCGGAAAGGTTATCGGACCCATTCCAGGACAGGCGCAGCAGCGTGCTGGTTTGAGACGCCTGGGCGGACTGGAGGGCAGTGACCGGCGCGGTGCGGTCGATTGCCAGGTCCCAGATGGCTGTATCTGCGTAGTTGCCTGCCCAATCGTAGGCGTGTGCCAGGAAGGCGATGCCGGTTTGCTCGGCAAGGGAAGATGCATCGAAGTTATAGGACCAGCCATCCTGGGCGTCCCAATCTTCGCCGAGCACGACCCAATTGCCGTTCTGCCAGTCGCCGGAATGCCAGGAGAAGCGCACGTGGCTGACGCCGGATCCGGCGTCGGAGGCGGAGGCTTGCAGCACAACAGGACCGGAGGGCAGGAAGGTGGCAGCGGGTGGGGATGTGATGGCTGCCTGAGGGTCGGAAAAATCGGTTCCGATTAAATTGAGGGTGTAGGTATGATCGGCGCCGCCGGAAGTGGGATGGTCCCAGGCGCGGCAGCTTGAGGTAATAGGTGCGACCCGGGATGAGATCGGCTGACAGGTAGGAATCGGTGCGTGTGTTGGGCACCTGGTCGTCGTTGGATGCAAGCTCTGAGCGCCCATCGCTATCCAGGAGGGCGAGGGTGGTATCCAGGGGCGAGCCGGAGACCTGGGCGTCGGTCAATATGCCGGTTTTACCTGAAGAAGCCACGAATTGGAAGTAATCCACATCACCGCCGGGACAGATTGCGCCAGCCAGAGATGAATTGTAGGTGAGGGAGCGAGCCTGGGCAGGGGAGTTATCCGGCTCGCCGGAGGCAGAGCAGGCGGGGGGAGGGGTTGTGGAGATCGAAAAATCGTCCACGAACCAGCCCTTTTTTGTATTGAAAGCTGCATCCAGCGTCTGGAAGTGGAAGCGGAAGCGCAGCGTGCTGCCGGCGTAGGCGGAGAGATCGATCGCCGGGCTTTGCAGCCAGATGTTGGGCTCGTCGCCGGAAAGCTGGAGGAGGTTGGTGAATTGCCATTGTTCACCGAAACCTGCAGCCAGCGCTGGTCCCAGTGGACGGCGGGGCTCTCGGTTTCGTATAGATACCAGAAACGCAGGAAATAGCCCGTGGCGGGGATGGTGATGGCTGGGGAGGTCAGATCGGCGATGCTGGGCGAGCCGTTATCGTAACCGATGGAAGCGCCGTCGATATCGACCTTCAAGCTGACCTGCCCGCCAGGCGTGTGGTTGGCTTCCAGCGTGCCGTCCCAGGCGCTGCCAATCCAGTCCGAGGAGGCGCCTTCCATGTCGTTGCTGTAGGGGGCGTCCAGGTCTGCCTGGGAGGGGGCATTTGCCGGGCTGGTGATGGTGAAGCTGCGCAGGGCGCTCCAGGCGCTGGTCCCATTGGCGTTGCGCGCCCGCACCCGCCAGCTATGCGTGGCTGAGGCGAGGGAGCCAGCCTGGAAGTAAGGGACAGGCAGCCAGGCGCTCGCCGCGCCATCCAGCTCGACCTGGTATTCCAATGCGCCGCCGCCGTTATCCCAGAACAGGATATGGGAGGTATACCAGGCAAAAGAAGCGCCAGCCGTTGGCCAGGCAGGGAGGGGACGGCGGGCAAGATCGGAGCGGGATTGGACGCGCAAGGATGACAGCGTGTCGGCACCGATGACGTTGTCTTTGAGGTTGCTATCCTCAGCGGTGAAGGTTTCGCCGCGCCCGCTGAGGTTGCTGTTCATGTAGAGGGTAGCCATCATGTTGCTGCCGACTTTTATGGAAGCGGCGTTATCCACGCCCACAGATCCGAGAGCGGAAGCGCTGGTATAGGAACCCTGAGAGAGGAGCGTGCAACTGCCGGAATAGTTGGGGTCGGAGAAGATGGCGACCTGGTTAGAAGAAGGCGTGCATGCCGGAGTCACCGGGCAGGCGTAGTGCTTGAGGATGTGGCGCAGCCCGGGTAAGCCCGTCGCCCAGTTGCCGCTGGAATCCTGGATCTGGAGCGCCAGGCTGACGGGTCCATCCGGGATTGCGCTGGCGCACATATCCCAGGTGTAGGAGAATGGAGATGTAGAGAAAGCCGGACCGACCTGCTGCCAGGTGGAGCCGGAGCGGGCGATGAAGCGCGCCAGGGAGAGGCTGCCGTCGCTATCGGCAGCCCAGCCGGAGAGGGTGATGCTGGGCTGCTGGACAAGGCTGGCGCCGGAGGGGGCGGTGATATCGCCGTAGGGGGGCAGACCGGTCGGCTGGGGGTAATTCTGCGAGACGTAGCTGGAGCGTGTCGTTGTGCACACATCCCCAGCCCAGGTGCAGAAGGGGAGGTCTACGGCGACGCGTGGGCGACCGCCGTTGATATCGACGTCGTCGAAGGTGATATCGAGCGACCTGCCCCAATACGTCCAATACGGCGCGGATTCGACCTGGAAGTGGAGGTGGTGACCGGTGCTCTGCCCGGTATTATCGGCGACGCCGATGAACTGCCCCTGCCGCACCGAGGCGCCAACCGAGCGCAGCTCAGCCGGGATGCTACCCTGGGCGAGGTGCAGGTAGAGCTGGTAGGTGACCGGATTGGTGGATGTATCCTGCAGGACAAGGTAGTTCACATCATCGTGATTGTTGTTGGGGACGCTATCGCTGAACAGCCAGACCGTGCCCGCCCTGGCGGCGTGGATGTTGAACATGGTCTGCGGGACGTAGAAATCGAAGCTGTAATGGGCGTTGCCGCTGGTGATGTCTTCGTCGTGCTGCAGGCTGCGCGAGAGGTAGACCGTTTTGCCGCCTTCCCAGGGGAGCAGGTAGCCGCTGATGGCAGCAACGAAAGTCTCGCCAGGCTGGGGGACATTCATATTCAGCCAGGCGCTGAGCGTGGGGGCGGCGAGCAGATCCTGCGGGGCGGATTTGAGAGCTGCTGACCAGCCCGGGTCGAACGGGAAGAAGACTTTCCAGGCATTGCCGTCCCACACGCCGAGGGCAGGTAGGGGCTCGCCGGGTAACGCCTCACCGGTTTGCGGATTCTGCATCACCACCCAGGCGGTTGCCCAGCCCGGCTGAGCCGAGAACTGAGCGTTCTCGACCCCCGGCTCGAAGAGGCTGATGGCGTATGTTTGCTCCAGCCAGGGATTGAAGGAATCCAGGACTGCCTGCTCGAACTCATTCGAGGATGACCGGCAGGCAGGGGGGTGGAGGCTTGAATTTGGAGAATGGGATTGAATAAGATGATCCCCAGGAAAATCACCAACAAAATGCGCAGAAATCTCATGCAATGGTCTCCGAATTGCTCTATGCCAATCCGCTTTATTACCCGCGTGAGCCAGGGCTCGCGCTCCAAAATGCACCCGTAACAGTTGCACAAATCATACCTTATACGGAGATGATTTCAGTCCGTAGATTTGCCTTATCAAAGCGGTAAGGCAAGCGGGAGTGGTGAAAAGGGGCAAAGATAAGGTTGGTATAATCGCTAGCAATGGAAGTCCGACGGGCAGGTTTACAGTGGCTGTTATTGGGAGTGTTCATGCTCATCGCCCTGGTGGTAGGGGGGCTGGCGTGGCGGGAATTCACGCACGCCGCGGTGGAGGTGGAATGGACGACCGCCAGCGAGCTGAGCACGGTGGGGTTCAACGTGTACCGCAGCGACAGCCAGGAAGGCGTTTACCAGAAGGTGAATAACGAGCTGATCCCCGCCTCGCCCGACCCGCTGACCGGCGGCAGCTACACGTACCTCGATGCGCAAGTGAAGCCGGGTGTGACCTATTATTACCAGCTAGAGGAGGTAGAGGCGCAGGGGAATGGGGCGCGCTATGGACCGATCGAGGTGCGAGCGCAGCGAGGCGGGATGCTCGAGCTGGTGATCTCATTATCGGCGCTGGTGATCGGGATGGTCATCGGCTATCGATTGGTGCGCGGCAGGAAAACCGGCGATGAGCTCCAAGCAGCGTGAAGACAGCAGTATCACGATCTCCCTCGCGGATATCCCTGTGTGCGTCTGTTGTGAAGATGCGAGCCTGCTGGAACAGATCCGCAACCGGTACAAGCTGTATGAAGTGAACGGCGAAGGAGCCCACCGGCTGAGCCTGTCCATCGTGCACGAGGTGCATGGGAGCGCCGGCGAGGAGATCGAGCTGGCGGAGAGCGGGCTCAGCATCACGCAGCCGACATTTAAGGGGGTCATCGACTATACGAGCAACAGCAGCTTCGCTGGAACTTGTGCGGGCGCATGCGCCCGCAGACCTGGAATATTTCTTGCGGCTGGTGTACGCGTACCTGGGCTACCAGGCGGGCGGATTCTTGATCCACAGCGCGGGCGTGGTGAAGCAGGGAAGCGCTTACCTGTTCCTGGGTCCCTCGGGGAGCGGAAAATCGACAGTAGCGGGATTTTCTGCCCGATATACGGTGCTCAACGATGACCTGGTGCTGCTGCTGCCCGGTCAGGAGCAGTGGCGGGCATATTCAACGCCATTTTGGAACGCCGGCAGAGGGGTAGCTGCGCAGCCAGCCAGTGCGCCGCTGGCGGGAATATACCGCTTGATTAAAGACCGGCAGAATTACCTGGAGCACGTGTCAGCCGGAGAAGCCCTGGCAGATTTGATGGCAGGCATACCGGTGCTCTCCTGCTCGGCGCGATTCTCGGCTGGCTTGTTGCAGCGCTGCTCAGCGCTGATGCAAAGGTCGCCCGTTATCCACCTGCATTTCACCCCAGATGCGACCTTCTGGGATCTGATCGGGACGGGGTGATGAGCGCCGCCAGGATGGAGACAGGCAATTGGAAGGGGTGCAATTGAACCGCGAAGCCCTATTAAGCGACTATATGAGTGACGAGCACAGTTCCGATGTGGAGAGAGCATCGGATTGGGCTTTGATCCAGCAGATCGCGGCAAGGGATGAAGATGCCTTCAGTGAGCTTTACGCCAGGTACTCTGCTGCGATTTACACCTACCTGATCCACATGATCTACGACAGGGTGGTTGCGGAGGATTTATTGCAGGATGTATTTATCTCGGTCTGGAAAGCAGCAGGCGGATTTCGCGGGCAGTCCAGCGTGAAGACCTGGATGTACCGCATTGCCCACCACCAGACGGTCTCCTGGCTCAGAAAGCATCGCAGGGCTGTGGAACAATCTTTATCCGAGATGCGTGGCCAAGCGGGGGACCCCGAAGCGATCTTTGAGCAAGGCGCGAAGCGCAAGGCGCTCAGCGAGGCGTTAAGCAAGCTATCTATGGATCATAGAGAAGTCATCGAGCTGGCATTCTTTCATGAGCTGTCTTACCGCGAGATTGCTGACGTGCTGAAATGTCCGGTGGGCACGGTCAAAAGCCGGATGAGTTATGCCAAGCGGCAGATTACCAGGTTTCTGGATCAGCCGGATGTAGTGGAGCGATATGAAAAAAAAGATCGTCCATCCTGAAGAACTGACGCCGTGGTACGCCAACCAGACGCTGAATGCGGACGAGGCAGAAAGCTACCAGGCTTGGTTGGAAAGTCACCCGCAAGGAGAAGTCGACCTGCGCTTGTGGCAGGAAGTCAGGATGACGGTTGCAGAACAGGCGCGCTGGTCGCCTCCACCCTGGGCGCTGCAGCAGATCCAAGCCCGGCTGCGCGAGCCGGCGATATCTCCTGGATTTGGGAAGCGTACCCTGCCTGCGATCGCCAGTGCGGCAGCGGTGATGGTGATTGTGTTTGTGCTGTTATGGGTGGTGGTCAAGCCGGGCGTCGCGCTGCGCTGGTCTGTCAAGGGGATGGTCCCAACCAGCTTTCGCATCTACCGGGCGCCTGCCACCAGTCTGGACTACACGCTTGTCGCCGAGATTGCGGCGCGGGACGACCAGCCCGCCTACCAATATAGCGATCTGCTGATATTTCCCGGCCTCTCTTACCGCTACCGCGTGGACGGCGTCGATAGTAGCGGGGAAATCCTGTCCAGCCAGGGGGTAACCAGCGACGCGTGGGGCGCTACCGGACCAGGTTGGCATCCTGCTCACGAGCTTGATATGCGGGTATGCGTGCCTGGCATTGTGGATGGATTACCCCCGGCTCAAGCTGAAACCATCCGGGGGCGCTCTCGCATAGCGCGATAATTTCCCAGCCACCTAATAAAACGTTTAGGTGGTATGCTTGCAATCTCCCTTCAATTAGGATAGAATTGACCAAACGCTGGTCTTATCCAGGCATTCTTGCCTGAGTTGTTTGTGCGCAAAATCTAAGGAGGCTATCATGGATAGCGAGAATGGGGAAAAAAGGACGTATACAAAGCCCGAGATCATTTATGAGGCAGATCTTGAAGTCCGTGCTGGCACTCCTTTATCGCCGGGTATTGAAGACCCGATCAACCTGCTCGATTCGTAGGGCAGGTACCAGCCAATGGTGATTGAAGCAACCGCATAGGCTGGTACTGATTAAGCGATTTGAACAGCAACCTCTCGAAATTCTGAAAAACCAGCGAGCTTCGCCCCAGTGACGAAGCTCGCCTAACTTAACCCCAAATTGCCAAAACCCTACCCATGAGACACACTACTTAAGAAATTCCAATACCTGCTGATGACTGCCACTGATCACCATGCTCATCCTGCCTCAAGGCAAGGCTGCACGGGCAGAGGATGCCGCCCCGGCAGCGCTGAGGTTGCTGGAAGCGGGCAGTGAAGGTGTCGTTTTCGAGCTGGATGTGCCGGGTTATCACGTTGAAGAAATTGAGAACAGCAGCAATCCGCTCACGGAGCTGCGAATTGAGGGCGGGTGGCGCACTTCGGAGCCAGGTAAGCCGCAATTGCCCATGCTGAGCGCGCTGATCGGTATACCCGCCAACGCAAAGGTAGAGCTTAACATCCTCAAGGACGAGAAGCGGGCGATCGACCAGATGCTGAATTTGCCGGCAGCGCCCACACCGGTGGCATCTGAGGATGGGCTGATCCAAGAAACCGGTGCGCCCTTGGTGAGCGCGATGGAGGCGGGCAATAACCAGTGGTACCCATCCAGCAGCGTGCGGATCACGGGAGAGGGCTGGCTGCGCAACCAGAGGGTGGCGCGGATCGAATTTTACCCATTCCAGTACCGGCCTGCGGATGGAAAAGTGATCTGGCATGAGAACATGCGCGTCCAGGTGCGCTTTATCGAAGATCCGTCCCTGGGTGCAGGTTCAATCATGGCTCCCGCAGCGACGAGCGCAACCCGGCAGGATCCTTTTGAAGCGGCGCTGCGCTTGAATTTAGCCAATTACGAGGCTGCCAGGGATTTCCGCTCAACCCTCCCGGCGGGGCAGATCCAGACCTTCAATCAGAGCGACTGGATGCAAGAAGGCGAGCCGCGCTACCGCATCGAGGTCGATCAGGACGGTCTGTACCAGCTCACCTACACGGCGTTGCAGACGGCGGGTCTTGACGTGGCGCATATCAATCCAACGCTGCTGCACCTGAGCAGCCAGGGGCAGGATGTGGCGATCTATGTCGAGAACAAGGATGGCAATCCGAATGCGCTCAGCTCCAACGAGACGATCTACTTCTACGGGCAGAAATTCTATGGAGATCACCTGGCGCAGGAATATGCTGGCGAGGCGGCGAATTACCTGACTTACCCCTCGCAACTGCCGGACGGAACCCTCACCGCCTGGCACCCGCAGTTCAGCGCCTTGATGCTGGAGAAGTACACCGATACCAATGTGTACTGGCTGAGTCTGGAGACGACCCCCGGATTGCGCATGGCTGAGGTGACCGCAACCCCGCACGATACGGCGCCGGTTCCCACAAGCTTTACAGCTACGGTGCGGGCAGAACAATCCAGGTACTGGTATACCTATAATTTTACGTCTGAAGAGAGCTGGTATTGGGAAGAGCATCGGAAATCAAACTCCACGCCAGTACCAAACAAGCCTGACTGCCCTGGCAAGCGGGGCGTACTCGGCGACAGTCCGCGGGGAGCTCGTGGGAAGGTCATCCAGCATCTATTACAACCCGGATCACCATACGCGGATATGGATCAACCGGCAGGCGACACCGATCGCCGATGATTACTGGGATGGGATCAGCCGGCTGCGTTTCGAAGCGCAAGTACCCCAATCCAGCCTGATCGAGGGGACAAATACGATCACTGTGACCATGCTCACCGACGCATACCCCGGTCATGGAACGATGGGGGATTGGATCGATTTTGATTGGTTTGAGATCGAGTATGCGCGGCGCTTCCAGGCGCAGAACGACCAGATTGCCTTTTCACGGAACGAGGCAGATACGCTCTGGCAGTACCAGATCGGTGGGTTTTCCAGCCCGGGGATATTCGTACTGGATACCACGGCGCCGCTTGCTCCCAACTGGCTGGTTGGTTCACGGTTTACAGCAGGGGCGCTGGCATACGAAGCCCGGCATATTACCGATGCATCCTACCTGGCAGTTGGTACGAATGCCGTACGCAATCCGAAGAGCATCCGATACTATGAGCCGCCCAATCTACGCTCTTCAACGAATAGCTATGACTATCTCTTGATCACCCACGGCGATTTTTCCAGCGCAGCGCAAACGCTGGCTAATTACTGGACGAGCCAGGGGCTGAGAACGCGGGTGGTTGACATCAACGATGTTTATAACGAGTTCAACTACGGGATTTACCACTCGATCGCCATCAAGAGCTTCCTGGCGTACACCTTTGCGCACTGGGCTGTACCGCCCACATATGTTTTGCTGATTGGGGATGGGCATTGGAATTTCAAGAGTTACCCGCGTTATAACGCGCCACCGATTTACATGCCGCCGCACCTTGCCTGGGTAGACCCCATCCAGGGTGAGGTGGATAGCTCTAACCAGCTTGCCTCCGTTGTGGGGGTCGATCCGCTCCCCGACGTGCTCATTGGAAGGATGCCGGTCAATTCAATCAGCGAGGCAAACGCTGCCGTGGCAAAGATCACCGGTTACGCAGGAGCTCAACCGCAGGGCTGGGAAAAAAATATCACCTTCGTCGCCGACAACGTCCCTGATCCCGCCGGAGATTTCGTCGAGGCTTCCGAGCGGATGATCAGCGATTATATCGAGCCGGGATACACGGTTAGCCGTATCTATGAGAACAACTACGGTTGCCCGGGGACAGGCTGCGCCCAGGTGAAACAGGCAATCGTCTCCACGGTGAATATCACAGGCACGCTGCTGCTCAACTTTGCCGGGCATGGGGCAATCAACCGCTGGTCGCAGGAGAGCATCTTCACCAACAACGATATCGCGTTATTGAACAACCCGTCTAAGCTGCCGGTGATCCTATCGATGACGTGCCTGGATGGTTACTGGCTGCATCCAGGATTGACCCCGACGGCATCGCACAGTATCACTGAAGAGTTATTGCGCGTAGCGAACAAAGGGGCTATCGCGTCTTTTTCACCGACGGGGCTGGGCGTGGCAACCGGACATGACGAGCTGTGGCGTGGATTTTACGACGCCACCTTCCGCGATGGGAACTGGCGGCTGGGCGAGGCGGCATTAGCCGCCAAGCTGCGCCTGTATGCCACCGGGGGCAACCTGGACCTGGTGCATACCTATACGATCATCGGAGACCCGGCATTAAGGATCAAGACGCCCTACCAGCTCAGCCTGCTGACATTGCCTGATGGGCAGCTCCACCTGCCTGGATCGATTGTGCAACGGACGCTGCGCATTACCAACACCGGCATCGTTCCCGATACCTTCGAGGTGACCAAGGGGAGCAGCCAGTGGACGGTGACCGTGCCGGCTCCGGTCGGACCGGTCGCGGCAGGCGCGAGCGTAGATGTGCCGGTGATGATCTACACACCCTTGTCCGCGCCGAATGGCGCTTCGGACTCTGTGGTGGTTACGGTAACTTCGCAAGGCGACCGGAGCAAGCAAGCGACAACGACGCTGGTGACCACGGTGAACATCAATTTCACATGGCGTCTGGTAAGGCTGCCCCTGATTGTAAAGTAAGCCCGGCAAAGGTATAATGCCAGCATACCTGCTGGGATAGGAAAGCATTGATTACCCTGGACAACATACCTGTGCCCACGGATGAAGTGGTTGGAAGAACCGTCCACAGCCAGGCGGAGGACCGTCTGGAAGCCGTATTGGTGTTGCCCTCGCGCGGCAAGATCAATGTGCTCAATGAGCTGGGAGCCCGCATCTGGACGCTGGCGGATGGCAAGCACACGGTGAAGGAGATCGCGGCAGCCATTTGTATGGCTTATGAGATCGACCAGTCCACTGCAGAACAGGATACCCTACAATTCCTGGAGTTACTGCTCGAGCGGGGCGTGATTCGAATCGCCGAAAATCCGATCCGGTGAGACCAGGCTGTGGATGTCGCCTCTGTATGCGCGCCCCAATTTCTAACCGGCTAATCCGTCGCTTTATCCAAAAATGGCCTGCGATCCTGCTGCTGGCCGCGCTCATTGCCCTGTTCTGGCTTACCCGCGTCCGGGCAGCGGTGACTCTGGTGTATTTCCGGGCGAGCAGCGCGTCTAATGGCGTTTTACTGGAGTGGGAAACCGCTTCAGAACTGGATAACCAGGGATTTTTCGTCAACCGCAGCACGTCACAAGCTGGCGGGTACACGCGCTTGCCAGATTTCATCCCAACCAGCGGGGATCCATTACTGGGAGGTTATTATCAGTACACAGACACGGATGTGGTGAACGGCACGACGTATTGGTACAAGCTAGAATCGATTGATAACCAATCCATCGCCGAGCTCTATGAGCCGCCGGTCTCTGCCATTGCCGGGACGAGCCGGACGGCGACGCCAACCGCCACGCGCACAGCAACTGTATCCGGCGCGCCGACCAGCACAGTTATGGCAACCGGATCGGGTCTGACGCGCACGCCAACGGTCACAGCGACGCGACGGGCGCGCGCCCTGACTGCCACGCCGACATTCAGCAATCCCTACCCTTCCGCGCCAGGCGGGTCGGGTTTCCAGCAACCCATCCCACCCCCCCCGGTTGCAACGCCAGCCAATACGGAGCAATCCGCCAGCGGAATATTGACGGAAACGCTGGCGATACCGGTCAGCGGAACGGCGACGCTGATCCCGTTCCCCGAGATCACCATGGAATTCCCGGTGCTGGCCGTGTCCGCACCCGGCATCCCGACGCCGCCGAGCATGCCGCCGACGAGACTGCCAGACCTGTTGCAATGGGTAACCCCGACACGGGTGCTGATTGTGATGTTTATCCTGTTCGTGTGGCTGTTCCTGGGCGGCTGGTTTTACTCCACCCTACGACGATTGGAATAATTCACACCGATGAGCATGAGACGGTCCTCCCCTGCAAAGGGCTTGCATTCTATTTTAAGACCCTGGTTTCTCGCCTGCGCGGCGGCGATCTGCTTGGGGGCATGCTCGGGCGTGCAGGTTAAGGAAAGCCCGACCCCTGAAGCGAACTCAGCCAAAGCGATCAAGATCGTCGTCGATCAGGAGGGACTTTACGGTGTAAGCCGGAAAGAGCTGAAACAAAGCTTTGCCAACGATCCCCTCAGCAATCCAGAAGGGTGGCAACTGTTCCACCAGGGCGAAGCGATTAATTTCTGGGTGGAGGGAGATGACCAGAACCGGACTCTGATTTTCTACGGCGCGCCGAGCGCCAGCCTTTATACGCGCGAGAGTAACTATTGGCTGCTGCCGAAAGAAGCGCCATCCAAAGGACCCGCTGCCACGGGGAGCTCAAGCGTTGAAGCCACGCCGGGTGCAGCGGAATACCCGGCGCCTCCCGGCGCAACCCTCGAAACCGTCCGGGTAGAGGAGAACAAGAGCTACCTGCCCCAGGCAGATGGAGAGGATCACTGGTTCTGGATGCCGCTGGTGGCGCCTGCATCCGCAGATTTCGAGGTAAGCCTGGATGCAATCGCTCCCGGACCGGCGCGCATCCGCGTGGCTGTCTGGGCAAATTCGGAGGCAGCCCAGGATCCGGACCATCACCTGCTGATCCAAATCAACGGCAGCCCGGCGGTGGATGCCAGTTGGGATGGGAAAGGCTGGCATGTCATCGAAGGAGAATTTGCATCGGAACTCTTGAAAGAGGGAAAGAACCAGGTGCGCATCGAGGCGCCAGGGGATACCGGTGCAGCTATCGAGTTGGCGAAACTGGACTGGATCGAGCTGGAATACAGCAGGCTGCCAAGGGCGAGAGATGGCATGCTGATCTTCAAATCCACTGGAAGCCCCTTGATCTTCGAAGGCTTCACGAGCTCCATCAGCATTTACGATATTAGCGATGCGACCCGAGTGCAGAAAGCCGGGGCGGATCTGCAGGCAAATGAACCCTTCGCCGGTGAAGCCGGCAAGCGCTACCTGGCGGTGGAGCCAGGCGGCATCTTGCAAGCGAAGCGGATCGAAGCCGGAGAGATGCTGCCTGACCTGCGCGCGGCTGGATCCGGGGCGGATTACCTGGTGATCGGTCCGGCTGACCTGATCCAGGCGCTGCAGCCGCTCATCGAGCTGCGCAAGAGCCAGGGATACCAGGTTGCGGCGATTGCGGTGGGAGCAGTCTATGACCAGTTCGGAGATGGATCTCCAACACCGCAAGCGATCCATGATTTCGTCGCTTACGCGGCGAAAACCTGGCAGCCTGCGCCGCGCTTCCTGGCGCTGGTGGGCGACGCCAGCTACGACCCTCAAAATTACCTGGGAAACGCAGACGCCAACCGGATGCCAGCCTACCTGATCAGGACAGAGTTCGGCGGGCAGACCTCCAGCGACACGGGTTTTGCCCAATTGAATGACGACCCCTGGCCGGATATCGCCACCGGGATCATCCCGGCGCGCACGCCTGAGCAAGCGGCGGCTTATGCCAACAAGGTCATCCGTTACGAGCAGGAGCTCCCCTCTGCCGCGACGCCGGTGAGCTTGCTGGCTATTGCCGACGGGCAGGACGTGTCTTTCAAGGCGGAGGCGCAATCCTTTTTGGAGCAATTCCCGGACGGGCGATTCACGAGCGAGCTTTTCGCCCCGCCAGCGGGGACGAATGACGCCCAACAGCAGATCAGCAGCCTGTTCCAGCAGGATTTTTCGCTGATCGCCTATTTCGGGCACGGCAGCATCGATATGTGGGGGAAGGACAAGCTATTTACAGCGGAAGATGCGAAGCGCCTATCCGGGATGAAGCGCCTGCCGGTGGTCTTGAACTTCACCTGCCTGACCGGTCTGTACACCCACCCCAAGGTTGACGCCCTGGCGGAGACGTTCCTGTGGCAGGCAGATGGCGGGGCGGTAGCCGTGCTGGCGCCATCCAGCCTGACGTTGCCCTACGACCAGGTCTTCTTGAGCCGGGCGCTGGCGCAAGCGCTGATCGAAAATCCAAGCGCAACGCTAGGCGAGTTGCACCTCACGGCGCGGCGAGCGACGCCGGTGGATAACAGCGGCGGACTGGACGTGATGCGGACGTTTATGTTGTTCGGCGACCCGGCGCTCAGGCTGAGAAGCCATTGAACAACCGGCAGATCAGATGGAGCGCAGCTCCCGCTCGAGCAGCGCCAGGGACGCCTGTGTATCCTGGTGCAGATGGATACGGAGCCAGCGCCTGCCGGCGTCTGCCAGAGCCATTTGGTCGCCAAGCGCCTGGGCAAGCTTCAATACCCCAAAAGTCATCGCAGCGCTGGAGCTGCCTGCCTCGTCGGGGATGGGCAGGTCCTGAGCGGGCTCGTCTGTCAATAAGATAAAACAACCATTTCCCCTGATCGCCTTTGTGAAGCTGCCCTGTGGAGTGCAGGAAGCGGGGTCCGTAGCCGAAGGTGGTTGCGAGCCCTGTTTTTTCGCGCAGCAACCCCTGCAGGCGGCGCAAGGCAGCCGTAGCGGCTGGTTCAGGTTTCAGGTAAGCCTGGATTGCGATGTAATCCCCGGCTTGAGCTTGCGCCAGGAACGCGGCGAGCGCCTGGCGCAGCGAACTTCGCTGCAACTGAGCCGTACAGGCTAAACAGCTCCTGCTTCCAGCAGCGGGGTCTGCGGCGGTAATGAGCCCGATGTTTTATAAGCGGCGACCATCTGGCGGGCGCGCACTTTCGCCGCCTCCACATTAGGCTGGTCAAACGGATTGATCTGGAGAAGATGACCGGCGATGGCAGTGGCGATCTCCCACAGAAAGAACTGACCGCCAAGGTCATAGAGATCGCGCAGGGGGATATGGATCACAGGGCGCCCGGCTGCCTCCAGCCGCTGTAGCTTCGGATCAGCGGGGAGAACGCCTGGCTCATCGCCCGCGTCCAGGTAGAGGTGGACGAAAAGACGGTCATTCCCGTAAAGCTGTGGATCAGCCAGCTCCTCCCCCACGACGGGCAGGATGCCTTTGCCGGCTTTACCGGTGCTCTCGGCAACCAGTTGCTCTGCCCAATCGGCAAAGCCATCCAGGGCGGGCGGATTGACGAAGGTGAGCTTATCACAGCCGAGGGCTGCGAGCGTACCGAGCGCAGCGCCTAACAAAGCCCCAGGATTTTGCGGGAGCAGGGTGGATGGTTCGCACAGGCGGCTGACCTCGCCAGCGCGGCTGAGCAACAGCTTGCAATCGACACCCGCCAGCGTAGCGGGCAGCAATCCGAAATGCGAGAGGGCAGAATAACGCCCGCCGATATTGGGATCGTTGAGGAAAATTTTGCGGAAGCGCAGCTTCGTCCCCAGATCGACCAGCTTGCTGCCCGGATCGGTAATGGCGATGAAATGATCGCCGGCGGCAGCACTCCCCAGCGCTTGGCTCGCCTGCTGGTAGAAGAACTTGAGGAAGGAAAGGGTCTCTTCGGTGCCGCCGGATTTTGTCGAAACGATGTAAAGCGTTTTGTGCGGATCCAGCCGGGTTTGCATCTCCAAAACTGCGCCGGGGTCGGTGCTATCCAGGACGAATAATGCCAACGTGCTGGCGCCTGCTGGAAAGAGCTTTGAAAAGAGATCCGGCGCCAGGCTGGAGCCGCCCATGCCCAACAAGAGCGCCTGTTCAAAGCCGGCTTGCACCAGCTCGGTGAGAAAAGCGCGCATGGCAGAGAGCTCAGGCTGCATCTGCTGCGGCAGGCGCAGCCATCCCAGGCGGTTGGAGATATCAGCCGGGGAGGGGCTCCAAACGCTATGGTCCAGAGCCCAGAGACGGGAGATGACATCCTGGCGCGCAAGGTCTGTGACTGCCGCCTGGATGTGCTGGCGGTAATCGCCCAGGCTCATGCGCAGCCACTCGGCGCCGGGTAAGGGAGCCAGGACGAGGATATCCTTGTTTTCTGTCATGCTTCTCTCCTGAAAGGAATTGCCAGGCTTATTGGGATTTACCGTGATGATCTCCCGACTTCCACGGCGATACCCGCCACGGGCAATGCGACAATCATACCCCAACTTGACGGCTATGGAGATGGAAAGGGGGGGCGATCTGGAATATAATGGCGGGCATGGCAAATCATGAGAAGGAAGGCAGCGGACAGGCAACAAATCCCCCCGTTATCCTTAGCTTTGTATCCGACCTGTTCTTCGCCTCCAAGATCGAAGCGGCGGCAAAGACCGTTCACATGCAGGTTGTCTGGCTGGAGATGGGGCAAGACACATTTCCATCCGAGGGAACTACGCCCGCAATTCATTCCGCTGAGCACACCAGCGGAGCAGGTTTTGTGCTGCTGGAGAAGATTACCCGATTGCAACCGGCGCTAATCCTTTTCGACCTGGGCGATGTGAAATATCCCTGGAAAGAGTGGCTGCCGCTGATCAAATCGTCGCCGGCGACGCGGCGCATCCCGGTCATCGCCTTCGGGGCGCATGTCGACGCGGAGAACCTGATGGCTGCCCGGTCAGCCGGAGCGGACCTGGCGCTGGCGCGCTCGGCGTTCGCCAAGGATCTGCCGGCGATCCTGCAGCAGATGAGCCGCGTGCCGGATGCAGCCGCAATCGCATCGGCGTGCGATGCAAGCCTTTCATCCCTGGCACAGCGAGGGCTGGAGGAGTTCAACCGGGGCGAGTACTTCGAAGCGCACGAGTCGTTGGAAGAAGCCTGGAACCAGGACAGCAGCGCAGGGCGCGAGCTGTACCGGGCAATCCTGCAGGTGGCTGTCGCGTACCTGCAGATCGAGCGCAAGAATTATCGCGGGGCGATGAAGATGTTGCTGCGCGTGCGCCAGTGGATCGAACCCCTGCCGGACAGGTGCCGGGGGGTAGACGTTGCGGCTTTGCGCGCCGACGTGGAGCGCGTGCATGCTGAGCTGCTCAAGACGGGCATGCAAAGCATCCAGGACTTCGACCGTCGCCTGATGAAGCCGGTCAATTTTGAAATTTAAATCGATCAACCCGCTGTGAGGAGGATAGGAATGGAATACTTCGATCTGATCTCAGCCCGCTACAGTGTGAGGGCATACAAACCCGATCCGGTAGAAGATGAAAAACTGCACCAGGTGCTGAACGCGGCGCGGCTGGCGCCGACGGCAGATAACCGGCAACCGTTCAAGATTATCGTGATCCACACGCAGGGCAAGGAAGCCGAGCTGCGCAAGATCTACAACCGGGAGTGGTTCACCCAGGCGCCGCTGATCCTGTGCGCGTGCGGTGTACCGAGGTTGAGCTGGGTGCGCCGCGACCAGCGCCGCTACCTGGATGTGGATGTGGCGATCGTCATGGATCACCTGATCCTGGCGGCGACAGACCTGGGCTTGGGAACCTGCTGGATTGCGGCTTTCAATGCGGCGGCTGCACGCCAGGTGCTCGGTTTGCCTGAAGAGATCGAGCCGCTGATCTTCACGCCTTTGGGCTACCCCGCCGATCTGCCGCGCCCCAAGGAAAGGAAAGCCCTGGAAGAGCTGGTCAAGTATGAAGTCTGGTAAGGAAGCGGGCGGTTTGCAAATCTGTAATCTGCAATAAGGCTTGCACAAGTGTCGGGAAATGCACTTGACATAGGGATAGGCGATATCCTAAAGTTAAGGTGGAGTGACCTCACGCGTCACGCCATACTGGAGGCATTTCCCCGACATGGTGAAGCCGGTTTTAATTCTTCAGACTGACGCCAAAGCGTCTAAATCGCTGGTGGAATATTTCTCAAAGCGGGGGGATCACGCCTGGCAGGCGGGGAGCGCCAGCCAGGCAGCGGGTGTGATCAAGCGGGAAAAGCCTGAGATTATATTCATTGATATTCATATCCCGATCGTCGATCTATCCAAATTATTGAAGTTCATCCGCCGGGAGTGCCCGGCAGCCGGGATCGTGGTCACCAACAAACACCCCGATTTCCGCCGGGAGATGCTGGCGCGAGAATTGGGAGCGCGGGTGTTCCTGCGTTATCCCTTCACACCGAAATGGATCGAGCTGGCGGTTACCAAGGCGGAGAATCCCGATCCGCGTAAGGCGTCTTACGTCAATAGCAGCGAGGCGCTGCCGCGGGTGAAAGTGCCCATGCGCTACAAGATCACGTTGCCATACGCGATCCTGGCGCTGCTGTTTGCGATGGCCTCTGCTTTCCTGGTCAGCCGGTACGTGCTGGAATCGATCATGGACCGCTTCACGGTACAGCTCATCGACAGCGGAAAGCTCAGCGCGGACTGGATGGTACAGGAAGAGGGGCGGTTATTGGGTACCCTGCGGCTGGTAGCGCATACCGACGCGCTGGCAGCCGCCGTAGAAGCAGGCGACTCTGAGACGCTCAAAGGATTGGTCCTGCCGGTGATGATGAACGCGCAAGAGGAAGCGGTTGCGATTCTGGATGCGCAGGGCGCCAGCCTGCTCTCCCTGCACCACGCGCCGGGAATAAGCTGGGAGCAGGTGCAGATGACGCAAGGCGAGAGCGCCTTTGCGGGGCTGGGTTTCGTGCAGCAGATCCTGCAAGGGCGATCGGATGCCCAGGGGGATAAATATGCGGGTGTGGTGGATGGCTTTGCCACGCCTACTTTCTATGTAGCAGGTCCTATCAAGAATGGCGACAAACAGGTGGTCGGGGCGGTGCTGGTGGGCAAGTCGCTCCAGCAGATTGCAGCGGAGATGCGTGAGGATACGCTGGGGCAGATCACGATCTACCGGATCGACGGGCAACCGCTGGCGTCGACCATCTTCATCCAGGAAGGGGTACAACCGGTTGGGACAGAGCTCGCGCCGAGGATCCTGGCGCGGCAGGATGAGGACAGCGCGATCCGGGAGATCCGTTTTGCGGGGAAGCAATACTCCGAGATCCTGGCGCCATGGGAGGTGCGCGACGGCGAGGATATCGGCTTGGTCGGCACTGCCCTGGCGCAGAATTTCTTTTCAAGACCCTCGGCGATCACGCGGGTGCAGATCTTTCTGATCGTGCTGGTAGGGTTGGCAGCGGTGATCCTGTTGGGAATATTCCTCGCCAACCAGATCACCCATCCGCTTGCCAAAGTGGTGGACGCATCGGTCGAGCTGGCGCGCGGCAACCTGGAAGTGAAGGTGCCATCGCAGGGGAATGACGAGGTATCTGTCCTGGCTTACGCGTTCAATTACATGGTTTCCGGCTTGCAAGAGGGGATCATCTACCGCGACCTGCTAGGAAGGACCGTCTCCCCGCAGGTGCGGGAGGCGCTGCGACGCTCGTTTGCCTCGGGAGACCTGCGCCTGGAAGGTCAGAGCGCAGAAGCAACGGTGTTGATGAGCGATATCCGCGGCTTCACCGCCCTGGCTGAGAAAGAAGAACCGACCCGCATCCTGCACTGGCTGAACGAGTATTTTGGGGAGCTGGTGCCGGTGATCAACTCTCACGGAGGGGTTGTGGACAAGTTCGAAGGGGATGCCATGCTGGCGTTCTTCGGCATCCTGCCCACCCCGCTACGCTTGCAGGAGAGCGCAACCCAGGCTTGCCAGGCGGCGATCAAAATGCTGCTCGTCATCCAGGAGATGAACGAGCGGCGGGTCGCCCGGGGTGAGCCGCCGCTGGTTACCGGCATTGGGGTGAACACAGGCAGGCTGATCGCGGGCGGGCTGGGCACCGCCGACCGCCTGAACTACACGGTGATCGGCGATACGGTGAACACAACGCAGCGCATCCAGGGCTTTACCCGGTCTTTTGGTGAAAGCGGCATCATCGTCAGCGAATTCACCCTGCTAGCCCTGGGCGAGCGGCGCGCAGAGTTCAACCTGGAGCCGTTGGGTGAGCATAATTTCAAGGGCAAGATGGAACAGGTCTGGCTATACCGGCTCTACCCATCTGCAGCGGATAACGGAACTGAGCCGGCGCTTGAGACATGAAACAGGCAAGCACTTCGAGGCGCGGAGCGGTATCCAGGTCCAGCAGGAAGCGAGCACTTCTGCAACAGGCGGTTTTCCTGCTGATCGTCCTGGTTCTCTTGTTGCTGTTGGTCGGATTTATCCTGATTCCCGTCAACGTCTCCAGGTCGGTCCCGTTTTCACTGCACTCGCTGCTGGATGCGGACTACTCCGCCGACCCAGCCAGCGTGGTCATCCCGCGCATGAGTATGGATCTGATCTTTGACGCTGTCGGCGACCTGGGCACGCCGGTTGCTGCAAACAGCATCTCCACTCTGCAGGTGCAACTGACTCAGCCTGTGCCTTCGGTGACGCCGGATGTCGGAGCGACGCAAATGGCTGAGGAAACGCCTTCCACGACCGCCAGCGAGACGGGGACGGCGCCCGAGCCTACGCGCACACCTGCGCCCCCTGCAGGGCAGACGGCGACGCTGGCGGTCACCGCTACCGCCGCGGGCACAGCCGCGCCGAGCAGGACCCCTACACCGCCGGGGACGGTTGCGCCATCCCCGACGGACAACCCGCGCGTGACGCCCTCCGCAACGCGAGCAACGGCGACCCCCACGCCAACGACGCCAACCGCGACCCCGGTACCCGGGACGGTGGCAGCCCCGACGCGCACACCGACGCGGACAGCCACACCCACGCGGACAGCAACCGGGCAGCCCACGCCGACGCGGACTATAACAGGCGCACCTACCTGGACGCCGACGCGGACGGCGATGGCGACTGTAACGCACACGCCCACCCGTACCCCAACGCGCACGCCCACCCGCACCCCAACGCGCACACCCACCCGCACACCGCTGCCGACTTTCACGGCGACGGCTTATTATTCGCCAACCTCACCCCCACCGACATCACCGCCGCCCACGCGCACCCCGCAACCGTACCCCGAACCGGACACGCCGACGCCTGTCCCACCACACCGACGGATGACCCGTACCCGTGAGGCGGGCCGAATGAAATTGAAAAATCCCTGGCGAGGCTGCCAGGGATTTTTATGATGGGGAACCAGGGACGTTAGCGGGTCAGTTCACGCCACACGAGGCGCAGCTGCCGCCGCTGCATCCGGCGCAGCCGCCTGAGCCTGCGCCTGCCACCACACGCCCACCGCTCTGGGCATTAAATAATGAGATGAGCCGGGAGGTATGCTGGCTGCTGCAATGGTCACACGGGATGGGTTTATCTGCATCGCTCATCGGGCGCAATGCGTCGAAGCGGGTGCTGCAATCCAGACAGAGATATTCGTAAATAGGCATAACGGCATCCTTACCTTATTGTTCTGGATTTTATTCTAATCCGCGCAATCGCTTGAGTCAATAGTGCCAGATACCGGGGAACCGGGAACAAACCGGTCCCCCTAATCCGGGTACTTCCCCGGCGATCTCCTATTGCACCGGCAAACGGCAGGGTAATCATGATAAAATATATCCGGTTAACCGCTTGAGCGGAAGGGTGGGAAGCATGAGTGGAGAAGGCACAAAGCTAAAGCGCAGGCTGTACGCCTGGGAGATCGACGAGTTCAAGCCTGTCTTCGGCAGCTCGCTGGACTACAGGCGGGTATGGATTCATGAATGCACGTCGTGGCCCGACCTGGCGGATAGGCTGGGGCGGCGGTTGAAAGGTATGGCGCCGCCCGGCGAGCGGGATCATAACGCGGTCACGCTGGGAAACCACTGCTACTTTCCCGTGCCGCTGCCCACGCATCCCCTGCCGCTTGGCGATCGCGAGAGCTACAAGCTGGACTGGCTGATCCACGAGCTGACACACGCCTGGCAATACCAAAAACTGGGGTGGAAATACCTATGGCTGGCGATCCGGGCGCAGCTCAAGGAGCGCGATCTGGCTTACGACTTTGGCGGGGAAAGCGGGCTGGTGAAGAGCCACCAGAAAAGCATCCATTTCAAGAAATTCAATCCGGAACAGCAGGGGAATATCGTCCAGAGCTATTATGTGCGCAAGCGCGGCAACCAGGACGTAAGCGCCTGGGAGCCGTTCATCGACGAGCTGCGAACCTAACCCGCAAAGAGCGATTCAAATAACGCTGCCAGGTCGGCGGCTAAAGCCTGGCGGGAATAATGGGCTTGTGTAAAGAGCCGCCCGTTCTCACCCCACTGGCGGATGAGCTGAGGCTCGCTCCGGCAGGTGAGAATCCCGGCTTTCAAGGCTTGCGCATCTTCGGGGGCGACGTACAAGCCGCCCTGGCAAGATTCCATGAGCTGCCGGGCTTCGCCAGGCACGCTGAGCAGGACGGGGAGCTGGCAAGCCCAGGCATCGAACATCTTGGATGGCAGGGCTGAACTGAAAATCTCGAGATTGCGCAGGGGGATCAGGGCGACATCCGCAGCGGAAAGGTAATCGGGGATGCGCTCCCTGGGCTGCTCCGGCAAGAAGGTCAGGTTGGTCAGATCCAAATGACGGGATAAATCGAGCAGATCCTTCTTCTTGGGTCCGTCTCCGATCAGCAGAAAGTGCACATCGGGATGATCCCTTGAACAGGAAAGCAGCTTCGAGCAGCGTTTCGAGCCCCTGGGCAACGCCGTGAATGCCGGCATAGACGGCGATGAACTTATCCTCCAGGTTGAGATCGGCGCGGAGACGATGCCTGGCGGCGCTCCGGTATTGGAATAAATCGGTGTTGGCGCCGTTGGGGATCAGGGCAAGCTTTTCTTGGGGAATCCCGCGCTGCTCCAGGCTGAGGCGGATGCCCCGGGTGACGACAACGATCTTTTTAGCCCGGGCGTAACAGGTCTCCTCGAGCCAGGTCGCCCAACGGATCGCCCGGGGGTTGGAAAGCTCTCCCAAGGCAACGGCGGACGCGGGCCAGATATCGCGCACTTCGAAGATGAATGGGAAGCGCTTCAGGAGGGCGATGATCAGCCCGCTGGCGCCGACAAACAGGGGCGGGGAAGTGGCAAAGACGAGGTCGTACCTGCCGCGCGCAAGGAACAAGCCAGCAAGGGTTGAAGAGAGCATGAAGGAGAGGTAAAAGAGCATGCGCTGGCGGAATCCTTTCACGGGAGACGCCTTGACCCACAGGCGGATGACATCGATGCCCTCCAGCGTAGCCCGCTCGACCCATTTGCCGCGGTACTCGGGGGGGATGACGCCGGATGGGTGGTTGGGGATCTCGGCCAGCAGGGTGACTTGATGCCCAAGGCGGACGAGGTTGCGCGCCATCTCATAGGCTCGGGTCTGGGTGGCGCCTGCCTCGGGGGGGAAATACTGGGAGATATACAGAATTCGCATAGGCGATGTCAGCCGGCAGAGCGCCTGGCGAGCGAGCGGTAGAGGTCATCCAGCTCGTCCAGCAGGCTTTCCCAATTGTAACGGTTCAAGACCGCCTGGCGACCGTTCTCTCCCAAGAGGCGAGCACGCTCTGGATGCGCGCGCCAATCCATCACCTGGTCGAAGGCGTCATCCACGCCATCCAGCGGATTTACCAAAGCGCCACAGCTCACCCCGGTGATGATCTGCGCAATCCCCGGGAAATTGCTGGCAATGACCGGCAAGCCGCAAGCCATGTATTCGAAGAGCTTTACCGGCAACGCCTTGACATAGCGCTCGATGGGGTCGAGGATGCAGAGAGCGACATCGCAGGAGCGCAGGAGATCTGGGACCGCGGCATAGGAAACCCACCCGGCAAACTCTACGGCATTTTCGATGCCCGCCAGGGCGGTGCGCAAGGCGGCTTCTTCCGATGGCGGGGTGAACGCGCCTGCCAGGACGAGGCGGGCGGGGATGCCGGCCTCCCTCAGGCGGCGAAGCAGACCGGCGTAGGTAAGGATGCCGCGGTCGCAGGAGAGCCGCCCGATGTAGACGAGACGCAATTCCGGGTGGGTGAAGATTGGCGCGGGCTGGAGCGCCATGCTTCGTTCCGGGTAATGACCGATGACGACAAGCGGCTTGTGCAGATGGAAGTAGGACGACGCCAGAGTCTCGTCCACTGTGACGATGGCGGTAGAGCGGCGCGCGGCAAACGACTCGAGGCGGGTGATCCAGCGGTAGAGCAGGCGCCCCGATCCTCCCCGCAGGCGCGGCTTCACCAGGTCGGCGTAATACTCGTGGGCGTCGTAGATCACCGGCACCCGGTGGAGCTTGCCCCATAAGAGCCCGGCGGGCAGGGTGTCAAAATCGTGACAGTGAACGACATCGGGCTTCAGCTGATCCAGGAGGGGAAGCGCGGCGAGCCAGAAGCGCAGCAGGCGACCGATTTGGCGGGCGCCAATACCGTAGGAGGATGGAACGGACTGGATACGGATCACATCGACGGCGGAGTAGGGGGTTTCGGTGAGGGGCAGCTCGCCGGCGCGGTCCCAGGCGATGATAGAGACCGTATGGCCGCGCTGAGCAAGCCCCCTGGCTTCTTTGAGCACGCGAGGATCTGGGCGAAAGCTGTTGGAAAGCAGCATGGCGCTATGCATCGTCCTCACTGCCCCGGCGCTGAAGATAACAAGCCCAGGTAGAGGCTTTCCATTTTCTCCATCTCGCGTTGGTGGTCAGCCCTCTCCTGGACGAGGTTTCTGTTCTTCTCGGCATAAGCGAGGCGACGCTGGGGATCCTGCAACAGGCGGAGCGTCGCCTGGGCAAGCTGTACGTGATCCCGGGCAGGCGCCAGCTCCCCGTTTTCGCCGGGGATGATCCATTCGCGCACGGAGGGCAGGTCAGAGGCGATAACCGGCGCTCCACAGGCGAAAGCCTCGAGCAGCGAGACGGAGGTGCTGTCGCTGGAAGGCACGGAAAGCACAAGATCAGCCATGCCATAGACATCTGCCAGCCGCTCCCAGGGCTCGACCCTGCCGATCCAGCGGGTATTGGACTGCAGACCCAGCTCAAGGATCAGCGTCTCAATCCGGCGTTGGTACGCGGCGTCTACGTTGTAGCGGCGCAAGAGATAGACCACCTCAGGGAATGCGGCTTTCACTGCTGGAATGGAGCGGATAATGGTGTCGATATTATAGACGGGGTGCAAGCCGCGCGGGCTGAGGATGACAGGACCGCCGCGGATGCCCAGCTCCTGGCGCAACCGGGCGACGCCGGCGCCGGGCTTGAACGCCCTCAGGTCGACGCCCCATTGGATCGACATGCGTGGCGCTTGCACTGGCGCCGAAATCGATGGCTTTGCGGCAAAGATCGCTCGAGTTGGCGGTGACCAGATCGGCGCGGGACAAGACGATTTTGCCAGCCGGCGGGCAGCGGCGGAGCGCTGGGGGTGGAGGTAGAGGTCGCTGCCCCAGGGGGTGACCACGAAGGGATGGAAGCCGCTGAATGCACCCAGCCAGCCGGCGCTGGATACCCGGTGGGCATGCAGGATATCTGGCTGCCAGCTGCGTAAGATCTGGCGTAGCTGAAACTCCCAGAAGAAATACTTGACGACCGAAATGTTCAGCCCGGCGGGGAGATCGTAGAGCGGGGTCTCTAACCAGGGCTCTGCCGGCGAGACGTCGGCGACAAGCAGCACGGTGTGACCGCGGCGCGCCATCCAGGCGAGCCAGCGCCGGGTATGTGTGCTATTGGGATTGGCGAGGTAGCAAATCTTCACGGTTTCAGCCGGCTCTTTTTGTGAACAAGCAAAGATTGTGGGTCTTGCGCAGCAGCGGTAGATGGTCGATCAGAGAGCATAGCGTGTACGAGCGCTTTGCCAGGCGCGAGATCCAGCGTGAATGAATTTGCCGGTGGTAAACCGGCTGGAAAAGCGGGAAAAGCTCAACGACCTGAGCCAGGCTGACCGGCTGGGTATGGACGGAACGGGAATAGGACATCTCGTACCACAGCAGGTAGCCACCCTCGCCCAGGAGGCGGCTGATTTCCCCTGCAATCTGCCGGCGAAGACCAGGATCGAGGATGGAAGAGAATACGGTGAAGAGGGAGATGAGGTCGAAGGATGCAGCCGGGAAAGGCAGGAATTGGGCGTTACCGGCGGCATACTGGATCGTGCTGGATCCCAGGCGCCGGGCGACGTGCAGGCGCCCAGGGATCAGATCGACGCCGTAGAGGAGCGATGGCTGGCACCCCAGACTTGCCAGGAAACGGAGAAAGGCGCCTGAGCCGCTGCCGACATCCAGTACACGTAGCTTAGTGAGCGAAAGCCCGACGGCATTGAACATGGAGACGAGCGCGCGTTCCTGAGCCTGGCGGTAGTAGATGGACACCGGGTTGCGAGGGTGCCAGATGTAATTAATATCCCCACTTTCCAGGGGATATTCGTGGGTGTAAAGCTCTTTCAACCTCTCGATCTCGTCAGAATGGTCCATCAACTTTGCCGGGGTCAAACCAGACTATCCATGATAGCGGCTAGCTGTTGGGTGAGCAAGCGGCGGTCGTAGCGCTGGATGATTTCCGCGCGGGGATGAATTGCGAGCGCAGCGCTCTCCCAGAGCGAGTAAAAATGACGGAGCTGGTGGGCGATCCCGTCCAGATCACCGGGGGCAACCACCGCACCCGCCCCGGCTTCGCGGACCAAATCTGCAGCGGCGCCGTCCGGGGCTAACGCCAGGAGCGGCTTACCGGCAGCGAGGTACTCGAAGATCTTTCCGGTGTAAATAACCTGGCTGCCAGGGGTATCGCCGATGATCAGCAGGAGCAGGTCAGCTGCGAGCAAGCTGGCAATGCTCTGGCTGTGAGGCAGGTAACCGGTGAGGTGCACGATATGGGAGAGATCCAACTCGTCCACCTCAGCCTGGATGGCGGAGGACATGTTGCCTACCAGGTTGACGCAGACCTTCTGGCGTGGGATGGATCCATCCTCCAGGCAGCGGCGCAGCGCGCTCAGAAAATTCAGCGGCGAGATGGCGCGGGCATAAAAGCTGCCAGTGTACGTGATCGTGAAGCGCTCGTTACGCCGGTCCACAGGCTGCTGACCGGCAAAATCGGCGGGATCGTAGCCGTTGGTCAGTGTAATCACATCCTGAGGCGGCAAGCCTGGGATCCTTCCAAGCAGGCTTGCACGCATGGGCTCGCTGACAACCAGGGTGCGGTCGGCGTGGGTGATCACCTGCCGCTCAAGGCGGGCGGCGAATTCCTGGTGCAGCCGGGTTGGGTAAGCGGATGAGATATTTCCGATCCAGGGGTCGCGAAAGTCGGCGATCCAGGGGAGCCCGGTGCTGTCTTTCAAGTGAGCGGCGATGAGATGGCTGGTGTAAGGCGCGGAGGAGGATAGAAGCAAATCGAACCGCTCTGCGCGCAGCATCCGGCTGCCGCCTCGGGCGGCGAGCGGCAGCCAGCCGATCTGCTCGTCCACTGGGAGCAGCCAGCGTGCAACGAAGCTCCGGAATCGCCAGGGGAGCCACAGGGGCAGGGCAGGCGCTGCGGTGCGGAAGACACTGGCGCTGGTAGGGATTTCTTCGAGCAAACTGGCATCCAGCAGGCGGCCGCGGGGAGGGCGGACGGTGAGGACACTCGCCTTCCAGCCGAACTGCGGCAGGTATTTGACGAATTTTAACGCCCTCTGGACTCCGGCTCCGCCGAGCGGGGGAAAATAGTAGGTGACGAAGAGGACCTGTCTCATCGGAAGGTCATCCGGCGGGATCTCTCTGGAGGAGGGGCTGGTAGATAGAGGAAAACCTGCTGCCAACCGCTTCCAGGCTGAATGTCGCCGCGGCATAGCGGGCGCTGGAAGCGGCTGAGAAGTCGTCCAGACGGGCGATAACGCCTGCCAGCTTATCGGCCAGGTCAGTTGAATTGCCCGGCTCAAACAAGGCACCTGCTGAAGGCTGGACGATCTCCGGGATGCCACCGACGGCAGGAGCTACCACCGGCAGCCCACATGCCAGGGCTTCGATCAAGGCGACCGGCTGGTTCTCCCATAAACTGCTGAGGGCAAACAGGTCTGAGCGGCGCATCAGATCGGCGACTTCGACCCGGGAGCGAACGCCCAGGAAGGAAACCTGCGCGGAGATCTGCCGCTGCTGGACAACCTCCTGCAGACGCTGGCGTTCGGGACCATCGCCGACGATGCACAATCGACAGTCCACACCCCGGGCGCGCAGCGCAGAAAAAGCATCGATCAACAGGGCGATACCTTTCACCGGTTGCAACATGGCGACGGCGAGGATCATGACCGGTTTGTACTGGCGTGCGCTCGGTGCAGTTTCGGGATAGAAGAGCCGGGTATCTACGGCGTTGGGTACCACCTGGTAGGGGGCGTGGATGCCGGCTCCCTGCATGTGACCCTGCAGATCCAGGCTGACCGGCATGATCCAGCGCAGCCGGTTCATGAAGAAGCGGTAATAGGCAAGCTGCGATCCGCTGAGCAGGCGGCGGGGATAGACGCTGGCATGCTCGCTCATGATTGCTGGGCAATGATAACGCCGGCTCAGCAGGTAAGCCAGGTCGGCGGATGAATAGACATTGGCGTGGATGATCGCCGGGCGGTTGTTGCGCCGGATCAGCTCCTGAACGATGCGGTTTGCGCCGGACAGCCGGTAAAGCCAGCCGGTTTTTGGGAGAACGGGCTTGGGATAACGCAAACGGAAAATAGCCAGGTCACCGTCGGCAACCTCGTCGATCCCGGGATGCTCCTGCGAGACGCCGCTCACGTGGATGACGGAAACCTGATGGAAGCCTGCGACCGCGCGGGCGTGCTCGCGGACGAAGATGCCGCTGATGGGATTTTCATCGCTTGGGAACCAGTGAGTGATGAACAAAATGTGCGCCATGATCCGGTCGGCTGATAACTTTGCTGAGTCACAGGCTAACCACGCGCCGTGTAGCGCGTCCGGAGGCGATAGACGAGCTGCGTGAGCTGCTTCCAGACATCGGCAAGGTCTTGCAGGGTGGGAAGGATAATACGATCCCAGCGGATGCGCGTTTGACGACTGAACCAGAAGACAGACAGGAAGGAGCCGAGTAGATAGGCGATGGTTGAGGCGACGGCAGCCCCGGCGATATTGTAGGTTGGGATGAGCAGAATATCCAACAGGATGGTCAGAGTGAATGTCAGGGCGGAGGAATAGGTAGCAAACTGCGGCTTGCCGCTGCCGCTCAGGTTGGCAAATATGATCTTCGAGAGGACCATGCCGGCAATGCCGGGGAGCAGTAACAAGAAGGGGAGCACAGCGCCGGTAAAATTAGCGCCGTAGAAGAGCGGGATGAAGATACGCCCCAGGAAGGCGGAGACCAGGGTGAGGGGCACCATCACCAGCAGGGTCTGCCGGCAGACCCGCGCTGTGAGCTGCGCCCCGACGTCTTTGTCCAGGGTGGCTGACTTGGGGAAGCAGGGCGCTGCTGATGGCGTTGGGGACGTACCAGAGCAGCTCAGCGCTGGAGACGCCGGTTGAGTAAAGACCTACGCTGGCGATTCCAGAATACAGGTTCACAAAGAAGGTGTCCAACCGGTAGGTAAACAAGGTGAAAAGGTTAGCAGGGTAGCTTTTAATGCCGTAGCGGAATGAGGCGGCAAGGATGGGTGCAGGGACGGAGACAATCGGGCGGAACTCTTTGCGCAAGAACCAAAAAACCATGAGACAGGCGCCAAGGTTGGCGAGCAACCAGGACCAGATAGCTCCCGGCAGCCCCAGGCTGAGCAAAGCTGAGGTGATGAGCAAGGACAGGTTAAGCAACGCCCGGATGATATTCACCAGATTGTAAGCGAGGATGTTCTGCAATCCCAAGATGATTGCCAGGTAGAGCGAGGTGAGCAGGTTGACCGGCAGGAACAGCAGCGCCCACATGATGTAGATCTGAGGCACGCCAGCAAGGAAGCTCTGCGAAAGGAACAGGGTATACAGGAGGTAGAAGACCAGGCTGCCGGCAATCCCGATGAGCAGAGACATCCACAGCCCGAAGCTCAAGACCTGGCGAGGGGTGTACTGGCGGCTGGCAACCAGGTAGGTGAGGGCAGATGCCAGGCCGAAGTCCAGGAGCATGATGAGTAAAGAGGAGATTGTGAGGACCAGGGTGTAGACCCCTTTGCCTTCCACGCCGAGCGTGCGCGCTACGATGATGCTGGAAGCGAAGCGGACGACGAAGATGATCAGGGAGGAGAGGAAGAAAAGGGTGCTTCCAACCAGCAAGCCGGTCTGTTTCAAGCGATGCACTCCATAAGGTGGCGTGGATTGTGTCGTGTAATCCCCTCAATTCTAATCCCTCATACCCAACTTTCAGCGTTAATTGATTGAAAAGGGTTCAATAAAACGGGCTTATATCGGATTTTGGGATGCAGGGTTAAACTGCGAATTTTCCGGTTATTCCCTCGGCACGGTCAAATTTGGCGCTCCACCCAAATTAATGGATCGCTCTTGAATTCCCTTCTATTGTGTGTTATCGTACCAGGAGCCGTGAATACCAGGATCGAGGGTAAGGCACAATCAATGCCAACGAAGCTCAGCCGATTTTGTGAAGGTGTGATGGAAGCCGCCTGGTTATCCGCCATCATACTTGTGCCTGTTTTCTTCAACATCTACTCCAGTAGAATATTCGAGCCAGACAAAATTACGCTGCTCCGCTCACTGGTGTTGCTCATCCTCGGCGTGTGGATCGTCAAGCTGGTTGAGGAAGGGGGAGTATCCTGGGACAGGATGAAACCGGAAGGCTCGAAGATGCGGTTTCTCCTGGGCTTCCCGATGGTCATTCCGGTGCTATTGCTGGTGGTTGTCTACCTGATCGCCACGCTGTTTTCCGTTACGCCCCTGGTGAGCCTGCTGGGGTCGTACCAGAGGCTGCAGGGCACTTATACGACATTTTCGTACCTGGTGGTGTTCGCAGCCTTATCCGTCCACCTGCGAAGGCGGACCCAGGTCGAGCGGCTGGTCAGTGTCGTTGTCCTGACCAGCCTGCCGATCGCCTTATATGGCGTGCTGCAAAAATACCGGCTCGATCCGATCCCGTGGGGCGGAGATACCTCGACCCGTATCGCTGCCAACATGGGAAATTCGATCTTTGTCGCCGCTTACCTGATCATGGTATTCCCGCTGACGGTTGGGCGCATCATCCAGTCTTTCCAGGCGATCCTGCGCGATGATAAGAATATGTGGGAGCAGGTCTCACGAGCAACGGTGTACGTGTTTATCGCCTCGTTACAGCTCATTGCGATCTACATGAGCGGAAGCCGCGGTCCTGCACTGGGGTTGATGGTGGGATGTTTCTTCCTGTTCCTGCTGCTCTCCCTGTATTGGAACAAACGCTGGCTAACGATTACAGTGGTCAGTGCAGCCGCGCTGCTGGGGGTATTCCTGCTGGTATTCAACCTGCAAGCGGGACCTTTGCAGGCGCTGAAGAGCTCGCCCGCTATTGGGCGCTTCGGCTTGCTTTTAGACGCACAGAGCAACAGCGCCCTGGTGCGCAAATACATCTGGCAGGGTGCGGTTAAGCTGGTGCTGCCGCATGCCCCATTGGAGTTCCCGGATAACCGCACAGATTCGATCAACCCCATCCGTCCGCTGATCGGTTACGGACCGGAGAGCATGTACGTAGCGTACAACCCGTTCTATATCCCCGAGTTAGCCCAGGTGGAGAGGCGGAACGCCTCTCCAGACCGCTCGCACAATGAAACCTGGGATTCGCTCGTGATCACCGGCGGACTGGAACTCATAGCTTACCTGATGGTTTTTATCTCCGTCCTCTACTACGGCTTGAAGTGGATCGGGCTGGTCATCTCGCGCAAGCAGCGCTCTCTCTTCTTTATCCTGACATTGGGCAGCGGTTTGGTTGGCGGGATCGGATTTGTGCTGTGGCGGGGGATTGAATATTTTGGCGTGGGCTTGCCGTTCGGGATACTGATCGGGCTGCTGCTCTACATCAGCCTGGTAGCCCTGTTCAGCTCCTACCAGGCGCCGAGGACCCAAGGAGAGAAATTACGCTATTTCACGCTGATCATCCTGGTCGCCGCGATCGTCTCGCACTTCGTTGAAATCAATTTCGGTATTGCGATCGTTTCCACGCGCCTCTATTTCTGGGTGTTTACTGCCATGCTGGTGGTCATCGGGCGGATCTTGCCTGCCTATGGGGAGTACGAGACGATCCAGGCGGCGGAGGCGGTGATCCTTCCTGAAAAAGCATCCAGCCGGGCGGCGCAGAAAAATCCCAAAAAGAAGCGCCGGGCGCGAGCCGGCGAGGCGGAGAACGGGGAATCACAAGGCTCGGGCATCGCACCGGCAATCGTCGCCGCGTTGCTCATAGCGATCTTGATCGCGACGCTAGGCTATAACATCATCACCAACTCCGCGGGCTCGACCTCGATCCCTGCGATCATTTGGAGCTCGATCACGCAGCTCCCCAACCGCAGCGGGGCTGCCTCGTCTGGCATCCTGGGGATGATCCTGACCACGTGGGCGGCGATGGCTGTCGTCCTGACTTCCGAAACCCGCATGGAGAAACCTGAAGCTTCCTGGATCAAGACCCTGCTGGCTATTGTGGGCATTTCTGCGGCGTTCATTTTGATCTACTGGGTCTGGCACGCCGGCAGCCTGGCGAGCATCGCCAGCCATACAGCCAGCGATTTGAGTGGGGTTCTGAGACAGGTAGGTCGCTATGAAGGTCTGCTGGGGAAATACTACCTTTACATGTTCGTTATGGTGCTGGTGTTGGGCTTCACGCTGGCGGTCGACCGCTGGGTCAATACTCAGCGGTTCCGCATCTGGGGTGTGGTGACGGCGGTCACCGTCTTAATGGGCGTCGTGGCGCTGGCAGCTTACACCAACCTGCGTGTTATCCAGGCGGATATCGTATTCAAGCTGGCGGAGCCGTTCAGCAGAAGCACGCAATGGCCCGTTGCCACCATGATTTATAACCGCGCTAACCAGCTCGCTCCGAACGAGGATTATTACTACCTCTTCCTGGGGCGAGCATACCTGGAAAACGCCAAGACCATGCAGGACACCGCAGAGCGCGAGCAATTGATCCGCGAGGCGGAGAGCGACCTGCGCAAGGCGCAATCGATCAACCCGCTGAATACAGACCATACCGCCAACCTCGCCCGGCTGTACAGCCTGTGGGCGTCCTACAGTGAGGGTGCGACCAGGACCGAAAAGGCGGAAATCTCCTCGGATTATTTCTCCAAAGCGGTCAAGCTAAGCCCCAACAACGCCCGGCTCTGGGATGAGTGGGCGCTCCTGCTGCTCAACACGCTGAAGCGACCGGAGGAAGCCTTCGAACGCTTGACCCGGTCTAAGGAGATCGATGCCGAGTACCACTGGACTTACGGGCTTCTCGGGGATTATTACGCACAAAAAAGCCGGGAAGCGGATAGCCAGGAGGCGCAGGTCGATGCGCTGCAAAAAGCTGCCGAGAATTACGCCCGTGCTTTAGACCTGCCAGCGCCAGGAGAGCCTCAAGCCTCTTTCAGTTATGCACTTGCGCTGGGAAATACCTTAACCCAATTGCTTGACTTCGGAAGGGCAATCCAGGCCTACCAGCGAGCCTTGGACACAGCACCCGCCGGCGCGGAAACCTGGCGCATCGAGGAGGTGATCGCCAACCTTTTCGTGGAGCTGGGCGACAGATCGAACGCACTGATCCATGCGCAGAATGCTTTGAATGGGGCGCCGGAAGCCCAGAGGGACCAGTTGCAGCAATTGATCAACCAATTAACCCAACCTTGATGATTGCAGGCATCGTTTTCATCTCTGCTCTGATCCTCAGCTTGATCCTCGTCCGAGCGGCGCGGTGGGTGGGGATCAAGCGCGGGATTGTCGCCCAACCGAGAGCAGATCGCTGGCATCAAATGCCGACCCCGTTGCTGGGTGGGGTGGGCATTTTTTTTGCTTTCATCGCCAGCCTGCTTCTCGCCTACACCTGGAACAGGCAGCTCAACTGGTCGCATATCGGATTATTGGCGGGGTCCTGCATCATCTTTTGCCTGGGGTTGTATGATGATATTCGCAAGCTATCTCCCCCTGCCAAGCTGATCGGTCAGATCATTGCAGCCGCGGTGGTGGTCCTATTTGGCTATTCCACAAACTTCTTCACGCCGAAGATCGATAATGCTATCATCGCTCAGCTCCCGAACCTGCTCCTGACTTTCTTGTGGATCGTTGGGATCACCAACGCCATCAACCTGCTGGATAATATGGATGGGCTGGCGGCGGGTATATCCTTGATAACCGCTGGTTTTTTGATCTACTTTTTCTGGCAATCCAACGATTGGAGCTTGTTGGTCATCGCCATTGCCCTGGCGGGCAGCTTGCTCGGTTTCTTGTTCTATAATTTTCCACCCGCTTCAATCTTCATGGGTGACAGTGGCAGCCTGTTCCTCGGTTTTACGCTGGCGGTGCTGGCGATTGCCCGCCAGCCGCAAGCCTCCAATGTGTTCGCCATTACCGGTGTACCCACGCTTCTGTTTTTGTTGCCCATCCTGGATACTACGTTGGTAACGCTTACCAGGCTCTTGCGGGGCCAATCGCCGGTGATGGGCGGGCGCGACCATACCTCTCACCGCCTGATCGCCTTTCGGATTGTCAGAGCGCCAGACGCTGCTGGCGCTCTACGCCGTAGCCATTGCCTCTGGGCTGGCGGCAATTGCTATTGAAACGGTGGATTACTGGCTGAGCCTGATCCTGGTGCCTGCGCTGGTCATCGTTTTGGCTTTGCTGGTGGCTTACCTGGGTAGATTGAAAGTTGTGTCGAGCCCCACACCTTCTGGCGGGGGAGCATTCTCCAGGCTGATTGTTGAGCTTACATACCGGAGACGCCTGCTAGAGATCCTGCTGGATTTCTTCTTGATCGGGCTGGCTTTTTACCTGGCATTCTTGCTGACGAATGGCACCGCTCTCAGCGAGGCCGACCTGCAGCTTTTTCTGACCGCCCTGCCGGTGGCATACCTGGGCAGCTATCTCTCTTTCTTTTACTTCGGCGTGTACCGGGGAGTTCTGGCGTTACGTGGGTATTGACGACTTGCTGGGGTACGGCAAGGCAGCTTTTGGTGGAGCGCTCAGCGTAGCGGCTGCGATCTACCTGATCCTCCCGCACGAAGCTTACCCGCGTGGACTGGTGATCTGGTTCGGATTGTCACTATTTGTCTTGCTGGCTGCGTCACGATCCTCATTCAAAATCCTCGACATGGCGTATGGGCGGCGGGCGCGCTCGCAGGAGGAGCGCATCCTGATCATCGGCGCGGGAGATGCGGGAGAGATGGCTGTACGCTGGCTGCTGATGAACCCCAGCATCGGCTACCGTCCTGTGGGCTTCCTGGACAGCAACGCGTATAATTCAGGCAGGCAGATCCACGGCGTATCCATTTTGGGCGATCTATCTCAGATTGGGGAAATTATTGAGCGGAAACATGTCGATGGTATTTTGCTTACCCGTGATCCGGGACTAACCGATGAAGCCGTTGAGAGGCTGGTTGAAGTCTGTAATGAACACGGGCGATGGGTGAGGAATTTAAAGCTGGAATTCGAGCTGATGGAGCATCCAAATGGATAATGGACTAAATGAGGTTCATCTTGATCCACCGCCGCTGATTAAGATCGGCGGTAGCCATCGTGAGATGGGGCGCCAAATCGGTGAAGCCTGCACTACCCAGGTGCGACGGAGTATCGAGACAGCGCGCAGCCTGATTACAGAGTCTTACGAGACGCTGGAGCTGACCTGGGACGGGGCGCAGATCCAGGCGCGCAAGTATATCCCTTACGTCCAGGAGAGGTACCCGCAATACCTGGATGAGCTGGTGGGCATCTCGGAAGGGGCGCAGGTCTCCCTGGATGATTTGATCGTGCTGAATGCGATGGAAGGCGTTACTATGGACGCCCTGCACCTGACCAAGTGCACCAGCATGGCGGTGAACGACCAGCGCACTGCCGATGGGCACGTGCTCATCGCCCACAACGAGGATTGGATCCCCGATGATGAGGCGGATGTCTACCTCATCCATGCCGAACCGGATGACGAGCCAGCCTTCCTGGCGATGACGTATGGGGGTTTATTGCCCAATGTCGGTTTCAATTCTGCCGGACTGGCGCAGTGCTGCGATACCGTATATCCAACTGACAGCAGGATCGGCATCCCCAGAATATTCGTGTCTCGAGCCGTGCTGGCAGCACCAACGATCGGTGAGGCGATCAGCCGGACCGCTGGTGCCGCACAGGGCGGCGGGGTATAACCATCTACTGGCGCATGAAAGCGGCGAGCTCTATAACGTGGAAGTCTCCGCGCGGCGGTTCGCGATCCTTTACGGGCATGAAGGATATATCGCTCATACCAATTTCTACCTCGATACCAATTTGCAAACCATCGAATATGAGCCGGATGAGCTGATCAACACCCGGGTGAGGTATTTCCGCGCCCTGCGACTGCTGCGCCAGGAAGTAAAGCACACGGTCAAATCGCTGGAAGCTATCCAGCGAGACCACATCAACTACCCCAATTCGATCTGCGATCACCTGGAAGACGGGTTGGTGCCGCTAGACCGGCAAAAAACAATCAACGCCCTGGTGATCGACCTGACCGCCAAAGCCATGCATTTCGTGTGGGGCAATCCCTGCAGCAATAACTATAATATTTACTACCTGGAACCGTAAGACTGCTGAGCCAGGGCTTGTGACGCCGGGTCAGATCACCCGCCCCACAAACCGTACCCGGCGTCGCGCTGCGCCTCTCGCCGGGCATGCTGCTCGTGGATCTCCAAGACATGGGCAGATTTTTCCTGGATCGCAGCTTCCAGCCATATCTTGCCTTTTTCAGGTGTACCCAGGCTGCCAGCACCGTAAGCGCCGGTGCGGGTATCATCATCCCAGGGCGGGTTGGCAATCAAAGCCCCACCCTCATTCCAATCCATATAATAATTCGGTGTGGAGATGTAGCTCGTCTCGTCTACCACCCTGTCCATGTGTACCAGCTCGGGACGGAGATGGAGGATGAGGGATGTTTCCAGCTCGCAGGCGTGTCCCATGCCGCCAATGGCAGATTGGCGGTAGCGCTCCAGGGCTGCGGAGCCTTGTGCATCCGAGAGATAGAGCCAGGCTGTTGCGCAGAAAATCCTGCGGTGGCGCTCGCCCGAGTACTTGACGACATTTTGCAGGAACGAGCAGTTACCGCCGTGACCGCTGAGCAGGTACATGCGATTGAAGCCGCGCGATACCAGGTTATCTACGACAGCGACCCAGAAATCCTCAAAGGCTCGCCCGCCGGCGTTCAGGGTGCCGGCGAAAGCCTGGCGGTGGGTGCTTACCCCATACTGCCAGGCAGGTAGGGTGCACGCTAAAGATGGCATTTGGCATGTGACTCCACTGGCAATCGCTCCGATAATGTCCGTATCGGTGGAGAGCGGCAGGTGGTAGCCGTGCTGCTCGGTATGACCCACCGGGATCAATACCACTTTTTGAATGTCCTCAGCAGCGGGGAGGAATTGCAACGGACGGCGCTGGGACGTGTGCGGAAGGGCGATCTTCCTGCTTCCCAGGTCCAGCCCCAGGTCTTGCGGGGTGAGGCAACGCACATTGGAGAAGCCGTCCTCTTGCAGGCTATCCAACAAATTCAGCAGGAGCCGCTGCAAAACAGCTTCCGGGACGGCCAAGCCACTGCCTCTCCAGCCGTAGGGGATTTCGGGGAGGAGGACGATCCTCTCCGGGTTGCCAAAGCATTCTGACAGGCGATGGAGATTGTAGCCGCTGCCCAAAGGGATCACCAGCGGCACATCACGGGGCAGGGCAGCGACTTCGGGCCAGGTTAATTCGGCGTAGGCAAGTGTCTGGGTCATGGCAGGTAACCTCTTCGAAGGAATTCCCGCATATCTACAGGTTGGCTCTGGGCTCAAGATTTGGATAGCGGCGGTGGAGCGGTCATTTGCTGGGGGTCTTTAACCAGGGTTAGGAGTGCGATTGCAGACAGAATCGCCCCGATGGCTGACGCAAGGAAGGCGGTGGAGTAGCCGCTGATGTCCACCAGTAGCCCTGCAAATAATGGAGCGATGATCGTTGCCGGAGCAACAAGCGTGTTTGCCAGCCCGATGTATGCCGGCTTTTCGCTGGAACTTCCAAACAGAAGCACCATGGCAAGACCCACGGTCCAGAAAGCGACATTGCCAATCCCCGCCAGGATATATACCAGGAAGAACCAGCCGGGATTTGGCGCCCACATGGCAATGAGGGCGCTGGCAGCAGCGGAAACCATGCCGATGCTCATCATGCGGCGGTGGCTCCACCGGTCTCCCAGCCAACCCATGATCGGATTGGCAATGATCTGGGTGCCCATGTAGACGCTGGTCATCAAGCCGATCGTCACCTCGCTGACCCCCAGGGACTTGACTGCGTAAACGGTATAGAAAGCGAAAGCCATCAAGCCGAAATTGCCGAGCACTCGGGTGACCAGGAACCAGCGAAAATCCCGGTTCTGGCGCAGGATGGCGCGGGTTTTCTGCCAGAATTCTTGTTGACTGTCGGTGGAGACATTCTCCTGGCTGGATTTTTCCCGGGTGGCTGCCAGGAAGAAGTAGGAAACCACCATGGACAAACTGGCAAAGATGAAGATCAGCGTGAAATCCTCGGGCGTCTCCATGCGCACGAGCACCAGCCCAGCCAGGACGGCGGAAACACTGGCGAGCAGGTTCGCAGCGGCAGATTGAAAGCCGTAGAATGAACCTCGCAGGTTGGAGGGAATGATTTTGCCGATCATGCTCTGCCAGCCGGTAGCTGTAAAGCCGGCGCCGAGCCCCTGCATGATCAACAACAAGTAGGTGATGACCAGCGCGGCTTTCGGACCGATGACCGGGATAAACCAGGCGACAATCGCCAGGAGCAGGAATGGCAGGCGCTCGAAAACGGTGAGCTTCATCACCATCGATTTGTACAAGGGCTGCCGGGAAACGCTGTATGACGTTGCGAGCTGGGGGAGCTGCCAGCCGATATTATGAATGGCAGGGATCAAGCCGATCAACAGGGCGCTCTCGGTCATCGTGGCAACAAACAAAGGAATTGTGGTGACGAAGGAGGCAAAACCCAGGGCGAATCCGAAGAACGCGCCGTCCATGATGTTGACGAACACATTGTGTTTCAGATTATGGCTGACTTCGGGCTCAGTCATGCTCATTGTGTTGCGACCGCCTGGCTGAAGCCTTGAGTTTTTTAGATATGCGCTCCAGGCGGTGAATTAACTCCTGCTCCCACAGCATTCCAAGAGATGGTTTGGCGCGCGGGGAGCGGACCAGCATCAGGGCCGACGATGTCCATTTTTAATGCCTGGTCGTAATCCTGGACATGATGCTCATAATATTTCGCCAGCTCGACGAAGGCAGATATTTCGTTATGGGAGGCGGCAGCCTGCCAGAAGAGCTCTGCTTGCTCAAAATTGCCGCGACGCTTATGGATGGATGCTAACCGGGATAAGGCAACGACCAGAGCTTCTTCTGGGGCGTTGCTCTCGATGCCCCGGCGATAGAGCTCGATTGCCATATCCAGGTCGCCGAGGTTCTCGAACAATTTCGCCATGGCGATCAGATCGCTGCCTTCCTGAACTTTGCCATCCAGGGGATCCGCCAGGAGCCAGGAAGAATGCACGAAGAGGGAAGCCAGTGAAAGGACATCCATGGCGTTGTGGTAGATCACATTCTTCAGGGGTTGGGGATCGCCGCTGCGCAGGTATTCAAAATATATCTCGGGGATCATCCAGCCGGGAATATCTTCAGCGGTGCGCCTGACGCCTAAAATCTGAACTTCCAGGTTGCCCAGGGTGCGGCTGGGCAAGCGATCTTTCCACAAACGACGCGCCAGGTGTAGGAGGTCGAGGTGGGCGAAATCAGCCAGGGGATTGCGCCAGCCGCGGGTGATGAAGCGCGTTTTCAGCAAGGGCAGATCGAAGGCTTTGCCGTTGAAGGTAACCAGCGACTGGCACGAGCTGAGCAGCTCTTCTAGCGCGATCAAGATCGCCGGCTCATCCGAAGGGTCACGCATGAAGAATTGGGTAAGCACGAACTGTTCGGCAACGAAGCGACCGACGCCGATCAGAAAAGTGTAGGTGCCAGTCCCGCCAAAAAGCCCGGTAGTCTCTGTATCCAGAAACGCGAAGGATTCCAGGTTGTAATCCTTGATGCGTGGTTCGCCCGACCAGGCTGCCAGGAGCGCCAGGGCTGGCGAGGCGAGCAAGCTTTTCTGCCCAACCTGGAAATGCGGTGGATAGAGCGATTGGATCAGGTAAACCTCGCCATGCGCGGTTTGCTCCAGGCTACCGCCGAGGACTTCGTCGAGCAAAGCCTGCTTCTTTGGCGGCGGAGGGGTGATCTCACCGGGACCGACGTGAACGCCGAGCGACTTGAGCTTATCCGAGAGGGATGGCATGGCAAACCTTTAGACGATACCGGTAAAGGGGAGCATTTACACACCTGCCAGGGCATTGAGAAGGGCAAGGGCTTCGGCTTTGCCGCCAACACCGGCTTCTCCACCAGGACCCACGCAAGATGGGCAGCCATCCTCACAGGAGCATTCCAGCACCAGGCTGCGCGCCTGGGCGATCAGCTCGCCGTGAATTTCGTATAGGCGTTGACTGAAGCCGATTCCGGCTGGAGCACACTCGAAAAGCAGCACCCCAGGCTGACCCGCGGCAAATGCGGCGCGAGGATCGGCGTGAACACCGATGTCGCGCGGGTCACACATCAGGTAAAGTGGCGCCAGGTGGCTCAACACATAGGAAAGCCCGGCAAGCCCGCTACGGATGCGCACTGCCGCCTCGGCGCGGCGATGGCAGTTGTGGCAGAGGGTGATCAAATTGTCTGGCTGATTTGCCCGCTCCAGATCCAGCTTTCCATGCTCATCGCGAAATGAGCGGAAGGGAGCTTTGTGATGAACATCGTGCGCACGATCGCTTTCAGGAGCGCCACAATTCTGGCAGAGGTAGTTATCGCGGGCGCGCGTGCGCTCCGTGATGTACTTCCAATCGGCGCCGTACTGGTTGGGGTCATTCGTCCACAAATTTGCATCGCGGAACTGTGAAACGGTATCTGGGCTGATGGCAATCCAGTAGGCGCTGGTCACCAGCTCGGATGGGGGGAGCGCCAGCTCCTCCAGCCCCAGCCTTTCCTGCGTGTACCAGTGGATCTTCTGGTAACCGACGACCTGGGTGGTGACTTTCACCTCACCGTGCGCTCTTTGCCCCCCGGAAACCTCGGATACAGCGCGTGTCTCAACGAGCTCAACGCTCGTCTCGCGGCGAGGCTCGGTGTAATAGTCCAATTGGATGGGAGAGAGCACAGACACATGATTCTCGAGATCTAAAGCAGCGACGCGATAGGTCTGCCCTTCATGCAGGTAGATCGCGCCGGGATGCACGATCCAGGGCGCGCTGCCCATATCGACATGCCCCAATGTGATCGTCTGCTCGCCATCCTCGACTTGCAAAATGACATTGGCTGCAGAAGCGCTGCGCAAAGAGACATTTTGGGCGGGATACTGGTCTGCCATCCAGAAATACTGCTTACGGGATTCGTGCAATACATTTTCTGAGACAAGATAATCCAGGATCTCTTGCACCTGCCCCGCCGGATAAGCGCCGAAGGATTCTCCGCTCTGAAAGGGAAGCTCAAAGGCTGCGCATCGGATATGGTTGAGAACGATCAATAGATTATCGGGATCAATGAGCGCCTGCTCAGGCGACCGGGCGAAGAAGTACTCCGGATGGCGTGCCAGGAATTGGTCCAGTGGGTCGGCGGAGGCGACCAGTATGGAGAGCGATTCCTGGTCTCGCCTGCCGGCACGCCCAGATTGCTGCAAGGTGGAGGCAATCGTGCCCGGGTAGCCTACCAGAATCGCCGCGTCCATACCACCCAGGTCGACGCCCAGCTCCAGGGCATTGGTGCTGATGACCACGCGCACTTCCTGCTGGCGCAAACCAGCCTCGATCTCCCTGCGTAAGCCGGGCAAGTAACCGGAACGGTAGCCGCGGATGGCGGGCTGATCCGCTCCTGCCGCTGGCTGAAAGCCCGATGCTGCCTGGCTTTGCCTCAGGTAGGTCAGCATGATCTCGACAGATCGCCTGGAGCGAGCGAAAACAATCGTCTGGACGTCATACGCTAATAGATCGTCTACCAGCCGCAGGCTCTCCTGCAGCGCGCTGCGCCGGATGCCCAACTCGCGATGGGTAACTGGAGGATTGTAAATGATGAAATTGCGCGGTCCGCGAGCGGCGGTGTCTTGATCAATGACAACGACGGGCTCTTCGACCAATTTTTCCGCCAGCTCGCCCGGATTGGCGATGCTTGCCGAGGTGAGGATGAACCGGGGATGGGCGCCGTAAAACGCGGCGACGCGTTTCAGCCGCCGGATCACATTGGCAACGTGAGAGCCGAAGACGCCGCGGTAGGTGTGCACCTCATCCAGGACAACATAGCATAAATTTTCAAAGAAATCTACCCACAAGGTGTGGTGAGGCAAAATACCGGTGTGTAGCATATCTGGATTGCTGATCACCAGACGGCAGTTTTGGCGGATGGCGGCGCGATTGTGGGCAGGTGTGTCGCCATCGTACGTGGCGTAGGTAACCGGTTTCTGCATATCTGGGAAAGTTCCGGCTGATGCTGGAGAGCTTCGGCTAGAACCCTGATTTTCTGCTGCTGGTCTTGGGCGAGGGCTTTGGTGGGGAAGAGATACAAAGCGCGCGCGTTCCGGTCTCGGATGAGGCGATCCAGGACCGGCAGGTTGTAACACAGCGTCTTCCCACTGGCGGTGCCGGTCGTGATGACCAGGTTGCGCCCATTTTGGATCTCGCGCCAGGCGTCCTGCTGGTGGCGAAATAAACCCTGGATACCTACCTGCTGCAATGCAGGGACCAACGCCGGAGACAGGTCTTCGGGCCAGGGGAACCAGATCAGGCTCCTGGGCAGGGATACGCCGCCAGGTGACGATATTCTCGCTGATTGTGGGCTCAGACTGCCAGCTCTCAAGCAGATCGTTCAGAGACATAGGTTCAATGCGCCGGTTGTTTCATCCTGATGCAAGAGATGATTATAACCGCCAACATTCGAGTTAATCCACATGGCAGATTATTTCGTATAATCAGACGTTATACCTCCGCAATCCACCGTCACATTTTGCTGATATTTACGTCTAATAGAATGGAATAATGAATATCGAAACCACCATCCTGACCGAATCGAAGCCATTGAGTAGAGAGGCGATTATTGAGCTTTATGACCGGCATAGCCCGGGCATATATCGATATGCCTATCGCTTGCTGGGCAACCAGGACATTGCCGAAGAATGTGTCGCCGAGACTTTCAGCCGCTTCTTGCACGCCGTAAAAGCCGGCAGAGGACCGCGCGAAAACGTGCAGGCATACCTTTACCGCATGGCGCATAACTGGGTCACCGACCAGTACCGCAGGCAGCCGCAGCAAAGCCTGGAGATGGACCTGGAGGAGCACGCTGATCATAGCTCAAACCCATCCACGCTTGTCCATCGCAGCCTTGAGCGCGAACGGGTCCGCAAGGCAATACAGCAGCTTCCTTACGAGCAGCAACGGGTGATCGAGATGAGATTCCTGGATGACCTTCCCCACGAGGATGTAGCGCGGGTGCTGGGGAAATCGATCGAAGCGACACGAGCATTGCAACACCGTGCCCTGACAGCGCTACGCCAAATGCTAGTTGAACAATAGGTCAATGAGATATGAAACCGATGAATAACGAACAACCGACAAATGACCCTGAGCTGGATGCGCTGCTCGATCTGCTGCGAGATACTCCCGAACGCGATCCGGAAGCTGTTGCGCGAGGGCGGGCAAACTACATCTCAGATGTGGATAAAATGTTTGCTGCGTCTAACTCAGGCGCGGCTACGTGGCTGGGAAAACTCCTCAGCCTGGAATGGCTGGGGTTGGGTCGGGGGAGTGCAGGAATGGGGCGATCGATGAAGTTGTCCACTTCGGTCCTGTTGGTAGCCCTGGTTTTGATTGTGATCCTGTTCAGCGGAGCTGGGGCAACGGCATTTGCAGCGCAGTCTGCCCTTCCGGGGGATGCGCTGTACCCGGTGAAGACGACGCTCGAGCAGGCGCAGGTAAGGCTGGCTGCCGATGCAGCCAGGGTCGCCGAGCTCCACCTGGGCTTTGCCGAACGCCGGCTGGAAGAGATTGCCGGCTTGATCGCCGAAGGGCGTTATGCAGAGATCGAGCGCGCCACCCAGGAGTTCGAATATCACGTCCAGCAGGCGCTGGCTGCCATGCAAACTGTGGCTGCGGGCGATCCGTTGCGCGCCCAGGAGCTGGCGAGAAGGGTAACGGCGGCACTTACAGAATATGCGCGTGCCTTATCCGGCATGATGCTGAACGTTCCTGAAGGCACGCGGGCGTCCATGGAGCGAGCGATCCAGCACGTCCCAGAACGCGGGGAGCATGAGCCCAGCCGAGTTCAATGAAAATGAGAACGCCAATGACAATACCCATGATGACCTGGGCAATTCAAATGATGATGACCATGGTGGTGATCTTTCCAACCAGAACGGTGGTTTCTTCACCGAAAATGAGAACGAGAATGAGAACCATAACGGCAACGAGAATTCGGACCTGAATTCGAACGAGAACGAGACAGAACCAGAATCTTAACAACCAGAACGATAACGAGGACGATAACAGCAATACCAACCTGAACGATCAGGATGACAACCAGAACGACTTCAGGTAGCGGCAACGACAACGACCGGCACGGGGGTAATGACAACGATAACGATAAAAGCCGGAACGATAACGACGACAGCGGGAACGACAATGACGGAGATGATTAAGACTGTCGCGGCAAGCCCGCCTGAAAATAGATTGAGCCTGAAAGCCTGGACCAGGGTCGAGAAACGCACGATCCTGGTTGCAGTGCTTTTGTTCGTGATATTTTTCCTGGCGCTGGCAGCTATCCAGTTCGCCACGCCAGACATGCCGGATAATGACGGCTACTACCACATCCGCCTGGCTGAGATTATGCGCCGGGAAGGGCTAACGCCGGCTTTCCCCTGGCTGCCCTTATCGATCTTGAATGCCGCGTGAATACTCCGACCACCATTTCCTCTTCCACGTGGCTTTGATACCCTTTACCTTCGGCGATCTGCGCCTGGGAGCCAAATGGGCAGCGGTCACATTTGCAGCGCTGGCTTTCCTGAGCGTGTGGTGGCTGCTAAAGCGGCAACGTGTGCCGTATGCGGCTTTGTGGGCGCTCGGGATGCTGGTGGTATCCGAGGCATTCCTCTACCGGATGAGCATCACCCGCGCCCAATCCCTATCTCTGGCGTTCATGGTCATCGGTTTACACTGGATGATGACCCGGCAATACCGCTGGCTGTTGCCGCTTTCTTTCCTGTACGTCTGGTTGTATGATGCCTTCCCCTTGATCTTTATCCTGGCGGCGATTTATGCCGGCTCCGTCCTGGTGCTCGAGAGAAGGCTGGAATGGCAGCCCCTTGTCTACACGGCGGCAGGGTTGGGACTGGGTATGCTGGTCAACCCCTATTTCCCGGATAATATCGTGTTTTTTATTCGTCACCTGGCGCCCAAGCTCACCGAGACTACTACGGTCAGCGTTGGCAGCGAATGGTACCCTTACCGGACGACGCAATTACTGGAAAACTCCCCGCTGGCGCTGGTGGTATTCCTGGCAGGCGCGGCAGCACTGGGCTTTGCCAGCCAACGGATGGATAGCAAGACCGCAACAGCGTTCTTTATCAGCATTTTGTTCGGATTGATGCTGTTTCAGAGCCGCAGATTTATCGAGTATTTCCCGCCCTTTGCGCTGATCTTCTGCGCTCTGGCATGGAAACCCCTCTTGCAGAAAGGCGAGGCGGGTATGGTTGGGGTGGTGGAGGGGATTTCCGAATCTGCGTCGATGAGCAAGCCCCGAACCTTCGACCGGCGGATGCTCGCACCGGTGATGCTGGGGCTGATCCTCCTGGTTGGCGGTTGGTTTGCAATCCGTGACGCAAGGCACAGCATATCCAGCTCGAAACCGTATACCCTGTACGCGGGTGCGGCGCAGTGGCTCAGCCAGAATACCGAAGCAGGGGCGAGGGTGTTCCAGACCGATTGGGACGATTTTCCCCGCTTATTCTTCTACAATACCCACAATACTTATCTCATCGGGCTCGATCCGACCTATATGCAGCTTTACGATGCCGACCTGTACGCGCTGTGGGAAAAGATCACCCAGGGAGATATCGAGCGCCCATCCGACTTCATCTACCCGCGCTTCGGCGCGGCGTACGTGATGAGCGACCTGAACCATAAGGATTTCATCCGCCAGGCAGAAAAAGATCCCGGATTACTGGAAGTATTCCGGGATTCTGATGCCGTGGTCTATGCGGTGAAAGAACTCAAGTAGCGCCAGAAGCGCGATCCAGCCCCTAGCCCGCATCGCCCTGCATCGACTGCAAGGCGATGCGTTTCATATGCGCCAGGATGGCGGAGATGCCGTTCAAGCGCTGCATGGTCAGAACCTGCTCCAGCCCCATCAACTGGTAAAAATCATTGGGTAGATTTAACACCTGCTCCGGGGCGGCGCCATCCAGCCCGGCTGCCATGATGGCGGCAAAGCCGCGCACGGTGGGAGATTTTGCCGGCACGTCGAAGAAAAAGTGCATGCCGCTGGCATCCCTTTCTGCTATCACGTAGACCGGGGTCATGCATTCCTGGACGAAATCCATACTCTCGTGCTGTTCCTGGATGCGCGCTGGCAAGCCGGGCATCTGTTCGGAATACTGCAACAGCAGCTCGATCTTCTCACGACCTTCACTCAATTCAAAATCGCTGATGATCTCCATCAGCTTGGGCGGAATCAGATTGTCCATAAGTGCTCGGGAGGTATCGCTCTAGGATGAGAAGCCTCCAGCCTCCAACATGCTGATGATTTTGCTCAATTCTAACGCAACCTGGGCGTCGATGGCGACCGGGTGGTACTCCTGCAGGAGCTGCCGTGCTTTTTGCAGCGCCCAGGTGCGAGCGCCATCCTTGCTTTGCTCCCATTGGTCGTATGGGCGGCGGTCGATGAGCGTAGGCTGCCAGTGCTCACGCATATGCTGGCGCGTGTGGCGCTGACCCAGGAAGCTGCCCCCGGGACCCACGCTGCGGATGATATCCAGGGCGAGGGTCTCCTCGTTGACGACAATGCCCTGGAACATGGCGTGCAGGATGCTCCAGATTTCGGAATCCATCAGCAGCATTTCGTAGGAAAGGATGCGCGATCCATGCAGCAGACCGGCGCCGAGCAGCATGTCTGACAGTGTGGAGACTGCCATGAAGGATGACAGGCTGTTATCCAGGGCGGCTTGCCAATCGGGCTCTTTGGCGCCGGTTGCGAACGCGCCCATCGAAAGTGGAATGTTGTAAAAATCGGAGAGCACGTTGGTAGCCGCGCCAAACAGGTAATCCTCGGGTCCGCCGCCGGTATAAGCCCCGCTGCGCAAATCTGTAGCCGTTTGCGCGGCTGCGTAATAGACCGGGCAGCCCGGATACGCCATCTGCATCAAGACCATGGCGGAGATCACCTCGGCGTTGCCAACCACCAGGTTGCCGGCGAGGGTGATCGGACCGCTCGAGCCGCAGGATGCCATGGTCATATAGCCAACCGGTAGACCTGCTTCGGCAGCGATGAGACCCGCTTCCAGGCTGCCGCCATCGTGCGCCAGGGGACTATAGGTGCACTGCATGATCGAAAGAACGGGGCGCTGGCGCAGCCCTGCACGACCGCCGGTGAGAACGGCAGCCATCTCGACCGCGGCGCGCATCTCCGGTTCGGTGACGATCGACTCGGTCTGGACGTGCTTCTTGCTCACGCGCCAGATCGCTTCGAGCTCGTGCAGGCTGCGGCTCTCGGGAGGGCAGTCCTGGGCGGAGATCGGCACCCAATGGAAGGCGATACTCTCCAGAGAATTGGCAACGCGGGCGACATCGGAAACATCTTGCTTGGTTGTGCGCCGGCGGGCGCCGGTGAAGGCGTCCAGGATCTCAACGCCGCAGCCGTCGGTGCCCAGGAAGCTGTGGTTGCCGTCCAGGGGGAGATCCAGTGCGGGATCCAGCGCAGCCAGGGTATAGGCAGGCGGCATCAGCGCCAGGTACTCCTCCATGACAGCGCCGGGGATTTTGGCGACCATCGAGCTGCGATCGACCGTCGCGCCGTGCGCTTCCAGGATGTCGAGCGCTTTGTGAGAAGGGAACCTCACGCCGGCGCTTTCGATGATATCCAGGGTCGCCGTGTGTATCTGACGGACTTCGGCATCCGTCAGGATATTCACGCTGAGCTTGGGATTGGAGATAGATTTAATGGACTGAGTCATCGCGGATTTGCCCCTGGCATTAGCCTGCTCCACTCAGCTTACGGGCAAGTTGCACCGCGCCCAGGGCGTCTTCGGCATAGCCATCCGCGCCGATCTCCTCTGCCCAGCTGCGCGTCACCGGAGCGCCGCCCACCATCACCTTGACCTGGCTGCGGATGCCTGCCTCGGTCAGCTCGCGGATAATTTCCCGCTGGACGGTCATGGTGGTGGTCAGCAGGGCGGAGAGACCGAGGACGTTGGCATCCGTCTCTCTGATCTTCTGGATGAAGCTGCTGGTAGGGACATTTACACCCAGGTCGTGTACCTTGAAACCGTTTGCCGAAAGCATGGTGCCCACCAGGGATTTGCCGATCTCGTGGATGTCGCCAGCGACGGTGCCCAGGACAACCGTACCTGGAGATTCAACCGTCTGCTGCCGCGCGCGCAGCTCCGGCTCGAGAAGCTCCATGGCGCTGCGCATGCCATCCGCGGCGATGATCAGGTCGGGGAGGAAATACTCGCCGCAGGAGAACTTGTCGCCAACGGCGTTCATGCCGGGCATCAGCCCTTCGCGGATGATCGTCATGGGTTCGATCCCCGCAGCGAGCGCCTGTTGGGTCAGCTCGAAAGTAGCTTCTGGATCGCCGTCGATCAGGCTGTTCGCCAGTTGGGTAAAGATTTCACTGGTCATATTGTATGCTCCTTGTGTTGTGAATGTAGATTACAAGAAAAGCGATTCTCGGCTGCGGATTGGCGTTCAATCGGGTAAAGCCGGTAATTTTTCCATCTTGTACTGCTGCGCGGCGCGCAGGGTGATCGCCCTGAGCTCACTACGCATCTCAGCGGAGAGCTGTGTGGGTTGGTATGCCTTCAGTAGCGTCTCGACGCGGGCGTGGGCGCGCTGCTCAGCCGAGAGCGCCCCCTTCTTATGCCAGGCATCCAGCGAGCCACGGTCGATCACTTCGGAGGGGATGTGCAGTTCTTTGCGGAACCACTTGTGGGTATGGGGTTGGGAGAGGAAGTTTGCTTTATGAGCCGATTTGCGCATCAAGTCCACGGCAATGGGCTGGTCCCTGACCTCAAGCCCTGCCAGAAGGCGTTTTGACATGCCGATGATCTCTGCATCGATGACCAGCTTCTCAAAGCTCTGCCCGCGCAGGAAGTCGACCATGCCTGCGCCAGAGATCATATTGGCGCCAGATAATGCGGAGAGAAAAGTGCCGCCAGCCGATTCTAGACCCGCCTGGATATCCAGCAGCTTGGCGTCGCTGGAGCCCATGTAGGTATGCGTGGGTAAACCGAGGCTTTTGCCCACTTCGATATAAGCCAGGTCGATCAGCCAGGTATTCACATCGCCCATGGGCGTAGTGCCTTCGCGCATATCGAAGGCAGCCGGGGCGCCGCCCCAAACAATAGGTGATCCCGCTTGGGCGAGCTGCCCGATGACAATGCCGCTCAAACTCTCGGCAGCGTGCTGGATCACCGCGGCTGCCAGGGTGACAGGGGATGTGGCGCCTGCCAGCGGCATCGAGACCAGCTCGGAGGGAACCCCCTTGCGAGCGCAATCGATCATGTTCTGGCAGGTGAGATTGCTCCACAGCAGGGGCGGTGTGGGACAGATATCGAAGACTGCTAAAGGCTTGGCGGCAAGCTCCTTTTCGCCGCCCGCCACCGTGCAGAGCATCTCCCACATCACCCACCAGGTGCTGACGCCGAAAGCGCCGGTGATGATGGGCTTACGCATGTAGTTGAGGGCGAGGTAAAGACGGTATAAGTCGCCGATCTCCTCGGCTACATCACGGCAGACGAAGGCGGTGCTCTGGGCGTCGATCTGGGGCAGCATTTCGACCAGCTTCACGTACTGGACGAAGTCTCGGGTATCCGGCGCTCTCTGCTCGCCGGTATCGCCATCTAAGATATACACCGCTGTCGATCCTGGATCGAACTGGACTGCGTTGCCACCATAGCGAATGGTGGGCTTGCCATCCAGATCGTACAAGAAAAACTCCTTCGGCGCCGAGGCGATACAGCTTCTCACCAAAGCTTCAGGAATACTGGCAATCTTGGCGGTGAAATTTACAGCCGCGCCTGCCTGGGCGAGCAAATCCAACGCCTCGGCATTGTGGACGCGCACGCCGGGGTCGGCGAGGAGCTGCAAGGCTTCGTCAAGGATTTGTGCAACCAGAATTTCATCGAGCACGCTAAACTTGATGGGTGACATATTCCCTCCGGTAGAATTTAGGATGCATGCAGGATTTCCTCCAGGGCGTTGATTTGTTCTTCAGGCAAGGGCGTAACCTCATGCTGGGTAAGAATATCTGCTGCGACGCGCTCCGCACGGTCGAGCGCGGTGGGGTAACCGGCGTTCTGCCACATCTCCCAGCCGATCTCCTTGACGCCCAGCCTGCCCTCCCAGACCTCGCCGCTACGCAAATACTTGCGTGTATGCTTCTCACCAAGAAAATTGCGCGTCGTTGACATGGCATGGGCAATCACGTCCACTGCCAGGGAATCTTCGTCGACGGTGAAGCCGCGCCGCACGCGCATCACCTCGCCATAAATGTCGTTATCCACCACAATCTGCGCATTGCAGGAGTTCGTGCCGCCCGCCATCTCTCCTACACCGGAAAGCTCATCGGCGCCAGCCAGGGCAGGCACAATGGCGTTGATCGCCCGCTCGTAACCGCTTTGAATATCCGGCGCGAACCCGCTGGCGGCGAGACCGTATACGTTCACGGGAAGGTGGTAATAATGGCCGATCTGAACCGTCGCTGCCGACATCATGCCCATCTCGGGGTTGCCCCAGATGGGTGAGCCGCTGCGCATGCTCAACACCGACAGGCGCCCACAGTAAACGATGGGCAGTCCGGGGCTGACCAATTGCGCCAGGACGATGGTTGCCAGGTTTTCTGCATTTTGTTGCACCAAGGAGCCTGCCAGCGACATGGGGGAAGTGGCACCAACATTCGGGCAGGGAAGCGGACCGAGCGGTAATTTACGCCGGGCGACCTCAAGAATTACCGGCGCCACATGCCCGAGGAAGTTCAGCGGGCTTACCGGCGATACGCCCACTGAAAGCGCCGGCTCAGCCCCAAAGACGACCTGCGCCATCTCGTGCAGCCTGCGCACGTCGTCTACCGTATGCACACCGGGACCGTTAACTGGCTTGAGTGTGTTCTTCACCGTCTCAACGAACATCACCGGAGTCAACTGCTGCGGCGACACGTCGCGCGGGGTGTAGAGCGGGGTGATCGTGGTGACGTTTTCCAGCGCATCCATCAGGCGGGTGCTCTCGGCGACATCGCTGGTGAGGGCAGGGCGCAGACGGTAGGTGGCTGGGTCGTAAACATCGCGTGCGCCACCCAGGTTGTGCACGTGCAGGCTTCCATCCCCAAGGCATACCTCCCCTCCCCGTCCCGCCAGGATCACGGATTGCGGGCAGAGGCTCAGGCTGCTCTCGACCAGGTCTGGTGGGATGCAGATGCGTCCCCGGCGCTCCTGGCTGCCGTGGTCCAGCAGCATGGCGCGGCTGGCTGGATCTTCCAACAAAATGCCCGTTTCCCACAGGACGCGTAAACTCGATTGATGGAGCTGAGCAAGCTCATGGTCGGTCAGGATGGTGTATGGCATGCTCCTCCGGGGGAAAGTAATCTTTTGGATAAGGGGCGACCATAGCTGCGTCGTTGCGGATCGCAATGGTCAAAATGGATTCGCCGGGGTAATAGTAAATCCCATGATGGCGACCGATGACAAAGCCATCATCCTGGCTGTAAATAGTGCCGCCATTGATAGGGCGACCCCAGACATCGCGCAGCTCTGCCACCGGATCGCCAACCTGAATACTGTCGCCTGCTTCCACGAGGTGGATGACGATGGATGGCTGGTCTACACGCGGGGCAAAGCGTCGGCGTACCGGGTAACCGAGATTGACGATCTTGATGCCGGATACAAGCTCCGGCGCTCCTTTGAGCATGCCAGCCCAGCGCAACACATTCCGTGTGCCCGCCACGGAAGCGGCGAGGATAGCAGGATCGGGCAGGTGACCGGTGCCGAGCTCGACGGTCATGGTGGGTATCTTCTTGGCGTAAAGTACCGAGGCAGTGGTAGCGCGGTGCAACTCTTCGTTGATGAGCTTATCAGCAGGCAGCTCACCGATGATGGTGTGTCCATACGCTCTCAGCATCTCCTGTTGCAGGACATGCAAGCCCTCGGCTTCAGCCCGGTTTGCGGCGCTATGCTCATCCTCTCGATAAAGTATGCGGTCCTGGAAGGAGAACGAGAGCGATCCGGTCCACGAGTTGTGATAATCAATCATGAAATCCGCTGTGCGGACGATTTCGGCAAATAATCGCTCGTAAACGACCTCGAATGGCGAGGGCGGATCGACATCGGGGTCATCCGCAGGTCTGGGCTTCCCATCAGGCCAGAGACGGTTTGGGTCTTTGGGAAGAATGGGGGGCTGTCTTTCCATGGTTCGCAGACCGATCGGGATTCAACGCCGGGATCGCGATGATCGTACCGTGTAGCTGGTCGAGGAGCTCCTGAGAGAGCAGGCGATAGATGACCACCGGACCGCCGTGCTCAGGTCCGTGGATGCCAGCAGTGAGCCAGAAGCAAGGACCTGCGAAACGTCCCCTGGCAATGATCACCGGTAAGAATTCTGCATTTCCGGTGGGGTGGTGGAAGGCTTCCCAACGACCATATGAAATCTTTCCAGCCTCCGGCAGGGTGATGCCTAAGACCGATGAGTTCGACATTCCAATCCTTTCGAATGATGAGAGAGGTGTATGCGGTTTCGGCGGAACTCAGAAAAATGCCTTTGCAAATCCGGGATAAAGCTTTACAGCGAACGAGATCATTATATAATAAGTATGCAGAATTCCCAAATGAGTTGAAAGATCGTCCCCTTTTCTTTGAATTTGTGGTTGAGCGCTTTCAGATACTGAACATCAGGGTGTTTATGCAGCGGACAAAGCATTGTGTTTTACTTCAAAGGAGGTGGACTTTAAGTCATCACTTTAGTCTTCTGTGGGAAACGAAAAAGCTCCATAAAACCGAAGCATAGCTAGCAAAGACGATCCTGAAGGAGGAGAATCTCATGTTGCCGACCGCTTTGAACTCCAGACCCAACGCGTGGCGGAGAACACTGGTGCTTGTTCTCAGTCTCGTGATGGCATTAAGTCTGGTCCTGACCGCTTGCGCAGGCGGGCAAACTCCTGCCCAGCCGGCTGCCTCTACCGAAGCTGTGGCTGATAAGAAAGTTGCCACATTCATCTGGACCCAGGAGTTCGATAGCCTGAGCCCCTTGTACACGAATATGTGGTTCGTAACCGCTCTCTATCCCATCTACCTGTGCCAGACGTGGTGGTACGATGACAAGAATGAGCCGGTTCCGAACCTGGTAACGGAGATGCCCTCAAAAGAAAATGGAGGCATCTCGGCAGATGATCGCACGATCACACTTAAATTACGCGATGATATTAAGTGGTCGGATGGGGAGCCGATCACTTCGGCTGATTTCAAGTTTACGGTCGATATGGCAATGTCGGATAAGAATGCGGTCAACTCGCGCAGCCCGTATGACCTGATTGAGTTGCTGGATACGCCGGACGAGCGAACTGTAGTGGTCACATTCAAGGAGCCATACGCGCCGTGGCAGTCGCAATTGTTCGCCGGGTCTGGCAGTAATGCGATTGTTCCAGAGCATGTGCTGCAAGCGGAGTTCGACAAATTAGGCACCCTCGATACCGCCGAGTGGAACAAGGCGCCAACCGTGGGCTGCGGTCCGTTTGTCTTCGATGAGTGGCAGTCCGGCAGTTTTGCCCGCTTCGTGGCAAACGATAATTTCTGGCTTGGCCGCCCCAAGATAGACGAGCTCTTCTTCCGCTTCGTACCGGATGATGCCTCGATGATCGCCGCCCTGGTAGCTGGCGATGGCGATGTGGGTACTTTCTTCGCTTATAGTGATCTACCCGAGCTCGAAAAAGCCGGGGTCAAAATCGTCAATTCGCTCTCCGGCTACGATGAAGGCTGGTACCTGAATATGCATCCTGAGAAGGGTCACCCGGCGCTTAAAGATCAAAAAGTACGCCAGGCGCTTGCCTATGCTTTCAACCGGGAAAAGCTGGTGCAGGACCTCTTGTTGGGGCGCACGCAAGTGGCTGCATCGTTGTATGACAATACGCCCTGGGTCGACCCGAGCATTGCGCCTTATCCCTATGATCCGGAGAAAGCCAAGCAATTGCTCGATGAAGCCGGTTGGATCGACAGCAACGCCGATGGGACGCGTGACAAAGATGGCGTCGAACTGGTGTTGAAATACGGCACAACCAACCGCGAAGTGCGCCAGGATACTCAGGCGGTAGCCCAGCAAGATCTCGCCCAGGTAGGGATCAAGCTGGATCTGCAGTCCTTCGATTCGGATATCTTCTTCGCTACCTACGGTGAGAACGGTCCATCGGCTAACTTCTCGCTGGATATCATCGAGTATTCCGATGCGCCGGACTTCCCAGATCCCAATGATACCGTCTGGCTGTGCTCTGAGATCCCCTCGGATGAAAATCCCGCAGGGCAGAACACCAGCGGTATTTGCGATGAGGAGCTGGATGCGCTCTTCCAGAAGCAAGCGGCGCAGGTTGATTTCAACGAGCGGCAGAAAACCGTGTTCGAGATTTCCAAGCACATCTTCGACCAGGCTTACTGGATCGGCGTCTGGCAGGATCCGGACCTGTTCGGTTTTAGCGATCGGATGCAGAACATTAAGATATCCGGCGCGACACCCTTCTACAACGTCTTTGAATGGGATCTCACCCAATAGAATAGCTCAGCAGCAGCGTGCAGGCGTACCCGCCTGCACGCTGCATTGTGAGCCCTCATGACCCGTTACATCATCCGCCGACTCCTCCAGGCTATACCGCTGTTGTTTATCATCAGCCTGGTTTTGTTCATCCTGATGCAGAATATGGGTGACCCCCTCGCGACGATGGGCGGGCGCAAGGTGACCCGTAAAGAAGACCGTATTCGTCTGGAGCGCCAACTGGGGTTAGATAAGCCAATCCTCGTGCAGTACTTGTACTGGCTGGTCGGAAACGACTGGACGAAGGCGGATTTGAATGGGGATGGCATTGCCGAGACCCCCGGCACGCGGAAAGGCGTGCTGCGCGGCGACTGGGGAGTTTCTCTGGTCAACCGCAAACCGGTCACACAGGTGATCGGCGAGCGGCTGGCTAACACGTTGCTGCTCATGCTCACTGCTGAGATCATCGTCATCAGCCTGGCATTGTTGATCGGGATATATTCGGCGTTGCACCAGTATTCAGCGGCAGATAATATTATCACCGCGGCGACATTTGTCCTCTATTCGATGCCCGTGTTCTTCTTTGCGCTCTTAATGATGTATATTTTTTCGGTGAATTTTAAGCGATGGGGGCTACCCTACCTGCCAACGGTAGGTATGTTCGATCCGACTGCCGGGCAGACGGTAGCGCAGGTTATCTGGCACATGGTGCTGCCCGTGGCAACGCTTTCCTTCGGTTTTATCGCCGGATACAGCCGCTACATTCGTAGCACCATGTTGGAATCGATGGGGCAAGACTACATCCGCACCGCCAAGGCGAAAGGATTGCCACAGCGAGAGGTCGTTTACATCCATGCCCTGAAAAACGCGGCGATACCGATTGTGACGATTGTGGCATTAGACCTACCCTTCTTGTTGGGTGGAGCGATTGTCACAGAGCGAATATTTGGATGGCCGGGGATGGGTCGCCTGTTCCTGGACCATGTCTCCCGGTCCGATACCCCGGTGGTGATGGGGATTCTATTGATGATTGCCTTTGCCGTGATCATCTTCCAGATCATCGCCGATGTGACCTATGCCTGGTTAGATCCAAGAATCCGTTACAAATAATCCATGTCTGATTCAATCGAGATGAATTCAAAGAGCACGATTGTCAGCCTTGTGCCAGACGAGCTGGAGACCCCACCGTTGTCCCTGGGGCAGCTCACCTGGCGACGATTTCGCCGGCACCGCATGGCTATTTTTGGATCTGTAGTGATCTTGATCATGTTGATTTTTTCTTTTGGTGGGATGATCTTTGTGACCGAAGCGGACTCGAACCGTACGGAGACCGGCACCCGTTTGCAGCCGCCCTCGCGTGAGCATTACTTCGGGACGGATACCATCGGGCGGGATATCTTTGCGCGTACGATCTATGGAGGACAAATATCGCTGATCATTGGTTTAACCGCCATGATGGTTGAATTGCTCATCGGAGTCTCGATTGGCGCTGCGGCGGGTTATTTCGGCGGCAAATTAGACAGCGTTTTGATGCGTTTCACTGAGGCGGTATTGATCATCCCCCAGCTCTTTTTGTTATTGGTGATGGCGAAATATTTTGCCCAATTGATCCCAAATATCAATTTCTTGAACCGTACTTTCAGTGGAAGCATCGTAGTCATTGTTTTCGTGATCGGGATTACAAGCTGGCCATACCTGGCGCGCATTGTCCGCGCCCAGTTCCTTACCTTCAAGGAGAATGATTTTGTCCTGGCGGCGCGGGCGACCGGCGCCTCCACCTGGGACATCATCTTCCGCCATATCCTACCCAATAGCATCGCACCCATCATCGTGGCAGCTACGCTGAGCGTGGCGGCAGCGATCACACTGGAGGCATATATCAGCTTTCTGGGGTTGGGTGTGCAACCGCCATCCGCCACCTGGGGGAACATGCTGGAAAATGCCTATAACTATATCGATACGGCCTGGTGGCTCTGGTTTTTCCCGGGTTTGTTTATTGCCATCACGGTATTATGCATCAATTTCCTGGGTGACGGCTTAAGGGATGCACTCGATCCACACAGCCGGGCAGTCTGAGATTTGGAGACTTATCGGATATGTGCGCGGATCACATTCTCGAAGTCAAGGATTTATACACCCGCTTTCACATTGCTGAGGGAACGGTCCATGCAGTCAATGGGGTTTCGTTCTTTCTCGAGCATGGAGAAGCCTTAGCGGTTGTGGGAGAAAGCGGGTGTGGGAAGTCGGTGACGATGATGTCGATTATGGGTCTCATCCCAATCCCACCGGGAGAGATTGCACGCGGCGAGGTGCTGTACCTGGGAAGAGATCTACTCAAGATCTCTGAATCCGAAATGGAACAGGTGCGCGGCAAGGAAATCGCCATGGTGTTTCAGGATCCGATGACAGCATTGAACCCGGTGCTGACCGTCGGTCGCCAGCTCAGCGAGCCATTGCGGGTGCACCTGGGGCTGAATAAGCAAGAGATCCAGGCGCGCAGCATCGAGCTGTTGGAGCAAGTAGGTATCCCGGACCCCGCGCAGCGTTTAAGGGATTTCCCGCACCAGTTCTCGGGAGGGCAGCGCCAGCGCGCCATGATTGCTATGGCGTTGGCGTGTTTGCCATCGATCCTGATCGCAGATGAGCCAACGACCGCGCTAGATGTGACTATCCAGGCGCAGATTGTTGAACTGGTGCAAAGCATCCGCCAGAATCTAAACATGGCGGTGATCTGGATCACCCACGACCTGGGCGTGGTTGCCGAGATCGCCCAACGCGTCCTGGTGATGTATGCTGGCTTTATTGTGGAAGAAGCAACCGTGGATGATATTTACGATGATCCGCGACATCCTTATACGCAAGCGTTATTGGCTGCACTGCCGCGGGTCGATCAGCGCAGGGATAAACGCTTGAAGTCGATCCCTGGCGCGCCGACCAACTTACTGGTTGAGCCGGTAGGCTGTCCATTTGCGCCGCGCTGTGAGCTGGTTATCGAGCGCTGCCGGGTGGAGATGCCGCCCCTGATCCAGGTAGCGCCTAAACACCAGACCGCCTGCTGGATCGATGTGACCACAGGCAATCCACGTTAGTGGGCAGGAGAGCTCGCTTGGCTGTCGAATTCCCATCCATACCCACGGATCCCTCGCCCGCTTTGGTGGAAGTTGGATCTAAAGAAGCACTTCCCAATTCGCCAGGGCTTGATCGTAGAGCGAGAGATCGGCGCTACCAAAGCGGTGGATGGCATCTCCTTCCAAATTCAGCCCGGCGAGACGTTGGGCCTGGTCGGCGAAAGCGGCTGCGGAAAGACTACCGCCGGGCGCACGATCCTGGGGCTATACCCACTCACGGCTGGATCGGTAGTGGTCTCGGGAATTCACCTGGAAAAAGCCGACAAGGCAGAGATCAAAGTTCTGCGGCGAAAAGCCCAGATGATCTTTCAAGATCCATATGCATCGCTGAACCCGCGCTGGACGGTCAGCGCCATCATCGGCGAGCCTTTGAGGTCCATCACCTGTACGCCTCGGGTCAAGAGCGGGATGAACGTGTTAACCAGCTCATGTTGAAGGTCGGGCTCAGCCCGCGCTTGATCAACCGCTTTCCCCATGAATTTTCCGGTGGACAGCGCCAGCGTATCGGCGTGGCGCGTGCCCTGGCGTCTAATCCCGAGTTCATCGTCTGTGATGAGCCGATTTCTGCTTTGGATGTCTCCATCCAAGCCCAGGTAGTTAACCTGCTGGAGGATTTACAAGACGAGTTCGGGCTGACCTATCTGTTCATCGCTCACGATCTGAGCATGGTACGGCACATCTGCGACCGGGTAGCGGTGATGTACCTGGGAAAGATCGTTGAACTGGCAGATCGGAACGAGTTGTACGAGAATCCCTTGCATCCTTACTCGCAGGCGCTTCTATCGGCAGTGCCCGTGCCAGACCCAAAGATATCTCGCCAGCGTAAAAGGATCATCTTACAGGGAGATGTACCCAGCCCCATCAACCCACCGCCGGGCTGCCGGTTTCACCCGCGCTGCCCGATCGCCAAGCCACATTGCAGCCAAAGTGACCCTGAGTGGCGCGAGATCACACCCGATCATTGGGTAGCCTGCCACGAAGTCTGAGGTTATTGGGTTGATAACCCTGGGAGCGCAGTATTAACCTTATGGATAGTCCATTGAAAGTCCTGTTTGTAGGGGATCATTCCGCCGATGCCCAGTTCACGCTCAGCGGATTGCAGAGCAGCGGCTATACGGTTGAGGTCGAACAGGTGAATAATGCCCAGGAATTCCTGGCGCAGCTCCGTCGAGCCAGCTTTGACGTCATCGTAGCGAATTACCAGTTATCTGAATTTAGCGCCTTGAAAGCACTTGGGTTATTGGCAGGCGAGGGGTTAGATATCCCATTTATCGTCTTCTCCGATGCCGCCGGCGAGGAAGCCGTTGTAGCCGTGCTCAGGGCTGGCGCGCATGATTATATTCTGCGCGAGCATTCCGCCAGGCTGATCCCAGCCATCCAACGCGAGCTGCGCAACGCGGAATCACGGCGGGCGCGCACGCGCGCCGAGAAGGTGCGCGATGCCTTGTTCAAGTTCTCCCAGGCAACCCAGCCATCTCTCACATTGGAGCAATTGCTGGGGATTGTGCATAAAACTATCAGCGAGTTGATGCCTGCCGGGAATATCTATATTGCCCTCTACGACGAGGCAACGGACACACTGAGCTTTCCGTACTATGTTGATGAGTATGACGAGGCGCCGCCGCCAACAAAGCCTGGGCGAGGTCTAACGGAATACATCTTGCGATCGGGAAAATCAGTACTTGCCTCACCCGAGCTGTTCGAGGAGTTGGTTCGGAAGGACGAGGTGGAGCTGATCGGCGCGCCGTCTATCGACTGGATGGGGGTACCGCTGAAGATTGGAGAGCAGGTATTCGGCGTTTTAGCCATCCAGAGCTATACCGAAGGGATTCGCTACCGCAAAGAGGATATCGATATCCTGACGTTCGCCTCGGATCAGATTGCTCAGGCAATCAACCGGATGCGGTCGGAGCAGGAATTAATGGAAGAGGTGGCTTTTCGGAAAACGATCGAGGTGTCTGTACTGGCGGGGGTCTTCGCTATCGATCGGGATGGGAGGCAAACCTACGTTAATCCGGCATTCTGCCGTATGGTGGGATGGAGCGAGGAAGAATTATCCGCAGCAACCCCGCCATTCAAATACTGGCCCGATGAAGAGATCGAGAACATTCAGGAGGCATTCAGGATCACCACCGGCGAAGATGCGCTTCCCAGTGATTTTGAGCTGCGATTTCAGCGGCAAAATGGTGAGCGCTTTGATGCCTATTTGTTGATCTCTCCCCTGATGGATAGCAATGCCAGGGTCACCGGTTGGCTGGCATCGGTATATGACATCACTGAGCGAAAGAATACAGAGGAGCAATCCAACGTCAGACCAAGCGCGCAGAAGATCTGGCGCGCATGGCTGAGAAATTGAATGCCAGGCTGAATTTGCAGCAAGTGCTGGATACCATCTGCACCGAGACGACAAAAGCACTCAATGTGCCTGCCGCTGCGGTGTTGTTATATGACCGAGAGGTCGATGCCTACCACATTGCAGCCGCAACGGGTTTGCCAACAGCGCCAGACCCTCACTTCAACGTGCCTCCAAGCTCTATCCTGGCGAGTGCCGGTAGCGCGATGCATCCACCCGCCGTTGTGCAGGTTGATTTGCAAGATACGCCCGATGTTCCGGGTTTCTTGGTAGATGTCGATGCGCGTTCGATGGCATTGGTAAGCATGCTCCGCGATGGCGGGAACATCGGTAACCTGGTGGTATTTTCCATCGGCGAGCAGCGGAACTTCGCGAACGATGACCTGTCGCTCTTGCACGGACTGGCAAACCTCGGGGAGCAGGCGATCGTGAATGCCCGCTTGTTTGAAGAAACCGAGCGCCGTCTGGAGCAGGTGCATGCCTTGCACGCAATTGACCTGGCGATCAGCGCCAGCCTGGATATCAGCGTGACCTTGAATATCCTCCTGGATCATGTGATTTCGCTGTTGCGTATTGATGCTGCAGATATCATGCTGTACAACGCCTACTCCCAAAAACTGGATTACGCAGTTGGTAGAGGCTTTCACAGCATGGCGCCTACGGGAACCCGCTTGCGCACGGGAGGTGGATTTGCCAGCCAGGCTGTGCTGGAACGCCGGTTGATCTACATCGATGACCTCTCCAGGACGATTTCCGATCCCAACACACCTGCCCTGGTCCGAGATGAGGGATTTGTAACCTATCTTGCCTGCCCATTGATCGCCCGGGGATTGGTTAAGGGGTTTTGGAAATCTACCACCGTGTTCCGATCCGGTTAAACAGCGAATGGAGGGAGCTGCTGGAAGCGTTATCCGGTCAAGCTGCGATCGCGATCGATAATTCTTCACTGTTTACTCAGCTCCAGCGCTCCAATGAAGAGCTGATGATTGCTTATGACTTAACCCTGGAGGGGTGGGTGAGAGCCATCGATCTCCGGGATAAGGAAAGTGAAACGCATACCCGCCAGGTTACAGAGCTGACGCTGCGTATCGCTCGCTCGATGGGTATCGGTGATGAGGATCTGATCCACATCCGCAGGGGAGCGTTGCTGCATGATGTCGGCAAAATCGGCATATCCGATCAAATATTAAGAAAACCAGGGACGCTCTCTGAGGACGAATGGGAGATTATCAAGCAGCACCCCATCTACGCCTATAAAATTCTGTATCCCATCACCTACCTGCAGCCTGCGCTGGATATCCCCTACTGCCATCACGAGAAATGGGATGGCAGCGGCTACCCGCGCGGGCTGAAGGAAGAGCAAATACCTCTTCCCGCCCGCATTTTCGCGGTTGTCGATGTTTGGAGCTCGCTGCGGGCGGAAACACCCTACCGGGCAGCCTGGACTGAGGAGCAAGCCTTGAACTACATCAAAGAGCAGGCAGGCAAGCATTTTGATCCCCAGGTGGTTGACGTTTTCCTGCACACACTATAAATCCTCACAATCATTGAAAATCATATTATGCAGCAAGTACCCCCATCTCATAGGTGACCCCCTGACGTGGGTGACCCCCCATGTCGGTTGTCACTCTTACAGCTTACGCCGGTGGGCTGAACACCTGAGATTGTGACGCCGGTAACAAATAAACTTATCCTATAAAGATTGTCTTATCCAGATAGTTATGAATGTCACTTGTAGAATGGTGACATTTTTGCTATATTGATTTGCGGTAAGGGTCTTAAAATTGTTGGTTGGTAGATTACCTTGCTGGTAGTATCGATGGGAGATGACTATTGGAATGGCGCACAATCAGTTATAGTAATTTCAAGTAATAAATTCACCGATGTTTTGCCGGAATTTTTTATACGAAAGAAGGAGGCTATGGACACTCTGACACTGGAAGTACAAACAATGTTTGGCGATCATCACGTGGTTGAAGTACGGCGGATTTTGCTTGGATTGCCGGGCGTGGAAGATGTTTACGCCAGCAGCAGCTTTAGGGTAGTGGAAGTCACTTATGATCCGGGCAAGGTTACCCCGGAGCAGATCGAGGCCAGCCTTGCTGAAGCTGGCTATCTCGGCGAGCTTTCGATGCCTTCCGAGACGGGTGAAGCTGCTTATGGGCGTAGCAACGGCAACTCCTTCTTCAGGCATACGATGGTCTATGAAAATACCCGCCAGGTTGTTAGCTTTGCTCAGAATGTAGGTTACTCTGGGCGGCCGTTGTGGCCCTGCCCTGGAATGGGGCCGTTAAAATCGAACAAACCAGAGGAGGAATAATTAATGGCCAAAGAGAAGCGGAGTTACGAGGAACAAACGTCCGATCCAGCCGCCCAGGAGATGCTGATCCGCGCAGATGAGTTGGGGATTGGCACTGCATTCTCCCGGGCAGATGATATGGTGCCCTGCAATATCGGCTCAGCCGGCATGTGCTGCAAGCTGTGCGGGATGGGTCCTTGCCGCCTGACAAAGGACGGGCAGACCGGTGTTTGCGGTGCGACGATCGATACGATCCAGGCGCGTAACCTGATCAGAGCCATCGCGGCTGGCGCAGCAGCCCATTCGGATCACGGGCGCGATATGGCATTCACCCTGAAAGCGGTTGCTAATGGCGAGGCTGAAGGATATATCATCCGCGATGTAGCCAAGCTGCGCACCGTGGCTTCCAAGTACGGTATACCCGTAGAGAAGCGCTCACCTGAGGAGATCGCCAACGACCTGGCGGATCTATATATTGCCCAATTTGGTCAGCAGCGGGGCGAGTTGGCACCGGTGATCCGGGCACCGAAGAAACGCCAGCAAATCTGGCGCGAGCAGGGCGTAGTGCCCAGGGGCGTCGACCGTGAAGTGGTAGAAGCGCTGCACCGCACGCATATCGGAGACGATCAGGATCCGGAGCATATTTTGAACCACGCAATCCGGGTGGGCTTGGCGGACGGGTGGGGTGGAAGTATGATTGCCACAGACGTGGCAGACATCTTGTTTGGCACCCCCGCTCCGATCCTTGGACAGGCGAACCTCGGCGTGCTCAAAGACGACATGGTCAATATCGTGGTGCACGGGCATGAGCCGACCTTGAGCCAGATGATCGTAGCAGCCTCGCAGGATCCGGAGATCATCGAGTACGCCCTGGCAGCCGGAGCGAAGGGCGTCAACCTATCCGGTATTTGCTGTACAGCGAACGAGATTCTGATGCGCCAGGGGATCCCGGCGGCGGGCAATTTCCTGCACCAGGAATTGGCTATCCTGACCGGTTCAGTAGAGGCTATGGTTGTTGATGTACAGTGCATCATGCAAGCATTGGTCGATCTGGCGAAGAACTTCCATACGCAAATCATCACCACTTCTCCCAAAGTGCGTCTCAAGGGTGCTACTCATATTGAATTCGAAGAGGAACACGCCCTGACGATCGCCAAGAAAATATTGAAGAGCGCTATCGATAATTACAAGAACCGCGGCGCAATCCATATCCCCCAGGTGAAAGAAGACCTGATCCCGGGATTCTCCCATGAGTACATCAACTATATGCTGGGCGGCACGTATCGGGCTTCTTTCCGCCCGCTCAACGACGCGATCATGACGGGGCGCATTCGCGGTGTGGCGGCTATCGTTGGCTGCAATAACCCGCGCAGCAAGCAAGATTACCTGCACACCTACGTGACGCAGGAGCTGCTCAAGCAGGATGTGCTGATCGTAGAAACCGGTTGCGGCGCGATTGCTGCTGCAAAACTGGGCTTGCTGCTGGGCGAAGCCGGGCTCAATAAAGTGGGCGCCGGTCTTCGCGAAGTATGTGAAACGATTGGCATCCCACCTGTGCTGCACATGGGTTCTTGCGTGGATAACACCCGCATCCTGACTGTCTTGACGCAGATGGCTGAAGAAGGCGGGCTCGGTGATGATATCGACCAGATCCCGGCTGTGGGTCTGGCGCCTGAGTGGATGAGCGAGAAAGCGCTCGCTATTGCCACTTATTGCGTGGCATCTGGCGCGTATGTCATCTTCGGCGGCGCTTCTCCCGTCAGTGGTATGCCGGATCGCGTTTCAGATAGCGATATCGTCCTGCACTACATCAGCGAAGGCTGGGAGAAGCTCTACGGCGGCAAGCTTGAATTTATCAAAGACCCCGATGAGATGATCCAGCGCACGCTGGAGCATATTGACAAGAAACGGGCTGCTCTGGGTCTGCCTGTCTATGACCCTGAGCGGTTTGGCAAGAGCGGTGATCAGAGGATGGTAGAGCTGGAAGAGCTGCCACTGGCAGCGCGCCGCGAAGCGCTATATGGAGTTGCAGCCGATTAGCGTAATAAAATCGGCATTGCAGAATTTGGAGGTCAAATGTCACGCTACATAGCTACACGAGCTCTTCGCGGTGCAAATGCGCTTGTCGGTGAAGCAGAGCTAATGCTGCAAAAAGCCCTGGCGGAACGCGGTCCGGATACTCCGGTTGCATTCCCGAACACGGCATATTACCTGCCGCTGATCTATGGCATGACCGGCGTTGCTGTGGAAAACCTTGGGCAGTTGGAACAGTCGTTAGCTTTAGCCCGCAACTTGCTGCACCCGGTGCCATCTGGTAGTCACTGGACGCCCTACTTGGGTGAGACCCTGGATGGCGGTATGTCTACCCTGATTGCCGCAGAGGTGATCGAAGCGATCCGTTACATCTACGGGTTACAACCCGAACCCATGGCAGGCTTCCAGTTGGCTGGCGGCACCGCATTCACCAGCCCGGACGGGAATGGCTCGAACGGGTTGGAAGGACATCTGAACGGTCCCATCGATGATATCCAGCTGCGCTCCTGGGGTATTCAGCTTGTCGATGGGCGCATGCCCGGTTTTGCCGCCATCGTTGGCGCGGCGAAATCGAATGAAGTTGCAGTCAAGATCGTCCGCGAGTTACAGCGGCGCAACATCCTGTGCTTCCTCTCTGGGAATGTTAACGGAAGGAGCATCATCCACCAGCTCGTCGAAGAAGGCTTTGAGCTCGGCTACGATACCTACACCGTGCCGTTTGGGACGGATACGATCAGCGCCATCTACGCGCTTGGATTTGCCGTCCGCTCTGGGCTGACCTTCGGTGGTTTGAAGGGTGGGCAGGCGCGTGAGAACCTGCTCTACAATAAAGAGCGCGTATTTGCCTTCGTCCTGGCTCTGGGAGAGGTGGATGATCTGAAATACGCGGCGGCTGCGGGAGCGATCAACTTCGGCTTCCCGGTGATTGCCGATACCGTCATCCCAGAGATACTCCCCACCGGCATCACGAAGTACGAGCATGTTGTCAGCATGCCCTTCAACGAAATCGAGGGCAAAGATGACCTGGAGCGGGCAGAGCGCCTGGTGCAGAAGTGCATCGAGGTGCGGGGAGTGAAGGTTAAGGTCTCCGACGTTCCGGTGCCTGTGCCTTATGGCTCGGCGTTTGAAGGCGAGGTGGTGCGCAAGACCGATATGCGCATCGAGTTCGGCGGCAAGCGCTCGCGCTGCTTTGAGTTTTTGCAGATGGCGCCGCTGGATGAGGTGGTAGATGGGAAAGTCGAGGTGGTTGGACCCGGAATAGCCACGGTGCCTGAGCAAGGCAGCATGGATATGGGCATCATCGTGAAAGTGGCTGGACGGCAAATGCAGGAGGACTTCGAGCCGGTGCTCGAGCGACAAATTCACTACTTTATCAACGGCGCATCCGGCATCCAGCACATTGGACAGCGTGACATCGCCTGGGTGCGCATCTCCAATGCTGCTGCCGAGAAGGGATTTGACCTGGAGCACTTTGGCAAGATCCTGCACGCACGCTATCACAGCGACTTCGGCGCGATCGTTGATAAAGTGCAGGTAACCATCTACACCGATCCTGTTTTATTGCCGGAATGGCTGGGAAAGGCGCGGCACGCTTACGACTACCGTAATAAGCGCCTGGCTGACCTGACGGATGATCGGGTTGAAGAGTTCTACTCCTGTACGTTGTGCCAGTCATTCGCACCGAACCACGTATGCGTGGTGAGCCCAGAACGGTTAGGGCTGTGTGGAGCTTACAACTGGTTGGACTGCAAAGCGTCCTACAATATCAATCCCACGGGACCCAACCAGCCGATCAAGCTGGGCAAGCAGATCGACATGCAGAAGGGTTACTGGGATGGCACCAACCAGTACGCCAAGATCGGCTCACATGGGGTCATCTCAGAAGTATCGATGTATTCGATCATGGAAAACCCGATGACCGCCTGTGGGTGCTTCGAGTGCATCGTGATGTTGATCCCAGAAGCAAACGGCGTGATGGTGGTCAGCCGTGAAGATACCAGCATGACGCCCGCAGGCATGACCTTCAGCACCCTGGCGGGCATTGCCGGTGGTGGCAACCAGACCCCGGGCGTGATGGGTGTTGGTAAGTTCTATCTCATCAGCCCGAAATTCATCTCGGCTGATGGAGGCTTTAAACGCGTCATCTGGCTGAGTAGCGTACTTAAAGAAGCCATGGCTGACGAGCTGAAAGCCGTGGCGATCCGAGAGGGAGATCCCGATCTGATCGACAAGATACCGGATGAGCGGAATGCGTCTACCGTCGAAGAGGTCTTAGCCTGGCTTGAAGAGCACAATCATCCTGCGCTGGTGATGGATCCGATTTTCTAATCTACATTGTGGGGATGAGGCATGTTGAATGCCTCATCCCCACAAATCGAACCAAAGCATATCGCCGTCTTGCATGACTCGTCAACTCGTTCGTGATCTGATGACTGTAGGTGTGGAGACATGCTCTCCGGATACGCCTATTGTAGATTGTGCGCGAGCCCTCCTGGATAACTCGGGAGAGGATATTGTTGTCATGCAAGATGGGCATGCCCTGGGTACGGTTGGTCTGGAACAGCTGACACAAGCCTACGCCAGGGGAGAATTCGCTGAGCTCACTGCCGGGGATATCCTCCACGAAGGTGTGCCCCAAATCCCGCCGGACATCCCGTTGGCGGCAGCCGCCCAGATCATGCTGGATCTGAAGGTGAAGACCCTGTACTTAATGCACCATGCGGGTGGGATCACCTATCCTGCCGCGATGTTATCTTACCGTCATATTCTCCGCCATATCAGTGCCCAGAAGGATGAGGATTTGAACGATTTAGGCATCTATGCCGATCGCAAGCCGCCGGTTGAAGCGTTCTTGGAGCGCCGAAATGCTGCGCGGCGTCAGAACAAATTACCAGAGGAGTAAGCGTATGCCTGTCGAAATTCCCGTAGACAAATGGCCTGGCGCAGTCCGCACCATCACCCTGGGAGCGACTGCTACTGACGGGGGGACCCGATCCCACACGGTCACAATCGGCGGAGAGAAGAGCCTGCCGTATATGCACTTCGAAGCGGGCATGCCTTGCAAGCCTGTCGTAGCGATCGAGATCAGGGATCGCAAGCCAGAAGACTGGTCTCCTCTACTTCTCGAAACCTGGGGGGAAGTGGTAGACGACCCGGGGCTCTGGGCAAGCGCAGCCGAGAAAGCCGGCGCAGAGTTAATCGAGATTATGCTCAGTCCCACAGATAAGGAGGGTAAACCGACCACGCCGGAAGGGGCAGTGGCGTCTGTCAAAGCTGTATTGAAAGCAACTGGATTGCCTGTGCTGGTCTTTGGACCCGGGCAGGCTGAGCTGGATAATGCCCTGCTCGTCGCCGTTGCCGAGGCGACCAAGGGAGAACGCCTGGTGCTCGGTATTTGCGAGGACAAGAACTACCGCACCATCGTGGCTACCGCAATGGCAAACGGTCACCTGGTAAGCGCTCGCACGCCGATGGATGTTAATCTATCCAAGCAGTTGAATATTCTCATCACCGATATGGGCTTGCCCGCCGACCGGGTCTTGATGGATCCCACCACCGGCGCGTTGGGATATGGGATTGAGTACGGCTTTTCCGTGATGGAGCGGCTCAGATTGGCTGCCCTGCAGGGTGATGCTATGACTCAGTTTCCGATGATCGTGACACCCGGATTTGAAGCCTGGAAGACGAAGGAATCGAAGGTCGGTCAAGGCGTGCCTGACGCCTGGGGTGATTGGCTGAACAGGGCTATCAACTGGGAGGTCTTGACGGCTGTCACTCTGGTCGAATCGGGGGCTGACATTGTTGTGGTCCGCCACCCGGAAAGTCTTCGCCAGGTGCAGGCGGCGATCAACGAGTTGATGGGGGCGGCCCAGCCCAACTAAGACGGAACTATAATCCAGCGTGTGATGGAGAATTAACTATGGCTCTATCTGGCATTCAAATTTATAAGCTTCTGCCGCAAACGAACTGCAAGGAGTGCGGTTTTCCCACCTGCCTGGCTTTCGCCATGAAATTAGCGGCAAAGCAGGTTGAGCTGACCGCCTGCCCGTACGTAAGTGAGGCTTCCAAAGCTCAACTGGCGGAATCATCCGCGCCTCCAATCCGGCTGGTGACGATCAAATCTGACGGTTATGAAGTCAAGGCGGGCAACGAGGTCGTGCTTTTCCGGCATGAAAAAACTTTCTACAACAAACCCGGCGTTTTTGTGAAGGTCAAGGACTCGCTCTCCGTGGATGAGATCAAAGCGGCTGTAGCGCCTGCCGAGTCTTTTACTGTGAATTATGTCGGAATTGACCTGACTCTTGATGGATTTGGCGTTGAATCTGTATCCGGCGATGCAGCAAAATTCGCCGCAGCTGTGAGCGCTGTGCGGGCGGTGAGCAAGCGGCCATTGATCTTGATGGGTAAAGATGCCGATGTACTCGCAGCAGGGCTCAAAGCGCTGGATGGCGAGACGCCGATGATTTGCTCAGCAACAGGCGCAAACTGGGAAGCGATGGCTGAGCTTGCCAAGCAGTACAAAGCAGCCCTGGTCGTTAGCGGGGAGTCGCTCGATGAGCTCGCTGACCTGACCGAGAAGATCAAGGCAAAAGGCGTTGAAGACATGGTCCTGGACCCGGTCAGCCAGGGCTTGAGTCTTGATGTAGCCAGAGCGGTGCAGATCCGCAGGCTGGCATTGAAGAAGAACTTCAAGCCGCTCGGGTATCCGACGATTGCCTTCCCCGCTAATCCGGCAGCCGCAGCGCAGGCGCTGACGAAGTACGCGGGTTTTATCGTCCTTGACCATTTTGCTAAGGAGCTGTTCTATCCGCTCCTGGTCTTGCGCCAGAATATCTACACCGACCCGCAGAAGCCCATCCAGGTGCAGCCCGGCTTGTACGAGATCAATGCGCCCAAGGCGGAGGATCCTGTGCTGGTGACCACCAACTTCAGTATCACCTACTTCAGCGTTGCGAATGAGGTAGAAAGCTCTGGCTTACCGGCATGGCTACTGGTCACCGACGCAGAGGGTATGAGCGTGCTGACTGCCTGGGCAGCCGGCAAGTTCAACTCCGAGCGGATTGCCAAAGCGGTGAAGGCGTTCAACGTGGCGGATAAAGTCGCGCGCAAGCGCTTGGTGCTGCCGGGGGCGGTTGCGGTGATCTCGGGTGAGGTGGAAGGCGAGCTGCCGGATTGGGAAATCCGCGTGGGTCCGCGTGAAGCGGTCGATCTTCCGAAGTTTATGAAACAGGTGCTATGACCTTTCTTTGCGATTGATTTATTGGTATGCCGTCTGACGAGCGCGTAAAATGGTGGATCACAGCGTAAAATTTGATATCGCCGCTGAGCCGGTGGTCGTGCCAACGGGCACTCTGCTGGCAGAGGCTGCGCGCCTGGCGGGCATTAATATCATGCAACCTTGCGGAGGGCAGGGTCGCTGCGGGCGGTGCGTGGTTCAAGTGACTTCTGGAGCCGCGCGCCGCCGCAGCGCGCTTCGCCTATCCCGCGAAGATATCGAGATGGGCTATGCCTTAGCCTGCCAGACGGTTGTAGAGGGTGACCTTACCGTCGTTGTCCCACCCCAGGAGAAAATCGAGCGGCGCCTGACCTCCGACCGGACGGTTGGTGAGGTGGTTGTACCTGCGGGATATAACCCGCAGTACTCGCAGACCGTGCGCCGCATTCCCGTCAGCCTGACGCCACCCAGCCTGGATGACCAGACGGATGATTGGGGGCGCTTGCTTACTGGATTGCGCCAGGCAGCTGGGATTGGCGATTTGCAGGTCTCGTTAGACTTTTTGCGCCGCATCAGTGATCTCTTGCGCGAGGCAGACTGGCAGGTAGCAGCCATACTGGACGCGCAGACCTGGGACTGCCCGGAATGCCCGGCGCGGCTGATTGACCTGGTGCCGGGGTACGTCTCGGACTACGATCCGCTTTGGGGAGTTGCGATCGATATCGGCACGACCACGGTGACGCTGTGGCTTGTCGATCTGGTCACCGGGCAGGTGCGGGCGCAGGTAGCTGAGTACAACGGGCAGATCGCCTGCGGTGAAGACGTAATCTCGCGCATCATGTATGCCAGCAAGAACGGCGGAAGCGATCACCTGCGCGGCTTGGTGCTCGAGACGATCAATGGGCTGGTTGAAACTGCCTGCAAACGAGTTCCAGATCCAGCCGGATGAGATCGTCAAGGCGACGGTGGCAGGCAATAGCACGATGATGCACCTGCTTCTCGGGATCTCGGCTTCCAACATTCGCCTGGCACCATTTATAACATCGGTCAACCATGTGCCATCCCTCCTGGCAAAAGATATCGGCATCGGCATCAATCGCGAGGCAACCATCGATTGCCTGCCGGGAGTTGCCAGTTATGTCGGCGCAGATATCACTGCCGGTGTCCTATCCGCTGGCGTGGATACCACCGAAAAACTGACCTTGTTCCTGGACGTGGGCACGAACGGCGAGATGGTGCTTGGCTCACGCGAATGGCTGGTAACCTGCGCTTGTTCGGCGGGTCCTGCCTTTGAGGGAGCGGGTGTCTTGAACGGTATGCGGGCGACTAAAGGCGCCATCGAGGAAGTATGGATCAACGGGGAGACGTACGAGCCTGCCTACCGGGTCATCGGGGGTGGTAAACCGCGCGGCTTCTGCGGGAGTGGCTTGATCTCGCTGCTGGCTGAAGCCTTCATGACCGGCGTTGTAGATAAAGGTGGGCATTTCAATACACAGCTAGACACGCCGCGCATCCGTGAAGGCGAGCACGGTTTGGAATATGTCATCGCCTGGGGGAGTGAAACCGAGACGGGGAAGGACCTGGCGATCACGCACGTCGATATCGATAACCTGCTGCGGGCGAAAGCAGCCATTTATGCGGGATTTGCGGTCCTGGCGGATAGTGTCGGCATCCCGCTCGAAGCTGTAGAACAGGCATTAATCGGCGGCTCTTTTGGCAAGTATATTAACGTAGAAAAAGCCATCCAGATTGGGCTGCTGCCGGATATACCCTGGGACAAATACCAATTTCTAGGTAATACTGCTGTTCTGGGGGCATACTATGCATTACTGGATAAGGACGCACGCACGCGTATCCAGGAAATTGCCAGACGTATGACGTATATTGAGCTATCGGCTGATAACATGTTTTATGAAGCGTTTATGTCAGCATTGTTCCTGCCTCATACGGACCTGACACGGTTTCCAAGCGTTGAGGTAGGAGTTGAGAAGGAGGGCGCTTAACCTGGGTGGGGTTGATTGATCTCCTTCAGTTCAGATAGGCGCACTCGTTGCATAAATAGCTAAGACACTTACGAAGGGAGAGTTGCTATGTATATCATTGGGGAGAATATCCACATCATTTCCGAGAAAGTAAAAGAAGCCTTGAGTGCGCGCGATGCAAAATTCTTTCAAACGCTGGCAGTAGCGCAGGTCGAGGCAGGGGCACAAGCGCTGGATCTCAACTTAGGCCCTCGCAAGAAAGATGGGGAGGAGGTGTTTCCCTGGATTGTGCAGACTGTCGAGGCGGTTGTGGATGTTCCACTCAGCTTTGACAGCACCAACCTGGCTGGCATCGAGGCCGGCCTTAAGAAAGTGACAAAGCAGCAGCCGATCATCAATTCCACATCAGCAGAACCTGAGAGACTGGAAAAAGTCCCGCTGGTAGCGAAGAAATACAATACGAAACTTATCGCGCTCACGATGGGATCTTCCGGTGTGCCCGTTTCGGCGGATGAGCGCGTTAATATCGCGATTGAAGTCATTAATCCCACGCATGCAAGAAGTGGATTTCCCGATATCCGACTTGATCATTGATCCACTGGTCTTGACCGTGTCCGGTTGCCAGCAGTATTGCCCACATTTGATTGATGCTGTGCGCACGCTTCAGTATGCCTGGGATCCTGCACCGACGATATCGGTCGGTCTTTCCAATGTATCAAATGCGGTACCAGCGGAATACCGCGCCCTGATCAACCGTGTCTACGGAGCTATGCTGATGGGTGTTGGTTTGCAAATGATGATTGGCAATCCGCTGGATGAGAAAATGAAAGAAACTATCCGCGTTATTGAGGAGCGGGATGAATCAACGGCAGTCGGTAGGTTGTACCTGAAGATTGCTGATCGTATAGCCGAGATGGATGAGCCGGCAATCGAAGATGTGGACATGAGTGATCCGGAACAGGTAGAGATCTGGAAGACGGTACAAATCTTGTTGAATAAGGTTATCTATGCCGACGGCGATTTAAGCCAATAAGCAATAACGATTCCAAACACAGGTTGGAGCCGGAAGGAGAAGCGTAGCATATGCCAGTCTTTACACCAGGACGCCGGTGGCAGCCACCATACCTGCCTTTCAAAAAGGAACCGATCAACACGCGCATGCTGGTGACAGTCGAGAGGTGGATCAAAGGTCCTCTCTTCGGCTGCCGGATGTGCGGCAACTGCCTGCTCCAGGAGACAGCCTTTATCTGCCCGATGGAGTGTCCAAAAGGTCTGCGGAATGGTCCCTGCGGCGGTTCCACAGAGGAGCATTGCTACGTAGACGAGACTCGACCTTGTATCTGGTATGAGATTCATGACCGCGCCTTTAAGATGGGCAGGCAGGAGATGCTGCTCGAAGTCTTACCGCCATTGGATTGGGAAAAGACGGGTGGTGAAACCTGGGGCGATGTGGTTGTACAGATGAAGAAAGTGGGATTCGGTACTTTCTTCGGGAGCCTTGCTTCGCGCGATCCCGTAAAAAGAACGATGGTGTGGGACTCGGTCTTTCGCCCCGTGCGGCAACCCGAGTGGTGGCAGGGAGACGCAGAATACCATGCCCCAGCCTACACCGAGCCGGTCTCGGAGCTGGAGCGGCGGCTGAAGGCGGGTGAGTTTGTGATCACCAGCGAGGTCGTGCCGCCGATGACGGTTTCAACCAAGAAGCTGATCTCGAATATCGAGCTGATTAAGCCGTATGTTGCCGCGATCAACTTCACCGATAGCCCTTCAGCCACGCCGCGTATGTCGAGCTGGGCATGCAGCTCGATCGCTATCCAGGCGGGCGCAGAACCGGTGATGCAGATCGCAGCGCGCGATCGCACCCGCACGGGTTTGCAAGCAGAGGTGTTGGGCGCCAGCGCGCTGGGCGTGAGGAACATCCTGTGCCTGTCGGGAGACAGCATGGTCATGGCGCCAGCGCCACGCGGCAAAATGGATATCGTCGATCTGGACGCAGTGCAGATGATCTGGGTTTTGCGCCGCATGCGCGACGATGGGCAATACCTGGATGGTCGCTCGATGAAGTTCCCCCCTAAGTATTTTATCGGCGCGGCAGCTTCTCCCTTTGCCTCTGAGCCGCGCTTCCAGGCGTTGCGCGAGCACAAAAAAGTCAATGCCGGGGCGCAATTTTTCCAGACCAACCTGGTCTTCGACCCGGATGGGCTGGACGAGTGGCTCAATGCGCTTGCCCAGCGCAATATCCTGGATAAGGTGTATATTCTGATCGGGATCACGCCGCTCAAAAGCCTCAAGATGGCGGAGTATATGCACTTCGAGGTGCCGGGTGTGACTATACCGGAAAAGCTGATGAAGCGTATGCAGGCTGCCGGTGATAAGGCGGAGGAGGAGGGCGTCCAGATTGCCCTGGAGCTGATCGAAGCTGTAAAGGGCAAGCAGGGCGTGAACGGCATTCACCTGATGGCGGTGGGTTGGGAAGAGATCGTCCCGCGCATCCTCAAAGAGGCGGGTTTAGCGCAAGCCGCGAACGTTGAGCCGGTCAAGGCAAGCGCACCTGCCGCGTAAGTGTGTTAGCTTCGAAATATATGTACTGGGTGCAGGTAACAATCTGCACCCAGTTTGTCTTTAATCCGTTGCTCTACGTGGCGCAAAGTATTAAGCAAATATTCATCTATTTTGTATGAAATTGTAATGATCGATTGATACACTTATGTCAATGGACACTCCAGGTCGCTGCGACTATCCGGGAGATTGATAACAGTACTCATCAGGCGAATAGTCCGCCTGTGTCGAACAGTTGGAGGATAATCTTATGGTTAAAATCAGTCCTTCCGAGATCACACCGGAAGATGTATACATCAACCGCAGGCAATTCATGAAGCTGGGCGCCCTGGCTCTCGGAGCTTCGATCCTGGCCGGATGCGCTCCAGGTAGCGTAGACGCAACATCTGCCCTCCCCAACGCCGAGACAACTGAGCCGCCAGCCCAAGAAGCCGGGCAGACGGACGAGCTGGGCGATCCGCTGACATCGTTTGAGGATGTCACCCAATACAACAACTATTACGAATTCACTACTACTAAAGAGCTGGTTGCCAGCCTCTCGAAAGATTTCGTGACCAATCCCTGGAACGTGGAGGTGGGCGGTCTGGTCAACAAACCCCAAACCTTCGGCATCGAAGATATTTTGAAGAAGTTTCCCCGGGAGGAGCGGATTTACCGGTTGCGCTGCGTGGAGGCATGGTCTATGGTGATCCCGTGGCTGGGATTCCCTTTGAAACAGTTATTAGATGAAGTGGAACCGGCACCGGATGCAAAATATGTGCGCTTCGAGACGCTGATGGACCCAGACCAGATGCCTGGTCAGCGAGATAATTACTTCGAATGGCCCTATATCGAGGGGTTGCGGCTGGATGAGGCTATGCACGATCTGACAATCCTCTCAACCGGGTTGTATGGGAAGGAGCTATTACCCCAAAATGGAGCGCCTTTGAGGCTGGTTGTCCCCTGGAAGTATGGTTTCAAGAGCATCAAGTCCATTGTGCGCATCGATCTGGTCAGTGAGATGCCTACCTCATTATGGATGGCAGCTGCCCCCCATGAATATGGTTTTTATGCGAACGTAAATCCGGAAGTTAACCATCCCAGGTGGTCTCAGGCTTCAGAGAGGCGGATCGGTGAGCTCAGCAGGCGGAAGACGCTCATGTTCAATGGCTATGAGGAAGATGTAGCTCAACTGTATGCTGGGATGGATTTGAGAGAGAATTACTAGCGCCATGACTGCAATCCGGCTTCAGCCAGACCGCCTGCTACGCCTGGCGGTCCATCTTGGGGCGCTAATTCCATTGGCATTGCTGGCTTGGGATTTTAGCACCGGCAACCTGACGGCAAACCCGATCCAGGCGGCAACGCTGCGCACGGGTAAAACCGCTATCGTGTTGCTGGTGCTCACCCTGGCGGTAACCCCGTTCTACACAGTTTTCCGTTACAAGCCGGCGCTGCCGCTCCGCCGGACATTGGGTCTTTATACATTTCTCTACGTCTCGCTTCATTTTTTGATCTTCGTTGCCGTAGACTACGGCTTTGACCTGGAGCTGCTCAAGGGAGCGATCTTCGAGAAACGGTATGCCCTGGTGGGATTCGCTGCAGGGCTCATCTTGCTGCCGCTGGCGATCACCTCAACGAGGGGTTGGATGAAAAGGCTGGGTAAAAAGTGGAAGCTGCTTCATCGCCTGATCTACCTGGCAAGCGTGCTGGCAGTATTTCATTACTTATGGCTGGTCAAGGGAGATATCCGGCAGCCGTTGTGGTTTGCGCTGGCTGTGGCGCTTCTACTCCTCGCCAGGGTTCCAGCAGTACGGCGGCGGCTGGCTGATTTCAGCAGAAAATTATCCTCCAGGTTCCCGGTTTTTGCCGGGGCGGGAAAATGACCTTGCCGGTAGGCTGCAGTGGACGGAGAAAGGGTGTAAAATCCATCTCGGTCTTGCGGTTTAATATCCTTGCCTGGAGGGCAGCCTATGATGTCCATTGTGGCGGGCATAGAAGCAGGGGGAACAAAATGTATTTGCGCCATCGGTAGCGGACCTGAAGATATTCGCGCAGAGATCAGGGTTCCAACGACCGATCCAAAAACAACCACCGGTGAGCTGATCCATTTTATAAAAGAATACGAGCGAACCAACGAAAAAATTGCTGCGCTGGGGATTGCCTGCTTTGGACCCCTTGACCTATCCCCGACTTCTGCAGCGTATGGCTCTATCACGTCGACGCCGAAGCAGGGATGGAAGAACGCGCCGGTGCTGAAGCTGTTCCGCGAGGCGCTGCACGTGCCGGTAGCCATCGATACCGATGTAAACGTGGCTGCGTTTGGGGAACACTGCTGGGGAGCGGCGCGCGGATTGGAAAACTTCATTTACCTGACGATTGGCACTGGTATCGGAGGGGGCGGCATGATCCATGGCAAGCTGCTCCATGGCTTGACCCATCCCGAGATGGGTCACGTCCGCGTGCCGCATGATGCCCAACTCGATCCATACGGCGGATATTGCACCTATCACGGCGACTGCCTTGAAGGGCTGGCTTGCGGTCCGGCGTTGGAAGAGCGCTGGGGCTGCAAAGCTGAGATGCTGGTAAGCGACCATCCTGCCTGGAAGCTAGAAGCCCAATACCTGGCGCATGCGATTGCAGGCTATATCTGCACCCTTTCACCCCAGCGAATCATTCTGGGTGGGGGCGTGATGGATCAGCGCCAGCTCTTCCCCTTGATCCGTTCCCAGGTGGTCTCGCTTTTGAACGGGTATATCATCTCTCCGATGCTGAATGAGCGCATCGCTGAGTACATCTGCCCGCCTGCTCTAGGGAGCAGGGCGGGTGTATGCGGCGGCCTGGCGCTGGCTCTTCAGGAAATCGATGGCTTATCCGGTATAATCTAACACACCTATCCCCTGGGAGTGCACATGGTGCGAGGTATGCTGTGGATGATTTATTGATCTGGGAGTTGCTCATCGATGCCTGGGAGGCGCTTGGCAGGCATTTTGAGCCGGTTCTGGAGCGAGCCGGGCGAGAGCTGGCGCTCGAGCCGCGCAATTGGAGTTTGTTGATGGCGGTGAAATCGCTCGAACCGGATGACACTACTCCGGCGCACTTGATCGTGCGCTCGCCTTATACGTCTATCGATTGTTACCAGCAGCGATTGGAAACTGCGATGCAGGATGGATTCCTGGATGTGGTGAGTGCGGGCAGCTACCGGCTCTCGCCAAGGGGGCGCGCTTGCGTAGAGAGCCTAATTGCGCAGGCGAGGGCGGTGATGGCAGATGTGGACCCGCTGCCGCAGCCAAACTCGATTCTCCTGGCAGACTTGTTGGACCGGATTATCCAGGCAAGCCTTACACTCCCACCACCACCTGAGAAGTGGTCAATCCAATTGAGCTATAAGCTCATGCCGCCGCCGCAGCCGGCTTTGCCCTATATTGAGCAGCAATTCACCGCCCTGGCAGCCTTCCGCGATGACGCGCACCTGGCTGCCTGGCAGGTATCTGGGCTCAGCGCAACCGCCCTGGAGACCCTGACGCTGTTCTGGAACGGTGAAGCCACCACATTGGATTCTCTGTGCAAACGCCTGGAGCGCCGAGGGCAGACCTGTCATGTCTACAAGGATAGCCTCGAAGAGCTGCGCAGGCTGGGGTACTTGCAGGGCCCAGATCATGCTCCCTGGATAACGGGAGCTGGGCGCGTTTTCAGGAACCGCGTCGAAGACGATACAAACCGGTATTTCTTTGCCCCATGGGCTTGTCTGAACCCAAAGGATAAAAAGACGCTCGCTGACTTGCTGACGGATTTAAAAGTGGGCCTGGAGTTAGCATTGGGAAAAGAATAGCCACAAAGCTATTCAACTCCACTCGCCTCGTGTGGTTACTTCGATCGATGATTGGTATTTTGGCATGTGTGCGTTAAAGAACGCTCAACAATCCACCCAGCTACCGGATACTGCGGAAGAGCTTAGCCGCTTCCTGGATCTCCACAAGCAGGGTAACCGCTACTCAGATAACGATATCCGGCTGATCTGGATCGCGTATAAATTTGCCCGCTCTGCGCACGATGAGCAGAGCCGCGAATCAGGGGAGCCGTATATTTCGCATCCCCTGGCGGTGGCGCAAATCCTTATCGATCTTAATCTTGATATCGAAACCATCGCCGCGGCGTTGTTACATGATGTCGTCGAGGACACCCATGTAACGCTTCCCCAGATCTCCGACCAGTTCGGAGCGAATATCGCTTCGCTGGTCGATGGGGTAACAAAGCTGAGCAAGTACGATATCCCCGACCGGGAGCGGCGAGACGCAGAGGCTATCCGGAAATTGTTCCTTGCCATGATCTCGGATGTGCGCGTGATCTTGATTAAGCTGGCAGACCGGCTGCACAACATCCGGACGGTCGATTCGCTGCCAGCCGAGCGCAAGCGCAGGATGGCTGGCGAGACGCTGGAGATCTACGCTCCGATTGCAGAGCGGCTTGGCATCTGGAAGATAAAGAGCGAGCTGGAAGACCGCGCTTTTCGCAGCCTGGAGCCGAAGGTTTATGCGGATATTGCTGTGGGCGTGGAGAGGAGCCGGGAAGAACACGAGAAGCTCTTGTCCGAAATAATCGCTAAGCTGACGCAGAAGATGGTGAGCCACGGTTTTTCAGACAGCTCTTTCGAGATCAGCGGGCGGAGTAAGCATATCTACTCGATTTACAAGAAGATGCGCACGCCAAAATATGAGGGTAAAGGCGTCGAGCGCATCTACGATAAGCTAGGGGTGCGCGTCATCTTGCGCTCGGTGCAGGATTGCTACACCGTCTTGGGGCTGATCCATTCGGAGTGGCCCCCGATCCCGGGCGAGTTCGATGATTATATCGGTATGCGTTTGCCTTCCGGGTACCAATCCTTGCATACTTCGGTCAAGTATGGTCCTGGCAAGAACGACATCGTTGAGTTTCAGATCCGCACCGAGCAGATGGATTTCGATGCTGAATACGGCGTTGCCGCGCACTGGAAATACAAGGAACGGGAAAGCCTGCGGCGCGACCGGATGGCAGATAAGGCGCTCGAGCGGAAAATCGCCTGGCTGCGCCAGATGGTCGACGAGCCGCAGCAAGAAGACCCTGAGTCCTTCGTCGCTCTGCTAAAAGCGGATGTGCTCCAGGATCTGGTATATGTCTTCACACCCAAAGGGGATATCATCGAGCTGCCGATCGGCTCAACGCCGATCGATTACGCCTACCACATTCACACGGATATTGGGCACCGTTGCCGGGGGGCTAAAGTCAACGGTAAGCTGGTGCCCCTCGATTATATTTTGAAGACTGGCGACCAGGTGGAGATCTTGACCACGCGCCAGGGCGGACCCAGCCGTGATTGGCTGAATCCAAACCTGGGGTTGGTTAAAACTCAGCGCGCGCGTGGAAAAATCCGCCAATGGTTCAAAAAGCAAGCGAAAGATCAAAATATCAACCAGGGCAAGGCGATGCTGGAGAAAGAGCTTCGCCGCTTGGGGTTGGGCGATGTCAACCTGGAGCGGCTTGCCAGGGAGTTCGACCACCGCAACATCGAATCCTTTTATGAGGCGATCGGATGCGGCGACTTGCCGATCGGCAGGCTGGTGAACCACCTGACTTTCGCCGACCGGGAAGAAAGCACGCGGGATCACGCGGTGCTCTCACGCCCCAGCCACGAGCCAGGGCTGCTCGGGGCTGAAACTGTCACTGTGGTGGGCTTGAAGGGCATCCTGACGACAATGGGGCGATGTTGCAACCCAGCCCCGGGTGACGCCATCGTCGGTTATATCACGCGTGGTCGCGGTGCGACGATCCATCGCCAGGATTGCCCCAACATGCTGCGCGTCGAGGATCGTGAGAGACTGGTGCGTGTCAGTTGGGGTGAGGTGAAGCGGACGTATCCCGTCCCGGTGCGCCTGAAGGCGTACGACCGGAATGGATTAATGAAGGACATCTCTACATTGATCTCCGATGAAGGTTTGAACATGACGGACATCAAGGTGAATGTCGCTAAAAACTTGGCGATCCTCGACCTGACCCTGGAAGTGCCCGATATTGCCAAGCTCAGCCGGGTGCTGGACCGGCTGGAAAACTTGCCCAATGTCATGGAAGCGCGGCGAATCCAGCCTGGCTGATATTGAACATCGATCTCACAGATTTGGGGGATAAATCCGATCGCTCGTAACTTCTGGTATAATTTTGCGCCGTGACCCAACGATCATTGCTTAATCGGGTCCTGGAGCGGAGAACAGAGTGATTTCGGTTGAGCAAGCGCAGGAACGGATCCTTTCACACATTTCGCCGCTAGAGGCAGAAACCGTTGGGCTCGCCCATGCATCGGGTCGGGTCCTGGCTGAAGCGCAATATTCCAGGGTTGCATTGCCTCCATTCGACAACTCGAGTATGGATGGGTTTGCCGTCAGGTATGCGGATGTCGCCGGCGCAATCCCTGGCAATCCCATCGAGCTGGATGTTATTGGAGATATGCCTGCCGGAAGCGTATTTGTTGGCAGGCTGGAGGCGCGGCAGGCGGTGCGCATCATGACCGGCGCTCCCCTGCCGGAAGGCGCTGACGCGGTCATCCCGGTGGAGCAAACCGATTTTGATGGTCGCTCATCGGGTACGGCTACCCCATCTCGTGTGAAGGTATTCCAAGTGGCTGAGCAAGGCCAGTTTATCCGGCCGCGCGGGCAGGATTTGCACCAGGGCGAGCTTGCCCTGGCTGCTGGAAAGTATCTAAGACCTCAGGAAGTTGCACTCCTGGCATCTCTAGGTGTCGATCGAGTTGCCGTTTACCGGCAACCACGCGTGGCGTTATTCTCAACCGGAGATGAGTTGCTCCCTGCTGGTGCGCCGCTCGAGGCGGGCAAAATCTACGAATCGAATTCTTATATGCTCGCCGGGTTGATTGAGAATTACCACGCAGAGGCGCTCTACCTGGGGATCGTTCCCGATCAGGAGCAGGCAGTGCGCGAATGCCTCCACCAGGCTGTCCGCCAGCAAGCCGACCTGATCGTTTCATCTGCTGGGGTGAGTGTGGGTGCCATGGATTTTGTCCGCAGCGTCATGGAGGCGGAGGGGAAGCTGGATTTCTGGCGCGTCAACATGCGTCCCGGAAAGCCGGTTGTCTTCGGAGAGTTCCAGGGCATCCCATTTATCGGATTGCCAGGAAATCCAGCCTCAGCCTATGTTGGAGCCGAGTTATTCGTCCGTCCGATTTTGAGTAAGATGACCGGGAAAAGCGCGTGGAAACGGGCGTATTTGAACGTTAAAGTGCTCGATGCAATCGAGTTTGACGGCAGGGAAAGCTATCTCCGGGTGTGGATTGAAAACAAAGAGGGTATCTGGGTGGCCTCATTGGTAGGGCACCAGGGATCCGGAAATTTAAGGTCTTTGGTGCAGGCAAATGCTTTGCTTTTAGTGCCTTCTGGGGTAAAATCGCTGCCGATTGGGTCAGAAGCGCGGGCATTCTTATTGGATGAGGGATAGGGTACCGGTATCTTGAAAGTGAGATCATTAAATTCAGCCTTGCGGCTTGTGGCGATAGGCTTAGTTGTTGTTGGCTTGATCGATACGATCTATCTCAGCTATGTTAAGATTGCGCATGCCGAAGTTTTTTGCGGCGGATCGCGAGCCTGTGACACGGTCAACACCAGCCCATACTCGGAGATCGGCGGGATTCCGATTGCATACCTTGGGCTGGTTGCCAATTTAATCATCCTTGTATTGCTTATCCTGGAGTCCCGTGGGGATTTCTGGCGACAGTACTCACCTGTGATCGTTTTTGGGATGACGCTGGCGGGCGTCGTATACTCTTTGTACCTGACATACATTGAGATTGCGGTATTACGTGCGATTTGTCCGTATTGCGTGGTCAATGCTGTTGTGATGGTTTTGCTGTTTGTTGTATCTTTGATCCGGCTTTTTTGGGATACATCAAGCTAAAGATATCCGAAGATTGAGGGGAGAACCATTTTTCTGGTGTATACAGCATCGCCGCACAAACCAGAGAAATGAAGCCCCTGGCAATTTCGGACAGGTCCTAAATCATTGAGGAGGTTGGTAGAGATGCCTAGAATTCGGTGCCACTATCTGGATTGCATCTTGTTAGATGATGGGTACTGTGGAGCCGCGGCTATCGAGCTCGATCCGGATGTCGGTTGCATGACCTACAAACGCTCGGACGACTTGATCGATGCTGAAGAATCCTGGGAGGAAGGAGAGGATGAGGAAGCGGAGGACTGGGAAGATATGGAGATCGAGGAAGAGGATGACGAACTCTGGATCGATGACGACGAAGAGTATTAGCCCAGTGGAAGCGCCCTCTTTCTGATCCCCTTTCCCGGTACCTGAATTATGGACGCGGTCGTTTTTGGGAATATCACCCTGGATGTGATCTGCAAGCCGGTGGAGGAAGTGCCCCGGCATGATTTATTGCCATTCGATGAGGTGGTTGTAGCTCCGGGTGGTTGTGGGTCCAATGTAGCGATTGGACTGTGCGCCTTAGGTATCCCGACAGCGCTGGTTGGCAGGATCGGAGCCGATGACGCCGCTTATCTGGTTAAGCGCTATTGGCGCAAAGTGAGCCTGGACACTCGCTATATCCGGCGCGTGAAGGGCTTGCCCACAGGGACGAGCGTAGGGTTGATTGATAAAGATTGCCAACCGCGCTTCGTGCATACGTCGGGGGCAAACAAAACACTGAATCCAAACGCATTACAAATCGAAAAATATCTCCGAGATGGGGCGCGCAGCTTGCATGTGGGTGGTTTTTTTGTACTGCCGGGTTTGATGCAGGGCAACCTGGACGAAAAACTCGCCCAGGCGCATCACAGAGGGTTATTAACCAGCCTGGATGTGGTCCGGTCCATCCGCATGGCGGATACATCTTTATTGTGGGCTTGCATGCCGCACCTGGATATCTTTCTGTGCAATCAAACAGAAGCAAGCCGGCTGACCGGCGAGAATGATGCAGAGAAGGCAGCCCGCTTGTTGCGCTCGAGGGGCGCTGGCGCTGTCATTGTAAAATTGGGCGGCAAGGGTTGCCTCTTATCCGCCGGAACCAAAGTGGAGTTAATCGATGGAGTGCAGCCGAGCAGGGTCGTAGATACGACTGGCGCAGGCGATGCCTTTGCTGCCGGCTTGATTGCCGCTCTACTCCGTGGGAGAGCTATAGACCAGGCGTGCCGTGAGGCGAACCAGGCTGGCGCGCGGGCTGTGGAAAACCTTGGTGCAGTGACGGGTTGGTTTAATCTGTAATTGGATTATCCCCCAAAAAAGAGGCGCGGTCCAGGCATCCCCTGAGCCGCGCCTCATTCTTGTGATGAATTACCCAGCTTTCAGGGTCTGGCAGTCACTGCCATGTTACCCAGGGCAGACCAGGAATCCAGGAATTGCGACACAGACCTGGAATAGATCGTGTCCCCATTCAGATAATAGACCGTGTTTTGCGTATAGCCGGTTACGATTACCGTGTGTTCGTAGCGGGCGACGATGGTAGATAATCCATCATCAGGTGTGTAGTAAACCGGCATGCCGTTCGTGATCGATCCGATGATCCAAACGATGACAGGTCTGCCGGCGGCAATCTCGGCGCGCAATCCGTCCCAGCTAAGCGGGCGGTGTGCGTATGCTTGCAAGCCGTATTGCCGCAGCAGATCGGCTACCGGTTCGGCGTGTACGCCGTAATCATTGGGGGGTATTTGCCCCCATTGCCCATAGACATCGCCGACGAAGCCGGTATCCGGGTTATCCGAGACCGGAAGGTTGTTGAAGAAGCCAATTTCATTGATCGTTCTGCCAAAATAATGCGCCCAATCCACCGCGGAGCGAGATTCGCAGTCGAGTGGCAGGGCTTGCGCCTTACCGGTGACATTGTTGATGATCGCCTGGGAAGGTAAAGAGGGCGGCTCAGGGGTGGGCGTTGGGGGCGCGGGCGCCGGGCTAATGGAAGCGACGATGCACCACTGGTTGAAGCGCCCGCTATCATTCGGTGAGCGGTCCGAAATATTTAATATCCAGTTGCCGTTGATCGCCTGACCATCGAACACACCCAGGGATGTCTCGGGGACGTAGATCCCGGAGATCGCCGCAGGTGAGGAGGCGCACTTGTTGGCAACGGACGACGACATTTCATCGTCGAGGATGGCGCGGATATTATCGTAGCTGCAGCCATAATCGGAAGCCGGGTAACCGGGTCGATCGAGCAGCGTAATCGTCTGGTCCGTTTCCTGGCGGGTTAGCTTCAGCTTTAAATCGCCGACCCAGGTGTGGTTGATGTCCAGCGTTACATCCAGGTCTACAATCAGGCGGGGATCGTTGATCGTGATCGTCCGATCCACTCCGGAGGCGATATTGTCCGGAATCGATGCAGAGCTCGAGTTACAAAAGATCACCTTGCTGGCGGGGACATACGTAGGTACGGGTCTCTGGAAAGCAAAGGGCAGGTAGAGCAGTGTCCCGGTAGCCGTCGGGTCTAGGGTAACGGTGATTGGGGAAGCCACGCTGAGGGTAGGGGTGATATAAAAAGTGGGCGTCAGGCTGGGGAGGGGTTGCAACGTAGCCGTCTGGGTGAGGCTCGGCGTTGGCGTAAGGGTTTGGGTGGCAGTCAGCACGAGTGTTCCGGTCAGGATCGACCGGGGATCGGGTATCTCCGGGGTAGGCGTTCCGGTCGCCGGTTGCTGGATGGAGCTCTCTGTCGTTTCTCCCTGGGATAATTCGTGGGCGCTGGTTTGGTTCAATCCAGCCAGCCCGCCCAGCAGGAATAGGGCAGGGAGCAGGCAACGAGCAACAAGATGCGATAGCGAGGGGAAAGGAAGGTGGGTTTCATATCCGGGTATCCAGGCGAAAGCGTGCCAAAGGTTAACAGTAAAGGATTTGACCAATTCTACCTTAATATCGACGTGACGACCTGGCATCGCGTTCCAAGGGTGCACTAAAAAGGTTGTTGTCGGTTTTTGGGGTGCGGGCGGGCGTACGCCCGCCCGCACCCCAAAAACTGATATATACTAACAACTTTTGAGTGCTCCTCGGTTCCAATCGCATGGCATAAATCTTGTATCCAACTCGGGAAAGGTTGCTTTCTGCCAGGTGTTGATGGAGGGTCGTATGCGCAAGCTCATTGTCGCGGTCTGTGTGTTGATGGGTGTTCTCATCCCTGCATGTATGGTAAGCGCTCCTGATCCGGGCTTGCCAGCGCCAACGGCAGCTCCCGGAGAGACGCAGGTCGTGCCGAGCGCAGCCGCGCCCACCGGGTTGCCGGGAACCCAGGTTTTACCCGGCGAGACCGCTTTTCCAGGGGCGACGGTCACGTTCACCGCGCCGCCGGCGCAGATCCCGGCGACGCCTGCGCCCACAGAGACCCCGCTGCCTGCTATCCGGTTTTACATGCAGCCCGGAACGCCCACCCGCCTGGCTAACTTTGTCACTCCCGAGGCTGGCTGTAACTGGTTGGGGATCGCCGGCCAGGTTTTCGACCTGAATGGCAACCCGCTTACCGGGGTGGTTATCGAAGTTGGGGGGAGCCTGAACGGGCAGCCGGTCCAGCAACTTGCGCTCACAGGCAGCTCGCCCGCGGTTGGACCGGGGGGATACGTGATCGTACTGGCGGACCACCCTGTGCAGTCGGATGGGACAGTCTGGTTTCAACTGCTGGATCAAGGCGGCAGCCCGAAGACCGGCAGGATTTTGCTGACGACCTCCGATCGCTGCGAGGAAAACCTGACGTTGATCAACATGATCGAGGCAAACCCGGTCGCCAGCCAGGTGAACCTGCCGGTGATCCTTAAATCTGCGCCTTGATACAGGTGTCGAAAAGCGGGATATAATTGACCTTATTTCTTTGCAAAGGTCAATCTATGCCGCTCATCGATCATTTTGGAATCATAGCCCCGTATTACGATCACGCCATCCCGCTGCGTCAGGTGGAGAGGTTCATCGAGCTGGTTGAGCTTCCGGTTGAGGGTCGATTGCTGGATGTCGGCGGGGGCACAGGCAGAGTCGCCAGGGCTCTTCGCAGCCAGGTCTCAGAGACTTTCATTGTTGACGAATCACCGGGGATGCTGAACCAGGCAAAATTAAAAAATGGATTGAGCTTAACCTGCTCGCATTCGGAAGCCCTGCCGTTTCCTGATGAATTTTTCGAACGGGTGATTATGGTCGATGCACTTCACCATGTTGGCGACCAGAAGGGCTCAGCCGCTGAAATCTGGCGGGTGATCAAGCCGGGTGGGTTGGCGGTGATTTTAGAGCCCGATATCCGCAAGCTATCTGCCAAGGTCGTGGCGGTATTTGAAAAAATCCTGCTCATGCGCAGTCACTTCCTATCGCCTGACCAAATTACTCGCTTATTCAATTATCCGAATGCAGATACCCGCATCGTCGAGGATGGCTTCAACGCTTGGGTGTGTGTGCGGAAGCACTGATCCCCGCTCAACAAATGCGGGGTAGTATCTCTCCCGCCAGCATATCCACGACACGGTTGCTCCCCAGGCTGGTTTTCATCAGCACCCGCCCGGCGGGCTTCTCCTGCCACGCGACCGATCACGACCGCCTCTTTCCCGTGCGGGTCGCTGCGCATGGCAGCCAGGATCTTCTCAGCGTCCTCCGGCGCGACAATGGCGATCAACTTGCCTTCGTTGGCGATATAAAGCGGGTCGAAGCCAAGCATCTCGCAAGCAGCCTGTACTGCGGGTTTGATCGGGATGCTCTCTTCATCAATAAAAATGCCTACATCAGATTGTAGCGCAATCTCATTCAGGCTGGTAGCCACGCCCCCTCGCGTGGGATCGCGCAAGACATGAATTCGCTGGCTTGCCCCCAGCATGCTGGCGATGAGATGGTTTAACGGGGCGACATCGCTAGCGATATCGCTCTCAAAACCGAGCTCTCCCCTGGCTGACAGCACGGCTATACCATGATCGCCGATCGAGCCGGATAATAGCACCACATCTCCCGGGCGCGCCTGCTCTCCGCCGATCTTCAGACCGTGTGGTATGGAGCCGACGCCGGCAGTATTGATGTATAGACCATCGGCTTTGCCTCTCTGCACGACCTTGGTATCGCCAGCAATGATCTGGACGCCTGCCTCCAGTGCGGCAGACTTCATCGAAGCCACGACGAGTTCGAGGACGGCGATATCCAGACCTTCTTCCAGGATAAACCCTGCGGTCAGGCATAAAGGCTGCGCGCCGGAGGTTGCGATGTCGTTTACGGTGCCGCACACGGCAAGCCGGCCGATGTCGCCTCCGGGAAAGAATAGCGGTGAGACCACATGCGAGTCGGTGCTCACAGCCAGCCCCGATGCAGACGGCATGGGCAACACGGCAGCATCATTGCCGGCGAGCAGCGCCGGGTTGTCGAAAGCGCTCAAGAACAGGCGCTTGATCAGGTTGTGGCTCATCTTTCCACCGCTGCCATGCCCCATGACAATGCGATCTTTATGCGCAAGCGGCGCCGGGCAGACCATGCCCTGGATGGATACCGTCTCGTCTGTCATCCTTGTTATCTCTCGATGCGTGCGTACTGGTAGTATGCCGCACATGCCCCTTCTGAAGAAACCATGGTTGCTCCGAGTGGGTGTTCTGGCGTGCATTCTGTCCCGAATGCAGGGCAATCCTGCGGCTTGTGCAAGCCCTGCAGGATCTTCCCGGCGATACAGACCGTTGACTCCTGCGTGGTGATGTGGCTGATCTCAAAACGGGCTTCGGCATCATACGGACTGAATTCTGGTCGCAGGCGCCAACCAGAGCCAGGGATCTCGCCGATGCCCCGCCATTTCCGATCGCATTCGCAAAAGACCTGGTTGATCACTGCTTGAGCTGGCTGGTTACCCTCATACGTGACCACCCGGCTGTAAGCGTTCTCCACCTGAGCGCTGCCCTGCTCGAGCTGCACCACCGCCATGCGGATGCCCTGCACGATATCCAGGGGCTCAAAGCCGGTCACTACGATCGGCGTCCGGAAGGCAGCGGCGATGGGCGGGTACTCCCAGTACCCCATTACCGCGCAAACGTGACCCGCCGCCAGGAAAGCCTGCACACGGTTCTCCGGGGAACCCAGCACCGCCTGCATGGCGGGTGGGACGCGCACATGCGAGCTCAATATGGAGAAATTCGTAAGACCCAGAGAGCGTGCTTTCAGCACGCTCATGGCGTTGGCGGGCGCGGTGGTCTCGAACCCGATGGCAAAGAAAACCACCTCTTTATCCGGGTTCTTGGATGCAATCTCGACGGCGTCGAGGGGTGAATAGACCACGCGGACATCGCCTCCGGTCGCCCGGATCGAGAACAGATCATTTTGGCTGCCCGGCACGCGCAGCATATCGCCGTAAGAAGTGAAGATCACCCCCGGCAGGGAGGCAATCGCCAGGGCTTTGTCGATTAATTCCAGCGATGTGACGCAAACCGGACAGCCGGGTCCGTGCACCAGCTCAATCTGGGAGGGAAGCAGCTGGTCCAGACCATAGCGCAGGATGGCGTGCGTCTGCCCGCCGCAGATCTCCATGATGACCCAGGGGCGCGTGATTTTGCGTGAAATGTCGTCGATCACCGCCTGGACGAGGTTCTTATCCCGGTATTCTTGTACGTATTTCATAATCTGCCTGAAGCCTGACGGATTTCCTCGAGAAGCTAAGCATTTCCGGATGGAAGATCGCCCATCTCGAGAGCCTCTTCTTCTCCGGCTTCAACAAGCTGGCGGAGGAGCTCTAAGGTCTCGTTGGCTTCTTCTTCGCTGATCAGATGCAATGCAAACCCGACGTGAATGACGGTGTAGTCGCCAATCTGCGCTTCAGGGACGTAAGCCAGGCAGGCTTCACGGGTGACACCGCCAAAATCGATCTTACCCATTTGCAAGCCGCCGGAGTCGTAAATCTCAATTATTTTTCCCGGTACTCCCAGGCACATACCAACCTCCTAACGATCTTCCAGAATCAATTCCTTATAAATCCAGCCAGTTAACCGATGCAACAACAGCCTGACCGAAAGAGACGCCGCCATCGTTGGTGGGCGTAAACCGGTGCGTGTAGACCTTAAACCCATTTTCGACGAGCAAGGGGAAAGTCTTTTGCAGCAGGGTCATATTTTGCCAGACGCCGCCGCTCAAGGCGATGGAAGACATCCCGTACCGGCTGCGGAGATGCGAGGCAACCTGCAGGATCGAGCGAGCGACCCCATTGTGGAAGCGCGCGGCAAGGATCGGGCTGGGCACTCCGTCGATGAGCTCCTTGACGATGGCAGCAATCAAGGGCTGCGGGCGGAGGATCAGCTCAGAGCCGCTGCTATCGCCGGCGGACTGGGCTATCTCGAAGGAGTAGAATCCCTGCTCATCGGGATGGACCAGGCTCTCGAGCTCGATGGCTGCCTGGGCTTCGTAGTTGACGCGCTGGCGCACGCCGATCAATGCGGCAACACCATCGAACAGGCGCCCCATACTGGACGTGAGCTGTGTGTTGACGCCGCGCTCCAATTGAGAGCGCACGGTCGCCCTTTCCTCCGGGCTGAGGGCATCCACCGGGGGCAATCCGGGGATCCAATCCACGCCTGCATGCCAGAGTTGAGCGAGGGCGATGCGGGCTGGCTTGCGAATGGCTGCGTCTCCCCCGGGCAAGGGCACGTACTCAAGGTGGGCGAGGCGCTTGTACCCCTTACAGCTAGCCAGGAAGAATTCTCCACCCCAGATCGCCCCATCATCGCCGTAGCCAGTGCCGTCGAAGGATACACCGATGACGGTTTCCGAAGGGGGAAGCTTGTTCTCAGCCAGGCAGGCGGCAATGTGGGCGTGGTGGTGTTGCACCCCGTAGGCGGGCAGTCCCTCTTTTTGAGCGCGTTCTAAGGCGTAACCCGTCGCCAGGTAATTGGGGTGCAGGTCATACGCCAGCACTTCAGGTTGGATGCGGAAAAGCCGCTCGTAATGTCGGATGCCATCCTCGTACGAGCTCAGCGTCTCGTAGTTTTCCAGATCGCCGATGTGATGGCTGAGAAAAGCGTACTTCTCCCGGACAAGGCAGAAGGTGTTTTTTAGCTCAGCTCCAGCCGCAAGCAGCGGAGGGCAACTCCAGGGCATGTCGATAGGGGCAGGCGCGTATCCCCGCGAGCGGCGGATGGGAAAGAGAGCCGAGGATGATGTTTGGGGAGCTACGCGCACCACGGAGTCATCGCAGCGGGTGCGGATCGGGCGGTTGTGCATCAAGAAAGCATCGGATAACTGTGCTAAGCGCTGGCGCGCTTCCTCATTATCGATTGCGATCGGCTCTTCGCTCAGGTTGCCGCTAGTCATCACCAGGGCGCGGGAAACCGGCAACGGTGTGCCTGCTTCTCGCTCACCATCTGGCTGGAGAGGAGGATTTGAGAAGAGCAAATAATGCAATGGCGTATAGGGTAGCATCACACCCAGCGTGGTCTGGCTTGGAGCGACTTCAGCCACGATGCTTGAACCGGGCTTTCTCCTCAGGAGCACGATCGGGCGCTGCCTTGAAAGCAGGATCTCCTCCTCATCAGCGCTTACCAGGCAATGCTCTTCGACGGTTGCCAGGTCGGGCATCATCAGGGCAAATGGTTTGTCCACGCGCAGCTTGCGCCTGCGCAGCTCCTGAACAGCACCCCGGTTCGTGGCGTCGCAAGCGAGGTGAAACCCGCCCAGCCCTTTGATCGCCAGCACCTTGCCGCCGGATAATAAGCGCTGGCTTTCCAGGATCGCCTCGTCACCGCTCAGGGGTTGGCTTAAGCTACCGGGCGTTGGAGCCTGATCTAAACCCTGATCGGGGTCCGCACCTGGAATCTCCAACCAAACCTGGGGTCCGCAGACAGGGCAGGCAACAGGCTGGGCATGGAAACGCCGGTCCGCCGGATTTGAGTATTCAGCCGCACAGTCCGGGCATAAGGGGAAACCCGCCATGGTGGTGTTCGGCCGGTCGTAGGGGATGTCGGTGATGATGGTGAAGCGCGGTCCGCAGTTTGTACAGTTGGTGAACGGGTACCGGTAACGGCGGTTGCTGGGATCGAATAGTTCTCGCAGGCAGTCGGGACAGATGGAGACATCGGGAGAGATCGGCTGGAATGCCAGCGGCACTGGCTCTGAGTGGATGATCTCGAAAGAGGAAAAGCCGTTGGCGTTGCCCAGGGTCGTGGTCACCTGGTCGACGCGGGCGAGCGGCGGCGCCTCCGTCTCAAGCGCGGCGATGAACCTCGCCAGCACCTCCGGCGCGCCATCAACCTCGATATCCACACCGGCGGAGGTGTTGCGCACCCAGCCGGCAAGCTGCAAGCGCTGAGCAAGGCTGTAAACAAACGGTCTGAATCCGACCCCCTGGACGATGCCTGTGATATGGATGCGTGCATTTTGCAGGTCACTCATAGATACCAGCGAATGGGCAGGTCGTTATCCTTCTGCCTGTACTTTTTTATGCTCAAGGACATTGGCAGTCATCCAGGCGAGCCAGGCTTCCAGACCTTCTCCCGTCCGGCACGAGAGCGGGAAAGTCAGAACACCCGGGTTCAAAATCTCTACTCCGCGCCGGAAATACTCCATGTTGAAGGGGACATAAGGCAATAAATCTACTTTATTGATCACCAACGCGTCTACACCGTGATACATCCCCGGGTACTTGTAAGGCTTATCGTCGCCTTCGGGGATGGAAGCCACCAATACGCTTTTATGGCAGCCAAGCTGGAAACCAGCCGGGCACACCAGGTTGCCGACATTTTCCACGATGAGCAAGTCGATCTCAGAAAGGTCCAATTGCGCCAAAGCCTGGCTGATCATGGTGGCGTCCAGGTGGCATTCGCCGCCGGTATTAACCTGCACGGCGATAGCCCCGGCTGTGGCTGCCCGGTCGGCATCGATGGATGTGGCGATATCGCCGTCGATGACACCGATCGAGAAGCGGTTGGACAGGCTCCGAATGGTATTTTCAATCAATGATGTCTTTCCGGCGCCAGGTGATGCCATGACGTTCACGGAGAAGAGGTCGGCAGCGTCCAGAAGCGCCCGGTTGGTAGCCGCCAGGCGGTTGTTGGCGTCCATCACTTTCTCGACAACGGTAATACGTTTTAGGTTAGGTTCTTTGCTGCTATCCATGCTCACCTGATAAGAACTTCCGATTGGTTAGCCTTCACTCCACATCGATCGCCTCCAGCATGAATTCCTCGCCGGCAATCACCTTGACACGCGGGCTGGAACAGTCCGGGCAGGTAAAATCCCTGTCGCTGGGCGAATAATGGCGCTGGCAATCCAGGCACACCATCTCGACCGGGATGCGCCTGAAGTGCAGGGTCGCCTTTTCTGCGATTGTACCTTCAGTGAGTATATCCCAGTAGAACTGGACCAACTCATCGAGAAATGAGGAGAGCTGCCCGATGACAAGATAGAGATCGGTGATGCGGGTGGCTCCAGCCCCTTGGGCGTGGCGCAATGCGATCTCGAGCAGGCTTTCCGTTACGGCGCGTTCGTGCATGCTGGCAAGCATACCACAGCTCCGCACGCGGGGTTAGTGAGAGATGTCACCCACAAATCATATCATCTTTCTCGAATTTCTCGGATCGGAAAGACACCAGACAGGCTGCGGGTGACAGGATAGCCTGCTGCTATTTCGTTTATTCCTCGGGATTCCAGGCGTTGATTGCCGGTCCGGTGGTCGCCAGGAGTAAGAGCATCATGATCGTAGCGGATGTGACGCACCAGGCGCAGGTTGCCCCAATCACAAATGGCTCAAGGAAGGTAAGGTAAAACGAGAAGAACATGCCAAACCACACCAACCCCCAGCAAAGGATCGCCGCGATATTGCGCCAGCGCCCCGGACCTTTGAGGTGGAAAACCCAGGACGCCAGGATGAGGATATATCCCACCAATCCCAGCAGACCGACCGGGAGAAAGCCAAGTATGTAAGCGTACGGGCTCTGCTGGACGGCGTTGCAGTTCCCCACGGGACCGCAAATCGCCTGCGTATGGGTGGTTTCGACATAGGTCAGGTATGCAGCGACAAATAACCCGGCGATGGATAAGACCGGCACCGCCCAGGTCGACCAACGCGTGCTATCAACGTGGGATTTGGTGAGAAAACTCCAGACAGCCCAGATGATGGCGGCTACCATCGCAACCAGCAGGATAACGGCCAGTGTGTTGCCCACAGGATCCTGCATAAACCTGTCGATCATCGCTGGGCGGCTCGGCTGTTCCACCTGAGGACTCTCCGGTTCAACCGGCGCGATCGTCTGCACGGGCGCCAGGGTGACCGCCGGCTGCTGGACATCTTCCGCTTGCCCCTCGGAGGAGGCAGCGAACAGGGGCAACTCCTCTGCATTGAGCCCCGGAATATCCGGCAGTTCGAGACCAGTTTCCGCCAGCGCCGCAGCGACCAGGACAGGGAGTTGCTGCGGTATTTCCTGCGACCCCACCAGCACTGTCTCACCAGCGACGAGCATCGGCACGCCGCGCCGCTCGTCGGGGACTTTGTAGCGCTCGATCGCCGATACGAACAAGGCGTGCCCCGCATCGGTTGAGGTGTCTACGGTATAGATCTGGAGCTGCTCGCCGTATTTTTCCTGAAGCGGCGGCAGATCTTCACTCATCACCTTATGGCAGTGACCGCAGGTGGGCGAGAAGAACAAGACAACCACCACACGAGGCGCCTGCGCAAGGGCGGTGGAAAATCCAGATGCCAGGATCAAGGATATTACAAGGATGGCAAAGATGGAGAGAGATTTTTTCATGAGATTCCACACAACAGGTTAGTATGTTCCTCGCTGAGCTCCTGAAACCAGGGGAAAGTCAGGATGGCAGCGGTCAAATTCTGGGGATCGAAACTCATCGCAACACTCCTGGAGAGAGCGTGAGGGTGAAGCATCTCCTAGATATTTGTACTAATAATCACAAGGGTTGTCAGGTGTTTTACATCACTGAAAGGGAGACAAAATGTCACTGGCTATCAGACTGGCGGTGGCAGAGAAAAAATGGCAATCCCATCTCTGGGTAGTCCACAAGCTGCGCACACGCCGGTAATGCGGATACGCACAGAAGGGACGCCGGGTGGGCTGCTGAGCTAATGTATGAACAGATTAACGGAGGAGTGCAGGGAGGTAGGTATATTGAAGCGGGTCTTCGACCACGAACAACCGGACGGTTGTCTGGTGAGGCGATCCTGCCACTCCTGAAGGCGAGGTAACACTCACCGTGAACATGCCGGTGTAGACCGTGGCTGTGTCGGTAATGAAAGTGCCTGGCGAAAGGCTAAGATTCCCCGGCGTGCTGCCGGTTTGCGGGAGTAGCTGGTACCAGCCATCTGAGGTTAAAGCCTGCCAGGTTAAAACCGAGCCGTTGCCGGTGTTTTGCGGAGTCATTTGTACCATGTCAGGCAGGAGCTGCTGCGAGGCGATGCTGTATGTCATTGTGATCACATCCGGCAGGTTGCCCAGCATGGGTTGGAGAGGATAATCCAGGTAGATCGTATCGCTGCTGGAGGCGCTCTCGCCCGTCTTGCGCAGCTCGACACTGACCGTATGGGTGCCTGTCAAGGCTGGCAATTGCCAGGCGAGTGTATGGCTGAAGGGCTGCCAGGCTGTCCAGGCGTCCGCATTGTTGCGCAACCGCATCTCCGTCCATTCTCCATAGATGTACAGGGAGACCTCCCTGCTTTGGGTGGATAAGGCATCATTGTTGATGATGACCGGATAAACCCCAGAACGTCTACCGAAATCCTGCACCCAATAACGGTAGTAGCTCCCGCCGCCCTCATAATAACCCACACCCAGCTCCCAGAAGGAAGTGCGCAGGATATTCTCGCGATGACCGGTGCTGTTCATCCAGCCGTTCATCACAGCCTCGGGGGTGGCGTAGCCGGCGGCGATATTTTCACCCAGATTTGACCAGCCGGAGTAGAAGGAAGTGATACGGGCTGACCAGGCGCAGGCGCTAACCAGGTTTGAGCCGGAGCGATCATAGCTATCGTGTTCGAAATAGTTGTCGTCTGCCATGTCCTTGGCGTGATAGCGCCCGGCGTTATCCAGCAGGGTGAGGCGCTTTAGTGGAGGGATGCCTCTAGAGGTACGCTCCGCGTTGACCAGCTCGAATACGCGGGCTTCATACGCGTTGTTCACCACAGGCACGGTGAAGCCGCCGCAGCCTGTGAAATTTTGCGCTGGCACCTGCAGTGGCGCGAAAACAGCTTCGCCTGCCTGCGGTGGGGGCGGATCGTTTTGTGCTGCGGCTGGCTGTTGATCATAGCTTGCCGGAAAGGCTAGCGCAGCGAGTACAAAGAAGCGTACCAGTTGAGAAAATAAGCTGTTTTTCATAGTCAAGTCAAAATCATCCCACCCGATGGATATCCAGGCTCATTTCCAGTATACTATGGAGAATCTCAATCCAAACTTACAAGGATGTTAACGATATATTGCATTATTATTAAATTGTGCAATGAAATATACAACACTGGTTTCCGAAATCCTCGACGCAGCCGGGATCGCGTTCCGGCAGTTTAAGCACCCAGGTCCAATCCACTCCCTGGAGCAGGCGGCGCATGAACGCGGGCAGAGACCAGAACAGGTGGTGAGGAGCATCCTGTTCCGTTTGGGCGAGGGGGATTTTGCCCTGGTTTTGATGGCTGGTCCGGCGCAGGTTTCCTGGCAGGCGCTCAGGCGATACCTGGGTCAATCTCGCCTGACGATGGCGAGTGAAGAGGAAGTCAAATCGGTTACGGGGTATGAAAGAGGGGCAGTCTCTCCGGTGGGAATCCCGGCTGAGGTGCGCATATTGGTTGATGAGAGCCTGCTAGCCGAAGAAGAGATCTCAATCGGATCGGGCACGCGTGGCATCACCATCATCTTAAAAACACAAGACTTGCTGGATTATCTTAAAGCCTGTGAGATGGGTCGTTTCCAGTGATCGAGGGACCGTCGCGGGAGCTCGGGACGCTTCTTGAACCCAATCGGTAATGAATTAGCCTTATAACCCCAGTTTCTCAGCCAATTGTTTATTCGAAGGCTCGACCAGGATCGATCCATCGGCGAAGACGATCGTCGGTACGCTGCGCATGCCTCGATTGGTTGTCTTCACGAACTGTTCCGCTTCCTTGTCGCCATCGACATTGATGAAATCATATGCGATCTTGTTTTGATCCAGGTAGCGCCTGGCTCGCCAGCAATCTCCGCACCAGTTGGTTCCATATACCTTGATCGTTGGGCTTGTCACATCGATGCTCCAGTTTGACCGTTATATTGAAACAGGCGTGTAACACCATTTCTCACAATCCAATCACCCATTCGACAATTATAATAAAATAATCCGGAAATCTTCGGGAAAGTTCTCACAAAGCCTCGCGGGGCGAGCCAGCTCAACCGCCTACCGCGTATCATGGTTCTTTTTAGAGAAGGGATCGTTGCCTATGAAGCTGACAAATTTCGCAAAATTCGCCTGGGGAGTGCTTGGGTACAACCTGCTGGTCATCTTATGGGGCGCGTATGTTCGCGCCACTGGCTCCGGCGCTGGCTGCGGCAGCCATTGGCCCCTATGCAATGGGGAGGTTATCCCGCGAGCGCCCCAGATTGAGACGATGATCGAGTTCACCCATCGCCTGATGAGCGGCTTGAGCCTGCTGCTCGTCCTGCTGTTATTGGTATGGGCTTTCAGGGTTTATCCGCGCGGGAGCATCGTGCGCAAAGGCGCTGTGCTGTGCATGGTATTTATCATCACCGAGGCGTTGGTCGGAGCTGGTCTGGTCTTATTCGAGTGGGTGGCGCACGACGCGTCCCTGGGACGTGCCCTGGCAATGACCGTGCATCTTGCCAATACGTTTTTCCTTCTGGCAGTGCTCACGCTGACCGCCTGGTGGGCTTCGGGAGGGGCAGCGCCGCGCTGGCGCGGCAATGGCTCTGCGCTGGTCTGGCTGGGGATTGGGCTGTTGGGCGTGCTTGTGCTGGGGATGAGCGGAGCATTGACTGCCCTGGGCGACACACTCTTCCCGGTTACCAGCCTCCAGCAGGGCTTGAGCCAGGATTTCTCCTCCACCGCCCACTTTCTCATCCGGCTGCGATTGCTGCATCCCACCATCGCGATCGTGGTTGGGATCTATCTCATCTTGATGGCAAGCTATATGCGCAACACCCGTTCAGGGGGTGATACTCGCCGGTTTAGCTTACTATTAACCCTGGTTTTTATCATCCAGCTTGCCGCGGGATTTATCAACGTGCTCTTGCTCGCCCCGGTGTGGATGCAGCTTGTCCACCTGCTGCTGGCTGACCTTTCCTGGATCTTGCTGGTGTTGCTCGCCTCGGCTGTGCTTGCCGTGGAGCGCATCGCCAGGCGCGCAGACCTTCCCGAGGTCGAGGCGGTTCCCACGGTTCAGGGGTAACCCTTGCCGCGCTGCTGATTGACTGGGTTCCCGTCCTGTGATTTATAATACTCGCCTATGAACAATCTTGAAGCCGAAAATCTGCAAAGAGAAGTGGCTCAGCTTCGCCAGGAGATCCATTACCATAATTATCGCTACCACGTCCTGGACGCCCCTGAGATCAGTGATGCTGAGTTCGACCAATTGCTGCACAAGCTGAAGCAAATTGAAGCAGCCCATCCCGAGCTGGTCGCACCCGATTCCCCTACGCAGCGCGCCGGCGCCGCGCCGGCGGAAAAATTCGCCAAGGTCAATCACCCAGGTCCGATCCTCAGCCTGAGCAATGCCTTCTCCGAGGATGATCTGCGCGCCTGGTTCGAGCGCGTCGCCCGCATCGATGCACGGGTGACCACTACCGATTTCGTGGTTGAGCCGAAGATCGATGGATTGACCGTGGTACTGCACTATCGCCAGGGTGTCTTTATCCAGGGCGCGACCCGCGGGGATGGCGAAGTTGGCGAAGACATCACCCATAATTTGCGCACCATCCGGGCTTTGCCGCTCAGGATACCGGTTTCACCGGATGGACCCCTCCCGCCGGAGGTTCTCGTGGTGCGCGGAGAGGCTTTCATTAACGTGCAAGATTTCGAAAAGCTGAACCAGCGCCTGGAAGAGGCGGGTGAGAAGACCTACTTAAACCCCGGAATACCGCGGCTGGCTCTCTGCGCCAGCTCGATCCAGCCCTGACGGCAAGCCGCCCACTGACGTTGCTGACCTATGCGATCGTTGACATCCAGGGCAGCCGTAACGAGGACCTCACAACGGAGCAGGCGGTGCTCGCCTATTTACGCCAGCTTGGTTTCCCGGTCGTCCCGGAGCGCGTTTGCAGCGATCTGCGGATGGTTATCCAAGCTTACAACGAGCTTGAGGAAGAGCGCGATCGCCTGCCTTTCGAGGCGGATGGCGCGGTGATCAAGATCAATGACCTGGGGTTGGCGGCTGAGCTGGGGGTGGTGGGAAAAGACCCGCGCGGCGCAATCGCCTTCAAATTCCCCGCTCGCGAAGTGACCACAAAGCTCTCTGATATCGGAGTGAATGTAGGGCGCACAGGGGTGTTGACGCCCTATGCTATCCTGGAGCCGGTCAATATTGGCGGCGTCATCGTTAAGCAGGCTACTCTGCACAATTTTGACTATATCCTCGAAAAAGATATCCGTATCGGCGACCGGGTGCTGGTGAAACGGGCTGGTGATGTCATCCCCTATGTGATTGGTCCCATCAGCTCGGCGAGGACCGGCGAAGAACGCCATTTCACACCGCCGGCTGTCTGCCCGGCTTGCGCGCAACCGGTGGAGCACTTCGAAGGGGAGGTCGCCTGGTTCTGCGTCAACTCCGCATGTCCTGCCCAATTGATTAGGAATGTAGAGCATTTTGTCTCGCGCGGGGCGATGGATATCGTCGGCTTGGGAATCAAGATCGTTGAGCAACTGGTCAATGCCGGGCTGGTGCAAGATGTGGCGGACCTTTATTCATTGGGACAGGAAGAGCTGCTCAAGTTGGAAGGTTTTGCCGAGAAAAAAGCCGATAACCTCCTTCAAGCGATCCAGGCATCCAAGAGCCAATCCCTGGCGCGCCTGATTACCGCCTTAGGCATTCACGGGGTTGGCGAGGTCGTGGCTGCCGACCTGGCGCGGAATTTCCCCAATCTCGAGTTGCTTTCCCGCGCAACCTTGCTCGATCTGCAGACGATTGAAGGCATTGGTCCAAACATCGCCCAGGGCATCGTCGACTGGTTCGAGCGCCCGGCTAACCAGCACGTGCTGGAAAAGCTGCGCCTGGCAGGCGTCTGGCCTTCTGAAGATGCAGCCCAGGGAGATTCGGGTCTGCTGCAAGCCTTCGAGAACATGACGTTTGTGGTCACGGGCACGCTTGCAGGTTTTTCTCGCGAAGAGATCAAGGATTATATCGAGGCACGCGGCGGCAAGAGCACCAATTCGGTCAGCAAGAAGACGAGCTACCTGGTTCTTGGCGAAAATCCCGGCTCGAAGCTGGAGAAAGCCCGCTCTCTTGGCGTTCCAGTGATCGATGAGCGCCAGCTCCGCCAGCTGGCGGGTGAACCGGAATAGCGCATTCCTGTGGTTTGGTAGTTGACAGTTCAACAAGCCTGGACTAAACTTGCCAGGACTATCTCAAAGGAGTATTTTATGGATCATCTATCCAATGATGCCATCGCAGAGCGCATTCAGGCGATGAACGAGCGGGTAAAGGGGATCAAAGCAGCCGACCTGTATTACTACAACCAACCGATCTCCGAGCTGCGTGGGGGGGCGCGAGTTCTCGTTAACGGTCGTGAGATGGGTATGTATGCTTCTTACAGTTATCTGGGCCTTGTAGGGCACCCCCGCATCAATAAAGCCGCCAGGGAAGCTGTCGACCGGTTCGGCACGGGCACGCATGGTGTGCGCACGTTAGCCGGCTCCCTGACCATCCATCGCGAGCTGGAGGAAACGATTGCTGCGTTCAAGAAAACGGAATCGGCGGTTACATTTTCATCCGGTTATGCCACGAACTTGAGCGTCATCTCCGCGCTGGTGGGGCGGAACGATTATGTGATCTCGGATAAATTAAATCACGCCAGTATTGTGGATGGCTGCATGATGTCTGGAGCAAAATTCTTGCGTTTCCGTCACAATGACATGGAAGCGCTCGAGCAGCGTCTGATCCAGGCTTCGGATGGCGCCAAGCTGGTGGTTGCCGATTCTGTGTTCAGCATGGATGGTGATGTCATTAATTTCCCCAAGACCGTCGAACTGTGCCGCAAATATAACGCCTGGCTGATGATCGATGAAGCGCACTCCGTAGGTGTGCTGGGCAAGAGCGGCAGAGGCATAGAAGAGCACTTCGATATGGAAGGCAGTATCGATATTAAGATGGGCACGCTGAGCAAGACCATCCCCTCGGTGGGTGGTTATGTCGCCGGCAAGCGGGAGCTGGTCGAATTCTTGCGCCATACCTGCCGGGCGTATATCTTCTCGGCAGCCCTACCCCCTGCCCAGGCTGCCGCAGCCAATGAAGCCTTTAAAGTGATCCTGGATGAGCCCTGGCGCGTGGAAAAATTGAACGCCAATTCCCAACAGTTCATTAGCGGCTTGAAAGGGCTTGGCTTCGATACGCTGTATACCGAAACTGCGATCGTGCCGGTGGTCTGCGGCAGCGATGAAGTGGCATTTGCGATGACGCGTGAGGCGCAACACCATGATGTGTTCGTCCTGCCGGTGGTTTCTCCTGCCGTCGCTCCGGGGTTGGCGCGCCTGCGCGCCACGGTCACGGCAGCGCACGAGACCCAGGAAATTGCGCGTGCTATCGATGTGATCGGGGTCGCCGGAAAGCAAATCGGCGTCATCTCTTAATCCTGTGGAGAGCAGGGAAAGACAGAGGTTATTGGGGTTGGGATCACGCTCGGTTCCAGCCCCATTTTTCTTATGATCGAGTTTCATTTACACGCGGGACGCGAAGCATCTGTCTTGCGCCGTCACCCCTGGGTGTACGCCGGCGCGATTGCGGGCATGTCTGCTACGCCCGAGGATGGAGATACTGTTGAGATCCTGGATGCACAGGGCAACTGGCTGGCGCGAGCTGGATACAGCGCCCACTCGAAGATCCGCGCCCGAATCTGGACCTGGGATCAAGATGAGACAGTCTCTGTAGACTTCTTTGAGAGGCGTTTGGCGGGGAGCATTGCCCGCCGGCATGCATACCACATCCCCCAGCAGAGCAACGCCTTCCGCCTGGTGCATGCCGAATCCGATGGGTTGCCCGGATTGATCGTTGACCAATACGATCGCACGCTGGTCGTGCAGGTTCTCAGCAGCGGCGCCGAACGATGGAGGTCTGAGATCGGCGAGATACTGGCTCATCTCAGCGGCGCAGATAGCATCTATGAGCGCTCGGATGCCGAAGTACGCAAGTTGGAGGGTCTGCCTCCCAGGGCGGGTCTCCTGAAGGGGAGCGAGCCTGCTGATAGGATCAGGGTTGTTGAGAACGAGCTGCAGTATTGGGTCGATATTCGCCAGGGGCATAAGACCGGCTTCTATCTTGACCAGAGGACAAACCGCAAGGTTCTCACCACCCTGGCTGCAGGGCGCAAGGCATTGGATTGTTTCTGCTACACAGGCGGCTTCACGCTCTCGATGATGAAAGGCGGAGCGGCATCCGTCCTGGCGGTGGATGAATCGGCGCAGGCGTTAGAGATGCTGAAGGGCAACCTGTTGCTGAACGGGGTTGACCCGGCTCATGCATCCATCCGCGAAGGGGATGTTTTCCGCGTGCTCAGGGAATTGCGCGACCGGGGTGAGGCATTCGATCTGATCGTCCTCGATCCGCCGAAGTTCGCTGCGACTGCCGCCCATATCGAGGGCGCGGCGCGCGGTTATAAGGATATCAACTTACTGGCGATGAAGCTCCTAAATCCTGGCGGAATACTGGCGACGTTTTCCTGTTCCGGCAATATCTCACTGGAATTATTTCAGAAGATCCTGGCTGGCGCGGCAGTGGATGCGCGCCTGGATGTCCAGATCGTGGATACGCTTTTCCAGGCGCCGGATCACCCCGTAGCGTTGAACTTCCCCGATGGCGCTTACCTGAAGGGGTTTGTGCTCGCAAAAAAATAGGATCCGGCTCACTGCATTTTCGCCGGATCCAACTGGTGGAGATGTCGGGAATCGAACCGAGTCCGAAAGAATAGTCCCACAGATATCTACGAGCGTAGCCTGGTGTTCAGTCTCGCCAGAAGGATCTCAGCAGGCAAAGATTCCTTCCAGCCAGCCGCTAGGACCCGAAAGCCCTTCTTAAGCACGTGAAGCGACATGGCGTGCAGCACTCCGACTTTGTTACGCCCGACCCGATCACCGGTCGGAGGACGGGACCGGCGGACGTGGCTCTACTGATGAGAGCCAGCTGTTCGCTCATCGCTTATGCAGCGAGGGGCAGAGCAGCATAGTTTGTGCGGTTGGCACTTTGGTTTGCGCTGATTTCTCGAGCTCGGCGCCTCTCGGCTCGCAATCCGGGGCCAGCCTCTCCCGTCGAAGCCAGTCATCCCCGTGCGTTGATATTTTATCATGAGAGCGTTCGAAAATCCTTTGTTATTTCGGAAAACCCTAACTTCGTTCCTGGTCAGTACCACCCGTGATTTTGGCTGATATAATGGACTTCACAATGTTCAATGGATCAGGTTCATCTGATGAAGATCACTTCTGAGAGTAACTATTTAGGGGTAGTGGGGTTTTTACCCATAGACCCCACCCAACAGGGTGAGGATAACCTTGGAATTTGACGACGATGCAGCACTGACGAACGCCGCCCAAGGCGATATTGAGGCTTTCGGTGTTTTGTATGAGCGTTACGTGGGGCGCATCTACAACTACATCTATTATCGGACGGGGAACTCAGCAGACGCAGAAGACCTGACCGCCCGGGTCTTCTACCGGGCGATGCGTCACATCGGCACTTACCACGATCGCGGTTTGCCGCTTTCGGCGTGGTTGTACCGCATCGCTCATAATGTCCTGGCGAACTGGCATAGGGACAACAGCCGGTGTAAGGAAGTCCCGCTGGATGAGACCGTGGCGGGCAAGGCGGACGGTCAGTATCCGGAAGCAGAGTTGGTCCAATCAGAGGAGACGGAGCAGCTCCTGACAATCATCCGTTGCTTGCCGCCGGACAGGCAACAGTTGCTGATCCTCAAGTTTGTGGAGCATCTCCCCAACTCCGAGATCGGTCAAATCATGGGACGGACAGAAGGCGCGATCAAGAGCCTTTACCACCGCACCCTGTTGTCCTTAAGAGACGAATACAACTTCGTCCTGTTATCCGATACGGAGATTGATCAAGAAGGGAAAGGATGAACCCGTGAGCAACGAATCCCAGGATCTTAGCGCCATCGAAACCAGATTGCAAAGATCATTGAGACCTGTTTCTCCACGCCCCGACTTTATTACTGACCTGCGTAAGCAGCTTGTCAACCAGTTGCAGGTATTACCAACGATCTCGCGCTTCGGGCGCTCGTCTGTGCTCTGGTTAGCTTTGCTGCTTGTATTACTATTTTTTACGATGTTCTTGCTTAGCCTACGCGCAGTGATCCTGCTATTCAGCATCCTCACGCTCTTCCAGCAATACCGACGCCAGAACAATGCGGGGCAAGAAAAGGCGCTTTAGCCGCTATTCAGCCCGGCTGCCGGGGGCGATGTACTGCGTTGATTTGTACGGTTTAACCTGCTCGCCAACATTGTCCTTGAGCACATTCCCGGAGACGTGCATCAAAGTATCCCCAAAGTCCACATCCTTGCCCATACTGGCAAGGCAGGGGAAGTGGTGGTGGAGCAGTCCGGCTTTTTCCTCCGCTTCGTCAGCAGATACGCCGACTAACCTCTCAGCGACGTAGCGCGCGCAGCCGCATACGGCATCGCGCTGCACCTGGGCGGACAAAATCAACCTGCTTTCCGGGTCTATCTCAAGTTTCAGCTCGGGTTTGCCGAAATAACGGGCAAATTCACTGATGTACTCATCTTGATAGCTGATGCGCTGCCGGCAGTCACACCGAAATCGGTCTCAGTCAACGAGCAAAGCGGCTTTGGCGTGGCGCATGCAACGCCCATTTTCTCCAGCCAGCCGCGTAGCTGGCGAGCAAGCCCACGCGGTAGCCAGCTTTCATTATCTATGGCTGCCAGGACCGATTTGGCGCCGGTCATGCGGGCGATATCCGGTAACAACTCAGCGATGCCTTTATGCTCGCCGAAGGAAAGGATCAAATCACAGGGGGGTAAGGAGGCGGGAAGGTAATCCTCCGGGTAATCGATCACCAGGGGGAATAAGGCAGGCGCTTGCCAGGTTTCCAGCGTCCAAGTTGCAGGTCCATGAGCCTTGATATTGGCGACATGCCGTGCTCCGTATTCACCGGAGGTGATTGCGAGAATGTTCATGAGCTCATTTCCTATTGGTTAAGAGTACCGTCTCCAGGCGTGTGCTGGTGCTGGAAGTCAATCCAGTAGCCGGCTTTAACCCGCGCGCTTCCTCGATCAGGTCTACCGAGACGGGTAATTGCTGGTCGGTATTCACACGGAGCAAAAGGTGGTCGACGATGTGGTAGACTTCATCCGACAAATCTTCAAGGTTGTGAAGGTCCCGCAAGCGATCATAGGCGCTGGGCTGGATAGGGGAGATGCCGAGGCGGGCGAAATATTCGCCGGCGATGGCCCGGCAGCCCGCCGCGCAGACCCGCGCCCGCCCTTCGTTACCGGAAGCCCTGGCAGCCTCGCCATCTCCAACTCTCGTTGAAACGGTTCTTCAAAAGACGGATCGGTCATAAAATGCATCCAACACGTATGGATTGGGATGAATTTTATCATAGTCAATTGGCGCAAACCTCC
>CAVPDG010000014.1:0-42514 GCA_963702535.1 uncultured Chloroflexia bacterium | reverse complement strand
TAATCGGAGAGCTTCATGCGCCGGACATACGTTTTGTCTACATCTTCGTTGATCAACAGATTATATGTCATGCCGGGGAAGTAATAGGAGAAAGGTCCGGCGGCGTACCAGGACATCGCTTTCGTATCGTCAGCGCCAGGCTTGGCTGCCAAATATGCGCCTGCCAGCTCCAGCCCCTCACCGTAACCGGCGTCCGGATCCTGGTAGCCGGGCATCAAGACCTGCGCCAGGGGATTGGTGTAAGTGTAGTAATACGGGTACTGGCGTAGCCCTCCGCTGACGTGCAGCCCCAAAATAGCAACGAAGAGGGCAGCAGCTGCCCAGCGCTTCCGGAAAACAGGTACACTATCCGATAGCCATCCGTATCCCCAAGTTAGGCCAATCCCGGCGATCACGTCCAACGCGACAAAGGAGGTTAGCACGTAGTGGTTGTGATTGCGCCCCTGCGCCATACCAAACATGAGCACAAATAGAACGGCCAACAATCCGAAATAAGCCACGATCCGTTTACATACGGGTGGCATCGGTGATCTTTTCCTCATCCAAAAGCCAATAATCGCCAGGATGCATCCAAACCATACTACCGGTGTGGTTTTTAGGATAACCACCTTTGTATAGTGCACGATCCCGCTGCTCTCCAGAGCAAATGATTCTGGGTGCAGCGATTGAGTCGATGCCAGCCGGCCTCCTTGAAGGGCATTACTCAGAGCATTACCAAAAACTTCATACAGCATCGCGCCCGGATCCACCCATATCCCCGGCCAGAGTAAGATGTATATACAGGCAACAACCAGCATCCACAGCCCGTACCCGCCGACATATCGAAGCAACAGCCTCTTATGCTGTGAGTTGATTTTCCACTCTTCCACAAGATTAACAAGAAATATCAGTCCTACGAGGGGGAAGAGCACAATCGCTGGAACCTTGGCTAGCAAAGCTATCCCGGTAGCTGCCCCGGAGAGGATCAGGTAACGTGCTTGACGGTGTTTGTATAGATAGACCAATAAAGCAAAGATGGCGATCAGGATCGCGGCTGCCATCAAACCTTCATGGTTTAGTAACCGTGAATGCCCCAGGAAGAAAGGATCAAGCGCAATCATAAGGATTACCACCAGGGCAGTGAGCAACCCTGCCAATATATTTAACAGCAGGAATGTGACGATAAGGAAACCAGAAATCAACACGATTGAAATCACACGACCGCGTACAAGCAGCGTCATAGGCAGCTTGTGATATTTATGGAGCAGCTCGTCCATGCGCCAGTACTTGTCGGTATATCTTCCCAACACACGATAGCCAGGAAAGTAGGATAGGAATGCCAGCGTGAGGATCCACAGCGTCGTCATGCCATAATCGATCGCCGTCTTCTCTAACTGCCCCTTACTCAAAGCAATAAAGAAATTGGACGCAAAAAGTAGCCAGGCAGGTTCGTCCACGGTCACAAATTTGCCCAATCCGATCAGCTGGGTGACCAGGAGAAATATAAAGATCCCAAGCGAGATGAGAGCCAGATGGATGACTTGTTTGCGATGATCCATGAGCAGGTAATTTCTCGGCCGAATTATATCATTGGCGAGAGAGAAACATTGCCTCAGAGGGATATTCAACCCGGTTAGCTGTGCTTCTCAACATCGGCGGCTCTTTGGGAATCCCGTGGAAGTACCGATATTTTGGGGGACACCCCTAAATAGGGAAATCATCACGGTAAATCCCAGTGACCCGCATCGGCGATGATATTACGGCGATCCTTCAATGTTATAATCGAAACTCATGTCCAGAAAAGTGCTCTATTCAATCCTTATTTTTGTGACACTAGCAGCGGCTATACTAGCGCCCCGGCTAGTGGGTATCGAGAAATTTACTACCGGCGACGAGCCAGCCTGGTTGATTTTCTCTCACAATTTTTTACACGCAATCGATAAGGGACAGTTCGATCAGACCGCCTATGAGTATCATCCAGCTATTACAACCATGTGGGTGATCACCGCCGGAATATTATCCTATTTTCCCGGCTACATCCATATAAAGCACGGGTATATCGAAAAGTTTTGGGTATTGGATAATATATACGCAGCTTACAAGAAATCTTTATCAGTTGTGCTTTACCGCAGCCGGATGATCAACGTGGCTATTATCAGCGCGACCTTGTTGCTTGCATTTTTCTTATTGCGCAAACTCCTGGACACAAGAACCGCCCTGGTAGCTATTTTACTGGTAAGTTTTGATCCGTTTTACCTGGGTAAATCTCGCTTACTTACCCACGAAGGAATGGCAGCCGCCTTTGTGCTTGTTGCGGTGTTATCGCTGCTGGCATTCCTTAACCAGGGAGAGAAATACCGGTACCTGCTCATCTCATCTGCTGCTACTGGCTTAGCGCTCCTGACCAAATCTCCTACGATCTTACTGCTCCCCCTTGCGGGTCTGATGTTCCTGGTTAATGTTACTTATTCCTGGAAAGATAACAGGATACGCAAGAACCTAGTTTGGAGAGCCATTAAACAATACCTGATCTGGTTAGTTGGGCTTACCCTCGTTTATTTTTTGCTATGGCCGGGGATGTGGGTAGCGCCTGGAAAAATGCTTTTTGGGGTATATGGAAATGCTGTCAGTTATGCCTTCCAGGGCCAACGCTTGCAGGTAGCGAAGGAGATCAATCCAACAAATTTCAGCCTGGATGTGATTGGGATCGGCGAATATCTGATCTCAATCCTTTATAAGACAACACCCATCTTATGGGTCGGCGTATGTCTAGCGCTAATTGGGGTTACAGCCCGCAAAATTGCTCCGATGGGTCGCAATACAAAGCAGATCATCTTCTATCTCTTCCTGCTTACAGCCCTGTATATCCTGGTATTTGGGATCGCCCGTGGATGGAATTCCCTGCATTATATTATGTTCGCCTTTGTATCCCTGGAGGTTATTGCTGCCATCGGTTGGGTATGGGGGGTTAGCTGGCTGGGTGAAAAATCCGTGTTCTTCGTCAAAAAAAGCGTACAGGCAGTAATCTTGATCGCGCTTGTAATATTGCAAGTCAGCAGCGTTCTTCCTGACTATCCCTATTATTATACATATGTCAATCCGTTGGCGCAGGTACTGAAACCGGATATGGAAGACACGACCGTAGGATATGGGGAAGGGCTGGATCTGGCAGCCGCCTATCTGGGGGCAAAACCTAACGCCAAAGAACTGACTGTATCGTCGCACCTGGGCGTAGGACCATTTTCGTATTATTTCCCTGGCAAGACTTATCCGCTGATGTACCAGAGCAAGAATTACCTGAACGATCGCAGCGCCAAATGGGTGCAAAACTCGGATTACCTGGTGATTTACGATATCCAGCAAAGACCGCTCAACCTCGGAATAAAAATGTTAGAAGCCCTGAATAGTATTCCTCCCGAGCATGTTGTCATGCTCAACGGGCTGCGCTACGCCAGCATCTACAAGGTCAGCGAGCTACCGCAGAGCGTGATGGATTCGCTCCACCGGCGAGAATAAATCACTTACGAACTCGGACATCTGGCGCTCTCGTAACCGTTAAGGCGGTATGCACTCCAGTTCAGGAGAGGCAGAAGCCAGCAGTATTGTCGCTGGGTGCTTCAACTTATTCTTCTGTAAGAAATGCATTGAAACGCCGGGAGTGGGTGTGGCAGATGGCTACGGCAAGTGCATCGGCGGCATCGTCGGGACGCGGGATATCGTCTAAGCCCAACAACGCCCGCACCATCTGCTGCACCTGGTTCTTATCCGCCCCGCCGTAACCCACCACCGCCTGCTTGACCTCCAGCGGGGTGTACTCGGCTACCGGCAAGCCCGCCTGCGCCAACGCCAGCAGGACGACGCCGCGCCCCTGACCCACCGTCATGGCGGTGCGCACATTGCGCTGAAAAAACAGCTTCTCCACTGCCCCGCTGTCCGGGTGGTGGAGAAGCAACAGTTCGTTCAATTTCGAGTGCAGGAGCAACAAGCGCTCCGGAAGAGGCATCCCTGCAGGTGTTTCGATTACACCGCAAGCTACCATCTCCAGGCTGCCATCCTGGGCTTCCTGCACCAGACCGTAGCCGGTGGTAGCTACGCCGGGATCGATGCCAATCACCAGCACGGTATCAGGCTGCCTCCAGGTGCGCCATGACCTCATCAGAGATCGAAAGCGTGGAATAAACCGCCTGCACGTCGTCCAGGTCTTCCAGGGCTTCCACCATGCGGATCACTTGCAAGGTCTCATCCATGCCCAGCTCAACCTCGTTGTTGGGCAGCGGGCGCAGCTCGGCGTCCTCCGGGGCGATGCCGGCTTTGTGCAGTGCGTCGCTGACATCCTTGAAGGCTTCGATCGGGGCGATAATCTCGATGGTATCATCCGAGAACTTGACATCATCCGCGCCGGCTTCCACCGCCAGCTCGAAGACGGCGTCATTGTCTTGCCCCTCGGCGGGGATGGTGAAGTACGCCTTGCGCGTAAACTGCCAGGCGACGGAGCCAGCCTCCGCCATGCTGCCGCCCGAGCGGTTGAGCACGTGGCGGATCTCAGCTACAGCCCGGTTGCGGTTGTCGGTGACGACGTCGATAACCAGCGCGACGCCGTGGGGAGCGTAGCCTTCGTATGCCACTTCTTCGAGGGCGTTGCCCTCTTTCAGGTCGCCGGTGCCGCGCTTGATGGCGCGCTCGATGTTATCCTTGGGCATGTTTTGCGCCCGGGCTTTTTCAACTGCCAGCGCCAGCCGCATATTCGAGGAAGGGTCTCCGCCCCCTTCCCGCGCTGCAATCACAATCTCGCGTGCCAGGCGGGTGAAGACCTGCCCGCGCTTGGCGTCCGCGGCGCCCTTCTTGCGCCGGATGGTAGCCCAATGCGAATGTCCAGACATAGATGCACTCCAATAAGTTTATTTGGCTGATTGGGTTTTACCGTGGCGATGTCCGGATTTTGGGGTGTGAAAGCGGCTACTCCGCTTTCACACCCCAAAATCCGGCTTCTTCCACGGCGATTCCCACCGAACCGTGTAATTTCCCAGAGGTAGGGAGATAGAACTTGAGTATCGTCCCTGCTCGTTATCAAAGCCTGCGCTAAGATGTGAGAATTATACCATTTGCAGGCGCTTAAGGCTGAGGGCAAGCCAGGGGGAAATTGGCCCTCATCTTGCAACCCTACAAATAACCCAGGCTTGCAAATTTGCAAGCACGCACGCTGGCAGCAGGGTTCTGCAGTTAGTAGAATTGATTTTGTATTAACCAGGAGGCGGGACTTGAAGGAGATGAATAATTTTTCCAATTCAATCATTCGCTGGGCAATGGTCATTTGCCTGGCGCTCACATTTTGCGTGATACCGGTTACGCCAGCGCAATCTCAGACGATCTGCTTCTCCAATTACACACCAGGCGCCACCTCGCTCTCCGGGACTGTCAACTCCTACTTCCCCGGAACAGCCAATGCCACCGCCGGAGCAACAACCCTATCCATCGGCGCCGGGCGCGGCGCCAGCGCGGATATCCGGGTCGGAGATCTGCTGATCGTAATGCAGATGCAGGATGCCAGTATCGATAGCCGCAACTCGAACCGTTACGGCGCAAATGACCGCACTGGTTCCGGCTATACCAATGCTAATAACAGCGGGCGCTACGAATACGTGATCGCTCGTAGCCCAGTGACCTTTTCCAGCGGTGGAACGCTTACCATCCGCGGCGCGGGAACGGGCGGTGGTCTTTTGTACGCTTATACCAACGCCGATGCAAGCACCACGGCAGGCCAGCGGCGCTTCCAGGTGATCCGCGTGCCCGCCTACCTGAACGCCAGCCTGGGTGGGACGCTCACGGCAAAATCCTGGAACGGCGCCACGGGCGGCGTGCTGGCGCTGGAGGTGGTCAACGAGCTGGTTTTCAACACGAACGCCATCAACGTGAACGGTATGGGCTTCCGCGGCGGCGGCGGGCGCCAGCTAACCGGCGGAGCGGGCGATAACACGGACTACGTCACGCTGTCTACGGTCAATACCAACGGCGCCAAAGGCGAAGGAATCGCCGGAACGCCGCGTTATGTTTACTACGGCGGCTCTCTGCTCGATACGGGTCAACCGAACGATGGCTATCCGAACGGCAGCAACGCCCGCGGCGCGCCTGGCACGGCAGGCGGCGGCGGGACGGACGGCGAGCCATCGACAAACCAACAGAACAGCGGCGGTGGGGGCGGCGGCAATGGCGGCGCTGGAGGTCTGGGTGGCAATAGCTGGTCGAGCAACCTGGCGCGCGGCGGGCGGCAAGGCGTGGCATTTGCTGAGCGCGCCGCAGGGCGCCTGGCACCGGGTGGCGGTGGCGGCGCCGGCACCTCCAACAACGGCACCGGTACGCCCGGCGTCGGGCTGGCAAGCAGCGGCGGGGCAGGTGGCGGATTAATCCTGATTCGCGCCCGCCAGATGAGCGGCAGCGGAACGCTCACTGCCAATGGCGCCAGCGCCCTGAACGTGGATAACGACAGCGCGGGCGGTGCAGGCGCAGGCGGCTCCATCTTGATGGTCTTGAATACGGGCAATTCGATCAGCGGTTTGACCGTTACCGCCAGTGGTGGCACCGGCGGCAACGCCTGGCTCTCAGAGCCAGCCGGCAGCACCTACCCAGGCGCCCGGCATGGACCTGGCGGAGGCGGCGGGGGAGGCGTGGTTTACCTCTCAACGACCACCGGCGTCACGCCTTCTGTCGCCGGCGGCGCCAACGGCACAACGACAGTATCTAACGACGCCTACGGCGCTACGGCTGGCGCAGCTGGCGTTACAGGTACCACCACATATGCCAGCGTACCAGGGGTAACTCCCGGCTTCTTATGCTTCTCGCCCACTGCTATCGACCTGGTAAGCATGCAAGCTAGCGCAGAAGATAGCATCAACTGGGCATGGCTCGCCCTGCCGGCGGTGCTGGGCATGCTGGTGATCACGCTGCGCAAGCGCAGCGGCAAAGCGAAATAAGCGCTCATTACCCATCGGATACCTGATAAATCTTCCCTGGCGCGCAGTCCCAGCGCACCAGGGTTTCGTTTACCTGCAGCCAGGTGGAAAACTCGGCATCCTGCAGCAAGCGGCGGTCGATATCGCGCATCTGCGCTGGGCTCTGGTAGCGGGTGACGAGCTGCTTTTGCGCCTCGCCGCCCGAGTCGCTACCCAGCAGGGTGGTCTCCGCGCCATATTTATCGGTCAGCCAGCGCGCCAGCTCTTTGAGGCGCTGAACGCCCTCCCAGCTATGCTCGGACTGCACACAGACGTTAATCACTGCATAGATCATCACGTTGCCTCCTGAACCTTAAAGAACGTGAGTTCGGAAAAGTGGCTTTATTGGGGTTTTCGTGCGGCTAAGCCGCACGAAAACCCCAATAGAGCAGTACTTTTCCGCTAACCCGAACTAACGTTAAAGACGGGAGTTGTTTCACAGAAAGTTCTGAAGTTATTGCTGGCGGTGGAAAGCAAATCTGATATACTTTTTTCCCAAGGGCGCCTCAAAGCCGATGATGACCGATCCGAACGAGAGAGACTTGCTGGACTGCATCCGCCAGATCGCCGACTGGCAGGGCAAAGACCTGAGCTACGAGCGCGTGATGGGCGGCATCACCAACCCCAACTGGAAGGTGGTGGTGGACGGTCAGGCGTACTTTGTCAAGATCCCCGGCAGGGGCACCGAGGCTTTCATCGACCGTCGCAGCGCCCACGCCGCCAGCCAGATCGCCGCCCGCCTCGGCATCGGTCCGCGCGTGTGCTACTTCCTGGAGGAGCGCGGCGTGGAGGTGCAGGAATGGCTGGAGGGCTACCGCCAGCTCAACTTCGGCGATGTGTACAACCCGCACATCTTCTTCGCCATGGTGGAGAACCTGCGCAGCTTCCACCGCAACCCGGGCGGGGGACTGCCCCTCACCCAGACGCCTTTCGAGCAGACGCGCACCTGGATCCGCCTGGCGAAAGAGCAGCAAAGCTACCTGCCGCCGGAGATGCCGCGCATGGAGTGGCTGGCGGAGCAGATCGAAACGGCGGTAATGGCGGCTGGCATCGACTTCGTACCCTGCCACAACGATTACTGGACGGCAAACTACCTCTACAACGAGGGGACGCAAGACCTGAAGCTGATCGATTTCGAGTACGCGGCGATGAGCGACGAGTGCTGGGATTTTGCGGATATCTCCACCAGCAACTATTTCACCGAGGGCATGGACGTAGCGTGGATGCGCCACTACTACGGCGGGCACGACGAGCTGAAGTTCGCCCGCTTCAAGCTGTATAAGATCCTCAAGGATATCGCCTGGTCAATGTGGTCGCTGATCCAGGCGCAGAACTCAACCGTCCAAGATTTCGATTATTACAACTGGTTCGGCAGCAAGATGGCGCGCCTGCGCCAGTACTGGAATGACCCCCGGCTGGATTACTGGCTGAGCCTGCTCAAAGGCACTTCAATATTCTAAAAGAGGAAGGATCTCATGTGCAACTCATTCGTAGCCTTACCCCCCGCAACGCTCAACGGCGCCGTCATCCTGGCAAAATCGGCTGACTGCCAGATCAACGAAGCGCACGCCCTGCTGCACATCCCCGGCAAAAAGCACATCCCCGGCGAAGCCATCCGCGCCACGCACCGGGTGATCCCCCAGGCGCCCGAGACCTACGAGATCTTCATCGGCAAATCCTTCTGGACCTACGGGGCAGAGATCGGCTTCAACGAGCATGGCGTGGCAATCGGCAACGAAGCCGTCTTCACCACGCTGCAAAAAGATGAAAAATCCGAGGGCTTGATGGTCATCGACATGCTGCGCATCGGTCTGGAGCGGGGCAAGACCGCCCTGGGCGCGGTGCAGGCGATGACCGCCGTGCTCGAGCAGTTCGGGCAGGGGGGCAACTGCGAGCTGGCGGGCAACTCGCACTTCGACGGCAGCTACCTGATCGCCGACGGCAGCGAAGCCTGGGTGCTGGAGACCGCCGGCAGGCAGTGGGTCGCCCGCAAGCTGACCGATTCGATCGGCTCCATCTCCAACGTGCTGGGCATCCACTCCGATTATGACCTTTCTTCGCTCAAGGAGCGCGTGGATTGGGCAGCAACTTTCGGCGAAACGGAGATCGTACCCAAGATCGGCTCCGTTGAGCGGCAGTGCGCCTCTCTGCTGGGGTTGGAGGCACAGCGCGGTAAAGTGACGGTCAAGACCGCCTTCGACATCCTGCGCCAGCACGGCAAGGATTACGACCCGGCGACCGCCCCGGCGCATACCGATATCTGCGTGCATGCCGGACCGGGCGATTACCGCCTGTGGCAGGCGACCGGCGCCATGGTGGCAGAAAACGGTCCCGACGGTGTGATGGGCTGGTTTACCGGCACCTCGGGCAACTGCGTGTCGATCTTCAAGCCGGTGTTCCCCGGTGTGGAGCTGCCCGACCTGGGACCCTACCCCAACGAGCAGGAGAACGCCCGGTCGCTATGGTGGCAGCACGAGCAGCTCCACCGGCGGGCAATGGCTGACTTCCACAACCTGGTGCCTGAGATCCGCGATCGATTTCGACGCGGTGGAAGCCGGCTTCCTGGCGGAAGCGCCCGCCGTGCTGAAAGGCTCGCTCAAAGAAAAGCAGGAGTTTGTAGAGCACTGCTTCTGCACCGCGGCTGAAGCTACCCTGGAGTGGACGAATAAACTGGCTATGCGAAAAGACCTGGCTTACGTCGACCCCGCCTACCGCCAGATGTGGCAACGCTTCAACGCCGAGGCTGGCATGACCGGGCTACCGGCTTAACAGCACCATCCAAAAAGGTCGCTGATGCGTGCGGCGCATCAGCGACCTTTTTATTTTTTAGAGGCTACTCGCTTGCCAGCCGTTTTTCGATACGCCGGTCTGGCAAGAGCCAAATCAGCGCTACGATCACGAAGATCGCAATCGATAAGGCGGCATGCAGGAACGCCAGGGGGATGGAGGCGGCATAGAGAGCGAGCGAGAGCTTGCCCTTGGCGTCGCTGCCCAGGGAGGCTGCCAGCCGCGAATCGCTACCGTGCAGGCTCACCAGGGCGCGCGCCAGGATGAAATACGCCACGGCTGCCAGCAGCATTACCGCGCCGTACAGAGCTACGGGGAGCGGCGACATCCCATTGTCGCCCATCCAGCCAGTGACAAAGGGCACCAGCGAGAGCCAGAATAGCAGGTGCAGGTTCGCCCACAGCACCTTGCCATTCACTTTGCTGGCTGCCTGGAACAGGTGATGGTGGTTGTTCCAGTAAATTCCCAGGTAGATGAAACTCAGTACGTAGGTGAGCAGGCTGGGGATGAGCGGCAGCAAGACCTGCAAGCTGGCGCCCTCGGGCGGCCTGAGCTCCAGGACCATAATGGTGATGATGATGGCGATCACGCCATCGCTGAAGGCTTCCAGGCGTCCTTTGGTCATTGCGGGACCTCCAACCCTCGGGCGCCGGAGCGGATCATCGCCAGCTTCTCGTTCCGGCTGGCAGGCAAAGCCAGGGCAGCCTGAACCAGGGTCACAAATCGCCGCGGCGGGCAGCTCAGCTACTTTGCAAATGCGGATCGAGCGCACCTGCTTGCCCGTCCCTTGCAGGATACCCTGCGGGTCTGGCAGCAAGAACTCCAAATTCAAATACCAGAAGGACGCACGCATCCTGGGGAAAGATGCCGCAGAAATAGCCATTCCCGGGGTCGTGATAGTGGATGCTGTGCCAGACCTGGTGCGCCGACTCGATTGCATCCGGAGCCGCCTGGAGTACCAGGTGGCGCAATTCCATCACAATCTGGCGCACCTCAGGCGTGTGCCCCTGAAGGATATGCTCCACGCTTACAACTTGAGCAGGGAGGTTCTTCTTACTCATTGAGGCAATCACAACTTTCTAACAACATCTCCGGTGCGGACCGTACCATTTTTTATGACCCGGGTGTTGATGCCGCGCAGGTGCAGGCGCTTGCCTTCCGGTGAGTTGACGAACTTTGTGGCGTCCGTGCCGTAGCGCTCGGCGAACTGCTTGCAGCCGGTGTGCGGCACAGCCGTCACCTCGAGCACGGCGCTCTCCCCCACCTGCAGGCGCGTCCCGGGCGGCAGGTTGTCAGTACTCAGATCCAGGTCGACATAAAGCTGGTCGCCAGCCAACGACCAGCGCGCCTCGCTCTGTGCCAGCAAGGCAACACAGCGGGCGTTCATGATCGTGATCTGCATCTCCGGGTGCGGGGAGCCATCCGGCGTCATCGAGCTGCCGATCTTGCTCCAATCGTCGCCCACCAACCCCTCGACGAGGTCCAATTGACCTTCGGCGAGCACTTCGCGCTCATACTCGCGCGGCCGCCGCACGATCATGCGCAGCACGCCGTTGTCTGCCGGGGAGTGGCGGATCTCATCCAGACCCTCATCCAGCTCAGCCAGGGTTAAATGCCTGATTTCCATGCTATACCATCCTCTACCTACAGGCTTCTGATATCAGAACCCCGTTCTCTGGGAGAAAACGGGGGTTGTTGCTCGGACAATTTTACCGGAAATTACAACCGGAGTAAAATCTCTCTGTTCGCCTGGTCGGCTTCCTGCAGGATCTTGCGCGCCTCGCTCTTGATCTCCGGTGTGGCACTGGGCGTATCCGGAATGAACTTGACCAGGTCACGCGCCTGCTGCAGGAGCGACTTCACCTGGGCGATGTACGAAAAATCGCTGCGCCCCAGCTCGGGCGGTACGGGCAGGTCGCGCGCCTGCTGGATCAGCTTGCGGGCGCGCACAATACGCTCAGCGGCAGGGATCATCTTTGCCATGGCTCAGCCCATGCCATGTCCCAGCTCAGCCCCCCACTGGCGGGCGCGCTCCAGCTCGCCTTCCCTGAGCGGTCCATACTTGCCCATAACGATGATACTGAGCGGCTTGGTGGTGGAGAGATAACCGGCTGTCGCCAGGGCTTTGGTGATCTCCGGCGTGGCGTGCCCGAAGGGACCGCGCACGCGCGTCTCGAAAGCCGCCGAGCGGGCATTGCCCATCCGCAACCCCGCCAGCCAGGAGCGCATGGAGGGGTGCGAAAGGTCCGCCGGGGCAGGCGCATCGATGGGCTGGGTGCGCAGGCTATCGCGAATCTGCTCGGTGGGCAGCTTGAACGCCAGCACCGGCGATCCGGCGACGATCAAATCTGCCCCGGCGACCAAATCGGCAGTCGCCTCCGCGGTCGAGAGCGCCTTCGCCTCGGGACCGATGCCTTCGGCGATGGCGCGTGCCACTGCCGCAGTATTACCCCACAACGATTCATAAACCACAATGGCTTTCATACTCCACTCCCTTTCACATCCCGGTCACGGAGCGCTGGATGAATGCCAGCGCTGCCATCACGAGAAACAATACCCCCGCAGTCCACACCCAGACTGCTCCGGCATAGGCAGCCACGCCGACCATCCCGCCCGATGCGGCAAAAAATAACGTCACGTAGCCGATCACCATCCAACGCACCCTGCGGAAATCGATCTTCAGGATGTAGTCCAGCAGCGCTTCAAGCAGCAGCCAGGCCAGCATCAAGCCGATCTGGATGTAATAAAGTGGCGGTCTGCCCATCTGCGGAGCAGTTCGCCAGCAGGATCAGCAGGGGGATCGCCAGCAAGAACTCGAAAAAGCCGATCCAATAGCCTGCCTCCGGCTTGCCGAGCAGCCTGAAGATGAAAACCAGAATGGCGGAGATGAAAAACGCGACCGCCGTCAGCGCACCCAACAGGTCCATGATTTCAAACTCCGTGGCGGGCCAGGTATCTCCATTAAGTTTATCACCTGTGTCGCTTGGTATTAAATCTCATCCTTATTGATTAAAGAAATTCTTCCACTTCCTGCCCGCGGGCGTTGGCAAAGCCTTTATCTTCGCCCTGGATCTCGAAACCGCACTTCTGCAGCACGCGCAGCGAGGCGAGGTTGTCCTTGGCGACCCGGGCGTACATGGGTCGCGACGTGTCGTATTTCAAGAACTCGCCCAGCGCCCAGGTGGCGATGCCCCTGCCCCAGAACTCCCTGCCCAGCCAGTAGCTGACCTCCGGCTCGCCCTCCCAGCGGTAGCTGAGCACGCTGCCCGCCACCTCGCCATCGCACAAGATGGTCTGGATCAGGATCGTTGGATCCGCCAGGATCCTCTGCCAGCGGGCGTCGTAAGCCGGGCGATCGGCGGGGTCTTTGGGGGTGAATGCCGCCATGTGGTTGGCGTCCGGATCGAGCTGGAATTGGAAGAAGATCTCCAGGTCGCCGGGTTGGACGTCGCGTAATTGGAGTTTATGGTTTTCCATATTCAAAATAATCCTTACAAAAAGAAATCGGATACCACCTTCGATAGATTCGGAGAGGAACCAGAACTTCAGCGGTGGGCTCAGAGAAGATCAGCCTTTAGCTTCATCTGGATTACCTTTCCTTGCAAGCACTGTTTTGGATAAGAAGCTCTCCAGGTCTCGAGATTCCCAAAGCAAGCTGATCGCCTGCCACGCGAACATTAGCGTGATCAATACTCCTGGTAAGAAGAGTTCATCTATTTCGATTCTTGTATGCGATGCGACAGAATTTCCGATACTCCCGAATACCAGTGTAAAAAGAATCAGATAGAAGAATATTGAAACCGTCACAACAACCGGATGGAAAGACGCATTGATCTTAATCTGTGTACCAGTGTCACAGGCGGTTAGCTTCCCATAGAACACTGGATTGAATGGATCCCTGTAGATTATTAACGGATATGCGGTATTTCGATAATTCAGATTTCGTTGAATCAGAAAGCTATCCTCCCAAACGGATCCGTAATAGAGTACCACTTCGTTGACTGGCTTTCCATCTCGCATCTCAGGAGGGGGTATCGCCCGAATCAACAATAGAGCACAAGCCTCGACCGACTTGGGGCTTAAGACAACTATCCTTTTCAGGGGAAAAACGACCATATGATTCTAGGGATCGCTATGGGTACCAAGATACCCATCAACCTGTGCCATCCGGGCTTATGGGGCTGTAACGGGAAAATTGTTGACTAGAATGGTCCATCACCAATATTCCAATGGTTTGTCCTCGAATTTTACCCCGCGACTCCGGTGCTCCATCTCGACGAGTATCTTCAAAATGTAAGCCAAACCCCGGAGAGGGAAATAGATGAGCACGCACTCTATGAAAATTGAGATAACCCAAGGGATCAATGCCAGAAAACTCATTGTCAAATCCCATTTGGGATCACCGCCTACGTAATCCATCAGAAGCTGCATGCCAAATTTCGTGCATCTGGGTAACTCAGGATGATCGCTGCCACAACGGCAATTACAGCAGCCCGGTTGAGCCAGGTACAGAACAGTAAAACATTCCCGGGATCATACAATACCGGCTCATTATCTTCGTCTGCTAATTCTTCCTCAAGAAGATTATCGTCACTTTCAGATTTGCTATGTGCTCCATACTCTGTAATTGGTTCGCTTTGTGGTGGCAACTGCCCCAGGCGCCCGATCAGGATCTCAGAAATCACTTCAAATGCTGTATCGCTCCATTCCAGGCGGTTGTTGGTGGTCCAAATCTGAACCAGCTCGTCCGTCTCCTTCATGTTCATACTGTTCTGGATATACTGCCTGAGATCATCACTCATCGGATTCTCCCTGGAGCAGATCCTCCTGGTTGATATCGATCTCGGTAAGTACATTAAACCCAGGGCAATCCCTTTTAATGCAAACCAATACACAGCACACTTTGAGAAAGTATTCTCAAAACCCTGATCAGATAATTTAGAAGGATATCATTTGGGAGACTGTCATCAATTCTCGGAGTAAGGACCATCCTGGGTAACCAGGCTAAGTAATTCGAAGATTACAGCATCAACATATAAGCCACAAGTATTACCCGGGATATTGCTCCAGAATCCCGGAAAAGCGTATGAGGCGTTTTCTGACGTTTTGTGAATGAATCAAGGATCATCATTTTCCATATATTTATCCCTTTTTGGGATTTCGACAGTAATGCATCAATACGCCCTCTTCCTGAACCATACCGCCATCATGATCAAGAACAGCGCCAGCCCGGGACCCCAGGCGAGCAGACCCATCGTCATCAGGGCGGGGATGCTCAGGAGCTGCCCGAGGAGCGCCAGCAAACAGAGCAGCCCGGTGACGAGGCAAATCCAGAAGATCGCCTCGCCCAGCTTATCGGAGCGGAAGATGGGGGCGATGACCAGGAACGCCAGCCCCAGGAACAAGCCCCAGGCGAGCATCTCCAGCGCCGATGTCACCGATTGCGTTCCGTAGGGCATGAACCATTCCAGCCCGGCGGTGGCGCCCGCCGCCTGAGCCGCCGGCACGACGGTCAGCGAGATGTAGCGGTTAACGCCGCCCGATCGCGGCGAAGACCACCACCAGGCACAAGCCCAACAGGCTGAGCGATTCCCCGCGCCCCCTGGATCGCGCCGTGCAGTGATCCAAAGACGAAGACCAGCAGCGGGCAGGAGAGCAGGATCACCACGCTGACCAGCGACTGGTACGGCTCAATGAGCTGCAGGCTGCCCGTCGCCTGGTAATTCCCCAGAAGAGCCAGCAGGTAAACCAGGCAGAGCAGTACGCCGGCGAGCGAGCTCCAGAAACCGAGTTTGGATGGCAGGTTGTACATGCGGACTCCCGGCAGAGACAGCTACTGCACTTGAAATTCCAGCGTCTGGTCCAGCTTGTCGTTCAGGTAGATATCCACTTTATACTTCCCCGCCGGCCACAGCCCGTCATTGGTCAGGTTGAAGGTGAACACATTCTCGTTCCCGGCGGTGATCTCTGCCTGGTCTATGAGCAGGTCCGGCTGCTCGCCCTCCACCTCCACCGCCGTCCAGACGGCTTTGAGCTTGGTATCCGAGGGGGCGTTGGCCAGCTCGACGATGGCGTAAAATGCCTGGTCGGGGGAAAAGGTTGTGGTAGCGCTCGCCCCTTCGCTGTCCGCGGAGAGCATAGCGCTGCTGATCTTTGCCGTGCTGACGCTGGCGCCGCACGCCAGGGTGACAGCGACCAGCATCACGATCGCCGCCAGGATGAAAAGCTTGTTCTTAATCATGAGAAACCTCCTTTGGGATGTCGTCCAGCTTCAGATCCCCGATTTCTGCGAGAAATCGGGGATATTTTAATTTACGCTCATTTTCCAAACATGCTCAGCGGCGGATACTGCATCACCAGCAGCAGGAAGATCACCGCCACGTTGACCACCAGCGAGATCACCGTATCCAGCGTGGAGAGGCGCTGATCCGGCGCGCCGGGCCAGATGCCGGAGAAAATCAGCGTGCCCAGGGTGGATATGACCGCGGCTATCAAGGCGAGCTGCCGCCAGTAGGCGCCGGGCAGGAGCAAACCCCAAAAACCCAGCGCGGCAGCGATGAAGCCCAGCGTCGCCAGCAGCCAGAACACGGCGGCGATGGCAGCCACAGTCTTCTTGGAAGCCTTGGGGAAGAGCCAGGAGCGCAGCGGGATCCAGCTTTTTATCTCCGCCGCCGCCCGCCGTGGCTGCCAGGCAGAAGAATGCCCTGCCGTGCGCCACGCCGTGCAGCAGTAATACGGCGGTGATGATGATCTTGATCGTTTGGGGGGACATCGGTTCTTATTTTCTCCCAATCAGGATATAGCTCAACGGCAAGCCAGCTTTTTGAGCTTCGAAGGGTTTGTGCTGCGGAGAGACGGCGCTCTCGTACTCCCGGAATTTCTCGATCGCAATCCCGTTCTCCACCAGCCCCATGATGATCTCGGATAGCGTGTGCATGAACCAGTATTCGGTTGTCGTGGATGGGTATTGCACATTCCCCAGGTAATCCAGGCAGCCCGGCTCGATATAGGGCTCGTTTTTGAAATACGGCTCGACGATGCTCAGCGTGCCCGCCTGCGGGTGGCTGCCAACCGGCAGCAGCTCCGCAAACGGATGGATCTCGTGGATAAAGACGCTCCCGCCAGCCTTCAGCAACGCTGCGGCTTTGGCAAAAAACAGCTTCAGGTCGGGCATCCAGCCTAAACAACCCACCGTGATGTAAACCACGTCAAAACGCTGCTCGAACTCCTCCCCGATCTCGTATACATCCGTGCGCACGAAGCGGCAGTCGATGCCGCACTCGTGGGCGCGCCCCGCAGCCTCCTGAATGGCTGCGTCGCAGATGTCGAAGCCGATGCACTCGCCCGCACCCAGGTTCTTCAGCGACAAGAGCTCGACGCCGTTATTGCAGCACAGGTGGGCGACGCTTTTGCCCTGTATGCCCGCGAATTTCAGCTCCGCAATTTCGTCCGATGTCCAGGCACACATACCCGGGCTGGGCAAACAGGCTATCCCACTTTTCCTTCGCCGCCCGCTGGTGATACGGGCGTCACCTCGTTCCAGGCAGCCCGGTTGGCTTCGGTAAAACGCTTGAGCTCAGCTTTTTCCATCAGGTTTACGATCCAGTCCTATTGGACACGGATTTAACGGATGAACACGGATTTCAATATTTTATCCGTGTAAACCGGGTTGATCCGTGTCCAAATCGCTGCTTTTTTTCCGCCTGGGGATGGGGAGGCGCCCCGCCCAGCCCTTGACCCGCTGCCAAACCCCCGGTTTAGTCTCCGGCTCGGGCGGCAGCGGCGGCGGCTCCAGTATCTTGCGGTAGATGTACTGGAACACCAGGTTGCCGGTGGCGATCACCGGCGTCGCCAGCAGGGCGCCCAGGATGCCGAAAGCGGTAGCGCCTGCCAGGGCGCCGATCAGCACGATCAGCGGCGGCAGGTCGACCGCCTCGCCCATCACGTGCGGCACCACGAACTGGTTCTCGATGAGCTGCACCAGCACGTAGAACGCCATCACGATCAGGGCGAAGACCAGGTTGCTCTCGATCGGCAGGTAGGTGGAGCCCAGCACCAGCGCCAGCAGCACCGCCGGGATGGCTGCCAGCGTGGGTCCCACGCTGGGGATCAGCTCCAGCAAACCGGCAATCAAGCCCATCAGCAAGGCAAAGGGCACGCCCAGTATGGACCCGCCGATCCAGATGACCACGCCGATGATCAGCATCAGGGTAAGCTGGCCGCGCAGAAAGTTGATCCAGGTGTGGGTGATCTTATCCAGCAGCCCCGAATACTCGTCTTTGTATGCCGGCGGGATCAGGTCCGGGTACCAGCCGGAGATGTGCGGGGAAGCCAGCGACATTTGGAACGCCATCAGCAGGGTGAAGATGGCGGTTACAGCGAGGGTGACCACCGGGCTGAGGATGTTGACCAGCGTCCCCAGGCGCCCCACGATCTGGCTGGTCAGACCGGTGAGGGTGACGGTGACGCCGGCAGTTCCTGCCAGCTCTTCGATGCTGAAGTTCTGCAAGGAGCTTGAAAGCGTTTCGAGCAACGGCGCCGCCAGCGCGCCCAGCGGCGGGGTCGCCCACGCCGAATTGGCGGTCAGCCCGATGGCGGCGGCGACCTGGCTCAAGATCGCCTGGTAATCCAGGTTGAGCAGGTAGTTCAGGGCGGAGATCAGGTTGGGGATGACCAGCAGCGGGATGAGCAGCAGGATGCAGGATGACCACCACGTAGGTCAGCGAGACCGCCACCCCCCACTTCAAGCGGAAGCGGGTGTGCAGCCGCTCGATCAGCGGGTTGACGAACAGCGCCAGGATGGCGGCGATGAGCACCATCGAGATCACGTTGCGCCCGATGAAGAGCACGCCCAGCGCCGCCAGGAAGAGCACCACGCTCATGATGTATTTGGTGGGCGTCGTCCAGCGCGTGGAGCCGCTCGCCCGCGGGATCGCCTGCGGCTGCTGACCCACCGCTGGGAGGGCGCCCGGGCAGTCTGCGCCTGGGGCGCGGGAGCGGCTTGCGGCAAGTCGCCATTGGCTATGCGCAGCGACACGGCGCAATACCAGGGCAAAGAAGGTTGCCGCCAGCCCGATCAGGGCGGCAAACGAAACCGCCAACCAGCCATTGGAACTCTCTTTATCCTCCATACCCCTCCATGTTGCCCTTCACCACCTGCTCCAGCATGCTTTGCGCGATATTCCCGCCCGAGATGATGCAGCACACCACCAGTCCCTTGCCCAGCAGGCGCTCGTGGAAGAGCAGCGCCGCCGGGGCTGCCGCAGCCGCCGGCTCCACCACCAGGCGCATCTCGCGCAACATGCGCAGCATGCCGGCAAAGATCTGCTCGTCGCTGACGGTGAGCACCTCCACGCCGTAGCGGCGCACGAAGTCGAAGTTGAGCGCCCCCGGCTGCTGCACGGCGATGCCGTCGGCGATGGTCTGGATGCGCGGCAGCTTCACCCGCTCGCCCGCCTGCAGCGAGGCGAGCATGCACGGCGCGCCTTCCGCCTCCACGCCCACCACGAATGCGGGATGCTTCATCCCATCCAGCGCCAGCGCCAGCCCGGAGACCAGCCCGCCCCCGCCGATGGGACCCAGGAACAATGCCCACCTCCGGCAGCTCCTCCAGCACTTCCAGGGCGATGGTGCCCTGCCCGGCGATGACTTTCAGATCATCGAAGCTGGGCAGGATGACCTTGCCGGACTCCTGCGCCAGCTCCCGGGCGTGCGCCAGTGCGTCGTCGTAGGTCTCGCCGTGCAGGATCACCGCTGCCCCGTAGGCTTTCGCCTGCTCCACCTTGGTCGCCGGGGCGCGCACCGGCATCACCACCGCAGCCTGGATGCCCAGCAGTTGCGAGGCGTACGCCACGCCCAGGGCATGGTTGCCGCTGGAGGCGGCGATGACGCCCTTCTCTTTTTCTGCGGGGGTGAGGCTCGCCACCTTGTTCAGCGCGCCGCGCGCTTTGAAGGCGTGCGTGCGCTGGAAGCACTCCAGCTTGAAGTAGACCTGGTTGCCGCTTGCCGCGCTGAACTCCGGGCTGTAGACCAGCGGCGTGCGGATCAGGCGCTGGCTGCACCAGCGCCCGCGCCGCCTGGATATCTTGTAAGGGGATGGTTTCGGTCATGGTTCGTTTCTCTGTTCACCGCGAAGGCGCGAAGTACGCAAAGTTCTTTAGCATCAAAACGCTCTCGGATGGGTAGGTCTTACTCGTGTTATGCTTCCTTGTTCTCACCGCGGAGGCGCGGAGCACGCAGAGATTTGAGATCATTAGAGTCCTACTCAGCGTTCTCTGCGGCTCCGCGGTGAACCATTTTATTTACCCCAATCCGGCGAAGGGCGCAGGTGGCAGAGCAATTGGTGCGTGGGGCTCACCTGGCGCAGCGGCGGCGCCTCTCGCCTGCAAATCTCCTGCGCGATCGGGCAGCGCGTGTGGAAGCGGCAGCCGCCGGGCATATTCAGCGGGCTGGGGATATCGCCCTCCAATGCTGCCTGGCGGTCGCGCCGCCCGGGCACGGGCTTGGGCAGGGCGCGCAGCAGCCCCTCGGTGTAGGGGTGCAGCGCCGCCTGGAAGACCTCCTCGCTGCTGCCGATCTCCACAATCTGCCCCAGGTACATCACCGCCACGCGCGTCGAGACGTGCTTGACCACCGAAAGCTCGTGCGCCACGAAGAGCATCGTCAGGCTGAGCTCGTCGCGCAGGTCTGCCAGCAGGTTGAGGATCTGCGCCTGGATGGAGACATCCAGCGCCGAGACCGGCTCGTCTGCTACCAGGAAGGACGGGCGCACCGCCAGCGCCCGCGCGATGCCGATGCGCTGCCGCTGCCCGCCGCTGAACTCCCGCGGGTATTTATCGGCGGCTTCGCGGTTGAGACCCACCATGTCCAACAGCCTGTAGAGATAAGCCTCTTCCTGGTCGCGGGGCGTGATCTTGTGGAAGCGCAGCACCTCGCTGAGCGCCTGGCGCACGGTCAGGCGCGGCGTGAGCGAGGAATACGGGTCCTGGAAGATAACCTGCATGCGCCGCCGCACGGGGCGCATCTCCCTGGGATTATAGCGGGTGATATCCTGCCCCTCGAAGAGGATGCGCCCGCCAGAAGGCTCGTACAGCTTGAGGATGCAGCGCCCCAGGGTGGTCTTGCCGCAGCCGCTCTCGCCCACCAACCCCAGCGTCTCGAAGCGCTCCACCTTGAAGGAAACCTGGTCCACCGCCACCAGCCGCTGCGCCGGGCGGCGCATCACGGCGTCGAAGAACGGGCGCGGCTGCTCGAAAACCTTGCTCAAGCTCTGGACTTCCAGCACGGTCTCGCTCATAGCGCTGCTCGCTCCGGGTAAAGGCAAGCGGAGAGGTGCCCCGGCTCGAACTGGCGCAGCTGGATGGGCGTCTCGCTGCAATCGGGAGTGGCAACCGAGCAGCGCTCGGCAAAGGGGCAGCCCGGCGGCAGGCGCAATAAATTGGGCGGCTGACCCGTGATGGGCAGCAGGCGCTCGCTGCGCACGTCCATGCGCGGGATCGACTTGAGCAGCCCCACCGTGTAGGGGTGCAGCGGCTGGCTGAAGATCGCCTGCGTGCTGGCTTGCTCCATCACCTGCCCGGCGTACATCACCACCACCTCGTCGCTGGTCTCCGCCACGATGCCCATATCGTGCGAGACGAGGATGATCGACATGCCCACGCTCTCCTGCAGCTCGAGCATCAGCTTCAAGATCTGGTCCTGGATGGTCACATCCAGCGCGGTGGTGGGCTCGTCTGCCAGCAACAGCTTGGGGCGCGCAGCGATAGCGGTAGCGATCATCACCCGCTGGCGCATACCGCCGGAGAGGCGGTGCGGGTACTCGTCGATGCGCTTCTCCGGGCTGGGGATGCCCACCTGCTGCAGGAGCTGGATGCCCTTCTGGCGCGCTTCACGAGCGCCGATCTTGCCATGCACGCGCAAGCCCTCGGTGATCTGGTCGCCGATGCGCCAGACCGGGTTGAGGCTGGTCATCGGGTCCTGGAAGATCATGGCGATCTCCACGCCACGGATGCTCTCCATTTCACTTTCGGAGAGCGCCAGCAGGTCCCTGCCGTCGAAGCAGATCTCGCCGCTGGTGATGTACCCGGGGGGCGAGGGGATCAGGCGCAGGATGGAGCGGCACAGCACCGATTTGCCGCTGCCCGATTCGCCCACAATGCCCAGCGTCTTGCCGCGCGGCAGGGAGATGGACACGTCCTTGTTCGCCAGCACCCTGCCCGCCTTGCTGCGGAACTCGGTGGTTAAGCCGTTTATCTCGAGGAGGAGACCGTTAGCGCTTTGCACCCGACCTTACTCTCTAATACATATCGTTGGTGTTGTGGATCGCCAGCCACATCAGCGCCAGCATCAAGCCCATGCCTTCACGCCAATCGGCAAAGGAGAACTCGATGTTGCGCGGGCTGATCTTGCGCACCGTCGGGATCCAGCTACACACATCCGCCATCGCCGATGAGGTGAACTCAATGCCCATCGTCACCGGCTTGGGCAGCACGTAAGGCTTGAAATCAGCCAGCCTTGCCAGGGCATCCCGCGCCGCCTGGCGGGTGAGCTCCTGCGCCTTGCTGGGCGCCAGCAGGCGCGCCGTAAAGCGCCCCAGCGCCTGCTTGGTGACCGCAGACTCGAGCGGACCGAGCAGTTCTTGCGCCTCCTGCACCGCGGTCTGGTCGCCGGTGACCAGCGCCACCGGCACGCCAAATTGCCCGGCGTAGGCGGCATTGACGCCGATCTCCCCCACGGGTGCGCCGTTGAGGAACAGGTTCTGGAAGCCGCGGCTCCACATGGTGTGGTTCATCACGCCAAAGGGGTTGCCCGCCCGCGAATGGTAGCCGACGAAGAAGACGGCGGCGAAGGACTCGTCCAGCCCTTCCATCATACAGCCGCGCTTCACCACGCCCTGGATCACCTCGGCGCGCGGGTCGAGGTCTTCCACGATCAGGTTGCGCATCTTGGAATGGGCGTCGTTCACCAGCACCTGCGTGGCGCCGCCCTCATAGGCGCCGGCGATGGCGGCGTTGACGTCGGCAGTCATCAACCGGCGGGCGCGCTCATACTCTCGCGCCCCAACAACGGCATCATCCCGATCTACAACACCGGATACGCCTTCGATATCTGCTGAGATAAATACTTTCATCCTTAACCTCACATTGATCTTGAATTTAGGGGTGTGCGTGCGTACGCACGCACACCCCTAAATTCAAGATCATTAGACCGTCTGCACGTAGCGCTGCCCGAGCATGCGCGAGAGCCCGTCGCCGATCAGGCTGAAGCCGATGCCGGTGAGGATGATGGCGAACCCGGGCAAGGTGGAGATCCACCACGCCTGCAGCAGGAAATCGCGCCCGTCGGCGATGATGGCGCCCCATTCCGGTGCGGGCGGCTGCACGCCCATGCCCAGGAAGCTGAGCGATGAGGCGAGCAGGATGTTCAGCACGATATCCGCCATGGCGAAGACGATCGCCGGCGCCAGCAGGTTGGGCAGGGCATGGCGGAAGACGATGCGCGCCGGAGGATACCCCAGGGCTTTTGCCGCCAGCACGTACTCCTGCTCGCGGATGACGAGCATATCCGCCCGCGCCAGGCGGCTGTACATCGTCCAGCCTACGGCGAACACGGCGATATACATGTTGCGGATGCCCGGTCCCAGGATCGCCAGGATGACGATGATCAGCACCAGGAAGGGGAAGGCGATGGCGATATCCACCACGCGCATCATCAGGCGGTCGAACCAGCCCAGCATGAAGCCGGCGACGGCGCCGAGCAGCAATCCGTACACCAGCGGCACGTAAGTGGTGATCAAGCCGATCTGCAGGTCGATGCGCGCCCCGTAAAGCACACGCGCCAGCACATCCCGCCCCAGGTTATCCGTGCCGAAGGGGTGCTGCAGGCTGGGCGGCTGTAACGCCGCCTTGAAATCGCCGATGATCGGGTTGTACGGCGTCAATAGGGGGGCGAAAATGCCCGCCAGGGCGATGAGGGTGACGATCACCACGCCGATTTTCAGGTTGATGCGGCCAGCTTCGCACGGAGAGCAAGGCGCTCCGCCGGCGCGCTGTTTTTTCCTGCGGGATCAAGGTCGCGCTGGCGCTCATGCGATCTCCACGCGCGGGTCAATCACCGCGTAGCTCAGGTCTGCCAGCAGGTTGACCAGCATCACCAGCACGCCGAAGATGATGGTCAAGCCCAGGATGGTCGGGTAATCGCGGTAGAGCACGGAGCGGATGAGCAGCATCCCCAGCCCGGGAATGGAGAACACCGTCTCGATCACCACCGAACCGCCCACCAGCCAGCCGATGTTGACTGCCAGGATGGTGACGGTTGGGATCAGCGCGTTGCGCAGCACGTGCTTGGTCATGATGCGGTTCTGCTTCAAGCCCTTCGCCCGCGCTGCTTCGATGTAATCCGCGCCCATGATGTCCAGCAGGCTGGAGCGCAGGGAGAGGATCAGGATCGGCGCCAGGAATAAGCCGATGGTCAGCGCCGGCAGGAACAGGTAGTAGAGGTGCCCGAAGAAACCCTTCCCCCAGCCGGCAATGGGGAACCAGTCCAGCTTCAGTCCGAAGAGCAGGATCAATAGCAGACCCAGCCAGAAAGAGGGCATGGCAAAGGTCACCATGCCGCCCACGCGGATGGCGTGGTCCACCGGCTGGTCGGCGCGCTGGGCGGAGAGATCGATAGCGGGACGGTGAGCAGCACGGCGATCAGCCCGCCATAGGTCAAGAGCCACAAAGTGGGCGGGATGCGCTCCAGCACCAGCTCCGTGACCGGGGTCTTCTGCAGGATCGAAGTCCCCAGGTCGCCACGCAAAGAATTTGCCAGGAAGCGCAGGTACTGGATGTAAACCGGCTGGTCCAGCCCGTAGCGGGCGCGCAGCGCGGCAACCGTTTCCGGGCGATGCTTTACCGCCGGTCAGGATGGTGATCGGGTCGCCCGGTAGGAGCTGCATAAAGATGAACGCCAGCAGCGTGATCCCCAGCAGCACCGGGATCATTTCCAGCAGCCTGCGGAACATGTAGCCAGTAAGGCGCAAATTCCACCTCCACGCCGGAGAAAGGCGGGTTCGTATGCAGGGGCGACGCACCACCGGATGGAGACCGGCGGCGTCGCCCCTGCCTGGAAGTGATGCTCTAGGTTGCCTGGCCAGGCAATGGTGGCTTACTTGTCCAGCCAGACGTTTTCTAGCCACCACCAACCGGTGGTCAGGGTGCGCCAGCTCTTCAGGTAATCCCAATAAGCGGTCAGGGCTGGGGTGTAGTTGAAGGGCACGCTGTAGCCATCCCAGTAGGCGATCTGCTGCGCCTGGCTGTAGAGCTTGCCGCGCTCGACCGGATCAGAAGTCTGGCGCGCCTGCTTCAAGATGTCTGCCACTTCCTGGCTCTGGTAGCGGCTGAAGAAAGCCTGCGAGTCGCCCGGCGCCCAGTAATCGCCCTGGAAGGTAGCCAGCTCGTCGTCATCGTTGATGTCGCTGGTGATGTAGTTCACCTCGACATCGTACTCGCCTGCCACCACCTTCTCCCAGGCCGCGCCGATATCCATCTCGGCGATGGTGGCGTTGATGCCCACCGCGCTCCAGTTCTGCTGCAGGATCTGGGCAATCTGCTTGCGCGGCGCATCGCCAGCCGGCACCAGGATCTCGAACGGCGTGCCGTCGTATCCTGACGTATGCCACAAGCTCTTTGGCTTTCTCAGGATCGTAGGAGATCTTCTCCACATTGGGATCCCAGAAATTCATCTTGGGCGTAAAGCCGTTGGGCAGCGATCCCATAGCCGAAGAAGACCGTATCCAGGATGGCTTGCCGGTCGGTGGCGTAGTTCAGCGCCAGGCGGAAGTCCTTGTTATCGAAGGGCTTGCGCGAGTGATTGATGTAGAGATAATCCAGCTTGTAGATGTCATCGACGCCCAGTGTGATCTGCTCTTCGGCGTCCAGCGTCTTGCCCTCGTTGAAGGGCACGTTGTCGATCACGTCGAAGTCGCCGTTGCGCAGCCCCAGGACGCGCGAGTTGCTTTCCGGCACGTACTTCACGGTCACCTTATCCAGGTAAGGCAGGGGCTTGCAATCCAGACCCATTTTTGTGTAGTAGGGGTTGGGCACCAGCACCACCTGATCGCCACGCGTGTACTCTTCGACCATGAAGGGTCCGCTGCCCACCGGGTTATTGCCAAAGCCTTCAGTATCGGCTTCGACGACCGCCTTGGGTGTAACGCTGGCGGTGAAGATCGCCAGCGAAGACAGGAAGGCGGCATTGGGTTGTTTCAGCGTGATCTTGATCGTCTTGGCATCTGGCGCTTCGAACTTCTCGACCGACTCGAACAGGAAAGCGTACGGGCTCACCTCCCCGTTTGCGGCGCGCTGCAGCGAGAAGAGCACGTCATCCGTCGTCACCGGGTCGCCGGTGCTGAACTTGGCGTCGCGCAGGGTGAAGGTGTACACCAGCTCATCCTCCGAGACCTCCCAGGACTCAGCCAAACCGGGGACCAGTCCAGCGCCGGTGCCATCCGGCTCGATCAAGGATTCGAACACCTGCTCGATGAGGTAGATCGATCCGTTGTCGCTTGGTCCAACCGGATCCATGGTCAGCGGCTCTTCCAGGCGCGCCAGGCGCAACTCGCCGCCGCGTTTCGCCGTGCCGGTGGGCGTGCAGTCGCCGGTGACTGCAGGGGCCTCGGTGCCGGCAGGCGCCGGCGACGCTTCAGTTGCCGCTGGTGCGGGGGGGGCTTCGGTTGCAGCGGGTGGGGTTGAGGCACAGGCGGCTGCGATCAGCAGAAACAGCGCCAGCACACCCGCCAGCAACGCCAGTCGAAATACAGACTTGCGGACATCCTTGTTCATATGGGCTCCTCCTTACATGCTTTGTAGAATGAACAGCTGAACGAACCTGGCAGCCAGGCCCGGCACGCCGGCTGGCAGGAACCTGCTGGTAGCAGCGAGCATATGGAGTTAGTAAATACCGACAAACAACAGGAGACCGTTAGACGTACTCGGTTGTGATTGGCGAGCTCAGAGGATTAATTGAATCATTTTATCATAACCTGCGTCGGTGTGAGCCACCATCCCCCAAGGCGGGTGTACTCAAAGGTTGAGTGGGATTTACCGTGATGATTTCCGGAATTGGGGGTCGCGCTCCACCCCGGGAGGGAATGTCTTTACCAGGCAAGAAAGCGCGCTCAGCGCTCCCAGGAATGGCGGTAATCCTGGATATACTGGCGCATGAGCAGCGGCTTGCGCCCCAGCAACCTTTCCACCTCGCCGGTGGTGCGCGCCGCCATGCCCTTTTTGGTATTGCTATACAGCCAGGTCGTCACGAACGCATACATCAGGTTGGAGCTGCTGCGCGCCTGGCGCAGGAAAAAGGCGAGCGCCGCGGGATTCTTGTAAGCGATTTTCCGCCCCAGTACCTGTGTGAATAAATCTGCCACCTGATAGTAATCCAGCGCTTCGCTGCCGGTCAGCTCGTAAGCTTTCTTCGCATGCCCGGGATGGAGCAACGCCAGGGCTGCCACCGCGCCGATATCGCGCACATCCAGGAAGCTGGTTTTAGCATCCCCTACGGGCACGTAGATTTCATCCCGCTCGCGGATTTCGGCGCGGTGTGTGGTGTTCAGGTTTTGCATGAAAAAGCTGCAGCGCAGGAAGGTGTAATCCAGACCGGAGTTGAGCATCCACTGCTCGACCTTGTAATGCGGCACCCGGGTATTTTGCTCGATGCCGATCAGGGAAAGGAAGACCATGTGCTTTACCCCGGCTACTTTAGCGGCTTCCAAGGCAGGCACCATGAGTCCCTGGACATCCGCGATTTGTGGCGGGCGCATCACAAAAGCTTTACGGATGCCGGCGAAGGCAGGCGCGAATGTATCGGGTCGACCGTAGTCGAATGGGACCGCCGCCACGTCCTCGCCAAAGCGCTGCACGATTTTTTCAGGGAAGAGGTCAGCGGCGCGCACGCTCGCTCCCGCAGCCAGCAAAGAGCGGACAACTTCTGCGCCTACATTGCCTAACGCGCCCAAGACAAGTGACGACGAATCCATAGTGTGCATCCTTAGCGAGGTTGGGGGTACTCTCCCAGACACGCAACAGTTATACCAGAAAGCAGACGCATTCAGGCGCAAGAGTGATCGTTCCAACGCCGGTAAGAGCGCTGAACACAAATACTGCATCCGGCGATGCCGGATGCAGTATTTATAAATCTTGTAACCGCAAATTCACTGGTTGGAAACGCTTACATCACATCGAACGTCTCGTACACCGAGACCTGCCCGCCGGCTTTCAGGTGCGGACAGGCTTTTGCCATTGCCGTTGCCGCGTCCAGCGAATCGGCGGTGATGATCGTGTAACCGGATGCCGGTGTACCCACCGGACTGTTGCTGACTTTGCCATCGCCGGAGATCGACTTCGCCACCGGCGAGATCGGGTTGCCGGGGTCGACTATCGCCGCACCCAGGACGGTGTACCAATCTGTCCAAGCTTTGATCACAGCCTGGTTCTCTGCTTCGTCCGCCGGCATACCACCGCCGGTGTATAACAATAGAAATTTCGCCATTTTATTTCCTCCTCATCTGGTCTGGTGGATACTAACTTGCCGCGCTATTCACGGAGTTTATCTATCGATTTTATCATATTTCCTGCAACTTAAGCACCCGTCCGGTTCCGGATGGGGCTCGATTTTTCCAACAGAAGCTTACGTTATCGGGGATGTGATGGAACGAGGGTTGCCAACGTGGCTGGATGATGACCAGCGGCTGGCGATCCAGCCAGGCAGGCGGTCACGCCGCCTGGTAGTGGTGCTCGACGAACCTGTTCCAGCCTTTCTTCGTCCGAGACTCCACCGCCCAGTAGAAACCCCCGCCTCCGCCGGCCAGTAAGCCGTGCGCGCCAGCCCGGCAGGCATCTGCGCCTCGAAGCCCACCGCTTCGGGGTGGATGTCGCTCACGTCCGCCAGCCGCCCCACCGAGCGCTTGCCGTCCGATGTGAACGACCAGAAGGTCACAACGCCGTCATCGCCAACGCCGATCAGCGCCAGCTCGTCATAAACTCGCCGCTTCTCACCTGCGCCGTATTCCCAATGCGCGGTGAGCTGCACGTAGCTGCCGCCCAGGACGGGCTGCAGCGTGCGCCTACAACGCACGTGTCCCATCTCCGAATCCGCTTCCGCCACCCATTCGCCAAACAGCGGCGAAAACGCCCCCAGCTTACCGCGCCCTTTTTTCCATAGCTTTGCCATACCTGTCTCCAATCCTACCCATAATGGTATCGTCGCTTGCAGAAAATCGATCCGCTCATCCCGCACCAGGTAAACCAGGCGGTGCTCCTGGCTGATGCGCCGGCTCCACACGCCCGGCGCCAGGTATTTCAACGGCTCGGGTTTACCAATTCCATCAAACGGATCGCGGCAGGATGGCTTCCACCAAGTCCAGGATGCGCAGCGCCGTTTTCCGGTCTGACCCCCACCCAGTAGTGCAGATGCCGAGATTCGATAAACTCCGGCTGGAAGACCGCTTCACGGTTCTTGGGAACTCAGTGCCAACCTTCCGCCGGAGATGCTCCATGGTCGCTGGCGTCCCATCCTCCTTTAAAGCGCGACCCAGCAGCGGAGCAGCCGCTCGGCATTTTTCGGCGAGCGCAGGGTGGGCAGTCTCGAGTAGCGCGGTTAGCTCCTCTGCCGATACCAGGGCAACATCCTCCTCCCCGGGCGGTGGATGATGACTACTTCTCGATTGTGGGTTACCTCATCGAGCAACTTTGCCAGTGTGGCGCGGGCTTGCGAATAACTGGTCTGGATGGTCATGATTTTCTCCTGTTGTACAGGTATACTGTACAATAAGAATACCAGGCTGTCAAGTGTTTCCTCGCCGCCATAACTCCCGTTGGATCAATTTCCCCCACATCTTCCCGCCGTCAATTGTGCGCCTGAATTCCTAACTCGCAACTCTCAAAACCGCCTCCCCATTGATCCTGCTGTGCTTCAGATCCAGCAGCGCCCGGTTTGCCTCCTCCAACGGATAGACCGTTACCGTCGATTTTATCCCCATCTCATTGGCTATGCGAAAAAACTCGACCCCGTCCTGGTACGTGGCGTTCGCCACGCTGCGCAGCGTGCGCTCGCCGTAGATCAGCCGGTAGGGCATTGCGGGTATGTCCGACATGTGGATGGCGTTGATCGCCAGCGTGCCACCCGGGCGCAGCTTTTCCAGCGCCAGCGGCACCAGCCTGCCCGACGGGGCGAAGATCACCGCCCGGTCCAGCGGCTTCGGCGCCTCATCCTCAATTCCCCCCGTCCATGCTGCGCCCAGCTCCCCGGCGTGCCGGCGGTGTTCCGCGCTGCGCGTGAAAACGTACACCTCGCAGCCCCAGCCACGCGCGACCTGGATCGCCAGGTGCGCGCTGGCGCCGAAGCCCACCAGCCCCAGCCGCTCGCCGGGATGCACGTCTGCCAGGCGCAACGAGCGGTAACCGATGATCCCGGCGCACAGCAGCGGCGCGGCCTGCTCGTCGCTCATCCCTGCGGGATGGGCAGCAGGTAGTTGATATCCGCCAGCATATTTCGGCGTACCCGCCGTCCACGTGGAAACCGGTGAACCGCGCCTGCGGGCACAGGTTTTCCTCGCCCTCAGGCAAAATTCGCATTTTCCGCAGGCGGAATGCAGCCAGGGCACGCCCACCCGATCCCCAACCTGTAGAGACGCAATATTTTGCGTCTCTACATTAAGGATTCCACCACCCCCACCACCTGGTGACCCGGCGTCAGCGGCAATGCTGGCGGGTGGATATCGCCCTCCACCGTGTGCAGGTCGGTGTGGCACACGCCGCACGCCAGCACGCGCAGCAATGCCTGCCCAGGAGCGGGCGCTGGTATTGCGACCTCTTCAAAAGAAAGCGGCTGCATCTCCGCCCTTGCCTGGACATGCAGCCGCATCGCCTTCATCTTACTTCAGTGCCTCATCTTCTTAAACGCTTCAGTGCTTCACTGTCGCCTGTTCAGTGTTCTCTACGCCTCGCCCTTGATGAACGCCTCGATCATATCGCGCGCAATGGAATCCTTGAACTGCTTGGGCGGGGTCTTCATCAAGTAAGACGACGGCGCGATCAGCGGACCCGAGATGCCGCGGTCCAGCGCCAGCTTGGCGCAGCGCACGGCGTCGATGATCACGCCCGCCGAGTTGGGCGAATCCCACACTTCCAGCTTGGCTTCCAGGTTGAGCGGCACGTCGCCGAAGGTGGTGCCTTCCATGCGCACGTAGCACCACTTGCGGTCGGTCAGCCAGGGCACGTAATCGCTGGGACCCACGTGCACGTCGTCCTTGGGCAGCGTGTAGGGCAGCATGCTGGTCACCGCCCCGGTCTTGGAGATCTTCTTCGATTCCAGCCGCTCGCGCTCCAGCATGTTGAGGAAATCGGTGTTGCCGCCGAAGTTGAGCTGGTAGGTGCGGTCGAGGCGCACGCTGCGGTCGACGAACAGGCTGGTCAGCGTGCGGTGCAGGATGGTGGCGCCTACCTGGCTCTTGATGTCGTCGCCGATGATCGGCAGGTTGTTATCGCGGAAGCGCTTCGCCCAGTACTCCTGGCTGGCGATGAACACCGGGATGCCGTTGACGAAGGCGCAGCCCGCCTCCAGCACCTGCTCCACGTACCACTTGGTCGCCATCTCGGAGCCTACCGGCAGGTAGTTGATCACCACGTCCGTCTTGGTGTCCTTCAGGATGCCGACGATATCCGCCGTGGGTCCCGGCGCTTTCTTGACGATCTCCGTCAGGTACTTGCCGATGCCGTCGTGCGTCATACCGCGGTAGACCTTCACATTCATGAAGGGCACCTCGGTGAATTTATAGGTGTTGTTGGGATAGGCGTAGATCGCCTCGGAGAGGTCCAGCCCCACCTTGGTGTCCACCACGTCGAACGCCGCCGTAAACTCGACATCCCGCACGTGATACCCCCCCAGGTTGACGTGCATCAGCCCGGGCACCATATCATCGTCCTTGGCATTGCGGTAGTAATGCACTCCCTGCACCAGCGATGAAGCGCAGTTCCCCACGCCGATGATTGCCACACGGACTTTCTTCTGATCACTCATGTTGCTCTCCTTGGTAGCGATTAGATAACGATGCATGGCTGCATCGGATAATTCCGGTGCTATAATGATGAGGCGCAGCACAGCGGACATCCTATGTGCAGTACAACCCTAATTCTACCCCATGTCTGCTGAGCACAAAGCCACATTTGAACGCCTGGTTGAGGTCAGTTGCCTTCTGAGCAGCGGTCTCGAGCGCGACCCCTTGCTCCAGGGATTCGTCGACGCCGTCTGCGAGCTGACCACTGCGAAGCTGCCTCCATCCTCGTTCTTGAGGAGGAGACCGGCTTGCTCAAGTTCATCGCCGCGCCTGCCCACCAGCGACACGCCCTGCAGCGCGCCCGTGTCCCGCTGGACGCCAGCGTGGCGGGCACGGCATACACCCAGGGTCGCCCGGTGATCGTCAACGACGCCCTCAACAGCCCGCAAATCTACCGCGAGGTCGATCGCCTGCTGCAGTTCGAGACGCGCTCGATCCTGGCAGTCCCTATTCGCTACGGGAGCCAGGTGCTGGGCATCATGGAAGCGGTCAATAAACACGGCAACGCCCATTATACAGGAGATGATCTTACAATTCTAGAGAGGATCGCCGCCTACGCCGCGGTTGCTATGTACAGCTCCACCCTGCTCGACGAGACCAACGCTCGCCCGCCAGGATGTTGACGCTCTGGAGCGCATGAAAGCCGATTTCATCGCCATCACCTCGCACGAGCTGCGCACGCCCTTGGGTTTGGTGTTAGGTCACGCCGCCCTGCTGCGAGAGGCGATCACCGAGGAACCGTATAGCCGGCAGCTAGACGCCATCCTGCGCGCCGTCGCCCGCCTGCAGAAGATCCTCGACGACCTATCCAGCATGGAATCGCCCCACAGCGGGCGCGGCAAGCTGCACTGGCAGGTGGTCGACCTGGGCGAGCTGCTGCAGACCGTCTGCGGCAGCTTCCAGGATGAGGCGCAGCGCAAGAAGATTGCCATGGTGGCGCAGACCGGCAGCGCAGACCTGGCCGCCGAGGTGGACGCCGAGAAGATCTCCCTGGCGCTGGGCAACCTGGTGGAGAATTCGCTGCGCTTCACCAATCCGGGCGGTCACATTCTCGTCCTCGCCGAGCGCCTGCCGGAGTTCATCCGCATCTCGGTGCTGGACGACGGCGTGGGCATCCCCGCCCGCGACCTGCCGCGGTCTTCGACCGCTTCTTCCAGGTGGAATCGCACGCCACCCGCCAGCATGGCGGGATGGGGCTGGGGCTCTCCGTCGCCAGGGTGATGGTGGAGCTGCACGGCGGGCAAATCTGGGCGGAGAGCATCGAAGGACGCGGCAGCAAGTTCTCGATCCTCCTGCCGCGCGGAGTTAAACGGGACAACACGGGATCGCAAACGCGACAATCATGATAAAATCGGTCTAACAATGCGTTTCAGAGAGGGGTTAACAAGCATCATGCCCGAAGCCCAGACCTTCCATTGCCCATCCTGCTCGGCTCCGCTCGAAGCGCCTGAGGACGGCGCATCCATACGCTGCCCCTACTGCGGCAGCAGCGTCCTGCCGCCCGGCGCCGCGAACGGTCGCAACCTGCGCCTTCAATCAATGTCTACACGCAATCCGGTACAGTCATTGCCTCGACCGCCAGCCTCGACTTGAGCGAAGTCAAGTCCCTGCTCGACCAGGGGCAGAAGATGGAAGCCGTCAAGCGCGTGAGGGAGGCGACCGGACTGGGCTTGAAGCAGTCCAAAGACATCGTGGATGCCCTCGAAGCGGGCATGGACTCCGCCGCCATGAGCGCACTCCTGGATGGCATTACCGGGCAGCCGGATGTTGAGAGCCAGACGACGATCAGCATCGACACGACCCCGGGCATCAGCGGTAAAACTGCCGGCATCGCTGGCGGGTCGCTGGGCTGTGGCATTATTTTGTTAACCGTCTTCATCCTGGCGGTCACGCTCATTCCCGTGTTCTTCGCCCTGGCATCGAACGGCGGTCCACTGGCGCCGCTGTGGAACCAGATCAACCCCACATCCCCGGTGGGCATCGAGCTGCGCTTCGGCGAGGAGGGCATCGGCGCCGGGCAGATGGACGACCCGCGCGCCATCGCCGCCGACGACCAGGGCAACCTGTACGTCGCCGATTACAGCTCGGGGCGCCTGCAGTCCTTCGACCCGCAGGGCAAGTTCCGCTGGCTTGCCAACCTGGGCGATGACAATTATGTCCAGGCGCTGGAAATCGCCCGCGATGGCGCCCTGCTGGTGGTGACGCGCGGCGAGCTGCTGCGCTTCAACCCCGCGGACGGCGCCGAGCTTCCCGCCCCAACTTTCTCCGAAGATTATTATTTTGAAGATGTCAGCGTCGCCCCCGACGGGCGTATCGCCGCCATCGTCGATTCGGAGGACATCCTGCTGCTCGACCCCGGTTACCGGCAGATACTTTTCGTGTCCGCAGCCGTAAGCGCCGCATCCGGCGATTCCGAGCTGGAAGCCGATATCGAGATCGACGGGCTGGGCAACCTATATGTGCTCGGCGCGTTCAATTACTCCGTCTTCAAGTTCACCCCCGATGGGCGCTTCACCAACCGCATCGCCAGCCGCGGCGACGGGAAGGGTCAGCTCACCGCCCCCGGCGACCTGGCGGTCGACGGTCAAGGGCGCATCTACATCAGCGACATGGGCGGCGTGCAGATCTTCGATGCCGATGGGCGCTACCAGAACAAATTCGACCTGGGCGGCTACGTCTTCGGCCTCAACTTCGACCCGCAAGGCAAGCTCTACATCGTCTCAAACGACCCTGAAGCCATGCGCCTCTCCGTACGATAACGCTCCCTTGCACAACCCTCCTACCTCGGTTATAATCCCCTGCGCAAACGGGGCGTGGCTCAGCCCGGCTAGAGCGCACGGTTCGGGTCCGTGAGGTCGAGAGTTCAAATCTCTCCGCCCCGACAGATATCCGAGAGCATGGCAACTGCTCTCGGATTTTATTTACCACACCCACACACATAAAACCACCCAGCGCACAAAGGGAACCGAGATTAACATGAGTTCGGGATAAATGGCTTTTTCGGGGTTATCGTGCGGCTGCGCCGCACGATAACCCCAAAAAAGCAGTCATATCCGCTAACCCGAACTCACGTCATTTACTAAGGCCCATATATCGCTCCGTGGCTGGGACTCTGAGAGTTTTTTCTCGAGACTGCAATTCTAGCGCAAGGATGGTCAAAACACAAAGGGGCGCGTCATGCTTGCCGATTGATGCATCGGATGGCATAATGCCCTTCAGCGCCAGTGCCATTCCAGGAAAACGTAACCGCCCACTCGACGATGCACGCTTGGTTAGCGCTGTGGGCCAAACACGACGCTGCTTGCACAACTCGCGGACGGGGATACCTCTTTGCGTAGACATACCTGGATCCTGTCAGCTTATCTTCTGCTCGGTCTCATCCTCACCTGGCCGCTGGTCGCGCACCTCGCCACGCACGTACCCGGCGACGGCATTGACGACCCCTCCCTCGCCTGGAATCTGTGGTGGGTCAAGCACGCGCTGGTGGATCTGCCGCAGAACCCATTCATATCCGCCTGGCAGTTCTGGCCGATCGGCGTTAACCTGGCCTTCTACACACTCACGGTGCTCAACGGGATGCTCGGCGTCCCGCTCGTCTCCGCGTTTGGCGTAATCCCGGCGTATAACCTGCTTTTGCTGTCGTCGTTTGTGTTCGGTGGGTTTGGGGCTTACCTTCTCGCGTCCGATTTTGTCGGACGAGGACGAAGGACGCAAGACGAAGGACGCAAGACGAAGGACGAAGGAGGTCTCTCGGTCGTTCGTCGTTCGTCGTTCGTCGCTGGTCCGTTTCTCGCCGGTGCGCTCTATGCTTTCGCCTCCTCCAAGCTGTTCTATGCCGCGTTGGGGCAGGGGAACATCGCCAGCTCGCAATGGGCGCCGTTCGCTGCGCTCTACATCGTGCGAACGGCGCGGCCGGGTGGCAAGGCGCGCGATGCCGCGCTGGCGGCGTTGTTTCTGGCGCTGCAGGCCTATGCGGAGATGACCTACGCCTCGTTCCTGCTGGTGTTCGCCGGGCTGGCGTTTGTTTGGGGCGGTGTGACGCTCGTGCGACGGCAGCGGCACCCGGCTCAAACGTCGGCACACCCTGTGCGGCGCGTCATCACGCATTACGTAGCACGTTTCACGTTTCTCGCTGCGCTCTTTGCCCTCGCCATCGCCCCCCTCCTCGCCAACATGCTGCCTGACCTGCGGGCGGAGGGCGATTTCCTCACCTCGGGTGGCGGCTTTGCGGATATCTTCTCCGCCGACCTGGCGGGCTATGTGGTGCCGACGCAGTTGCACCCCCTGCTCGGCGGGGTGATCCGGGCGTGGTCACACGATTCAACGCCGCAGTCCGACGGCGGTCACTTTGCGGTCAACAAGGGCCAGCAGATCTATCTCGGCTATGTCGCGTTGGCGCTGGCGGTTGTCGGCGCCTGGCGCGGCCGCCGGCGCGGGGAGACGTGGTTCTGGGTCATGTCTGCGCTGCTGTTCTTCGTGCTGACCCTCGGCCCCAACTTGCGCATCGCGGGACACGACACCGGCATCCCGCTGCCGTTTCGCCTGCTGGAGGTACTGCCGTTCTTCAAAGGCAATCGCTACCCCAGCCGATACAGCGTGATGCTGATGTTGAGTGTGGCGCCGTTGGTGGCGGCGGGCACGTATTGCCTATTGCGTATTGCGTATTACCGGCTGGGGACGAGCGCCAGAATACGAAATACGAAATACGGAATACGCACTACGCCCCCTTATCTACTTGTCTACCTGTCTACTTGTCTACTTGTTTCCCTGCTCCTTTTTGAACACCTCTCGGCTCCGCTGCCGATTTCCGACCTCCGCGTGCCCGCGCTCTACGCGCGCGTGGCGGCTGAGCCGGGCGATTTTGCGCTGCTGGAGCTACCGCCGGGCTGGCGCAACGGCGCGCGGGTGGCCGGGAAGCAAGACGTCGTCATCATGAGCCAGCTCTGGAACCAGACCGCGCATGGTAAGCGTGTGCTGGGCGGCAACACCTCGCGCAACCCGGAATTCAAGTTCCAGTACTTCAGCGAAGACCCGACGCTCGCCCGGCTCATCGCGCTGACGACAGCGGCTGACCTGCCGGACCAGCACGGCGCGCTGCGCGAGGCGCTGGCCGCCTCCCCGGTGACCGCCGAAGACCGGGCGCGGGCACGCGCTCTGGCCGCCTTCTTGAATCTCCGCTACGTGATGGTTCACCGTGACAAGCTGCCGCCAGAGACCGAAGCGGCGCTGCGCGAGCTGCTCCCGGTGGAATTGGTCAGCGAGGAGGGCAACCTGGCGCTCTATCGGATCACCGAGCCGCTGGCGCCGCCGCGCTCTTTTGTCGTGGGCACAGATCAAGGTCGGATGGTGTTGGCCGAAGGGTGGAGCCCGCCGGCGCCCGGCGCGGGGCTGGCGGATGATGGGAGCGCACCGCCGGTTTTCGCCGAACGACGCGAGACGCGTCTGCTGCTGCCGCTGGGGCGTGAGGCGGGCCAGATCCGGCTCCACGGCTGGTCCTTCGCGCCCGATCAGCAAGTGACGCTGGTGGTCGATGGCCGCGAGGCCGATATCCAACGCCTGCCCGAAGACCCCACCTGGTTGACGTTCGGGTTTCCGGCTGACCCCGACCGGCCGCCCCTCAGCGACGTGCGGCTGCGCTTTGCAAAGACGGTGCCCTATCGCGAGTGGGCGCAGCGGTTGGACGGCGTCCCGGTGTCGCTGCTGGTGCGCAGCGCGGGGCAGGAGACGGGCGATTTCGGCTACATCTACACCGATGGCGTTGAGCGTTCGATGAATCGCCGCGGCTACAATCTCGTGGCGCTGAGTCCCGACGGACGGGTCCTGGACTCGGCAAATTTCGATACCCATGCCGATCCCGCGGCAAACACCCGTTTGGCGGAGTGGGTCGCGGCGCTGCCGATGGGCACTCGAGTGGCAGGCGCCGCGCGCGACGAGGCGTCGCTGAACTTGACCCAAGAAGGTGTGGACGCGCTGCGTTCGCTGGGCGTCGGCGGCGACTTCCGCGGGCATTTCCGTTGGGGTCACGCGTTTATTGGGGATAAGGGTGATGCCGCCGGCACGGCGCGCGAGATCATGGATGGCGTGAGACCGGTACAACTGAGCCTTGGGCTGCCGCTCAGCGCGGCCGAGGCGGCGGCTGCGGTGGATACGGTCGAAATTCGCTAGTTGGCATAACGGATGACAAATAAAGTAGTTGCATTTTGTCTGGGCGTGTGCTATGATGTCCTCAGTCTGTGGTAGAGGCCATCACCTGCTGCGGATACTACCAGGGGGATACGGACGATTCGATGGTGGGGGTGGGGGCCGGCGTGACGCTCGGCTTACTGCCACGGGTCGTCCGCAGCACCAAAATCTGGCCGACCTGGATCGTGCTGCCGCTCAATCCATTCAGCTTCTTTATTGAAGCAACGGTTACGCCACAGCGCTGGGCGATCTTGGCCAGAGTGTCACCTTTGCGGACGGTGTATCGGTTCGAGCAGCTCGCAGCGCTCGCCCGTGCCACGGTTACGGTCTTGCTGTGAAGCGGGACCGCCTGCTGCCGGAAGGTGTGGATAGCGTGTGAATTGGATGGGGCGATGGTAAGCCATATCGCCGCCAGCACGCCCCACGCGTTGTGGAATCTGTTGACCATTCCGTTCCTCCGCCCGCTGATGCCAAAAGTATAACATGGTTTCTGGTCAAACACAATGACCTACTATGAGGGAAATCATCGGATGCGAGTGTATTTTAAGGTCTCATTGCTGCTTGCCTTTGCCCTTTGTTGTGGACTCTTTGGATGGACCAGTGGGTTGCAGCCTGTAACGGCCCAAGGCGAGACCAGCGGCCTCTGGCAGAGTTTCCGCAGCGGTGATGGCATTCCCTCGAATAACATACTTTCGATCTATACCGCGCAAGACGGCACACTCTGGTTCGGAACTGACGCGGGCGCAGGCCAGTATGACGGTAGTTGGCGAGATGCTGCCCTGTCATCAAAGCGCGTGCGGGCGGTTACGCAGACGGCCGACGGCGCGCTCTGGTTTGGCACAGACGCTGGATTGGCGCGCCGCAGCGCGGACGGTGTCTGCTGCCAGGTCTGGACGACGGCGGATGGGCTGCCTTCCAACGATGTCCACGCCCTGGCAGTAGGGCCCCTGGTGTCGGACGGGAAAGCGCCGGAGATGTGGGTGGGTACCACGAAAGGGCTGGCCTACATCGACGGCGAGCGTGTGACCATCGATTCGCCGGTGGCGGGTGCCAATATCCAGGCCCTCACCGTCACGCCGGACGGTGACCTGGTGGCGAGCGTGGCCGGCCGTGGCGTCTGGCAGCGCGGGCAGGCGGGCGACTGGCAAACCTTGGGCAAGGGCGCGCTGGTCGGTGAGGGGCCGTTGGCGCTGTGGGCGGGGCAAGATGGCCGCATCTGGGCCGGGACAAGCAACGGCCTGGTTTACTACCAGAATCGTGCCTGGCAGCGCCATCCGCTGCTGGATGACGATAAAGGCCTCAGGGTGCTCGCGGTCCTCCAGGATGACGACGGCGGCTTGTGGGCTGGGACCGAGCGCGGCCTCTTCCTTGACCCGGACGCCGTGCCGGGCGGACTCCCGGTCGCACAGCACAAAGCGCAGCGGGATGGCCTGATCAACGATCACGTGCGCGCCATCGCGGCCGATCACGACGGCGGGCTTTGGTTTGGCACCATCGCGGGCGCGAGCCGGTATGCGGGCGGAAACTGGCAGGCGAGTCGTGACCCACTCCTGGCCGGCCAGCGTGTCAATGCGACGCTGGTCGACCACGCAGGCCGCACCTGGGTGGGCATGGAACGCAATGGGCTGGCGTTGTGGGATGGAACCCATTGGCAGCGTCCCAGCGGTGCCCAGGGCGTGCCGGGTAACCGCATCGTAGCGCTCTTTGAGGACGGGATTGGCCGGATTTGGGTGAGCTCGGGTGAGGGTCTTGGGTATTTCGGGACTTCTAGCCCTCACCAGTTTACCGTCCTCCCCGGCGTCCCGTTGGTTTATGCATTCGAGCAGGATGGCAAATCGGGCGTGTGGCTGGCGACGAACGATGGCCTCTATCGCTGGAACGAGAGCGCTGGGCTCCAGCCTGTGCCTGAGTTCGCCGGCATGCGTGTCAATGCGATCCATCGGGCCGCGGATGGATCACTGTGGGCTGGCGCTCGTGCGGATGGTCTGCTGCGGCTGACTGATGGCCGCTGGCAGCCTGTGACCGACTCGATGTCCGGCGAGCTTCTCTTCAATGACATCGTCGTGAACGGCATCAACGAAACATCCGACGGCAGCCTGTGGGTCGGGACCTACAACGATGGTCTGTGGCGGCTGCGCGAGGGCCAGTGGGAGCGGTTGGACGCCAAGCTCGCCAGCCCCAAGGTTCTGTCGCTCAGCACCGCCGGCAGCCAACTCTGGGTGGGGACGCGTCAGGGTCTGGCAGGCTTCGACGGCCAGACGTGGCAGAGCTTCAGCGGGGAAGTCCTGCCCAATCCGGGTGTGCTCGCCCTGGCGCCTGCCAAGGACGGCGCGCTCTGGATCGGCACGATGGGAGGGCTGGCGCAGTATCGGCCGGAGACGACGCTGCCCTGGGTCGCGATCCAAACGCTCAACTTGACGTCAATGACCGAGGGCGAAGCCAGGCTGGACGACGATGTGTTGCAGGACGTGCGGGTTGCCGGTGGCGATCTGGCCACCCGGTCCGAGGATCTGCTCTATCTGACCCAGATTGCTGGCGTCGATGCCGAGCCGCAGGTGCATACGGAGCCGCTGATCACCGGGTACGGTGACGTGAAGCTGCCACCTGGCTCTCATACGTTGCGGGTGCAGGCGCGCGATGCGGCGTTCAACTATTCGGCGCCCGTCGAGGCGCGGTTCTTCGTGCCGCGCTTCTTGCCTTTGCCTGGGGGCCTGCGGGCACACGCCGACGTGTTATACCCTATGCTTGGACTGGGTATCCTCGTGCTGGGCTTGATTACCGTATCGGCCGCGGCCAACCTCCGGTCACACGCGCGCAATCGCGAATTGACCGATCAGGTGGCGGAACGGCAGCAGGAAGCGGTCGAGCGTCAGTTAACCCCTACATCTCCGGTGAGCCGGTGCGCCAGCCGGCCATGTTCTTCGGCCGCGACGAATTGCTGCGGCGCATCTTCAACGCCCTGCATCAGAACAGCATCATGATCCACGGCCAGCGGCGCATGGGCAAGACCACGCTGCTCTATCAGTTGGCCGAGATGCTGCGGCAAGCGGACGACCCGGAGTGGGCCTTCATCCCGGCATACATGGATTTGGAGGGGACCTCGCAGTCTCGCTTCTTCTATGCGCTGATCGAGGCGATTTGGGGTGCGCTGCAGGCTTATGTCCTGGACAACCCACCCCGGCTGGAGTTCTTTGGATCGACGCCGGAGGACTACACCGACCGCGAGTTCACCGCAGATCTGCGGCTGGCGCTTGACAGCGTGATCGAAGTGGTCGCGCCGCGCAAGGCGCGGGTGATCCTGCTGCTGGATGAGATGGACGTGGTCAGCGCCTACGATACCGTGGTGCAGCAGCAGCTCCGCCGTATCTTCATGAGCCCGTTGGCAGCCAACCTGGGCGCCGTTGTGGCCGGCATCCAGATCAGCAAGACGTGGGATCGGTTGGAAAGCCCCTGGTATAACATGTTCAACGAGATCCCGCTCGAACTATTCACGGACGAGCAAGCGCGGGAGCTGCTGGTCGAGCCGGTGCGGGGCGTCTACGAGTGGGATCCGACGGCCATCGAGTTTGTGGTGCAGCAGTCCGAGGGTTATCCGCACCGGCTGCAGCAGTATGCGCTCGAAGCGGTCAACCAGATGTTGGCGGCCCATGGACAGCAGATTACACTCGACGACGTGCAGGCCGCGCACGACGATCATCGAGCGGGCCAAGACGATGTGAGGTAATGCCGTGCGCAACCCATACATCACCGGCGCTTATGTGACCGGCAGCAATCACTACGGACGCGAACATCTGTTGGATTATCTGTTGCGCAGCGAGGGCCGCGCCTACTGGGTGGTTGGCACCCGGCGCATCGGCAAGACATCGCTGCTGCGCCAGTTGGAGCTGCTGGCCGCGGCGGGCGACCGGTATGTGCCGCTTTTCTGGGACATGCAGGGCTGCGCCTCCTTCACGTGCATGGGCGGCTATCTTGGCGATGCCGTGCGCGACCACACGGAACGTTTTGAACCCTTGGGGGTCACCGATGCCATGCTGGCCGAGGAAGATCCGCTGGCACTGTTGAGCACCCTGCGCCGCCTGGCGCGTCGCGCCGGCCGGGAACTCCTGCTCCTGGCCGATGAAACCGAGACGCTGATCACTGCGGCGCGGGATGAGCCGGAGGCGATGCAGCGTTTCCACCGCCAGTTGACCGGAGGCGCCGGCCTGCGTGTGATCTTCGCCTCGACGCGCCAGATTTACCGGATGCACGATGTCTGCCGCGAGTGGACCACATCTCCCTTTCTATCCGGGTTCGACATGTCCCAGACGCTCGGCAGCCTGGAACCGGAGGCAGCCACGGCGCTCATCGTCCAGGCCCAGGCGCCGGAAGACTCCCGGGTGCAGGCCGCGACCGAGGTCGTTGCGGCGATCGCTCAGGCGACCAACAATCACCCATTCCTGCTGCAGATCCTCTGCTCGCGCCTTTTCCGCGAGGACGGCAC
>CAVPDG010000013.1:0-243189 GCA_963702535.1 uncultured Chloroflexia bacterium | reverse complement strand
CTTCCAGTCCACATCGACGGAACGCATTGTCTTACCTTTGAACGTCATCGTGCCCATGGCTTATTACTCCTTTTATCTTATGAGTTTCCTGGGAAAGCAGGTGGCCGGTGAGCCGTACCTGCATTTCTCCTGGGTAATCTTGTGTTGCTCCATGCATTCAGCTGGTCTCACCGGAACGGCGCTGCTAGCTGACCCCTACAAGCAAGCCCGGTCGCCTAGATGATCTAGCTTTTTCTACTGTTTTTTTGGCGTCGTGTCCTCCTGTATTAACCTGTTGAGATCATCGTGCGGGATAGCATACCCCCAGAGAGGTTACGCGCTTTGAAGCCGTTCTGCAACAGGATGCGCGTGGCGTAGTAGGCGCGTTGGCCCGAACGGCAGATGACGAGGATCTCGCGCTCACGTGGCAGCTCGCCCAGGCGAGCACGTAGTTGCGGCAGCGGTATGTTGACAGCACCCGGCACATGCTCTACGGCTAGCTCCTCTGGATTGCGCACGTCCAGCAGGAACTCATCCCGAATGGAATTCCAGTGCGCCAGGGGCAGATCTCCATGCAGCACATCCGCCGCCACCATGCCCGCAAAGTTGACCGGTGATTTAGCGCTGCCGAACTGGGGCGCGTAGCACAGCTCCGCTTCTTCCAGGTCATACACGCTCCCGTCCAGCTGGATTGCCATGGCAATGGCGTCGATGCGCTTGTCCACCCCATCCTGACCGACGGCTTGCGCTCCTAGCAGAAGACCGTCCGATTTGCGGAAGATGACCTTCATCGCCAGGTACTTGGCGCCCGGATAGTATCCTGCATGGGAGTTCGGGTAGAGGTAGATCTTTTCGTAATCCGTATCGCCAATGCGGTTGAGCATCTTTTCGTTTACGCCGGTCCAGGCGGCAGCGGCTCCGAAAAGCCCGATAATGGCAGTGCCCTGGGTGCCACGGTAGCTTGAGTCTCGCCCGGCGATCACGTCCGCGGCAATGCGCCCCTGCCGGTTGGCCGGTCCCGCCAGCGCCACCAAGGACCAATCACCGGTGACATAGTCCTGGACCTCGACGGCATCTCCAACCGCAAAGATATCCGGGGCGCTTGTGCGCATGTTCTCGTCCACGCGGATGCCGCCGCGCTCGCCGATCTCCAGCCCGGCGTCCTTCGCCAGCCATACCTCCGGTCGCACGCCGATCCCCAGGACAACGATGTCCGCCGGGAATATCTTGCCGGATTGGGTGTGCACTTCCAGTGAGCCGTCTGCTGCCTGGGAAAAGCTGGCGGCTCCATCGTCGAGCACCAGGCGGACTCCGTTCTTTTCCAGGTGTCGCTCGACATAACGCGCCATCTCTGGGTCGAGCGGGGTCAAGAGCTGAGGTTCACGCTGGATGAGCGTCACTTCCAGCTCGTGGTGGATCAGGTTTTCAGCCATTTCCAGGCCGATGAAACCGCCACCCACGACCACTGCCCGTGTCGCCGCCTTCACGGTCTGGAAGCCGGTGTAGGCATCCATACCAGATGGAGAAGGCGTACGTCCTTCAATCCAAGCCCGGATTTCCCTGGCATCTGGAACAGTTCTTACCTTGAATATCCCGGGAAGATCGATGCCGGGTAAAGGCGGGCGGATGGGAGCTGCGCCAGGTGATAAGACCAGTTTGTCATAAGTCTCCCTGGTCACATCGCCAGTCTCTACATTGCGCAGCTCCACGGTATTCTTCTCCGGCCAGATCCTGGTCGCCTCGCAGCGGAGACGCACATCCACCCCGAACATCACGCGGAACACCTTTTCATCCGCTACCAGCAGGCTCGACTCTTTTTCAATGACCCGCCCCACGTGGTAAGGCAACCCGCAGTTGGCATACGAAACATAAGGTCCGCGCTCCACAATAATGATTTCCGCATTTTCATCCAGCCTGCGCAGGCGTGCCGCGCACGACGCCCCACCAGCCACGCCGCCAACGATGATGACCTTCATACTTCCTGCCTTTCCCTCAATGTGTCCATGAACAGCCTGCCAGTCAGCGCTTGTGGAGCATGCTCGCCCAGCGCTGACTGGCGCTGGTGCAAACTTACATACCCAGCAGCTTAGCCTTCTGGGCAGCGAACTCCTCTTCGGTTAACAGCCCCTGAGCTTTGAGCGCCCCCAGGCGCTCGAGCTGGGTGATCACGTCCTCTTCCGGGGCGGCCTCCACGTAAACAACTTCCTGGGGCGGCGGCGCAGTCTCTGCATAAGCTGTTTGCGTAGCCTGTGCGTACGCCTGGGCGTTCTTATCCGCCTGGCGGCGGTTGACTGCGTTGCGTGTGGCTGTGGCGGTGCCCACCACGGCAGCGGTGCGTGCCATTCCTCTCATCAATCCAGGCATATCAACCTCCTTTATTCCTTCTCTAGCGAGGCAAACGCCTCGTCAACAAACAGCGCTGGCACGCGGAAGTTCAACGCCACATCCACGCCAGCCTGGTAGAGCGCATTCACCAGTGCCAACGCCCAGGTGTGCTCGATCGCCAGTGCCACTACCGCAGAGCCGGGCACCATGCCTTCATACAGCGTTTCGGCGTCTTCCGAGTTGAATAGCCCACGCGTCTCCTCTGCGATAAAGCCCAAAGCCGCCGACTCTTGCGGTGGGAGATCCTCGAGGTCGAGACCCCAGCACTTGCCTTGCTCATCTTTGAGCAGGATCATGGCGTCCAGCACGCGGATCGTGCCACTCGCCGCCTGCCGCTCCAGCTCAGCCAGAACGCCGCCATCAAAGCGCGGCTCCCCGGCAGCCATGACAACAACATCCACAGGTCCATGTTTGATCATTTGTTGTTACCTCCGATCGTCATTCCGAGTATCTGGGTTCTACCCAAAAATTGTTGGTAATGGTGAGTGCGGCGGTTGCATCGCACTCACCACAAAGTTAGGTGTTACGCGGTTAAGGGGATGATCGGGTGTGTTTGGGCGGGCGTAGCCCGCCCAAACACTCTCACCCTCCCCCCAGCTGCGTAAGTCCGAAAAGGATGATTTATTTCGGTTGAGTTCTTAAATCATTCCGCGAGCGGGTCGTTTTCTGGATATCCCGGTACCGCCTGGCGTTTGTGGTAAGCGCCCATGTAGCTGGCGATATCTGCCATCACGCCAAAGCCCAACCAGATCCAGTCATAGCCGTTCAACGGGAAGATCAGCACGTACCACAGGGTCGTCCAGGGGATGAAGACCAACCCCAGAATGCCCACCAGCCAGGGCAGGTTGAACTGGGCAAAGGCAGCGCTCACGCGCAGCGGCGCCAGCAGCCAGTAGATCAGAAAGCCCAGGCGGGGTCCAAAAAACACAAGCGCAGTGAAAAAGCAACACATGATTCGTCCTCCTCAATCGTTTTCAGGTGACAGGCACTTTGAAAGTGACTGTCACCTGGGATGGATATTTACTTACCTCCGTGTGCCATCTCGTCGATGCACACGGCGACCGCCAGGATGAGGGCGTCATCCTGCCCGGGGTCGATGGACACGCCATAACTGTCGCGCAGGCGGAACCATTTCTTGGATACCTCAGCCACTTTGTCGCGGCCTTCACCGATGGAGTACTCATGGTCGAGTATATTGCCCTGTACCTCCAGATCGGGTCCACCTTTGATCTTCACCACCCAGCGCTCGCGGATGGGTGTGATCAGGGCTTTCTTGACCATCGCTATCTGCTTACCGTGCGCGTCCTTCCATCTTCCATACTGTCTTTGATGCGCAGCATGCGCTCCTGGATCTTGTACAGCTCGGTGCCATGCGCATCCTCGAAGATCAAGGTCTGGCGCACGCGCAGCGCCTTGCCATCCACCTTGAATACTTTTTGCCCTTTATCATTCTCGATCCAGAAGTCATCGCCAATGGCCACCATCTTTTGGCGCATTTGGTAGTGGTTGCTGCCACCACCGGCAGGACCGGGTCGCCCCATCTGGCGGTCGTCCTGGCGCTCATCTCGTCTATTTCTCATGATGGTTACGTCTCCTTATTGTTCTTTGGGGGCGGACGGCCGTCCGCCCCTACGTCACTTATTGATGAGTATCCAATGCTTGTGTCTGCTACGGTACGGTGATATACACATAGAACTGGCAGAACACCTGGCTACCCATGCCGACCTCCCACATCTCACCGAACGTTCCGGTGCTGTAGGGTGCGATCATCGAAACGGTAAGGTTGTAGGTTGAGCCTGGCTGGACTGTCGCAGCCAGGTCGTAGACGTCTGAGCCCTGGTGCAAGGGGATATTGGCTGCTGCGCCTACGTAGCGCACATCTACTTCGCTTTGGTCCCACTTGGTCGAGCCGGTGTTCTGCAGCACCCAGGTGGTGGAGAAGCCTGCTCCCTGGGGATAGACTGTGCCATCTGCTGGCGATTGCGATACCAGCACACAGCCCGCGCCGCTGGTGGGTGGAGGCGGGGGTGTTGCCGGCACTGTGGGAGGCGGGGTCGACGCAGCCACCACCGGTACACTGTCCGTATTCTGCGTAACCACATAGTCGGCTGATACCCAGCCATATCCGTCGGCGGCATATTGCGCGGGTATCTTCACCTGCCACCAGGCGCCATCCGAGCTCTTGCCGCTCACTTCGGCTGCCGCCCCCGGCGATGCTACACCCAAAATCGGGTAATTGGTGCCGGGACCCGTGCGCACGTTCACGTACTCAACCGCCATCGCAACGGGTACACCGCTGGGTGGGGGGGCTGGAGGTACGCTGGCGTAGGTATCCGGGTTCTGGATGGTCTGCACGCTCTCGACGTTGCTCGCCTGGGTGTACTGCGCCATCACCCAGCCGTAGCCTGCCCCAACTTGCTCGGGATTGAGGCGCACCACCCACCACTGTCCATCCTCGCTCTTGCCGATGACCCAGCCGGTTGCACCTGCCGGGGCGATGCCGTATGCCGGGTAGTTGGTAGCCGGACCGCTGCGCACGTATACATTGGCGATAGCCACTGCCTGGGGATCCGTAGGACCCGGGGGCACCAGCTCGGTGGTTGGGGGTACGGGCGGCGTGGGCAGAACTGGAACACTCTCTGCATTCGCGACCGTCACCCAGGCGGCATCCACCCAGCCGGACCCGGTGGGAGCAACCGGCACGCTGATTGCCCACCACAAGCCATCTTCGCTCTTGCCGGTGACCGTGGCGGTTGCGCCGCCCAGGAAGGTGGCATAGACTACGTAGCTCGTGCCGGGACCACCGTAGATGGTGGTGTTGTAGTTAGCGATGGCTGAAGGTCCGCCAGGAGCGGCGGTGGGGATGACCGCCACCGGGATATTCGGGTCGGGGGTGGGTCCGGGAGGCGGCGCTTGCGTCGGCACAGCCGTCGGGGGCGGTGCCTGCGTTGGCGGAGGCGGCGCGTTCTGGGTCAGATCCGCCACCACGGTTTGGGCTGCCTGTGTCTGGATCAGGGCGGTGTCCTGGGTGGGCGCCGGTGTAGCCGCAGGGCTACAAGCGCTCAAAACAAGGACTGCGATGATGACCAGACTGATTAACAAGTTATTCGGGTTTGTCAGTATTTTCTTTTTCACTTTTTCTCCTTAAAGTTGCTCGTAAAGCGATTCAGACAGAGGGATTCTTGTCCTCTTCCGCTTCGAGCATAGCGATCTCCTGATCTGTCGGCTCTTGACCTTCGATACCGAGATCAGCCATGGCAGCATCCAGCTGTTCTTCTGATAGATCTTCGACTTTTTTTCCGGTCTGTTGCTCGACCTGCTGCACCTCACTCTGGCTCATCTTGACGGCGCTCGCCCCGACAGCTACAAGCACTGCACCGCCGATGATCATTCTTCTGCGCATGCGCCTGCGCATGCGGCGCCGCCTGCGCATGACACTCCGTCTTGCTGGACCTCTTCCTGGTCCCCTTCCGGGACCTCCTATTCCTCGTCTTCGCATAATTATTCTCCTTTATGCCTGCAATGGCTGCTTATCATTTACTTTCAACCATGACACCCACCTTGCGATGTCCGAATCACTCTGCCGATAGCTCGACTTCATCGGGCACAACCTCGACCGTCTTGGCATCTTGAGCCAGCTTTTCTGCCTCAGCCAGCTGCTCCTCAACCATCTCGGAAACCACAATCTCACCCTGGAAATTGTGTGTAGCCATACGTTCTTTTACGGCAGCCCAATCGGCTTCTTCTACCAGCACGGCCAGCGCCAATTCGTCTGTGGTCATGTTTTCGCCAAGCTCCTTGAGCAGCTTGTTTTTGATGCCGCGATCAAACAAGGAAAACGCGGTGCCCATCAGTGCGCCGACGGCGATCCAGGCAGCTCCACCGAACAGCACAGCGAAGATGATGCCAATCACGCCACCCTTCAGGAAGCCTTTGCTGGCGGGGTCATCCTTCGTCTGGTGCAGTTTGATCTTGCCCTTTTCTGTTTTTGTGATCGCTACGGCATCTTTGAGCTTGACAATCTTCTCCTTAGCCAATCCCTTGACCACCTCCAGGGCGGCTTCCCCGGTTTCTTTCTTGGGGTATTTGACGACAATGAAACTGTATTTTTCTGCCATAATGTTCTCCTTTGCTCTCGGTTGATCGAATATTAATCGGCTTCGAAGGCGCGCTTGACGCCGGGAAGCATGACGTAGATCAGGATGATGGTGTTAAGATGGGCGTTTTTAATTTTATGCTCTCCTCTTTTATCTGTGTAGATTCGGGCATGCACATAGCACACGCCCGATCAAGCCAGGAAACTCTCATTTCTCCAATCGCTCCACTGAGAGCACGGTCAGATGCAGCTCATACAGCGTGTTGAGCACGCCAGCCAGGGCAGCCTGATCGCTCAGCACACCCTCGAGCATGGTTTCGCATGGCTTTCCCTCCACCTGGTTCAGGTAGATCAGCATACCATCGAGTTCGATCAGACCAGGTCTGGTCGATCTTACCTTGCACAACGATCTGGTATGTGGCTGGGTTGTCAAATGGATTTGGTTTGCGGGACGACCGACTCATCATGTTCTAAGGATAGTCGATCCCAGCGCGAAAAAATACCACCTGAAGGAGTACTTAAGGTGTATTAAAGGTGTAGATAACCCGGATTTTTGTGCTTGTAGATAACTTACCGTGGAGGCAAAATCTCTAATTCTTCTGCTTTTGCCACTGCTTCCCAGCGCTTGTTGACGCCGAGTTTAGCGTAGAGGTTGATGGTGTGGCGTTTGGCTGTGGCGTAGGAAATGTTGAGCTTGAGAGCGATTTCTTTGATGCTCGACGGTCCGCGCAGCCAGCTCAGTACTTCTAGCTCCCGTGGGGTGAGGGTCTCAACCAGAGCTGATACACCCGAAGTGTGCTTGGCGCCTTGGCAGCGCCTGGCTTTCGCCGCTGACCCGAACATTTCTCATCGTCCTGGAAATGCCGCAAGGATGCGCTCCGACCAGCTCCATAGTATGGCCTTGCTCGCCAAGCCGCTGCAGCATCTCCCGCATAGGCACTCCCAGGTCGACGAAAACCCGGATGAAGCCCCCCGGCTGCGCCAGGTCTAGCGCCTGTTTCAGGATCGCGCTCGATTTATCGGTGTCAGCCCAGGGCATCCAACGCCACGGCGCGTAAGGCCAGGTTTTCAATCTTGTAGCGGGTATTATGAGTGCGCTCAACAATCTCATCCAGGGCATCCAGTACTTGCAATGCCAAATACGGGTCTGTATCTGTCTTGCTGGCCAGCAGAACACGCACCCGGGTTACCTGCGGCTCTTCGAGGAACACCAATGGTTGGTCTGGTGGTGGATCGCTGAATGTGCCAACCCAGCGCCGGGCGCTTTCCACGTCGCCTCGCAAGATTTGTAGCCTGGCGCGCAGAGAGCACGTACGGCTGTCTTCTGACCCTGTCTCCTCCAGGTCAGACTGGCTGATCGCCTCCATCAACTGCCAGGCTTCAGCACTCTCCCCTTTGATCTGGTGGATCAACGCCAGGCCAGCAACTGCATCGCGGTATGCCGTAAAGTGAGCTAGATAACGATTGTTGACGATCTGGGTAAAGTACCGGTGAGCTGTTTCCAAATCATTGCGCAGGTAATACGCCACGCCGAGATAATAATCCCCCCAGTTCCTCGTGAGCATGATCCCGCTATGAGTTGCCCCCTGAATCAGCGCCCGCCCAATTTGCATTGACTGTTCAATCTGGCCGGAAAGAAGATAGATGAATCCCAATGTTTGTAAGAGGATCAAGGCGTAGATACCAGTTTTCTCGGAGCATTGCTCGTAATCAGCAAGAAGCAATGTTTCGGCGGCGCGTAACTGGCCGATGGCCTGCATCGATAAGCCAAGATACAACATCGCCGATCCGCGGGCGTAGGTCCACGAAGGGGGCATGAGCGCTAATACCTCCCGGCACATATCAATAACCAGCGTGGTCTGGTTGCTAAAATACATGTGCTGAGACTTATTCAGGAGGATTTGAGCTCGCATGATTTGCACGTCTGCTACCGGTAGCGATGCACCCGCTTCCGAATCTAGAAGTCCTTCTACCTGTTGGAGCACCTTGACTTGAAGGCTAAGTTGCCACAAAAATTGCAGAGCCCAGACCCTGATCATCAGCAGGTCTGGTTTCCGCTGGATCACCTCTTCCGGCATCAAGCGCAGCCAGCGCTCAAGAGTTGGCCGGTCCTCGCGATTGAGGGCCTCACGCAACCCAGCAGCCATATGGCGCGCCGCCAGATCTAGATCTCCGGCTGCCAGGGCATGGTGTATGGATTCCTCGATCAGCCCGTGCTCCTGAAACCAGGCGGAAGCCCGCAGATGCAGGTTGTTCACCTGCTCAGGCATCACCTCTACAGTCAATCGCTGCTGCAACAGTTCCTGGAATAAATGGTGGTAACGGTACCATTCCCGCCGGTCGTCCAGGGGAATCAGGAACAGCTCAGAGCGCTCGATCCACTCCAGGCAGCGGCGCGCGTTCCAGTCCGCCTCGATCTCACCAATCACGGCTTCACACAGCGATGCGCAAAAGCGATCCAGGATGGAGGTCTTCAACAAAAACGAGTGGATCGCCGGTACCTGGTGGGTCAGCACCTCATCCACCAGGTATCCGGTGATATTGGTATTCTCTCTTGACAGCTCCGACAGCACAGCTTCCTGGCTGGCAGAGGAACGCATCGAGAGGGCTGCCAGATGCAGCCCGGCAGGCCAGCCCTCAAAGCGCTCTTCCAGCAGAGGCAGGACGCTCTGGCTCATCAGAGCAAACTGCGTCTTGCTCAGATAGTCAGCCATCTCCTCGGTTGTAAAGCGCAGGTCTCGGGTGCGGATCTCGCTGAGCATCCCCTTCGCTCGCAAGCTGGTTAGCGGAATGCTCGGATTGACACGTGAGATCAGCACAAGGTGCAGCGGTCTTGGCCAGTGGCGCGCCAATTCAGCAAGCAGATTGTGCACCTCCTCACTGCGGATGGTGTGGTAGTCATCCAGTACCAGGATAAATTCTCCAGGAAGCTTTTCAAGCTCATTGCTGAATGTGGTGTAGATGACTTCATTGGGAGGCGGTTGCCCTGCCTGGAGCAGAGCCAGGGTCTCCTCACAGGCGTCATCGAAAATTGTGTGCAAGGCGGCGATAAAGTAGCTAAGAAAGAGGCTCAGGTCGCTGTCTTTTTCGTCCAGCGAGAGCCATGCGGCAGGTAGAAATTTAGCCCCTGCATTTTGATCAGCAGTTAGATGCTTGAGCCAGTTGCTCACCAGGGTGGACTTTCCAAAACCAGCCGGCGCGCAGACCAGGATCAGCGGAAGGTGGCTATCGTGGTTTAGTTGTTCTACCAGCCGCGTTCGTGTAATCAGGTCTTTCGGTAAGCGTGGCCGGTGCAGCTTGGTTTGGAGAAGGATGGGATTCGGATCAGGCATGCTTGGTTAGATGGATCTATTTTACTATAAAGACAAGCCCACGTTTCCGTGACGATGTTCAGATTTGGGGGTGAGAAGGCGGCGTAGCCGCCTTCTCACCCCCAAATCTGTGTACTACCACGGCGATTCCCACTGAACCCTTAAACTCATCTATCCCCTCACTGCATAGATGCAAAGAATCCATTCAAGTACGGTACCAGCCAGATGATCCACACAAATAGCGAGAACTTGTGAAAGTTCACTATCATCTTCTCGTCCTTGCGCAGCAGAACAATCGAACGCCCAAATAGCGTGGATCAACATCAACAGGATCGCCGCTACCCCGGTAAGCCCATGTACGCTCATAATGTCGCCCCCTGACATCTCCATCATGATCCCCGTCCCGGTTGTATCGCAGGCAAATCCCGCCCAGAAGAAAGCCAGGTGCCAGGCTTTCAAGCGCCCCTGGATGCGCTCGCTCCACACGCCGATTGTGTAGAAAACCAGTGCCAGTGTGATCAAGATAACGGAAAGAAGGACATCGAGCGGCATTATCGCATTCTCCGCTTATGCTGCTCCCTCCGCCAGCTCCGCCTGGGTTTGTTTTTCCGCTTCGGCGCGTTCCTTCATCTGCGCCCGCAGCGTGGCGATATCGCGCGGCACCAGGTAGCTGGTGAAGCCCAGGAATACCGTTCCCAGGATCCAGGCGGTGATGCAGATCGTCAGGATGGCGTTGGAGAGGGACGAATTGGCGGCGATGATCCCCGCCATCAGCGGCGCCATTGCTGCCCCGCCATCCTCGATCAGGTACTGCACCGCCAGCGCCGTGCTGCGCACTTCGGGCAGGGTGATATCGTAAACCGTCGAGATCACGTTGGGCGAGGCAAAGGGGATGAACAGCGCCGTTGCCATGCAGCATTGCCATGAACAGCCCTTTGTCTGCCAGGGGCACGTTGATCGTGAAGTACAGCAGCACTGCCCCGGTGATCACGCCCACCAGCGCCGTGATCACCCGCCCGCGTGGCGTGCGCTTGAAGAGGAAGTCGCCGATGGCGCCGCCGATGAAGTAGCCCGCCGCCAGCACCAGCACCGCCGGCGCCATGGTCACCAGGATCGACGTCGCGTCGTAGCCCCGCTCCGTCTCCAGGTAGCGGAAGAACCAGAAGGTGATCACGTTCCACGGGAAGACGCCCACGAATCCCTGCGCAAACAGCATCAGCAGGCTTTTCTTGCGGAACAATCCCAGGGCGATCTTCTTGTCGAAGCGGTAGACGCCCACCTGCTCCAGCCCTTCCATTTCCGGCTCGCTCTGCCCGCGTGGCATCTCCTTCACCCCGAAGTAGATCACCACCGCCAGCACGATGCCCAGCGTGCCGGTGATATAGTAAACCGAGCGCCAGCCGTATGCGCCGCTCAGCAGCAGCGCCGCCACCATGCCGATCAGGTAGCCCAAGGGCTGGGTGAGCTGCAGCAAGCCGTACACCTTGCCCCGCAGCGCCGGTCCAAAATAGTCGGAGATCAGGCTGAACAAGCCCGGGTAGCTGGAGTCGTCGATGCCGGTTGTGGCGCGCGTCACCAGGAAGGTCGGGTAGGTGGGCGCGATGGCGCTCAACCAGGTGGTGGAGCCCCAGATCAGGGACGCCAGCGCCAGCAGCTTGGAGCGAGCGTAGCGGTCGTACAGGTAGCCCCACAGCGGGAACAGGATTGCCGCCACCAGCAACGATGCCGTCGATACCGCCCCCATCTTGATCTCGTCGATGTTGAAGGTCTCCATGATCGGCGTGGTCAGCGGTCCGATCAGCAGGCGGTCGGACTGGTGCAGCAGCATGAACACGAAGAAGATGCCGACGACAACCCAGCGGTAGTTCGAATGCCGTTTCATAGGCCTCCTTATTCATGCTTTCACCAGCATATCCGAGATGCTTGATCCCTGGTGGATGTTGCTGATGATCTTCGCCAGCAGCGGCGCCACAGAAAGCACTTCCACCTTTGGGTGGCGCCTTTCCGGCGGCACGGGGATGGTATTGGTGACTACCAGCTTCTCGATGCGCTCGTCCTTCTCCAGGATCTCGATTGCGGACGGCAGCAGGATGGGATGGGTGATCGACAGGTACGCGCCGCCCTCTGCTCCGTGTTCATACAGCTCGTCGATCTGCCTCAGCACGCTGCCGCCGGCGATGATGTCGTCGATGATGATCGGGCGCCTGCCGCTGATGTCTCCGACCACATGGGTTGTCTCGGTGTGGCTGAAGGATTTGCGCCGCTTGTGCATCACCACCAACGGCAGGTTCATCTGCTCGGCGTAGCGACCTGCCAGCCCGGCGCGTCCCACATCCGGGCTGACGATGGCGGCGGTGTTCTTGATCTCCGGCTTATCGGCGAAGTACGCCGCCAGCAGCGGGATGGCGCTTAAAGGATCCACCGGGATGTTGAAGTAGCCCTGGATCGCCAGGTTGTGGATGTCGATGTACATCACCCGGCTGGCGCCCATGTGCTCCAACAGGTTGGCAATCACCTTGGCGCTGATGGCTTCCCTGCCGCGTACCATGCGGTCCTGGCGGGCGTAAGGGAAGTACGGGATCACTACGCTGACGCTGTGGACGCTGGCGCGCCGGAAGGCATCCAGGTAGAGCAGCAGCTCCATGACGTGCTCATTGACGGGCGCGCAGCAGGACTGGATGATGAAGATATCCTGGTCGCGCACCACTTCGTCGATCATCACGAAGGTTTCGCTGTCTGCCAGCTTGGTCGTCGTCGATGCTCCCAGGGCTACCCCCAGCCGGTCGGCGATCTCTTGGGCGAGCTCGGGGTGCGCCGAGCCGCTGAATATGCGTAACGGGTGAATGGACATCCATGACTCCTGAAAAGTGGGTAGGTGGAAAATATGCTTAAGTCAGGGCGTTTGCTCCTGAACCTCGAGAAAAGCCAGGATCGTGGTCGGGTAGCTGTCGGTAGCGATCAGGAAGCCGCGACCCTCGAAGGGGGCTATCGCCTCCCAATTGCGCGTCTCCCCATCATTACTTAACACCATCTGGATTGGGGGAGTTTCGGCAAGCACGATGCCATCTTCGCTGAATTGGAGCTGCACCAGTCGCTCGACGGATTGTGAGTTTTGGTGCGTGGCGCCTTCGCCGTATGCCTCAACCAGGGGATCTGCAGCGTTTTTATAGGACTTGTCGCCCGGGTAGAAAATATTGATCGCCCAAAAACGCCCGTAATCGTCCGCCGGTGTGGCGTCTGTAATGCGGTATTCTACGTTCGGCATGCGTAGCTCATCCTGGATGGCCAGCTCTTGATCGAAGAGGTGCGCGACAGGGTTGGGATTGAGTAGCGCGCCGTTGGCTTCGTACAGGCTCACCAGGCGGTTGCCGAATACCAGCAGCGTCTCGTTCGTAGCATTGGGTAGGTTGGTTTGGGGCGGGATAGGCGTGATCTTGGACAGGTCGAGGGCGATGGTGCTGTTATCGGCGGCGATCAGCCCGCTGACCAGGTATCCCAGCATCCCAGCAGGCCGCGTCTCGATGGTCAGGAAGACGCGGTCGCCGGCGATGGCGATGGCTTCGAAGCCCTCAAAACCCGGTAGGCGCTCGCCGATCCCCGGTGCGATGAAATCCACCCGACGCGCTACCAGCGGATCTTGCGATACTCCGTCCAGAAACGCCTGGATATCCGCCTGCGGGAGAGCGAACGCCGCCCCAGTTTGTCCATCCCCAAAGCGCTCCGGGTACTGAGGCAGCAGGATCAGCTCGCCAGCATGCCATGCCATGCCGGAAATTTCGGCGTCGGGTCGGGATAACGGCTCAGCGAGCGGGATCTGCCGGATGGCGACCTCGCCGGAGCTTTCCGCTGGCAGTGGCTCGCCGGGGAGAACAGCCTCAGGCGAGAGGGTCGCTTCAGGTTCCGGTTGCCCGGTCCAGGTTGCATCAGCCAGCGGCTGGGTTGCGCTGGCTGTAATGGCAGGCGGGGAATTCCTGGCTGGTGGGGTGGAGGCAGAGCGTTTGCACGCCAGCAAGAGCGCCAGCGCGGCGAGCGCTGCGCAGACTACCCCGCTCCAGCGCATGCTCATGCTGTTTTTCTGGCTCCGAGCTGGATGCCTGCGGCTTGCAACACGCCTGCCAGCGGCTTCTCTGGCGTAAAGCCGTAAGCGGCTGCCAGCAGCTCCACCGGGTGTACCGCCGGTAAGCCCGTGCCGTGCGTAATCTGCCAGCGGCATGTCTCAGAATCGCACACCGCGAGCGGCGCCTGGCTGGCGTTGATGAACTCGAACAATGGGGCGCCTACTTGCATCGCGATGGGGTACTTTTCCACCTTGTAGCCGTAGGTTCCGGCGATGCCACAGCAATCGGCATGGCTGTCATCGATGCGCAGCTCGGGGATCAGCTCCATCACCTCCACCGCCGGTCTGCCCAGGCGGTGGGCGCGGTACTGGCAAGGGGCGTGGTAAGGCAGGTGCAGCGGGATGGGCTGGAGGTCCAGGTTAAGGGTGCCCTCATCCAGGAGCATGAGCAGGAACTCGTTAAAGTCGAAGACCTGCTCAGCTACCAGGCGCGTGTCTGCGTCGTGCATATCCAGCAGCTCGGGCGCTTCTTCTTTGAGCGTCAGCGTGCAGCTGGTCGAAGTGCCCACGATGGGGATGCCTTGCCGGGCGTATTCCACCAGGTGGCGCACGTTGTTCTCGTGGAAGCGGCGCGCCGAGGGGAACTCGCCGTTGGAGAGCAGCGGCAAGCCACAGCAGTTCTGCGGGGGGATGATCACCTCGAAGCCGTTGGCTTCCAGCACGTTGATGGCTGCCCGACCGACGCGCGGCTCGTAGAATTGCGTCGAGCAGCCGTGGAAATAGACGACTTTGCGGGTTGCATTGCCGGGTGGGCTGTGCTTCGCCCACCAGGAAGTGAAGCGCTGGGCGCTGAAGGGCGGGAAGTACGCCTTGCGGGCGATGCCGAGCGTCCCCTCCACCAGCCAGCGGGCAAAGCGGTTGGCGATCACGAAGTTGGAGATGGGCCAGATGGGCTGGGTCAGGCTGCCGAACAGCTCGGTGCGTGCGATCAGGTTGTTGCGGAAGCGGCGGATGAGCGGCACCTGCCCTTGGCTGCACCAGCACGGCACGCGCTCGGGCGTTCATCTCGGCGATCTTTACGCCTGTCGGGCAGACCATGTTGCAGACGCGGCAGCCGCTGCAGTAATCCACCGAGTGGTCGGGCGTGGGCAGTCCGGGCTGGCGGAAGCGTCCGGCTTGCGGCGCCTCGTACTTGGGTCCCGGAAAGAGGTCTGTCACCGCCGAAACCGGACAGGCGGAGGTGCAGATATTACACTTGATACACTGGTTGAGGGAGAGCTCGATGAATTTTGGGTTCATACCGGTTTTCCGAAGCGGCGAATGGCTGCATAGGCGCTGGCGATTGCAACCCCTTCCAGCGAGCGCTCGCGGATGGGATCGCAGTGCGCCAGTGCTGCGCCGGCAACGCTGACATTATCGAAGAGCACATGCCCATCGGCGCCGGTGGGCTGAAAATCCTGGTTCACCTCAACGCCTGCTTTGAAGATGGCATGCCCACCCGGGGCGAAGAATTCTCGGGCGAGCCATTCCGTGCGCAGCGCTGGCGCGTTGATGGGCAAGTTGAAGACGGTTTCAACCACCGATCCATCGTAGGCTGTCTTCAAGCCGCCGCCCAGCAGACCGCCGCTCGCCAGGAGGAAATGCCGGGCAGGGTGTACCCGCCCATGCGCGCCAGCCTCGCTGCTGACCGAGATGACCTTTGCCAGGTCAACGTGGGCGCCCACCACCTGCATACCCTCGTAGACGCTGCCGCCATTGCGCTCGATGGCGTTGACCAGGATGCGGTGCAGCCGCATTCCCGGAATGGATGGCGGCAGGGTGGGGATCTCGAATACCGGGCGAGCGAGCCCGGTCTCCAGCTCGGCGTGGCACTGTCCGGAATTCTTCAAACCCAATACTGCGGGGAATCCGATGCGCTCGGCGTCCTTTACATGCTCTTTCAGCGCCTGGATGATCTCCTGGCGGAAACTGCTGTTATCGAAGAGCTGCGCCAGGCTGCGGCTGTTGGTGAAATGTCGTTCAGCGATGCCCTGCGGCTTGAGCATGACCGCACGCGCCGGGATGCCCTGGTGCGCCAGGTTATCGGCGATAAGCTGCGGGTAGAAATCCTGGTAGTCTTGGAATCCGACGACCAGCACGGGAGACCTATCCCGCAGGTCGCCGGCGATCATGGTGCGTGGCGCCAGGCAAGCTGGTCGCGGTGCTCCCAGGGCAGATGGCAGGAGCCAGTTGCGCTCCAGGCTGCCCTTCAAAGGGTAGCCTGCCTCTGCGCAGAGCGCCTGGAGCGCTTCCAGGCTTTCTCGGATCATTTCCAACCCGGAAAGGGCATAGGGGTGCTGTGGGTTGCTGTCCACCAGCTCTTGAAGGGCTTGCTCCGGTGAAGGCGCCGGATCGCCGGTGGCTGTGTAGCCGATCACGCCGATCGCACCCGAGCCCCAGTGGTCTGAGCCCCAACCCTTGCTAATCAGCCGCACCTTGAGCCCCTGCAGGCTCGCCTGCCAGGCGCCAACCAGTCCCGCAAAGCCGGCGCCGATGACGAGCAGATCGATGGTGGGGCGTGCGGAGGTCCGGGACGGCGGCTGCGGTCCCGGCTCCTGGTCGCCCGGCGTTAGCTGATTGCGCGGGTTGGACATGTCTGGCGGGGCGTAATTGGATGTAGCCAGGGGAGAAGGTCCATGACCGGGGAGGTGGTCAGCATTCAGCAGGTCCAGGTAGATCAGCTCATCCAGCCGCTCCTGGCGCAGTTGCTGCCCCCACAAGATGGGCAGCAAGCCTTTCCAGCGCTCCTGCAGGAATTCCCGCAGCGCATCGTTGGTCTGCTGTACCTGGATCGTGTTGCCCTGGTTGAGCGCGCAGCTCGTGCAGAATCCCCGCGGCGCGGAAGGTGCAAAAGCCGCCCTGGCAAGGTCCCATACCCAGGCGCACATCGCGGCGCACATCGTCGATGGTCTTCGCCCCGCCTTGCAGGATCGCTTCTTCGACTTCCTGACGGGTTACCAGCTCACACTCGCAGACCAGCTCGCCATACGCCTGCCTGTCCTCGATGGCAGCCAGGCGAGCCGGGGAGGGCGTGATATTTCCCCGATTTGTGCGGATCGGGGAGCTGCTCGAGATGTGTGCGGCAGGGGCGCTCCACGCCGAGCTTCTTGCAGGCAAGGTCTACGGTCACTTCTGCCATCTTGCGGTAGGTGGTCCATTTGCCGCTGGTGATGGAGATGATCCCTTCGACGCCATCCCTTGCGGCATGGTCCAGCAAGACGAAGGCGCGTGTCACCGAGCGGTTATCCGAAGCGTCTTCTGGTTTTACCGTCTCCTGGTACAGCGGGCGCACGCCAGCCCAGGCGCGCAGCATGCGCATCTCTTTGAAACCGGGCACCAGCTTGTCGCCTTCTTCCAGGCACAGGTTGACTTCCCAGGGCTCGATGGCGAAATGATCCGGATCCGGCACTTTGACATCGGTTGTGCCGATCACCGAGACCGTATGGGCAGGCACCAGGATATCGCCATCTCCCGGCATGCGGCAGCGGTTGATCACCGTGTGCACGATACGCTGGTTCATCGCCAGCATTGTGCCTTTTCCGGCGATGATTTTGAGCTCGATGCCGGCTGTACCGGCAATCCAGCCAGCCCAGGCGCCAGCGGCGTTCACCACCAGGTCGGCGGTAATGGTAACCTGCTCCCCGCTTGCCAGGTCCTGGCAGATGGCGCCGATCACCCGTGGCGAGGCGCCCTCGGCAAGCAGCAGTCGCTCGACTTTGTGGTACGTCAGCACCTCCGCACCTGCATCGCGCGCCGAATTCGACATTCAAATGCGCACCCAGGAAAGAGTCAGCCGAGCCATCCGGTACGTGAAAGCAGCGCAAGATGCGCGGGTCGAGCAGTGGCTCTCTGCGCAACATCTCGGGAATCGCCAGCTCTTCTACCGGGATCCCCGCGGTTTTGCAGCCTTCCACAAACCGAGGGGCGTAACCGGGATCATCCCAGGGTGTGACGACAAAAAAGCCACCTGTATCCTCGATGCACTGCGGCATGATGCGGCGCAGGATGCGGTTTTCTTGAATGCATTCTGCTGCGGCTTGCGGGTCTTTTACCGCGTAACGACCCCCGCTGTGCAACAACCCGTGGTAGCGCCCGGTGGTGCCGTGGGTGAGGTCGCCCTTCTCGACCAGGATCGCTTTGAAACCACGCATTGCCAGGTCGCGTAATACGCCGGTTCCGGTTGCCCCACCGCCGATCACCAGCACATCCGTCTGGAGTTTGCTCATAGCCTCCCCTAATCCACCCAGTTGAAAGTGCGTTCCACTGCCTTCAGCCAGCCTTTATAAAGCTGATCACGCTGCTCGGCAGGCATATCCGGCTCCCAGGTCTTCGCGGCTCGCCAATTCGCCCGCAGGTCTTCCAGGTTGCTCCAGAAATCCCACGGCAAGCCCTGCCGCATAAGCTGCCCCCAGAGCGGTTGTCTCAGCCACTTCAGGGCGCACGACCGGCACATTCAAGATGTCCGATTGGAACTGCATGAGCAGGTCGTTGTAGCACCATGCCCCCGTCCACTTTTAAGGAGCGCAAGGCAACGCCAGCATCTTTCTTCATTGCCTCCAGGACCTCGCGCGTCTGGTAAGCCGTGGATTCCAGCGCGGCGCGGGCGATGTGCCCCTTGTTGATGTAACGCGTCATGCCAACGATCACACCGCGGGCGTCCGAGCGCCAATACGGAGCATAAAGACCCGAGAATGCCGGTACGAAGTAGATACCGCCGTTGTCCGACACGCTGCCGCGCCAGCTCTTCGATATCCGATGATTTGCTGATCAAGCCGAGGTTATCGCGCAGCCACTGAACCAGCGCTCCGGCGATGGCGATTGAGCCCTCCAGCGCGTAGACTGCCGGCGTAGCGCCGAAGCGGTAGCCGACGGTTGTGAGCAGCCCACTTTTGGACGCTACGATGTCATTGCCGGTATTGAGGAGCATGAAACACCCGGTGCCATACGTGTTCTTGGCTTCACCCGGCTTGAAGCATGCCTGACCCACCAACGCTGCTTGCTGGTCTCCCAGATCGCCCGAAACGGGAATGATGTCCTTGAACGGACCGCTGACTTTGGTGGCGCCCCAGGTTTTTGGGTCGGCAGATGGCACGATGCGCGGCAGCATCTGGCGGGGGATGTCTAAAACCTTCAAGATGTCCGCGTCCCAATCCAATGTTTTCAAATCCATGAGCAAGGTGCGGCTGGCATTGGTAACATCGGTGACGTGGCTGCCTCCCTGTGGTCCGCCTGTCAGCCACCAAATCAGCCAGGTGTCGATGTTGCCAAAGATGGCATCGCCCTGCTCGGCAGCCTGGCGCACACCGGGTAGCTTATCCAATATCCACTTGATCTTGGGACCTGAGAAATAGGTCGCCAGGGGTAGACCGGTTTTCAGACGAAAACGGTCCATCCCACCGTCCATCGCCAGCGCGTCACACACTTCCTTGGTGCGGGTATCCTGCCAGACGATGGCGTTGTAGTACGGCTTGCCGCTATGCCTGTCCCAGACGATCGTGGTCTCGCGCTGGTTGGTGACGCCAATCGCGGCGATATCGCCTGCCCTGGCGCCGGCTTTGTTTAGCGCGCCGCGAATGACCTCCTGGGCAGCCTGCCAGATTTCCACAGGATCGTGCTCTACCCAGCCAGGGCGCGGGTAGATTTGCTGGTGCTCTTTCTGTGCGACGCCAGCGATGTTGCCATCGTGATCGAAAAGGATGCAACGCGTGCTGGTAGTGCCCTGGTCAATAGCGGCGACAAATTTCAGCATATCGATTCTCCTGGGAGGTGAGGGAAGGCAGGTCCTGGGCTCGGACGAGTGTCTGCATCGGTGGTGTTCTCTGTTGCGCGCTGTGATGGCGCCGTCGCTGGCAAACTATCCTCGACTGTTGGTACCGCTCGCGGGGATAGCTTAATTCTATCATCATAAATTCATTAAATGTCGGAAAAAGGGTGGTCTGCGAGCAATAGCCCGCAGACCACCCTTTTCATTGAATTGCACTCTCCATTGATTGGAGAGAACGGTAGCTTCTGCAATCAGGGGCGCAGGATTTGCGGTTCCAGCCAGAAGGCTGCATCCTCCCTGGACTTGCCGTTTGCATCGACCACTAAAACAAACTGGGCGATGTTGTCAATCAGAGACGTGAGGTCAACGTCGATATGGGTGATGTTACCATCATACACCTCGTGCCACTCACCGATATCCTTGAGCTTGCCGGCTTCATTCAGGTATTTGAGCTTGAAGATCACATCGCATTTTTCGAAACCATCCACGCAGCCGACATCCGCCAGGAACCTGTCGCCTGCTTTAAGCTCGATTTCCGGATAAGTACCCATGATATAACCATCATCCGAAGAGTCTGGATTCGTCCACAGGGTCGGTTGGTCTTCATGCTGGCTTTCCAGCGCAATGTCGGTGAAATAGAGCACAAAGCCATCCGGATCGTTGAGCGCGCCGGGGCAGGGCAGGTTGGCAACGCTGCTCTTCCAGCTCGCTGCGCAGTAATTGGTGGCAAAGTTATAGATTATGCCGCTTTCAGCTTCCGTTACCTCGATGGAGACATAAAAGCTTTTCGTATAATTAGGACCGATGCCGAAGCGCTGCCCGGAGGGCGTGCTGAGCATCCAGCTGCCCTTGTATGTGCCGGGAACGCCAGGCGCAACAAGGTCGACGGAAGCATCCACGTACTGTCCTGGCCTGGTGATGTAGGGCAATGGCTCCCCGTTGGTCGGGGCGCCCATGGAATCGCCGTTCACAAATACCAGCTTGTAATCCTTCGTCCAGGTGCATGAGCCCACATTCTTGAGACGCCAGGTCTTGGTGAAGGATTCGCCCTGGGCGAATTCCTTGCCATCCGGTACGGTGACATCCTTCAGGAACTGGGCTGCGTTGCAGGGGACTTGCGGTGTTCCACCGCCGCCGCCGCCACCGCCTGGCGGCGGGGTAACCGGCGTTGCGCCGGGTGGTAATGTGGCGGTTGCCGTTGGCAGCGGAGTGAACGTGGGTAACGGCGTGAATGAGGGCAGCGGGGTGAAGGTCGGCGAGGGGGGTGGCGTGCTGCTAGGGGGTGCGGATGTATTGCTGGGAACCGGTGTATCCGTAGCAGGTGCAACCTGCGCTGTCGCATTGCTTTGGCTGGCGGCTTCCGTCATCTGTGCGATAAATGTCGATGCTGCCTGCGTGTAGAGAGCCCCGGAATCCGTGGGCGTCGATTGCGCGGAGCTCAGGGTGCTGAGGTTGCAGGCGCTTCCAACCAGCAGGATAAAAACAACGAAAGCAAACAGGCGCAAAGTACCAGGTTTCATTCCATCCTCCCGTATCATCCACCCCAGGGCATGTCTCCATACTGCTCGAGGACGCGATCGTGCATCTGCTTGAAGAAGCGCTCGTGGTTACGCTCCCAGGCAGCCAGACTCTCGAGGACCGCCTTTGCCTGTCCATCGGCTTTGGCAGCGCTCGTCTCGTAGAATTCCGCAAAATCACGCTCAATCAAGTATGCCATGCGCAGCACAGGAAGGTCGGGCACCATCGATTCGTAAACTGTCTGATCAATCGCCTCAGTTGAAGCCCGCTGGGTGAAGAAGCCTGCGCCGCCTTCTTCCTCGGGCAGCGCAGGCGCCGCGGCGCCTGTCTTGTCCAGCAAATTGATCTGGAGCTGGATGAATTCGATGTGTCGTTGTTCCTCTTCCGCCAGGCGGTTGAAAGCGCCAACCGCAGCAGAATGGCTCAGGCGGGATGCGTTCTCCTGGAAGAAGCGCTTGCCCTCCCGCTCGCGCGCCAGGGCATATTCGTAGATTTTGCGAATGTCCATCTTGATCCTCCTGGTGTTGTTCTTTATGCTGGTGCGCCGCATCACCGGCGCAGTGTTATGGATGCAAGAATAGACAGCCTTGGGATTTTATAACACAATTCCTGCATCTTTTTGGTCTATCCCGCCGACCGTACAATTTTGTGAAGCGAGGTTATCCGCTCCGGATGGGAGTAGATGTTGAAGCGATTGCGCCGGGCATAGCCGATTAAGGTGACGCCGAAGCGTTGGGCGAGCTCAATCGAAAGCGAGCTGGGCGAAGTGCGGGAGATCAGCACTGCTGCCCCCATGCGGTTGGCTTTTTGCAGCATCTCCGAGCTGATCCTACCCGTTGTCAGGATGATTTTTCGCGGTAGCTGGATGCCGTCAAGGAGCAGGCGGCCGGCTAACTTATCCAGGGTGTTGTGGCGCCCGATATCGTCTGCCGTCAGGATGATTCGCTCACCATCGCTGACCGCCGATGTGTGCACGCCGCCGGTGGTGCGGTAGAGATCCTGGGACTCAAACAACTGGGAAATCAAATTGCCAATCTTCTCGGCAGGTAATACGCCCCCATTCAAGGATGGCGCGATATATTTTTCGGTTTGAACCGACGTGACGCCTCCGGTGCAGCCGGATGTGCGGCGCCAATTGAGCGGTTTTTCCACGCTGTGATAGAGCCAGACATCGACATTGTCGCCAGCGTCGCACAGGCGCACATCGGCGATCTCCGTCTTTGACTGGATCAAGTCTTCATTGAACAGGAAGCCAACCGCCATAGCCTCCAGGTCGACCGGTGTGCACATGAAAGTCAGCCAAAACTCACCGTTCACTGTGAGCGATACCGGTGCTTCTACAATGACATCGGCGTTTATGGAAGTCCGCTCGCCAGGGGTAACCTGTTCGTATTGGACGGGTAAGTTAGCGGGGTTCATCTCGTCATCCTCGATGGGTTGGAAATAACACTAAAACCGATCATGTGAATTGTAATCGAAAATAAAGCCAGGAGTATAATTGGCCCGTTGCCTGGGCAACGGAAGGAGGATTTGGCGGATCAAGAACATTGCAGCTCCCACTATCAGTTCGGTCGCCATCGAAGAGCGCGACGAATTTCAAACGGGTGAAGTCCTCCCGGTCGTCGGCGCTCATTTCGTCAATGACATTTACACGGCAGCGATTGCTCCCTTGCTGCCCGTCTTTATTGAGAGATTTACGCTCAGCCTGACCCAGGCGGGTATGTTGACGGCGATCTACCAGTTGCCGGCGATCATCAATCCGTTGATCGGCTACCTGGCAGATAAGAAATCTATCCGCTATTTTGTCATTTTTGCCCCGGCAGTCACGGCGACGATGGTCAGCCTTTTGGGGTTTGCTCCGAGTTACTCTGTGATGCTGCTCCTGCTCTTCTTCGCGGGGATCAGCGTGGCTGCCTTTCACGCACCGGCGCCTGCCCTGGTGGGGCGCTTATCCGGCAAGAAGGTTGGGCTGGGGATGAGCCTGTTCATGGCAGGCGGAGAGATGGCATACACCGTAGGACCCTTACTGGCGGTATGGGTTGTGTCCATCTGGACACTGGACGGCTTCTGGCGCACGGTGTTCCTGGGTTGGGCAGCGACGGTTGTTCTCTTTTGGCGGTTGCGGCATGTTGCTCCGCGCATGGAACGACCCGGCAGCTTGCGCTCGATCGCGCCGGCTATGCTGCGCTTGTTCCTGCCGCTTTCGGTTTTCGCACTGTTTCGCTTCCCCATGCTCGAGAGCATCTCGACCTACCTGCCCACGTACATGGAAGGTACAGGAGCGACGCTGATCCTGGCAGGCGTGATGTTCTCTGTTGTGCAGCTTGCCGGAGTCGGCGGCGTGCTGCTGAGCGGACCGCTCAGCGACAGGCTGGGGAGGAAATGGGTGCTGTCAGGAGCAACCCTTGGCGCGGCGATCTTGATGTTGTGCTTCATCAACGCCAGCGGGTGGGTCGTCCTCCCCTTGCTGCTGGGTATGGGATTCCTGGCATTGAGCACGACCCCCGTCATGCTGGCGATGGTACAGGAGCAATTCCCCAAAAACCGGGCGGTTGCCAACGGCGTTTTCATGTCGATCGTGTTTGTGCTGCGCCCCCTGGGCACCCTGGCGATCGGTGCACTCGGCGACCGCTACGGCTTGCAAACCGCCTTCTTGTGGGGGGCGTTGGTCTCTCTTCTTTCGCTGCCGGCGATCCTGCTGCTTCCAAATACGCAGGCAGTTCCGATTGAAAGATAAGTAGTGTTGGATAGGAGTACCCCTAATGCGACAATTTCGATGTTTTCTCTTTGTGATTTTGCTGGCTACTGGCTTATTGACCAGCGCCTGCGGTACGACAGCCACCCAGGCGCCCGTCTTGCAGACCGTCGTCCAAACCATGCCCGTTGAGGTGACTCGCAATGTTGAGATAACCCGCGTAGTAGAGATCACCCGTGACGTGGTGGTGACTCAGGTTGTACAGGTGCCGGTAACCGTCACGCCGGCGCTGCCCACCGCTACCCCGACCTATTCCAATTCGGGGCAGCAGGCGACGCTGGCGGTCAACCTCACGCCACAAGTGACGCCTCAGGCGAAGTTCGAGGGATATACCCCGATCTTCATCCAAAACAAAACAACAGACAAGCTGGATGTGTATTTAGCTGGACCGGACCAGTTCAACCTGGCGTTATGGGGCGGCGATCTGCAAAAAATCTGGACGCGAGAAGGGAATTACGAGTACATCGTCTCGATCAATGGGCAGGAAGCCTATCGCGGCAAATTCAAGATCACCAGCGCCGATAAATACGTGTGGGATCTTTACAAGAATAAAGCGGTTTTGCAAATTCCGTAAAATCCCAGGTATCAGGCGAGAGCCCACAGAACGGGCTTGAGGTGTGGAGCGAGCAGGCTGCTGGTCAAGCGTGACTCAGCGGCAGGTGCGCCGTTTTGATCTTCTTCATAAACAGGTTTGTCTTGCCGGTCTTGGCGTCGACCAGCAAATTGCGCAGGTCGCTCCCGGGAAGCGGCATAGCCACATAAAAGCCCTGCCCGTACTCGCAGCCAAGCTGGCGGAGTTGTAAAAGCTGCGTCTCGGTTTCCACACCTTCAGCGATGACGCCGACGCCCAAGCGGTGGGAGAGCATAAGGATCGCCTGGACGATCTTGAGATTGTTACTCTCGTCGTTCATCTGCTTGATGAAGGTGTGGTCAATCTTCAAGGCGTTGATGGGGAAGTTGGACAAGTAGCTCAGCGATGAGTAGCCGATGCCGAAGTCGTCGATCTGGATCTGCACGCCTAAATCCTGCAGCTGCCGGAACACGCTCTCGGTTGAAACGAAATTCTCCATCAAAGCGCTTTCGGTGATCTCCAGCTTCAAGCACTGGGGACTCAATCCGGTTGTTTGCAGCGTTTGTTCAATCTGCTCGTAAAAGTCGGGTTGGGCGACATGCTTACCGGAGATATTGACGCTGACCGCCAGCGGTAATAGCGCCGGGGTCTCTTCCTGCCATTGGTGGAGCTGAGTGCAGGCTTCTCGCATGACGTAACGGTCCAACTGGACGATCATGCCGGTTTCTTCTGCCAGGGGGATGAAATCTTTGGGCATGAGCAAGCCGCGGCGGGGGTGCTTCCAGCGGCACAGCGCTTCAAAACCGGTGATCTGACCGCTCAGGATAGAGGCGATAATCTGGTAATGGAGCTCGAACTCGCGCCGCTCCAGCCCCTGGCGCAGATCGGTTTCCATCTCCAGCCTTTCCATCACGCGTGTGCGCAGCGTTGGGTAGAAAATCTCAAAGCGGGCTTTGCCGTTGGCTTTGGCATGATACATGGCGATATCGGCGTCTCGCAAGACATCTTCCGGAGTGCTGTAGCCAGTAACGCTCATGACGATGCCGATGCTGGCGGAGATGAACATCTCGCGCCCGTCGATATGAAATGCAGATTGGAACTCCTGCAGGATCCAGCTGGCTACCTGGGTGGAGTTCTCCAGGTCGCTGATATCATCCAGCAGGATGACAAATTCATCGCCGCCAAAGCGCGCCACGGTATCCGTCGAGCGGATGCGCGAGGCGAGCAATTTCGCCACCGCAACCAGCAGCTCGTCGCCGAGCAGATGCCCGTGAATATCATTGATGTCTTTGAAGCGGTCGAGATCCAGGAATAATACGGCAAATTTGTAGTCTGGCTTGCGTTTCACGCGCTCAACGGCCAGGCTCAGGTGGTCAAGGAAGAGGGCGCGGTTGGGGAGCCCGGTGAGCTTGTCGTAAAAAGCATCATGTAGCAGCTTCTCTTCAGCGTACTTGCGGTCGGTGATATCTGTATGAGAGCCTGCCATGCGTTGCGCCAGCCCGGTCTGGTCCCAAACGGCTAAACCGCGGCAAAGGATCCAGCGGTAGGTGCCATCTTTGTGCAGCAGGCGATGCTCGTTCTCGAAGTGGCTGGTCGTGTGATCCAGGTGCGCAGCAACGTCCAGCTTAAGCCGCTCCAGATCCTGCGGGTGCACCCTTTGGAACCATTCATTCGGTGACGAGCCGATCTCTCCTTCGGAGAAACCGAGCTGAGTTTTCCAGCGTGGGGAATAATAAATATTGTTGGAGCGCAAGTCCCAATCCCAGAGACCGTCGTTGGCGCCATTGGCAGAGAGGGCGTAGCGCTCCTCGCTGACACGCAGCGCCTCTTGCATGCGGATGCGCTCAGCCAGCTCCTCCTGAGATTTCTTGTACAGGTTGGCGTTGTCGATGGCGATGGCGGCGTAGTCTGCGAGTGATGTGAGCAGCGTCTCGTCCTTGTCTTTAAAGCCGCGCCCAGTGGTCAGGTTAACGACAGATAGCACGCCGATGGAGCGATCCTTGATCATCAACGGCACATGCAGCAGGCTGCGCACCAGGAATCCCGTGATGACTTTGATGGGTTTATCGTTTTGCGCATCTGCATTCGAGCGCATCGGTCGTCCACTGCGGAGCACATCACCGACCAGGGTGTCTTCGACCGGTATACGCAGCGTCTTGACTTTCTCCTGGTCTATATTTTTGGCTGCGCGCAGGAAGAGCTGCTTGCTGCCCTCGTCCAGGAGCGCCAGGAAACCTTCTTCGGCGCGGGTGATCAGGACAGCCGCTTCAACGATCCGCTTCAATACTTCATCAGCCTCCAATGAGGATGTAACGCTTTTCCCTACTTTGGCGAGCACGCTCAGTAAGGCAAGCTGTTCATTGAGCTGCGAAGTCAGCAGAGCTTTCTCCCGGCGCAGGCGCGATTCGGTCAGGACGCGGTCGATGGTGATGCGCAACTGGTCTTCGTTTACAGGCTTGACGAGGTAATCCTGGGCGCCATGGTGGAAAGCGTCAACCACCACCTGTTCCGAGCCGTGGGCAGTGATCATAATCGCGGGAATGCTCTGCCCGTTCTGGTTGACCTCTTTCAAGATATCTAGCCCGGTCATATCCGGTAGCTCCAGGTCGACGATCAGGAGCGAGACATGGTTCGCCTTGAGCATCTTGAGAGCTGTCTTCCCATCGTAGGCGACCAGAGTTTTATACCCGAGGCTGGGCAATAATTTCCGCACCCAAAAATTGGCTATCTCGCGGTTGTCATCCACCACGAAAATAGTTTCTGCATTCATTGTACCCGCCTTTAACTCGAGAGACTTCTCCCACGATGGAGCCAGCATTATGAATATATTAACGCATAATTTGTTGAAATCTTCCCAAAACTCAGGGCTGTAAGGTGTGTCTAACAATAGTGATAGGGCTCAAGCGGCGCTCGCGCTATCGAGACGGAAGGGATCATAGGCTTGCTCGCGCTCGTGGCGGAACTGGCGGGTATAAAGCTGGTAGTAATTGCCCCGTTTGCGGATCAGCTCAGCATGCGTGCCCATTTCGATGATGCGACCATTCTCGATGACCAGGATGCGGTCTGCTTTGCGGATTGTCGACAGCCGGTGGGCGATCACCAGGCTGGTGCGACCCTGCATCATATTTTCCATGCCTTTCTGGATGAGGGCTTCGGTCAAAGTGTCGACCGAGCTGGTCGCTTCGTCCATGATGAAGATCTCGGGCTGGGCAAGCACGGCGCGCGCCAGGCTGATGAGCTGTTTCTGACCGGTGGATAAGCGATTGCCTCCCTCGCCGACCTCCTCAGCGAAGCCTGCGGGGAACTTGGTGATAAAGTCGTATGCGCCAGCCAGCCTGGAGGCAGCCTCCACTTCGTCATCCGTGGCAGACAGCCTGCCGTAGCGGATATTCTCACGGATCGATCCCGAAAACAGGTGCGGCGTTTGTAAAACGATCCCCAGGCGGGAATGGATCGCTTGCAGGGAGAGGCGCTTGTAATCGACTTGATTGATGCGGATTACGCCCCCGGTGGGCTCGAAGAAGCGGCACAGCAGGTTGACGATGGTCGATTTGCCCCCGCCGGTCGGACCCACCAGGGCTATCGTCTCGCCGGGCATGATTTTCAGGTTGAAATTTGCCAGGACGGGCTTGCCGTCATCGTAGTTAAAGCTGACGTTGTCGAAGACGATCTCCCCGCGCAGCGTTCCCGGATCGAGCGCGCCGGGCTGGTCGAGCACATCTGGCACTGCATCGATCAGCGAGAACATGCGCTCGGCAGAGGCGATGGCGTTTTGCATCTCGGCGTAGACGCGCGCCAGATCCTGGATGGGCCACATCATGAAAGTGATGTATGTAATAAATGCCTGGATGCCGCCGATGGTCATCGTTCCCAGGTTGACCTGGAAGCCGCCATACAGGATGATTGCTCCGAGCGCAAAGGCGCTGATCATCTGTACGGTGGGCAAGAAGAGCGCTGACAGCCAGGCTGCCCGGTAGGAGGCGTCGAACATCTGTCCGGTCAAGCCCTTGAACTCATTCAGGTTTTCCGTCTCTTTGCCCAGCGCTTTGACCACGCGCACGCCGGTGATCGTTTCGTTGAATGCAGCCGTTATCTTGGAATTGGCTTTGCGAGAGTAACGGAATTCAACCAGGATCCGCCGCCGGAATTGCACCGCGACGATGATGAGCACGGGAACCATCAAAAGCACAATCAGCGCCAGGCGCGGGTTGATCACCAACATAAAGTAGGCTGAGGTGAGGATGTTCATCACCGCCCATGTAACGTCCAGTAACCCCCAGGTGACCAGATCGGCGACACGTTCGGAGTCTGAGGTAACCCGCGCCATGATCCAGCCGACAGGGGTGTGGTTATAGTAGGCTAAAGAGAGGTCTTGCAGGTGGTTGAACATTTTCTGGCGTAAATCGTAGCGGATGCGCTCGCCGAGCACGCCAGCAAGGAAGATAAAACCAAATACACCTGCCGCCTGTACCAGGATCAAGGCGGCGTAGATACCAGCTATACGGAATAAGGCGTTGGTGTCTGAGGTTGTGATCGCCTGGTCGACGATTTGTTTATTGAGGAAGGTAAAGTACAGAATCCAGCAAGGAGACAAAGCCGATCGCGAACAAGAAACCCAACAGCCATTTCCCGTATGGTTTTGCTAACGCCAGTATCCGCAGGGCTGTTTTGCCGTTGAACTGGGTGGTAAATTCTTCTTCTTCGAAGTATTCGTCAGACATGGCTGTCTGCTCCCTGGGCAGAGGAGATCTCTGCTTGCAGCTCGCTCTCGATGCGCGTCTGGATGCGGTAGATCTGCTGGTACATGCCCTCGACCTGCACAAGCTGGTCGTGCGTACCTTGCTGGATGATCCTTCCCTTATCCAGGACCAGGATCAGCTCGGCGTCGACCAGGCTCTGGATGCGGTGCGCGATCACAAAGCTGGTGCGGTCTTGCATCAGATTTTCGAGCGCTTCGCGGATCATAGCTTCGGTCTCGGTGTCTACCGATGAGGTGGCATCATCCAGAATCAGGATGCGCGGATTTTTAAGCAGGGCGCGGGCGATGGCTACCCGCTGCTTTTGCCCGCCGGATAGCGTGACGCCTTTCTCTCCGATCAGGGTGTTGTAACCATCGGGGAAGGCGAGGATAACGTCATGGATCGCAGCGGCGCGGGCGGCTGCCTGGATTTGCTCCTCGCTGACCGAGAAACCGGCTCCGTAGGCGATGTTCTCGCGAATCGATCGCGAGAACAAAAACGGCTCCTGCTCCACGATGCCAATCTGGCTGCGCAAGAATTGCCTGGAATAGCGCTTTAGCTCTTCGCCGTCCAGGGAGATACTCCCGCCGGTGTATTCGTAAAAACGAGGCAGGAGGTTGACCAGGCTGGTTTTTCCGGAGCCGGTGGAACCCAACAACGCGACGACACTCCCCGGTGGACAGTGGAAGGATATCCCGGAGAGGATTGGCTTGTCGGCATCATAAGCGAAGTCAACGTTTTCGAATACCAGCTCTCCGCGCAAGGTCGCCCCGGAGATGTGCGCGCCCTCGCTCAAAGGCTCACGGCGCTGGCGGATAATTTCCATAACGCGCCCGTAGGAAACCATACCCGTTGAGGTCTGGACGATCAGGCGGCCCAGGTTGCGCATCGGGAATATGAGCCAGACGATCAACCCGGCATAGGCTACGTAATCTCCAATCGTGATTCTGCCCTGGATCGCCATCCAGGCTGCCAGGACGAATCCTGCCAGCATTTGAAAGCCGCAGAGGATATCGGATAAGGGCCAGAAGGCGGAATGCATGGTGAGCAAGCGCTTGCCCCGGATGAATTTCTCCCAATTGTCTTTGTCGAATTTGTCGATCTCAAATTGCTGCCGGGCAAAGGCTTTGACCACGCGTACACCTGCCAGGTTTTCCTGCAGGGTTGTGGAGACAACCGCGTCTTGTTCCTGGTAGGATTCGTACGCTTTACTCACGCGGTGGAAGAAGAATATTGAAATGAGCACTACAAACGGGATGGCGATGATCGAGAAGAACGCCAGGACAACATTTAGGTTGACGATGGCGATAAAGTTGATCGTAAAGAGCAGCACAATCCTACCCAGACCAATCGCTTGCTCGGCGTAAAAGCGGCGCAAGGCATCCACATCCGAAGTCGAGCGCTGGATCATCTCGCCGGTTGGGGTGCGGTCGTGATAGCCGAATGACAGGTGTTGGATATGGTCGAACATGAAGTTGCGCAGGCGCAACGCGACACCTTCGGATGAGTATGCCGCCAGGCGCCCGCTGAGAAAAGTGAAGCTGCCTTCGATAAGCGCCAGCGCGATAAAACCCGCCGCCACGATCATCAGAGGCTGGAGTAACCCCACTGATGGCGCTCCCGGTCGTGGCGGGGACGAGAATCTCGTCGGTAAAGTAGCGCAGCACCAGGTAAGTGGATGTTTTCGCTACGGCTGCCACGCCCAGGCAGAGGATCGCCGTGAGGTAACGCAAGCGAAAACCCTGCATCAAGCGCCACAGCCCTGCCAGGCGTTTCTCAGGCAGGAAGGCGTGAAGATCGAGGTCGATGCTTGACTTGACCGGCGGCATAGGGCGTTATACTTTTACAGTGATCTGCGAGGTACAGGCGTGTTGCTGAGTTATGAAGAGCCCTTGTGGTTTTTAATCAAGATCGCAGAATACGAGCAGGATTGCACACATTTGATGCAACCATTACAGCGCGCCGGCTCGATGTATGGCAACTCGTCCAGCTCTATTTTAACGATGGCGCGTGTATTGCAAACCAGGCGGGCAAGGCAGGGGTTGCAATTTTGGCACAGGTCCCAGTTGATAACCGGAAGGATCATGAGGTAAGCACTATAGACCCGGGTATCTCTAGACAGATGCATCATCCAAGCTTCATAGGGTCGTTGATATTTTAACTGATCCGCTAGAAAATGGAGGGGTGCGTCTCGTGCACCTTACTTGCCGGTTTTGCCATCTCTGTGTAACGCATCCCAGCCATATCGATCTCTCAGCTCGTCGATCGCCTGTTGCAGGCGCGCCTCTTTCTCTACGCCGCTTTCCCATAAGCCGATCTGGCGGACTGGCTTGCCGAGCTGCGCCACGCCAACACCCAGCAGCCGGACGGGCTTGCCCGGTCTCCAATCTCGCAAAAAGAGCTCCAGAACGGCGGTGAAGATCTCTCCGTCCTGGCTGGTAGGCTGCTCAAGGGTGACCTGGCGGGTGATCGTAGAGAAATCGGGCCAGCGGATCTTGATTTTTACGGTCACGCCTGCCATCCCAGATTTTCTCAGCCGGTAGCCCACGGTTTCGGCGAGCTGGAAGAGCGTGCGTTTTAATTGCTCGCCGTCGCTGACGTCTCGGGGGAATGTAGTCTCCTGGCTGATGGATTTTATACTATGGGTGCTCGTCACCGGGCGGTCATCGCTGCCGCGGGCGTGGCGAGCCATCTCCGCTCCATTTTTTCCAAACAAGGAAACCAGCACGCTCTCGGGTTGGCGTGCCAGGTCGCCGATCGTCCTGATCCCCAAGGGTTCGAGCCGGGCTGCTGTTTTTCGCCCAACGCCGGTTAAAGCGCTGACCGCTAATGGGGCAAGAAACGCGGCTTCCTCGCCAGCCGGGACAACCCTGATCGCATTGGGCGGGACGCCACGGGCGCCGGCAGATTTACCGACGTCGTTGGCGATTTTTGCGACGAGCTTGTTGGTGGCAACGCCGAGCGAGCAGGGGAGCTGCATCAGACGATTGATCTCTGCCTGCAAGCTGCGGGCAATTTCCTCGCCTGGTTCGGGTAAGTCCGAGATTTCCAGGAAGGCTTCATCGATCGAGATCTGCTCAACGAGCGGGCTGCGTTGGGCGATGCAATCCATCACCTCGGTGGATACCTGTGAATAGAGGTCATGGCGGTGGGATACGATGATCAACCCTGGGCAGAGCCGCAATGCCTGGCTCATCGGCATGGCAGAGTGAATGCCAAAGACGCGCGCCGGGTAGGAGCAGGAGGCGACAACGCCGCGTTCTTCCGGGCGCCCACCCACAGCAAATGGCACCCCTTTGAGTGTTGGCTGGTGCAGCTCTTCGACGGCGCAGAAGAAAGCGTCGAGATCGATGTGGAGAATTTTGCGTATAGCCATGATTATCGAGTGGATAAACCTCGGTCAGGGACGATTTCCACAAATCCTGGTTGCCCCAGCTCGCCCCTAATGAGAATCTCCACTGGCAGGAAGCGTTGGATCACAGATGCATTGGTCAGCAGGTGCTGGGTAATCCTTGCGGTGTGGAGCAGCGATGGGGATGCGGCGAGCGCAAGCGGGATGAGCAGCTGGTCCGCCAGGTAGGGATCGATAGACGCGCCGCTATCCAGGTAGGCTTCAAGTGCATCCACACACTCGTCGGCGACGCGTTCGGCTGGCTTACCGCGCTCGCCTAGCGAGCAAAAACAGCCGCGACCGTCAGAAAATTCTGCCAGAATCAAGAGGAAAGTCCCTTTCGAGCGAGCTGGAAGACTGGCTGTTTTAATCAGGAAGTTTGGGTAACGCTTGCCCAGGCGCCCGAAAGCCTGCCGTTTCTGGCGGTCGGCAATGGCTGGATCCAGACCGGCGACTGCGGAGATGCCGGAAAGGCGGACGAATCCCCCTGGATGGGCAAGCTGGAGCCCAACGAGCGGGTTCGCAGGGCGGATCACACAGGAGATGCGACCACCCCCTTGTGGGTAGAAACCCGCCAGGTCAAGCGTCAGGTCGAGATTGAAGCCGATTCGCTCGAGCCAGTAGCGCCACTGCAGGTCCAGGTAGTAGAAACATGGCGACCACGGCACATGAGTGCCACCGGTAATGATCACCGAAGAAGCGCTGCCAGCAAAACTCAATGGAATGGCGATGGTTTGCAGCACAAGCGACGTTGCTCCTGCAGTGCCGATATCAAACTGGTAGCGTCCGGCGCGGATTTCGCCCGGATAGAACTCCAGGTGGGATGAGCCCAGGCGCGCCCCATCCACGGCGGCACGGCTGACTGCGGCTGCGGCGTCCACCGCTTTGAGGTGCTGCGCCATCAGGCCGGGCTTCTGGCGCTGGGCGCGGATATTCTGGATTGTAAAACCCTGTGACGTCAGGATGGACATCGTCAGCGCGCTGCGCAGAACCTGTCCACCGCCTTCGCCCATGGAGCCATCCAATTCAATCATGGATCACCCTGCGCAAAGAAGCTCGCTCAGACTCGGACAAGCGCCGCCATTGGCCCGGCAAGAGCCCAGCCAGCGATACCGGTCCGATGGCTACCCGGATCAGGCGCAAGGTGGGGTAACCGATTGCCGCGGTCATGCGCCGCACCTGGTGCTTCTTGCCCTCCCGCAGGGTGATTTTTAACCAGGAGGTGGGATGGTAATCTCTCACCGGCTTGGATCGGGGTGGAAAACGCGGCTCGTCTGTCCGCTCGGCGCGGGCGGGATATTGTTGGATGCCAGGCAGGACGATCTTCCCATCCAGTTGCTGGATAGCATCTGGTGTGGCGATCCCTTCCACCTGGCACAGGTAGACCTTGGGATGATCGTAGGCCGGATCGCTTAATTGGTGGATGAAAGCGCCATCGTCGCTGAGCAAGAGCAAGCCCTCACTGCGGTAATCCAGGCGTCCTGCGGCATATACACCGGGGATGGGCACATAGTCCTTGAGCGTCGACCTGCCGGCAGAATCGGTAAACTGGGACAGTACTTGGTAGGGTTTGCAGAATGCCAGGTAGTTCACCGCTTAGCCCTCCCAGCGGCTCACACAGCGTCGAGCCGCTGGATGTACTCCCAGGTGAAGGCGTAGTTACGCCGCATGGCTTGCCCGTCCATCTTGTCAAAAGTGTCCTCGACCATGTGCCAGTAAGGCGCTTCACCGTGCGGTCCGAATCCGGTGAATGTGATGGCGGGAATGCCAAGGCGCAGTGCGTCAGCCATCTCGGTGTTCCCACCGCTGATGCTGGTAGGATACGCCCCCAGCTCGGGCTGCTCCTCACTCAGCTTCTCCGCCAGCGCGACCATTGATTTTTCGGCGTGGAAAGGCACGACGATGCCCTCCTTGACCAACCAGGCCGGACCTGCGCACCCGAGCATCTCAAAGACCAGCGCATGGGGATTCTTGAACTCGGTCTTGTGCCTGGCAAAGAAGTCGATGGCGCCGTAGTGCTGGACTTCCTCGCAGCCGGTACAGACAAACCAGACGCGCGTGTTCTTCAACGGCGCTGCTTTCAGGTTTTTGGCAAGGGTGAGCACCAAGCCGGCGGCGGAGGCGTTGTCATTGGCGCCGCGCGTAAACGGCGTCAGGTCTGCCTGGATGCACATCGCCGCCAGGAGCACGGCGCATACTGCACAAGGGATGCTTGCCAGCCAGATCCAGCTCGACTGGATGATGATACCCAACCCATACAGGAGAACCTGGACGGCGAAGGCGACAAAGGCGATGGTCGTGAAGGACTTATATGCGGATAGCCAGCGTTGATTTTTGAATACAATCGGCGTCCGCTGGCTATCGACGTGCCCGATGAGGATCAAATCTTGCTGATGGTCGCCTTGGGGTGCGATTTTCGCAATGACATTCTGGCTCTGTCCCTTGCTCATCAGGACACGCAGTAAGTTGTTGCGAAAGCTGAGCTCCAACACGTCTGAGACCAGAGCCAGCAGGGCAAGTGTGAATGCCAGCACCGCGCTCGAGGCGCCCGGCGAGGGGGTAGATGATAAACGAGCCCAGCATGGCGATCGCCGCCAGAAGGTGGGGCTGGAAGATCGAGCGCGCGCTGGCAAACTGTTCGGTCCTGGGGTTCAGCCCCATCTCCGTAAATATTTTATGGCAATATTCGGATCCCCGGCGCTCACCTTCCGTGGTTGGACCGCGCGGTCCGATCTCTTCTGCCAGTACACGAATATGCTCAAGCCAGGTCTGAATGTAGGATGACTGATCGCTCATGTCAATACTCCAGGTACAAGGATGTAAGCGCCGCTCACGGTTAAGTGTAACATTATTCGATAGATCATCGCATTGATATAATCAGGGATGTTGAGATTTGCCGTGATGATTTCCGGAGGGCGTAGATGAGGTGCGAGTATGGATAGCGATCCAAAAAGACGTGAGCGCAAGATATATCTTGCCGTCTTGATCAGCGGTGGGAGCTTGATCGTCCTGTGCGTGCTCTGCCTGATCAGCGCCGTATACTGGCGGGAGAGTGTGCTGCCCCGCGGAGCAATGACGCGCACTGCGCTTGTGCAGCTTTTCGAGACGCCGGTAATGCCGCCGGCGACGATCCAATCCCAGCCCAGCGCGCCACCGGCGACGCCACTGGCAGTAATCCCTTCCGAGACCAGCGCTCAACTTTCGCCCACGGCAACGATTGGCTTCACGCCCCCGGTTTTCTTAGAACCGCCGCCGGGGAAGATCGTCTTCACCTGCACTGTGGGGGAACGCGATCAGATTTGCCTGATGAATGCGGATGGCAGCGACCGGGTCCAGCTCACCGATGCGAACGCCAATCATTTTTATGCATCTCTGTCTCCCGATGGCAATCGCATCGTTTACGCAGCAAACATCGAGGGCGCCTACCAGATTTACCAGATGGAATTGGACAACCGAGCCCCCAACCGGCTGACCGATGGCATCGGTAGCCTGTATGCACCTGAGATCTCGCCCAATGGTAACCGGATTGTGTTCACCGCCGAAGCCGGGGGCGAGCAGTCTATCTGGCTCATGCGGGCTGATGGCAGCAATCCGCGCCAGGTCTCGCGCCAGGATGGCAGCGGCTATGACCCCAGCTGGTCTCCGGATAGCTCGCGGATCGTATTTGCTTCGAAGCGGGATGGCTCTGTGCAGCTCTACACCATCAATGCCAATGGCGACAATCTGCGGCGCGTCACGCGCGGGGTCAGCGGCATTGGCGGTCGCAGCGATTGGTCGCCAGACGGGGATACGATCGTTTTTTATGCGGGACCGCCAGGCGATCGCGATATCTATTTGATCGGGGTGGATGGCAAGGGCTTACGCCAGGTGACCGCTGGGGGTGATAACCTGGGGCCAAGCTTCTCGCCAGATGGGCGATGGATTGCTTTTACATCTTACCGGGATGGCAATAACGAGATCTATATCATGCGCACAGATGGATCAGAAGTCACCCGTCTCAGCGGTAACAACAGTGCAGATTATCAGCCGCGTTGGGGACCGTGATCAGGGTTTCTGCTCGGCGTGATCTCCATCATCTGTAACCGGGGCTTCCTCGGCGATTTCGTCCTTTTCGACGAATTCGTACGGCAGGCGACCGCTCAACCAGACGACCATGAGACTGACATCGTTCATCTCCAGCGCTGCATCCGGCTGCAGCGCCGAGAAGGCGGCGTAGAGCGTCTCGAAATCCTCGCCTTTGGGCCATTTTGTCAAAAATCCCGGCAATTTTGTCCGGTCGGCCTCGATGGGCAGTAACTCCCAGCCGCGCGAGATCAGCAGCTCGCAAATCTGCTGACGCAAGCCGGCATGCAGCTCGGACCAGGCGCTCAGGATCGCCGAAACCAGGGCTGGGTTCTTCTGGAAGGAGTCAATCGCCGGCTTGACCCTCAACTGGGCAGGCGCCTTGGCGCTGTTACGAAATCCCGGAATTTGGATAGATTTCTTGATGTTGCGATCGATCCGGGTCCGATATTCATCCGGAAGTGTGTCGTAGGCTAGCAACACCGAGCGGACTACATCATCGCGGTACTCGTCCGTCATAAATTCATTAATGGCATGGAACGGAAAAAAACTGGCTTCTTTGTCTTTATCCATAATTCTTCTTTGTGTTAGAGAATGTGTTTTCTGCCGTCTGGCATGATCGTGTCGGTGAGGTCGGCGCCATCCAGGTTCGCTCCGGCGATATTGGCATTTGCCAGGTTTGCGCCGGTCAGATCTGCCTTCTCAAAGTTGACCAAGCGCAGGTCGGCATTGCTTAAATTGGCTTCGAATAGATTCGCCATCGCCAGGTTGGCGGAGTTCATATTTACGCCAACCATATCTGCCTTGCTCAAATCGGTTCTCACCATGGTGGCACCGTATAGGTTTGCTCTGTTCAGGTTGGCGTGGGTCAGGTTGGCGCGGCTCAGGTTGGCTTCAGCGAGGATCACCTGGACCATGATAGTTTTATCGGCTGTTACCCGGGTGAGGTTGGCTCGGGTAAGGTTTGCCTCGGTGAGGTTCGCCATGCTCAGGTAACATTCGAAAAGATTCGTGGAGTTTAAGGATGCCTTGGAGAGGTTAGCAGACATCAGGTTGCTGCCGGTCAGGTCGGCGTGAGTGAGATCGGCATGGCTCAAATTGCACCCGCTGAGATCTGCGCTCCACAGGCTGACTTCGCTGAGATTGATCTTCACCAGCCAGAGCGGGTGAGGGCGATTGAGCAGGTCGTATATCTGGAAATTGGTCAGGTTTGATGACATTTTCCCTCTATTGTCCAACGCATTTCCGCATAGTCAGCAAATGAGAAGAACATCTAATTGCCTCGGTTATTTTACACCCGTGATCGCCTACATAGGATAAGATAATAAAACTGATAGGCTCATCGCTGCTCAACTTTGTTGGATGGGTTGTTGCAAGCGGTACTCCCAGAGCGGCTTTTTTTGCGTTGGGGTGTTGCAACTTTCAAAAATCTCTCTTTCCGTCCAGTAAGACTCGACCATAACTTGATAAGATTTGGCCGCCTGGGTATCTGAGAAGACAACCTCCCAATGCCGCTCATCGATCGGAGTTTGTCTTTCAAAGCGGTACGCGCCGATGGTCGTGTTGCCAGTCATCAGCCTCAGGTAATACTCTGCTACCTGCACCGGGGCAGCGTAAGCCGCTCTGCCGCGGTAGAAATCCAGGGAGAGCAAGCCTGTTGAGTAGCGTCGGGCAATGGCGGAGACCTCTCGCGGTGGTACCCGCCCATAGAATACACCGTGCGGCAGGCAAACCAGGTTGGGCGCAAAGCGATGCCCGCCCACATGAGAGGATTGCCACACCTGCTCGCCGTATTGTTGGGCGAGGGTTTTGAACACCGGGAGACCCCATTTTGAGCAGCAGACATCGCGCTTGCCGTTAGTGCACACCAGGAACAAGGGCTCGTTGCAAGGCGCTGGAAGTGTTGGAACACCTTGGGTAAAGAAAGCTGGGATATCCAAATCGAGCAGGTCTGTGTAGTTAGCCAGGGGAAGCTTGTAGAGCAGTGGGCTTGGGTCTCGCCCGTCTGCGAGGTAGAGCAGCAGAGCGCCGTCCATCGAGCTACGCTGCCGGCGGATGAGCAGCACGCGTGCATTCGAGAGCGTGGATTGTAACAAATCCAGGTAAGCCTTAATTTCTTCTGTCAAGCGGTTCTCTCGGAGAGCCTTTTCAGACATGGGGTACGGGTATTCAAGGCATATCCAGAAGTCCGTACGCGGGGCGCTGCCGATCAGTGGCTCTCGATTGTTTCGTGACTCGGTGGAGCAATATCCTGTTGATTGTGGCGCTGGTGCACTCATCGATGGGATCTCCTGCGCGATGGAAACTTCTGGGATCGTTTTACCGTCTTTCTATTGAAGAGTTCTGCGTGCGGATTATACACTTTCGAAATATAATATGGATATACGGAGAAAGGAGGCGGAAATGAAGGCGCTTTTGAGAATCGTGGTCATATTGGTGCTGTTGGCTCTACCCATGGGGCAGTTGAACGTCCTCGCCAGCAGCGAGTCAGCCAGCGCAGCATACTCTGGCTATCCAACCTTTTCAATCTCCAGTGTGGTCAAGAATACCACGGTCACGATCAAAACCCACAATTTGCCGCCGAATGATGAATTCAAGGTCCGCATGGGTAAGATCGGGACGAAGGCTGTCAGCGGGATTGTGGTGGGCAGCTTCTCGAGCGGCTCAGGTGGAGCGAAGACATTGACGTTCGATATCCCTGCCGACTTGAAGGGTCTGAAGCAGATTGCTATTCGCTTTGATAGCACCACCGGCTCCGGCTACTACGCGTATAACTGGTTCTGGAACAACCCCAGCGGCGGCGGCGGGACCGGAACCGGCGGTATCACCGGTTACCCTACCTTCAAGATTACAGCGGTCGTGCGCAACTCTTCGGTGACGATCACGACCTACAATCTGCCCAAGAACGACACCTTCGCCGTGCGCATGAATAAAATGGGAACCAAAGGCATCAACGGTATCAAGGTTGATACCTTCTCCTCCGGTTCGGGTGGCACGCAGACCTATACCTTCAGCATCCCAGACGAACTCAAAGGTCTGAAGCAGATCGCTATCCGCTTCGATAGCACCACAGGGTCGGGCTATTTCGCGTATAACTGGTTCTACAATACGACGACGAAATAGCCTCAGGGCGTGTAGGTCTCGTCCAGCAAACTGAATATCCCTTCTTTAAGAAACTCGCTTCCCTCAAGCGAACCGGCAAGCCCGTACAGCGCGCCGCTCTTCGCCTGGGGGTACGGCGGGTTTTGGGCGAACTGAACCGCATCCTGCAGGTCGGCAACAAAGTGCTCGGCTACACCAGGGAGCGTGTTGCTCAGGGTAACACAGAAATGGAAACCGGGCGGATTCTGACAGCCATTCATCCGCCAGCCTTTCAGCGTCAGGTAATCGTTCACCATGTAAATATCGACCTCTGCGGAAGTCATGGAAATCAAGAATGTGGATTTGCCCATGATCTTGATCTCGGGTATATGGCTGATCCCCTCTCGGATTTTATCTGCCGTATCCATAATGCGGCGTGCGGCTGCCAGGTAACCTTCTTCGCCCGTGGAAACCAGGGCAGCCCAGGTTGCCGCGGTCAAGCCCCCTGAGCGGCTGCCCTGTACTGTCGGTGAGGCGTACAATCCGCCAGGCCAGTCCGTCTGTGCAAAATATTGGTAGCGGCGTAGCCGGGGATTGCGGTAAACCACGACCGAGGTGCCTTTGAGCGAGTAGCCGTATTTGTGGGTATCGCAAGACATGGAGGTTACACCGGGATTGCGAAAATCGAAGGGTGGGATAGCATAGCCCAATTTTTCGATCCACGGCAGAATAAATCCGCCCAGGCAGCCGTCAACGTGCAGGCATAGACCTTGCTCGAGCGCCAGATCTGAAAGCTGATCGATCGGGTCAATGACGCCATGTGGGTAGCTACCCGCGGACCCCGCAAGCGCGATGGTATTGCTGTTGATCCGGGTGCGCATCCCGGCAACATCCGCCTGGTAATCCTGGTCAATCGGAACCCGCACCAGTTTTACGCCCAGGTAATGTGCAGCTTTGTTGAACGCGGGGTGGATGGTCGTCGGTGTGATCATTTCAGGCGCGGTGATGCCTCTTTCGACACGCCCTTTTTCCCGGTAGACGTAAATTGCATTATAGATGCTTTCACTGCCGCCTGAGGTCAGCGCACCACAAACGACATCTTCTGGATTAGCTGCAATCGCCGCTTCGGCGTGCAGCATATTTGCGACCATCGATGTGATCTCAGCTTCAAATTTGGTTCCGCTTGGGCACATATCCCGCTGGATGAGATTGACATACGAGAATAAGCCGAAGATGTGGTTCAAGAAATCGTAGTGCTCTTTTCCACCGTGGTACATTGTGCCCGAGACCTGCCCGGAAACCCACTTTTGATCCTCTATCGCTGCGATCTTCTTCAGCTCATCCGTGATGGCTTCTTCGGGTCTGCCTTGCTTTGGAATATGGGTAAAAGTTTCCGTCCAGTTGCGATAGGGATGTAAATCTCCAAACGGACCTTCGCTGATGGGCGCCGGATTTTCTTCAGACATACACTCCTCCTTGAAGTCAGAATACCTCGCGGTCTGGATGGCTGCCTGAGGGTCGGTATCGATAGATCTACTTCAACCCTCACTCAGCCGAAGGGGCGACCCTGTTGGTGCCCCCCAATCGATGGGGAGGGTCGCCCCTACAAATGAAACACACTGAATGTAGCGCTCGTAATTATGCGGCTGTCAACGGGTTGAACGGAAACGGGATCAGAACTCTCCATCTAAGCCGCGCAAGCGCAGCGTCAGGATGACCACATCGCGCAACTCGCCGTCTGGCAGCATGTAATAGTCTTCAAGCGTGCAGCAGGACTCAAAGCCACATTTTTGCATCGCCTTGATGTCGTTGGTCAGATCGCGGACAATCTGCACTTCGAGCAGGTACAGGCTTTTGCGCTTGGCATATTCGATGAGCGCCTGGGTCATCTTCATGCCGAGGCCGCGCCGGCGAAAATCCTTGGACAGGAATAATCGGATTTCGCCGCGGTGCCTGGCGGCGCCGTCATGGAAATGCAATGTACCCACGCCTACAATCCTGTCTCCAACCAAGCCGATCAAAGGAAATATCTTGTCGTAATTCAGGTGATCAACCCAGGAGTTGACGACTTCAGGGTTATTCACGTTGTGCCGCATGAACCGGCGCTCTTCCGGCGGGACGGGGACGAACAGGTCCAGCAAGGCTTGCCGGTCATCGACCGTGAGTGGTCTCAATAAAACGCGGGCGCCATCACGCAGGGTGACAACCTGTCTGTACATCAAATCCTCTGAGATCATAGGCGTTTATCTCCGTTGATGCTCGATACGAATCTCGGTGTAAGAATTACGACCACGCAGCGGCGAGTTGGACGCGGACAGCTACCAGTTGTTCCAGGGCGATCTTCGCAATGCGCGTCATGAAGATATAGCCTAAATGGTTATCCATTTCCATCATGGCGCGCAGCGCTTTTGCGTCGATCGTGATATAGCGGCAATCTTTAGCTGCTATGCCATTGGCGTTGATCGTGTAGGGCTCGACAAGCGCGCTGATACCGAATACTTCTTCGGGGTTGATCTCCCCGACCTGAAATACTTTGTGTGTTTTTGGCTGTAATCCCTCGCCGACGGCGTACGTCAGGTCGATGCTGCCTTCGAGCAGGAAATACAGCAGGGCGGCTGTTTGTCCTTCGGAGAAGAGCACCGTTCCCGCTTTGACCTCTTCAACTTCGGAAACCATAGCCAGCGCTTTCAAGTGGGCATCGGTCAGCTGGCTAAAAAACGGATATCTGCGTAACAATTCAGGGGAGATCATTCTGATTACGCTCCTTGAGATGTCATCATCCCAGAATATATAGAAGCTGTAAAACCTTCTCGACCGCCGTTGGCACAACGGCTTGTACTGGCGCAGTCAGCTCCTCGGAAAAGTCGAAGCTGTTCGATGTTTCTGCGCCGACGATAGTGATGCTGTCCGGTAGATGCGCGTCCAGCGATTTGCCCATCTGGATGGCGGTTTTCAGCGTGGTGTCGTGGCCCGATGAAAGGTGCCCAGCCATGTTATCCGGAAGATCTTCCAGACTGATCACAAGTAGCGTACCCACTGGCGTTTGTCCCAGGTGGATGGCGTCGATCAAGATCGCCTCATCGTAACCTACCAGCCGTTCCATCAGGCTTAAGCCGCCGAGGGAGAAACACTCGATGTCCAGGTTTGGTTCTTGCGCGCCGATGCGGGCGCGAACTTCCTCGGCTACGACCCAACCGAAGCCGTCATCGCCCAGGATGGGATTTCCTAAGCCGATGACGATACGCTGCTTTGGAGGCTGGAGATCAGAGCAGCCTGGTGCGCTCGCTGCCTGACCTCCAGCGCCGGTAATGGAAGAGCTCAGATCGCGCCTCAACAATACTGCTTCAAAACCTCGATGGGATTACCTTCAGCGTCTCGGATGGTGACCTCCAGCGGCATCTGCCCGGGAAGCGAGTGCGTGGCGCAGCCGAAGCACGGATCGTAAGCACGAAACGCCATTTCCACCATGTTCAGCATGCCTTCGTTGACAATCGTGCCTTTTTTAATCAAGCTCGAAGCTGCCTTGCTGATCGACATGCTGATCGGTGCGTAGTTGTTGGTGGTGCCCACGATCAAGTTGGCTTCAACGACAATGCCGCGCTCATCTGTCTTGTAGTGATGGGTTAGCGTGCCGCGCGGCGCTTCGACGATGCCTACTCCTTCGGTGGGTTTTTCGGTGGGGATCTTGTGGAAATTGGGCGAGGTGATCTCCGGGTCCGTTGCCAACTCGACGATGCGTTCTGCAGCGTAGAGCAGCTCGATCAAGCGCGCCCAGTGGATTGCCAGGCGCTGGTGAACGGGCTTGCCTCCCAGGGTGGCGTAAAACTTCTCGTAATGCTCCTGTGCCAGGGGGGTCGCCATGCTGTCGGCGGCGTTGAGTCGAGAAAGCGGGGTGGCGAAGTACACGCCCGAGTCCTTGCCGTCTACGAATCCTTTCCAGCCTACCTTTTTTAGATACGGGAACTTTAGGTAGGTCCAGGGCTCGACACGCTCGGCGATCCAGTCGGTGTACTCATTGGGTGCGTACTTACCGATGCGCTCGCCGTCCGGCGCAACAACGCTAACTTTGCCATCGTAGAAATTGATACGGTTGTTTTCGTCCACCAAGCCGATGGAGTATGTCTTGTGGGTGTAGATATCGCCCAGGATCAAGTCCACGTAGGCTTTATTGCCCAGGACGATATCGCTGAAAAGCTGGAGTGAGAACTGGGCAAAATCGATGCCCCAGCGCCCGATCTGCTCGATCTCCTGGCGCTGCTCCTCGGTAATGCCCTTGGTCAGACCGCCGGGGATGGAGGTGCAGGGATGCACCTTGCGCCCGCCGATGATCTCGACGATATGGTGCCCGTACTTTCTTGCCTGGATCACCTTGCCGCCGATCTCGAGCCCCACTTTATGAATGACACCCAGGATGTTACGCTCGGCAACCGGGGCGTCGGGTCCCATGACGAAATCGGGACCACCCAAGGCGTAGAAATGGGTGGTGTGATCGGTGAAGTAAAAGCCGGAATAAAGCAGCTCGCGCAGCTTCCTGGCGGTAGAGGGGATCTCCACTTTATAAACCGCGTCTGCTGCCTTGGCAGCCGCCATGTGATGCGCCTCGGGGCACACACCGCAGATGCGGTTGGTGAGCAGAGCCATCTCTTCGATCGGTCTACCGATGACAAAGCGCTCAAAACCGCGCAGCTCAGGAATCTGGAAGTAAGTGTTGGCAACGTCTCCCTCATCGGTTAGGAAGATCTCTATCTTGCCGTGGCCTTCCAGCCGGGTGATAGGGTCAATTGAGATCCTTTGCATTGTGTGATCCTCCTAAACAGAGTTGCCGCGCCACGCTGCCGTACCGGCGCGTAGCAGAGATCCCGCCAGGTTGAAGCGGTAGAACTGCCCGGCAGGGTCTGGAATGCCATCCAGAATGCGCTCGATCTCTTCCGGATCATTGCTGTCGATCACGGAGGCGAACGAGGCGATCAGCCGCGAGCCGTAGTCCAGCACACCTTCGGCAGGACCGTAGCACCCGATGCACTGCGCCCCGGCTTGCGGGCAGAGGGCGCCGCAGCCGTTGCGAGTAGCAGGACCGTTGCACGGCACGCCTTGCTCGAGCAAGCACAGCGTTGGGTCGGGTTGGATATCCTGGATGCGGACGAACTTCTTGATGTTTTTGACATTGCGTTCACGCGGGCAGTCATCGCACACGGTAGAAACGCCAGCGCCGATCGTGGCTCCAGCTGGCGGCAGGCTTGCCTCTCCGTGAAGGACTTGGATGACCAGCTCGATCACCGCAGCGATCTGGTGAGACTCGGGTGGGCAACCGGGCATGTAGTAATCCACAGGCACCACCTGATCGAGCGTCTTCAGCACCGGGTAGAACTTGGGGATGTGCAGCTCACCCTCGGGCATGCTTGTGCTGGGTTGTGGGCGGATGTTCTGCGGATTAACTGTCGAAACGCCCTGGTAAGCTGATTTAAAGATATCTTCAGGATTGAAGAAATTGCCCAGCCCAGGGATGCAGCCTTCACTGGCGCAAGAGCCAAAAGCAACCAGTATCTGGCTTTTGCGTCGCATCAGGCGGGCTATCTCCTCGTTCTCGCTGTTGCGGATGCCGCCGTTGAACAAGGTGAGCAGGATGGACTTATCCGGCATTGCCTCAACATCTTTGTACTTGGCATCCATGGCAACGGGCCAGAAGACGACTTCGAAGTTGGCGTCGACATCCAGTATTTTCTCGCCGATGTTCAGAACAGCGATCTCGCAACCGCCACAAGAAGCCGCCCAGTACATGGCGAACTTCGGTTTTCCGTTTGTACTCATGCAGGCACCTCCTGTGGTTCTTCTACAGCCGCCGCTTCTTTGCCGTTAGCTGTTTGCCACTTTGGCCAGTTCAGCGGTCCCAGGGCGCGGATTTCCTCGACTATTTTTGTAATCTCTTCTGCCAGCCTGACGCCTTCAGCCGCGCTCGCCCAGACGAGCTTGATCCTGCCCGGATCGACCCCCATCTGAGCCAGTGTGCGTCGCAGCAGCAGGTAGCGGCGCAAGGCTTTGTAGTTTTGCTCGATATAGTGGCATTCGCCTGGATGGCAACCGGTGATCAATACACCATCTGCCCCATTCGCCAGTGCTTTGAGCACGAAAGTGGGATCCAGGCGCCCTGAGCACATCAGCCGGATGAGGCGGACGTTGGGCGGGTATTTCACCCGCGCCGTTCCAGCCAGGTCCGCAGCCCGGTAACTGCACCAGTTGCAGGTGAAGCCGATGATGACGGGTTCAAACGACTCGGTCATGGTTTATCCTCCTACCTTCACGCTGCTTCTGCAACTGCAGGATGCGTCAGGTTCACCATAAGCAGCCCTTCGATCTGGGCATAGATCTGCTCATTGCTGAACCCGGTTCCGCTGATAGCGCCCGCCGGGCAGGCGGCAACGCAAGTGCCGCAACCCTGGCACAGCGCCGGATTGACTTCTGATACCATCCGGTCTTCGTGGAACAGGATAGCGTTGAAGGGGCACATATTGTTGCAGATGCGGCAGCCGGAGCAGATCGTCTCGTCGACGCTGGCGCGCACCGGCTCCAGGGCGATCTCGCCTTGTTGGATCCGTCCGAGGACGCGGGCGGCTGCAGCTGCGCCTTGGGAGACGCTGGATGGGATGTCTTTCGGTCCCTGGACGCAGCCGGCGATGAAGACGCCTTCGGTCATCGTAGCCACCGGGTCCAGCTTGGGGTGTTTCTCGATGTACCACCCATCCGCGCTGCAGGAGATGCCAAACAGCTTGGCAACTTGCTTGGAGTCGTACGCGCGGCTCCAGTCCGCAAGAGAGGATCACCATATCGACCGGGATACGCCTCTGCTTTCCGATGAGGGTATCCTCCACCTGGATGATCAGCTTGCCCTCTTCGCCGGGCTTGCGGGCAGCATCGGTGATCTCCGCGACCTTGCCGCGGATGAAGACCGTCCCTTCCTCCAGCAGCCGCTGGTAGAACTCATCATAGGCTTTATAAGCCGTGCGCATGTCGATGTAGAAATTCGTGACTTGCGCCCCGGTGCGCTCCTCTACGAGGTGGGCGAACTTCAGGCTCTGCATGCAGCAGATGCCTGAGCAGTAGTTGTTGTAGTTCTTATCTCGGCTACCCACACAGTGGACGATACCGACCGATTTCGGCGTCGTTACGCCATCGCGCAGAACGATTTTGCCATTCGTCGGACCCGCGGCGTTGGTCAGCCGCTCGAACTCCAGGCTGGTGAAGACGTTTGCCAGGCGCCCATAGCCGTACTGCTTGATCTTGCGAGCGTCGAAGAGATCGAAACCCGTCGCCAGGATGATATTGCCGACCTGGACGGTGATATATTCATCCTCCTGGGCAAAATCGATCGCCCCGGTTGGGCAGAATTTCTCACAGGCTTTGCACGTGCCTTTTTGGAAGTACGTGCAGTTCTCGCGATCGATGACCGGGAATTTTGGCACTGCCTGGGGGAAGGGTGTGTAAACGATTTTGCGGTAACCCAATCCAGCTTCGTACACTTCGTCTACGATTTTCTTTGGGCATTTTTCCTGGCAGATGCCGCAGCCTGTGCATAATTCTCTCATTGACGTAGCGGGCGCGCTTGCAAATGGTGACGGTAAAATTGCCAACGTAGCCATCGACTCGTGTGACCTCGCTCCAGGTGAACATCTTGATGTTCTTGTGACCACCGACGGATACCATTTTGGGCGTCAGGATGCAGGCGGAGCAGTCCAGGGTGGGGAAGGTCTTGTCGAACTGCGACATGTGCCCACCGATGGATGGCTCGCGCTCTACGAGGTAGACCGGGAAGCCTGCGTCTGCAATTTCGAGGGCCGACTGGATGCCTGCAATCCCACCGCCAACGACCAGGGTAGCCGGATTGATGGGCACGTGCAGGGGCTCCAGCGGCTGGTGGTGAACAACGCGCTCTACGCCGCCCGATACAACCGCTTTCGATTTCTCCGTGGCGGCTACTTTGTCGGTGTGCACCCACGAGACCTGCTCGCGGATGGAGACCAGTTCTGTCAGAGTACGGATTTAAGCCGCCGCGGGCAGATGCGTTGCGGAACGTCTGCTCGTGCAAGGTGCGGTGAGCATGCCGCAACAACCACACGAGTAAGTCCCAGCTCCTGGATGTCTTTCTCGATCAGCTCCTGCCCCAGGCTGGAGCACATGAACTTGTAATCGCGCGAGATTACCACGCCGCGGCCTTTGAGCTCCTCGCCAGCCCATTTGCTAACATCCTCCACGTCAACCGTGCCGGCAATGTTGCTGCCGCAATGGCAGACATAGACACCAATTTTCTCTTCAGTCATGGCTCACTCCTTCTCCGGCATGCGCGGCATGGGTAGCTCTTCCTTGGAGGGCCGCTTTTTCTTGGCAGGTTCGGGCTCAGGTACTTCCACGCCGACCTTTGCCAGCGCCGGACGGGCGTCTACAAATTCTTTCCCAATCCCCATCGCCTGGGCGCTCATGCCCATCGCCAGACCCATGACCTGGGTGAAATACAGCACCGGTATATGGTAATTGGTCTTGAAATACCGGTTGACATCACCCTGGTAGGCATCCAGGTTGAGCTGGCACATTGGGCAGAGGGTGACGAGGATATCGGCTTCGTAATCGGCTGCGTTCTTGAGCAGGCGGTTGAGCAGGTCCATCGCCACCGGTTCGCTGATCTGGGTCATGTGACCGCCGCAGCAGTTCGCCTTCAGGGGGAAGTCCACGACATTTGCGCCCAGGACTTTCATCAGTTTATCCAGGGTGACGGGCTGTTCGTGATCGTCGAATACGCCCTGGAATCCCGGTCGGACGATCAGGCAGCCGTAGTAGGGGGCTATTCGCAAGCCCTTGAGCGGTTTGACGACCTTTTCGGCGATGGCGTCAAAACCCACGTCATTGACGAAGATATCCAGCAGGTGCCTCACGCTCAACCCGCCAGGCGTTGTAATGCATCCCGCCCGCTCCAAGGGCAACATTGATTTGTGTCCTCAATCTTTCGTCTTCGCACAGGTATTGCTCTGCCTTGCTCAGGTTGAGGAAGCAGGCGCTGCAGGGCGCAACCAGGGTTTGGCTGTTGCCGGGTTGGCTTTTGGCGATTGTCAGGTTGCGGGCAACCAGGGCATAAGCCGCCATCTTGTTCAGCGCAATGTACTCCGTCGCGCCGCAACAATTCCAGTCATCGATCTCGGCAAACTCAACACCGAAAGGCTTCGCCACCTCCATCGCTGAGATATGGTAGGAGCTGGCATTGCGCTCAAGAGAGCATCCGGGGTAGTAGCTATAGCGCATATTCTTCCTCCTCCAACTGCTTGGCTTTGTTGAGGATGGCTTTTAACTCGTTCACCCCTTTGATTGGCTTTGGAGCCAGGTCCATGCGCCCCTTGCGGAGCATCCCCAAGCCCATCGGCGCCATCTTGTAGACCTCAAGCGGGTGATGGGTTAAGTGATAGCGGGTTGCCAGCCCAAGCTCGAAGCTGCGCCCATAGTTCTCAACGAACGCGATGAACGATTGCGAGAACCCCGGGGCGTCAGACGCGGAGGAATCCTGGAGAATCCCTCCCGAATCGCCAGCCGCTTGAGTGTATACATGAGATCGGTGATGTGGACTTCCTGGGGGCAGCGGGTCATGCAGTAATAGCATGAGACACAGTACCAGGGCGTATTCGAGCGCAGCACCGCTCTCTCATTTCCCCCTTGATCATGGCGAACAGGGCGCGCGGCGAATGCTCCATATCAGGGCCAGAAGGGCAGGAACCGCCACACGTCCCGCATTGGATGCACATTTCCAAATGGGATTTCCCCGGCGTGGCATCGACTACCTGGTCAAAGAACGTTGGCGCTCGTGCTTGCGTCTTGGCAGTTGCCATAAGGACCTCCAGTTTGAAAAGAAACTAGGTTAGAAGGATAGTGTCGATTGGGCTCGAACGATCTTCTGGGTGACCCATGATATTGAGCTTCATTTGTTAGTGGTCAGCAAGTTTTCGTAAGGATAGAACCTCCGCCTTGGGTGGGATCGATGACGATTGTGCGGTTTTTCCCTATTAGATAAGTATCAGTAAGTTGGGCATGGAAGTATAGTAACAAATAGCACACAGGATAAATGACAAAAGTTACTACATAAAACTGCCCATCTATGTGTGATAAAATTCACAATTCTGGACGGCAAAATGAGTTGCGTTAATCGAAGGCATTTGCTACAATGGGTCTGTACCCATATTCACAATCAAGGAGCAAGCCTGATGACTTCGAATGATCCAATCCAAGAACGTGCGATTAATACGATCCGTTTCCTTTCGGCGGATGGTGTGCAGAAAGCCAATTCTGGGCATCCCGGTCTGCCGATGGGCACAGCGGCGCTGGCTTATACGGTATGGATGCGTCACTTGCGGTTCAATCCGCGCAACCCGAAATGGGCTGACCGTGATCGCTTTATCCTGTCTGGCGGGCATGGCTCGATGCTGCTGTACAGCCTGCTCTACCTGACGGGTTACGACCTGACGATGGAAGAGCTGATGAGCTTTCGCCAGTGGGGCAGCCGCACACCTGGGCACCCGGAATTCGGCGTAACGCCGGGCGTTGAGGTGACCACAGGTCCGCTTGGGCAGGGGTTGAGCAACGGCGTCGGCATGGCAATCGCTGCTGCCCAGCTCGCCGCTCAATTCAACCAGCCCGGATACGATGTTGTCAACCATTACATCTACGCCATTGTCACCGATGGCGACCTGATGGAAGGCGTTGCCAGCGAAGCCGCCTCCCTTGCCGGGCATCTCAAGTTGGGGCAGCTCATCTACCTCTACGACGATAATCACATCACGATCGACGGCAAAACCGAGATTGCATTTACCGAAGATCGCGCTGCGCGCTTTGCGGCGTATGGCTGGCAGATCCTCAACGTCCCCGACGGTAACGATGTGGAGCAGATCGACCAGGCGATCCAGGAAGCCAAGGCAGACCCCCGGCCATCCCTGATCGTTTGCAGGACGCATATCGGCTATGGCTTGCCGACCCGGCAGGACACGGCGAAAGCCCACGGCGAGCCGCCTGGCGATCAGGAGCTGAACGGCGCCAAGGAAAAGCTTGGCTGGCCCTTGGAGCCGCGTTTCCTGGTCCCAGAAGACGTCCTGGCTCATTTCCGCACCTGTGTTGCCCGGGGAGCGGAGCTCGAATCTGCATGGAACACCCTGCTCAAATCCTACGCCAAAGCCTACCCCGAGCTGGCAAGCGAGCTCACTCGCCGCCTGGAAGGCCGTCTGCCGGAAGGCTGGGAGGCTCGGATCCCTGAATTTCCTGCGGATGAAAAAGGCATGGCGACCCGCATTTCCTCGGGTAAGGTGTTGAATGCCCTGGCATCCGTGCTGCCCGAGCTCACCGGTGGCTCCGCGGACCTGGCACCTTCCAATAAGACCTGGATCGATGGCGAGCCGAGCTTCCAGCCCGAGACCCGCCAAGGGCGCAACATGCACTTCGGGGTGCGCGAGCACGCCATGGGTTCGGTCGTCAATGGCATGGCAGTTCACGGCGGGGTGATCCCTTATGGGGGGACTTTCCTGGTCTTTTCGGACTACATGCGCCCCGCCATCCGCCTGAGCGCCCTCTCCCATTACGGCTCGATCTGGGTCTTCACGCATGATAGCATCGGGGTTGGCGAAGATGGTCCCACGCACCAACCCATCGAGCATATCGCCGCCCTGCGCGCCATCCCGAACCTGGTGGTCCTCCGCCCGGCGGATGCAAATGAGGTCAGCGAAGCCTGGAAGCTGGCGATCACCCGGCGCGCTGGACCGACAGCTATGGCGTTCACCCGCCAGGATTTGCCGACCCTGGACCGGACCGTTTTTAACCCTGCCAGCGGGCTGCAGCGCGGCGCATACGTTCTGGCTGATATGGGCGACAAGAAGCCGGAGCTTATCCTGATGGCCTCAGGCTCGGAGGTAGCGCTTGATCATCAAAGCCGGATTGGCGCTTGTGCGGGAGGGGATCAACGTCCGCCTGGTTTCCTTCCCGAGCTGGGAGCTTTTTGCCGCCCAGGACAAAGCGTACCAGGACAGCGTGCTTCTGCCCAATGTGAAAGCGCGCCTGGCTGTTGAGGCGGGCATATCCCAGGGATGGGAGAAGTGGGTTGGCGATCACGGCGCTCTGCTGATGGTTGATCGCTACGGCGCTTCTGCGCCTTACAAAGTGATGTTTGAGAAGTATGGCTTTACCGTAGAGCATGCTGTCGAGCTTGCCCGGCAGCTGCTCGGCTAATATCTAAGCCGGTTTACCGAGTGCGTACGCTCTGAAAATCCAGGGTGTGCGCACTCTCATATTAACTATAGCAGTTCGAATGGGTCGTATTTCGCATAGGCATCCTGGTCTTGTAAATTGATTGTTATTATTGGGTTAAGTTAAGGTATACTGCATGCATACCGAGGGGCAAGATTTGTTGGAATAACATAGACTGATCGTTGAAGGAGACATCTCAGACGATGGACGTCGAGCAAGAGGCTCTTTTGGTATCGCAGTTACCCCTCTTTGAAATTGGAGAGATCACAACCGGGCAGGTCGAGCTATTCCCCACGGTATGGGGAGCAGCGGAGAGCCTGTCGAGTTCAGAAACCAGGCAGCGGCAGCAGGGTCTGGAGCTATTGGTCAAGTGCGGCGCCAGCCGGCTCTCTCCGCTGGTGGTGTATGTCATCTACACAAGACTCACCGATGCGGATATGGAGACCCGCGCTCAGGTTATCAAGGCATTGGCGGATGTGCTCACCCCCGATGAAAAAGGGCGACCGGCGCCGGAAGCCGTCCGCCAGCATCTCATGACGCAGCTTGGCAGGATGCGCACGCGCGAAATCTACGCCTTGCTGCAATCCCTGGCGTTTAACCCTGGCTGACGCCACAGGTTGGCAAACTGATGAATGCATGTCCGTATGCCGGTAACCACCTGGCAGACCTGGCAGCCTCGCGCAAAGCGCCGCTGGAGATCAGGCGCTATGCCATCCGCCTGGCGGGTGAGGTGGGTTATTGCGATGTGATCCCGACGCTGGAACGCATGCTGGCGCGGCTGGAGAGCCGCGTCAACGGGCAGCAAGCGATGGCATTTGCCCCACCCGCCGGCGTGGATGACGATGACCTGCTGGCAGACATCAAGGAAGCCCTGGCGAAATTATCTTCTTTGTAATGCCTCAAGCGAATTTCCTTGCCCCCACAGCTCTGGTAATCTACGGTGTTACCGGAGATTTAACCAAGCGCAAGCTGGTGCCGGCGCTCTATGAGTTGAAGCTCGCCGATCGCTTGCCCAACCCCTTCTACGTGATCGGTTATGCCCGGCGTGACTGGAGCGACCAGGTCATGCGCGATACGCTGCGCCAGGGCATCAACGAATTTGCGCGTAGCCAACCGGTGAACGAGCAAGTGGTCGAACAGCTGCTCGGCTCGATGCGCTACTTGCGCGCTCCGTTCGAGGAGAGTGCAGGGTACCAGCGCCTTGCCGGGTTGCTGTCCGAATTGGATGTTGTCAACTGCCTGCATTACCTGGCGTCGCCGCCGGATGTGTATGCTACCATCATTTGCGGGATCGGCGAGGCAGGTCTGGCGAAGTCTGAAGAGGGTTGGCGGCGGGTGATCATTGAGAAACCTTACGGACAGGACCTCGCATCGGCTCAGGCGTTGGATGCGGATGTGCATGGGGTCTTCGCCGAGAGCCAGGTCTACCGGATAGACCATTACCTGGGGAAAGAAACGGTCCAGAATATCCTGGTCTTCCGCTTCGCCAACGGCATCTTCGAGCCCTTGTGGAACCGCCGGAATGTGGATCATGTCCAGATTACGGTTGCAGAATCCGGCGGCGTGGAAGGTCGTGCCGGATATTATGAGAAATCCGGCGTCATCCGCGATATGTTCCAGAATCACATGATGCAGCTACTGGCGCTGACTGCCATGGAAGCTCCGGTTGCCTTTAACGCCGAGGCTGTGCGGGATGAAAAGGTAAAGATCCTGCGCTCCTTACGTCCATTGGATGGCAAAGACGCACTGAAAAACACCTACCGGGCGCAATATGTCGCCGGCACGCTGGATGGCAAGCGGGTTCCTGGCTATAAGGACGAGCCCGGTGTTCTGCCAGACTCGCAGACGGAGACATTTCTGGCAGCCCGGCTCTTTGTCGATAACTGGCGTTGGGCGGGCGTGCCCTTCTTCCTGCGCTCGGGCAAGCGCCTGGCGAAGCGCAATACCCAAATTGCCATCCACTTCAAGCAAGTGCCCCTGCCGCTCTTCGGCTGGCGCAACCTGGCGGGACACGCTCCCAATATTCTCGCTCTGAATATCCAGCCGGACGAAGGCATCACCTTGACCTTCGGCGCCAAGGCGCCAGGTCCCATCAACCAGATTGAGCCGGTTAATATGCACTTCGATTACGTTGAGACCTTCGGCGGCGAGCCGCCCGAGGCTTATGAGCGTTTGGTGCTGGATTGCCTGATCGGCGACGCCACGCTGTTTACGCGCACAGATGAAGTGCAGGCAGCATGGGCGTTTACTACGGAGATTATTGAGGCGTGGAGAAACAACCCGGTGATGTATTTACCGGTCTACGAGGCCGGTACCTGGGGACCACCGGATATCGATGAATTTGTGCGCAGCGAGGATGGGCATGGCTGGCACAATGATTGACTATTGAGGCGCTCCGCATTGGGGGCAGCGGGATTCTCCGGATTTCAGGACGTAGCCGCATTTCTGGCAGGTGCGTGGCTGGCTCTCGCCCAGTGGCGCGCCGCAGGCGATACAGCTCGCTTCTCCCACGGGGTTGGCTGTCTTGCAGTAGCTGCACACCAGCCTGCGCAGGCGCTCGGATAGCTCGAAATTTGCACCCGCAGAACGCGCCACGTTCTCAATTTCCTCCCATACCTGGTCAGCCAGGCTCAGGCTGCTCACATCCTGGGCAATATCATCCAGGCGCCCGATCACATTCCAGGGATTGAGCAGTGTCGCCAGCACAGATTGCCCCAGGCTCACCGCAACTCCCAGCAATTCCTGCTCGCCAGCCTGGACGGAGACGCCATCCTGGATGCGTTGCAATGCTACGGTCATGGCTGTTTGCCCGCCGGAAGCGCGCAGCGTGCGCGATGCGATCTGCACGACGACTTTATCCTGGCTGCTGAAGCTTTGAGCGCGTAAATTGCCGTGGTCAAAACGCGCTACCAGCGCCTGCGCCATCATTTCTGGTGTCAGATTTCCGTGATAATAGCGAGTCTCCATACTTGGATTATAATCTGCCTGGTCTGAAACGGGTAAAATTCTTATGAAAAATACTAGCAAAAATACTGGTGCATTGCGCTACAGGTTCGTAACTGGCTTCTTGTTGCTTGTGATTGTCCTCGGATTGCTCTGGGCGCAGGTGGAGATCGCCCAGGCGGGCAGGTTGGCGCAGATACCAACGGTATCCATACCCACCGTCACGAGCAGCCCGATGGGCGCCAGCATCACCGTAACACGCGAGCAAGACCAGATCAACGTCCGCGGTGGTCCCAGCACGGACTATCCGATTGTGGGCGTCTTGATCGCCGGACAGCAAGTGCCGGCGTTGGGCAGATCGCTGGGCGGGCAATGGATTCAGGTAGTCTATCCCGGGGGTCCGGATGGCGTGGCGTGGGTCTATGCGCCGCTGGTTGAGGTGTCGGGCGCTCTGCCGGTCATCGAGCCGCCGCCGACGCCCACGCCCCGGACAACTCCGACCATCGACCCGACCCTGGCAGCCCAATTCATCATCGAGATCCAGCCTACCCGTTTGCCAACCTTTACGGCGCCGCCTCCCCTTGCCCTGCCCACGTTTGCCGATCAGAGCGCTAGCGGGGTTGTCCAGCGCATCCCGATGGGCTTTCTGATCGTTGGCTTGGGGGTTATCGGTTTGTTTGGCATGTTGATCTCATTTCTGAGCAACCGTTGATGCCCTGATGCCCCGGGTAAAACCAATAGTCCTGATCGTAACTGTCTCGAAATTAATCAAAAAAGCGCAGGCGTGAGAAACCTCATCGCCTGCGCCTGGTTCTTGCATTGGGATTTACCCGCAGCCGCTGCAGCCGCCGCTGTCATCCCACGTGCGAAAAGATTGCCCGCAACCGCAGGTCGAGATGGCGTTGGGGTTGGTGATCTTGAATCCGCTGCCCATCAGCTCATCCACATAGTCGATCTGCGCGCCGCGCAGATAATTGATCGAGACATCATCAATGACGAGTTTGACGCCGTTGATCTCGTACGTTGTATCGCTCTCGCGGATATTGTCTTCCAGCGCCAGGCCATATTGAAAGCCGGAGCAGCCGCCCCCGGAGATGAAGATGCGCAAGCCGTATCCGGTGAGATTGCGCTTGGTCATAAGGTCCTGTACAGCGCTGGCTGCAGCAGGCGTGACGTATACCAGTTCAGTTTGAATTTGTTCATTTAACATAGCAGCTTCCTTGTAGGCATCAGATCAAATAGGTTTGGATTTTACCTTCTCGATGGGACTACACCGGAAAGCGGTTAATGCCCTAATTTAATATTGTTGATGAATTTTATCAATATATTCTCTTTGCGTCAATCCTGGGGCGGCGGTGAAATTCCGGGGTTTCTGAGGCTTGCGCCTTATTCCGTAAAGTCCGGGTGGAGGATGGCAGAATGCACCCGCTCAATCTCGGGTCCCCACCAGGCGTCACCCGGCTGGAAGGGCACGTGCTGGCGGACCTTGTGGTATGCCGCGGCAACACCGGCGCCCATCGCCGCATCGGGCATCTGGCGCAGCCGCAAGTCCAGCGCACGCGCGGCGCAATAAGCTTCGATTGCCAGGATATGCGCCGTGTTCTCGATGATCTGGCGCGAGTTGCGCGCGGCCGTCATCGAGTTGGCATTATGGTCTTCCTGTTCGGCAGAGGTTGGCAATGAATGGACAGAATCGGGGTTCGCCAGTGTCTGGTTTTCCAGCACAAGGGAGGCGGCGGTGTATTGCGGCATCATCATGCCTGAATTCAACCCCGCTTCTTCCATGCTGTTGACCAGCATCGGAGGTAAGCCTGCATTCAGCTTGGCATCCGTCAGGCGGAAGATGCGCCGCTCGGAGATGGCGCCAACCTCTGCCAGCGCAACGCTGAGCAGATCCATGGCGATGCCCACCGGCTCGCCGTGAAAGTTGCCCCCCGAGATCGCCACGCCCTCCTCGAAGAGCAGCGGGTTATCCGTGGCGGCGTTGATCTCACGTGTGACCACCTGGTTAACATACTCTGCGGCATCGCGCGCCGCCCCTTGCACTTGAGGGGCGCAGCGCAGCGAGTAAGCATCTTGAACCTTACCGGCTGCATCGACCAGCGTGCTGCCGCTTGTGTGCCTGCGGATCGCTGCCGCTACTGCAATCTGACCCGGATGGCGGCGCGCAGCGTGCAGGCGCTCGTCAAAAGCCGCCGATACGCCCAGCATCGCTTCCAGGCTCATGGCGCACGACAGCTCAGCTACGGCAAGCAAGTGGATGGCGTCGCTGACTGCCAGGGCGGCAATGGCAGCCGAAAATGTAGCGCCATTGTTCACTGCCAGTCCTTCCTTGGGTCCCAACACCAGGCGAGGGATGCCGGCTGCACGCATGGCGGATTTTCCGCTCATGCGCTGCCCATGGAAATCCGCAATCCCCGAGTCTTCCTCCCGATCTGTTTCGTCGGTCGAAAATACCAACGCCAGGTGCGAGAGCGGGGCGAGGTCTCCCGACGAGCCGAGCGAGCCCTGCGAGGGTACCACCGGCGTGACCTGTTTGTTCAGCATCTGGAGTAGTGTTTCTGCAACCTGCGGACGTACACCGGAGAAGCCACTTGCCAGTGTATTGGCGCGGATCAGCATGGCTGCCCGCACCACTTCGGCAGGCAACGCGGGTCCGGTGGCTACCGCGTGGCTGAGAATGAGATTACGGGTGAGCCGGTTCGAATCGGCAGGTGAGATGCGCTGGTCGGCGAAAATCCCGAACCCCGTATTGATCCCATACACCGGGCGACCTGCCGCGATGATGCCTTGCACCCAGCCGTAGGATTCCAGCATGTGCTCTTTGGCATGGGCTGCAAGGCGGACTTGTTCGCCATTTCTGGCTACGGCAACGACCTGGGAAATCGTGAGCTGTTCGCCGTCTATCAGAATCATAGGAGTCTCGATTTTTTCTGGAGCGGGGTTAGATTAACAGTAAGCCGGAAATGATGGCCGTGAGCGTGATTGTGATGTTGTCGATATCTTTGAAGGGCAACGTTTCTACCAGTGTTGCCAGCACTGCGATGAGCGTCACTGCCGGCAGTATGGCGACAAGGGAGCCCTGAAATTTGCCAGCGGCAAAGTAGATCCCCAGGATGACGGCGGCAAAGACCAAGCCTCCCCCCAGCATGGCGAGCGATCCGATCCAGGATTTTTGCGGATTCCAGGGCAGCTTGCGTTTGCCGAAACGCCGTCCAAGGATATCCGCCAGCCCGTCCCCGCCGCACATCAGCATCAAAGCGATCATGCCTACCGGTGTGTCGTACCAGAACAGGGCGGTGACGACTACGAAGACGATACCGTAGTAGAGCGGTCCTTTAAGGATTTCGCGCCGGTCGCCGTTGCGAGACATGGCTTTGACAGCGGCTTCATCTCCGATAATGCCGCTGCCCACCAGGAAGAATTGGGCAGTGATTGCCAGCGGTACAAGCGCTGCCAGGTAGCGCGCCGAGGGCGTATCCTGGAACATCAGCCAGCAGAGGACGAAGATCGGACCTGTACCCATGTGGATGATTTTGCGGCTCAGATCTGAGCTGATCCAACCGCGCTGGGCGGAAAAATCGTTGAGCCGCAGCCAGAGCAGCGCTGCAGCGAAGGTGAGAACGAGGGCGATGAGATTCTGTCCCATCTACCACTTACACCCAGAGGATGTGTTAACTCCGAACGACTTGCCAATGCGCTTATACATGGTGACATTGGTAAAAGGCTCGCCCAACAAGCCGTCGTGAATTGCCCAGGAACGCAGGCGGATGCTGTTTGCGGCTTGCGAGCTGCGAAATGGCGTGGAGCCATCCAGCTTTTCCAGCAGGTCTCCGCCGTCTTCGAAGCCGTGTTGGATGCGCTCCATGAGCTTGCGCCCTCTCTGGTAAGTAAATCCATAGTGCTCGAAGAGGATGGCGGCGTGGTAATACAACGGATCGGCAAAGTAAAAATCGTTTCCCAGGCTGGCGACGAATGCTTCGAATGCGGCAATGGCTTGCCCCAGCATGCGTAGCCCTTTCCGCACCTGCCCGGGTCCCAGACCGAAATGCATGGCAGCTTGCTCTGCCTCCAGGTTGCGGCAATAAATGCCAAATTTTGTGGGTGTGCCGTCAGGCATGCGATCGACGTCAAACCGCGGCGAGGTCGGGTCGTTCAAGATGTACAACAAGACGTGCACCTGCCCGTTGTAGGTGTCGGTGATATGCCCGTAGAGCAGCGGATCTCGAAAACCTGCCTCGTGGCGTAGCTCCATCTCTGTATCCGAGCAGCCCTGGGAGCAAGTTAGCTCGAGCAATCGTTCGCCTTGCGAGGTGATGAACGGTGCTTTCAGATTGAACCTTTCAAGCAGCTCCGGTGGGATGATGCGCGTGTAAATTTCTTGTTTTTGCTCAGCAGGCAGGCGGTTGATAGCGCTGATGGTATACGCCTTGTACGTATTTTCTGGCATGGTCAATCTCGGGTGTGCATCTGGCGTTCAAGCTCGCGCTGGGCATCTCTTTTCGAGATCGCAGCCCGCTTGTCATAGAGTTTCTTCCCTTTTGCAACTGCAATCTCAATCTTAGCGCGGTTATCCTTGAGGTAGACGCGCAGTGGAACCACGGTGACGCCCTTCTGGCGGATCTCGTTCCAGAGCTTGAAGATCTCACGCCGGTGGAGTAACAGCTTGCGCGGGCGGCGTGGCTCGTGGTTGAAGACGCTGGCTTGATCGTAGGGGGCGATATGCGAATCCATCAACCAGGCTTCATGTCCGTCGATGCGGATGTATGCTTCCGCCAGGCTGATTTGACCGGCGCGGATCGATTTGATCTCGCTGCCTTGCAGAACGAGACCAGCTTCGTAGTGCTCGAAGAGAAAATATTCGTGGCTGGCTTTCCGGTTCGTGGCGAGGACTTTGGTGCTCATGGGGTTAATTGTAGCATAAGCGTGAAAACCGGGCGTTCTTGATCACTGTCCAAACATTTCTTTTAGCAGCGGATTGATCATCGTCCAATCCGGGATCAAGACGTTAGCACCCTGATCGGTGATGATGGGAACCACCATCTCGCGCTCGATGATGCGGCTATCGATGCCAGATGGACCGGCGCGTAATAAGGCTAACCCCAGCCGGGGCCACATCCAGGCGGGCACCGTTGTATTGATATTGCGGGTCGCAGCCGCCAGGACGAGGGGGATGCGGGGCCATTTTAACGGGTTGAGCATCTGGCGTACAGCAGCTTTCATGACCAATTGAGCTTGTTGCATGCGAAAGAAGTCGTCCGATCCGGTACGGTTGCGAGCGAATGCCAGGGCTTTATTGCCATTGAGGTGCAGGGGTCCCGCCGGGTAGCCAGCCATCGGCTCCGGCAGGACGACATCCACACCACCCATCGCATTGATCACATCTCTGAAGCCCTCGAAGCGGATGCGCAAGAAATAATCCACGTCGACGCCGAAATTTTGCCGCACGGTCTCCATTGCAGCCCAGGGTCCATCTCCTGTCTTGTTCGCCTCTGCGAAGAAATGGGCGGTATTGATGCGGTTTTCGCCATATCCGGGGATGTTGACCCACAGGTCGCGCGGTATGGACAGCATGCCGACATAGGGTTTGAGCGGGTTGATGGTTGTGAGCACCATTGTGTCGCTGCGCCCGACGATATTTTCAGCCGGAGTATAGTCGATGCCTAAAAGCAGGATGTTTGTGCGACCCGGCGCCAGGAAGTAGATGGCGAGTAAGAAAGCCAGGCCAAGTAACATACCCCCCAGGAACGGCGAGCAGCCACAGCCTCTTCCCCGCGAGCGCCGAGGCGCTGCTCTTTTGCGCCGCTGAGGAGGGGTGGGCGGCGGCGCGACTGGCGGGGGTGGAGCCGCCCGGCGTGGCGCCGGTGGGTGAGACTGGCTTGGCGATTGGGATGGCACGGGTTGTGTTGTCGCCCAAGGGTCGTTCGGCGTGTAAGCGCTTAATGATTTCATGATTCTCCACTATCGAAGAGTTCTTTGATTGCTGCTCTTATCGCTGCGTCAGCACCGCCGGCATTGGCTGGCGCGGCAATCAAGATATCCGGCTGTAAACCGTTCCCGGCGATCGGCGGATCCAGTCCCGGCACCCACCAGCGAGCAGTCGTTACATGCAGGCTTGATCCATCTCGCAAGTCGTAGACAAGCTGGATCGTGTCTTTGCCATAGGTTGGGGCGCCGATCAGGCTGGCGCGTTGGTGCACTTGTAATGCTCCGGCGATGATCTCGGCTGCGCTGGCGGTATTCTCGTTGATCAGCACCACCAGGGGGAGATCGACGAGCGCTCCCGGTTTTTCAACGAGGTAGGTTTCCACATCTTGATCTCTATAACGTTGCTGGATGATCACGCCCTCGTTCAGGAACAAGCGCGCAGTGTCAATTCCGGCGTCCAGCAATCCGCCGCCATTATCGCGTAAATCCAAAACGAATTTCGTCGCTCCCTGGTTCCGCAGCTCCTGGAAGGCTTTTGAGATTTCCGCCGGCGTGTTAGCCGATATCATATTTACTTCCACCACGCCTAAACGGGGCTCAGACGCCTCGCGATGCCAGGCTACAGACGGCACCGCGAACTCGGCGCGTTTGACGGATAACTTGCGAGGCTCGTAGCCGGGAGCGTGCGCGACGGTGATGTGCGCTTTTGTCCCTACCGGACCGCGCAACGCGGCCTGGATCGCATCGATGGGTGTGTCTGCCTGGATGATGAGATCGCCAACTGCCAATAAGCGGTCGCCATCCTGGACGCCCGCCACCTGTGCCGGACTTCCGGGAAATGGGTACAGGATGAGCTGGTCCTCGGCGTCTCTTCCAAAGCGCACGCCAATGCCGCCAAAACTCCCCTCCAGGCTGTTTGTCTCGAGCTCGTGTTGGGCTGGCTCAACGAAGATCGTGTACGGGTCGTTGTATGCCTGGAGCATGCCGCGGATCATGCCGTATTCCAGGTTGGGCGCAGTTGTAGATACCGGCGTCAATCCCTTCTGGCTGAGGATATTATAGGCTTCGCGCAAGATCGGAAAATCTACGCTCCCGATCACGGATTGCGGGTTGAGGATATACCCGGCAGCGAATCCCGCAGTGAGGAGCAGGATACAGAATAATGTAAGCAGGAAGTAACGCTGAAATGTGCTCATGAAACCCTAAATTGCGGAGGTCTGCCCGGCTGAGCTACTCAGCTCAGCCAGCTCGGCCGCACTTATCCTTGAAATTACCGGCGAGGGTTGCCGTGAGACCCATGCTCGGATTGGCTTTTTCCAATCTACCAGGGCGAGGGCATCTGCCGGGTAATGGCTCGATCTTGCGCCGGTGTTCGTCCAATCCATGTCCTGCAGGCGCAGTTCCCATTCCTGCCAGGGCACTATGTCCGGTGTTTGCGTGAAAGTCGCAAGCGGCGAGAAGAAAACCGGCTTGCCTTGCGGAAAGCAGGGATCATCTCAGCCAGAAACCGGAGGCTATCCCAGGTGTTGAATACCAGCCAGAGGGGCAGCAAACCGCTCTGCAGCGCCAAGGAGGGGTCGAACTGGCTGAACATCTCGACAAATGTCGCCCGCAGGCTGGCGGTCATCTTTTGCGAGCATGCGCTGCATTGCCAGCCAGGCGAGCCTGGAGAAGGCGTGCGGCTCTGGGAGCGAGATGAGCTTGAATTCGTAGCCTTCCGCTGCGCAAAATGCTTTTACGGCTTCTGCCATGCCCGCTTCGCTTCCCCACTCCGATTCGGGTCCTTCCTCCAGGGGGAAGCCTGGTAAACGCCAGCTGGTTTTCTTCAAGCCGACACGCCTCGCATATTCTGCCACGCGTTCGCTGCCATCCAGGAACTCCGTTGGTGAGATATCGCCCCATCCGCCCACCTGGAAGACGCTGCGCTCGCCCGTGCGGTAGCGCAGCCATTGCGCCTGGCAATCCAGGTAGCATACGCTGCCGCCCGGTTCAAGGTAGCTCTTGATGAAACGGGCGTAGCCCTTGGGGAGGTCCAGCAGCTTGATGCGCAGGTGGTTCACCCGGCGTGTCATCCATTCGTCATGGATCGGATCATAATGCTGGATGGTCAGGACATGCGGATTTTTCCTGGCAATTTCCAGAGCCAGTGCGGCGGAGCGCTGGTAATAAGTGGTGATATCTCCATCCGGAGCGCCGCCCTTCAGAGTAGCGACGAACGCCTGGGGCAGGAAGGGTCCGTTCAGCGCCAGGGCGAGGAAGGCGGAAGCGCCGCCTAGTGCTGCACCGATCGTGATGCTCGGGAATTGCCCGGCGAGCTGTGCGTAATCTTTCAGGCGTGTATCGACCAGGGTATCGACGGAAAGGTCAGCCAGCCTGGCTGCATCAATTCCGCTGAACGATTCGAAGCGTGAAATCGCAAACCGCGCTACACTCTGAGGGAAAAATGAGATCATGCGCAAAGCCAGGCGTTGCCAGCCAGCAAGCCTGTAGGAATCGATCGTTGCATGGGTCAGGCTGGCAGCTACCGCACGTGTAACCAGAGGCGAGGAGCTTTCCGGGCTTTCTTGCAGGCTGAGGGATTTGTTCATATCAATTTTTGATCATATCAATTCTTGATCATATCAATTTTTGATCATATCAATTTTTGATCATATCAATTTTTGAGGTCCAGTATCGCCATCCAATTGTATCTATGTTTCACGGCTGATCAAGCCGCCAACGAAGGCGGGATTGTGGCATAATTCAAGGCATTATACCCATTTGTCAGCCCGCCGGAGGCTTGCATGCTCGTTGTTCACGTCTTTGTCCATGTAAAACCCGAATATCTTGAGGATTTTATCCGGGCTACTATCGAGAACGCTCGATGCAGCCTCCAGGAGCCAGGTATTGCCCGCTTCGATGTGCTGCAGGAGAATGACCAACCCGTGTAAATTCGTGCTGATCGAGATCTATCGCACGCCCAGATGATCCTGCCAGGCATAAGGAAACCGCACACTACGCCCGCTGGAGGGAGGCGGTCGAGAACATGATGGCTGAGCCGCGCGCTAGTGTCAAGTATCATAACCTGTATCCGGATGATTCTGGAATTGAAGCGACCCTTGGGGGTCTCTCCTGATGATTTCCGGATTATTTGCGGGGTGAAGGCGGCGATCCCCGGCAGCATATCATCTACATCAAATAACTGCATGAGAGGAACCTATGGGATTTGAATTTGCAACAGTAGCACGCGTTGTCTTTGGAAATGGGAGTCTTTCCAGGCTGGGGGAGCTTACTGCGGCTTATGGAGATCGGGCGTTTTTGGTGGGTGATGCCAATGTGGAGCGCATCGAGCTTGCCCGCAAGTTGCTGGGTGAGCGCGGCATCCAGGTCGTCTTGTACCAGGTTCGGGGGGAGCCGACCCTTGATCTGGTGCGGGCGGGCGCCGACCTGGCGCGCGGGTAGCGATTGTCAATTTGTGGTATCGATCGGGGGTGGAAGCACGATCGATACCGGTAAAGCGATTGCTGCTCTCGCCACTAACGATGGCGATGTCCTGGATTACCTGGAAGTGATTGGTCGGGGCAAACCGTTAGAGCGCCCCGGTTTGCCATTTATTGCTGTTCCGACAACTGCCGGCACAGGCAGCGAGGTGACGCGCAACGCTGTCATCGGATCTCCACAGCACGGTGTGAAAGCCAGCCTGCGCAGCGCCGGGATGCTGGCGAAAGTGGCGCTCGTCGATCCGGAATTGACCCATTCGTTGCCTGCGGAGCAAACGGCTGCCAGCGGTATGGATGCACTGACGCAGCTCATCGAGCCATTCACGTGCAACCAGCCAAGCCCGATAGTGGATGCGCTATGCGTGGATGGCATCCGCCTGGCGGCGCGTAACCTGCCGGTTGCGGTTCAAGAGGGCGCAAATGCGCCCGCCAGAGAAGCGATGTCGCTGGCGAGCTTGTATGGCGGCATGGCGCTGGCTAATGCCAGGCTGGGGGCGGTGCATGGCTTTGCCGCGCCGGTTGGAGGTGCGCGTTCAGCGCCGCACGGAGCAGTTTGCGCCCGGATGTTGCCGGTTGTGATGGAGGTAAATATCAAGGCGTTGTGTGAAAGGCAGCCCGGCAGCGCGTACCTTGAGCGCTACCGGCGGGTGGCGGAGATTGTCACCGGCGAGCCTCAAGCCGAGCCGGAGGCGGGCGTGCGCTGGGTGTATGGCTTGCGTGAGCAGCTTGCGATACCCCCGCTGGGCAGTTACGGATTTACACGCAGCGATGTTGCCGATCTGGTTGAGAAGGCGTCTCAGGCAAGCAGTATGAAAGGGAACGCCATCCAGCTCACCCGCGAGGAGATGGAAACGATCCTGATCCAAAGCCTCTAAGATGCGCTATTGACGAATATTCACTTGGCGTATACAATTCACCGGTTATTCTTTGACAGGTGTTGCGATCGCAAGGAATGGAGGATGCTATGGATGGAACTGAACTGCCTGAAGCGATGAGCCAGGACGAACAACCTGACGATGTGGGCGAGAACCTCACCGGCGAATCGATCAACCTGAGCGATTCGCGAGCGAACAGCATCAGCGCCGAGCAGGTCACGCTCTCCGATAGCATGGCAAGTGACATCGCCGCCAATGATGTCGAGATGGCTCAAAGCCTGGCGATGCGCATCCAGAGCGAGTACGTCGAGATGAGCAACAGCGGTGTGGGCATGGTGCAAGCGAATACGGTTGTGGGCACCAACACCCAGGTGATTCTGGTGCAAGCGACTGAGCTGAATGTCGAGAATGCTTCGCTAGGTGTTGCCCTGGCAGGTACAGCGGACGTGGTAAATGGGCGTGTGGGTCTGCTCATGGCGCAGGAGCTGCACGGCGAAGCGATCCAGAGCACGATCCTCCTCTCCGGCAAAATCGATGGGGATGTCCAGACCGTGTTGGATACACCGCGCGCCATGCTGGTGGGACTGACTGCCGGGGTAGCGATTGGATTGGTGTTCCTTGTCGGCAGCCTGTTGATGAAGCGCAGGTAATTTTGTATGATTATGGCAGCGAGGGCTTTCCTCGCCAGCCAATCAAATCCCATACCCAAAGGAGCGAGGGTAACCTGATCCGGCGGAGCCGGATATCGGGTGAGAGGCGCTCCAAGGAAGGAAGAAATGGAAGAAGTTGTGCTGAAAGCGCAGAAGCGCGACGTTATTGGCAAGCAGGTCAAGGCGTTGCGGCGCGCCGGGAAGTTGCCGGCTATTCTCTATGGTCGCAGCATCACCCCCATGGCGGTAACCTTCGATTATAAGGAGACGAGCCGGATTTTACCCTATGTCACCTCGTCGCAACTGGTGGTGATCGAGATGGAAGGCGAGCGGCACCATGCCCTGGTGCGCGAAAAGCAACTGCACCCCGTTCTGGGCTCCTTACTGCATGTCGATTTCAATGTTGTCTCGATGACAGAAAAGCTCCGCACAGCCGTGAGTTTTCACCTGGTCGGTGAATCCCCGGCGGTCAAGGACTTCGACGGCATCCTTGTGACAACGTTGGAAGAACTGGATGTGGAGTGCCTGCCCAAATACCTGCCCGAGCGCATCGACATCGATGTCTCCGTCTTGAAGCAAATTGGGGACGTGATCCATGTCCGCGATATCCTCCTGGATGAGCACATCGAGGTACTGACCGATCCCGGCGAGATGGTTGTCCTGGTGACGGCGCCTGAGGCAGAAGAGGTTGAAGCTGTTGAAGGTGGGGCATTTGAACCCGAAGTCATCGAGCGCGGCAAGAAAGAAGAAGAGGAATTCTAAAGTCTGCGGTCAAAAAAACCGGGTGGAGAAAGCTCTCCGCCCGGTTTTTCTATTCTTGATTTGGGATTTGTCGTCAGGAGGGCGTCAAAAGGTTTAAGAGCGTCACGGTGAACCCGGCAGTGGCGCCCCACAAGACTTCTCCATCGTATGGCTCAAAATAGATCACCGCAATGGGGTCGTACGGAGGCGGTAACACGCGCTGCCGCACCTGGTGGTTGTCCGGGTCTGCCAGCCACTCCAATGGAATGGTAAAGGCGCGGTTCACCTCGCTGTGTTCGAGCTTTAGCGGGTAGGGCCAGGGGATAACGCCGACGAATGGTGTGACCTGGTAGCTTGTGATCGTCACAAAATCGTGCAGGCTGCCCAGCAGGTGAACGTCGTCACTGCAAACGCCTATCTCTTCATGCATTTCCCGCAAAGCAGTCGCTTGCAGGTCGATATCTCCTGGCTCGCTGGCGCCGCCAGGAAAGGCAACCTGCCCGCTGTGCGGGTCTGCTGACTTGGTGGTGCGGCGGATAAAGAGCAGGTGCCACCGTTCCTCGTGTTTCAAGAAGGGGATCATAACCGCGGCGCGGCGGAGCCGGGTGCCGAGCAAGCCGGGGGGAAAGCGCGAACTCCACCTCGACTCCACTTCTTGTGGCTAATCTGGCGGCGATCTCAGCCTCGGTCAGGGATGCGAGGTTATCCGTCTTCACTTTCTTCAGCCGGGGCTTTCGGGTCTGTCAGTGGATATGCCGGCGGCGGAGCTTCGCCCGGCAGAAAAGGACGGGCGAAGACCAGGTAGCCGGTATGCGCCACCATGCGGTCTGTCGGTCGGAGCCGGTTTGGATTGGCTTTGTAAAAGCGCAGCATGATCTCGCAGACATCGATAAACGCAAAGTTGCAGCGGTATAGCGCCGAGATCATCCGGCTGACCTGGCTGGTTGTCGGCAGGATACAGCCAAAGAAACCGCCGGGCATCATTGCCGCGTAAACCTGCTCGAGCAGATCGTACGGGTTGGGCAGGTCAAGAAACAGGATCTCTACATTGCTCTCGTCCAGCCCTTGAGAGATATCCTTGAGCTTTAACGTCACCCGGTCCTGCAAGCCCAGTTTTTCCAGGTTCTTGCGCGCCAGGTTTTGCATTTCCTCCCGCATCTTCATAGCTGGTGACATGCCCCTGGGGTCCGACAGCCCAGGCAAGGGCGGTTGTGAAGACGCCCGAGCCTGTACCCGCTTCGACGACTTGCGATCCGGGTCCGACCCCCAGTGTAACCAGGATATAGCCGATATCCTTCGGATACATGATCTGGGTATTGCGGCGCGATTCCTGGAGCACGTTGCCCAGCGCGGGGGGCATGAGATAAAAAGAGCTTCCCAGGTGGCTGAATACCTGGCTACCCCAGGATTTTCCCACCAGGTCATCGTGATTCAAGACGCCTCGATGGGTTTGCAACTGACCCCCGGCGCTCAGCAAAATCGTGTAAGTTTTGTTGGATGGGCTCACCAGTTGAGCCAGGTCGCCGTATTGTACGTTGGGTTTTAAGGGCTGCATGCCGGCATGCTCTCAGCCGCTAGGGCTTTAAATAACGCTTGAAGTAATCGGTAATGGCATTGTAACAGGTGACCCGGTTTTCATACTTGAGCACATCGTGACCTTCGTTTTCGAAGAGCAAGAAATCGACCTGCTTGCCCTGGCGGCGCAGGTTTTCCACCAGGTCTTGCGATTCGGCTGCCACCACACGCGGGTCGTTCTTCCCCTGGATCACCAGCAGTGGGCAAGCGAGCTGGTGGAGATATGTGCGCGGCGAGCGCTCGATGAGAAAATCTCGCTCTGCGGCGATATCCGGGTCGCCCAGGGCAATTCTGAAGTACGGCTTCCACGTTTCGGGGATGCGCTGCATGAAGGTGAGCAGATCATACGGACCGAACATGTCGACGGCTGCCTTCCAGAACGGAGCATCGTGCCCGGCGAGCATGAGTGACATATAACCGCCGTAAGAGCGCCCGACGACGCCTGCCCGGCTGCAATCCAGCCGGCTATCTTGCGGCAGGACCTCCGTGAGGGCGTGGATGTGATCCAGGCGATCCATGCCCTCCCCAATCGCGATCGACCTGCTTGGTGAACGACAGACCGTAGCCGGTGCTGCCCCGTACGTTCGGCACAAACACAGCAAAGCCGTTGAGCGCCAGCATCTGGATGAGCGGCATCGAGAACCAGGCGAAATCCGGTCGTTCCTGCCCCTGGGGACCGCCGTGCACGTAAAATACGACGGGTCTCGGTCCGCTAAAGCCCAGATGCGCCGCCGGCATGTAGAGACGGGCAGAGATGCGCCTGCCATCAAAGGATGTGAAGGACGCATCCTCGCCGGTCGATAGCGTTTCCTGATGAATACCCAGGATGCGCTCCCGGGTATGCTGGCACGAGCCTGTCTCGTTTCTCGCCCTCGATTGTGTAAATCTGGGTCGGTGATGTGGCGGTGGAGAAGGCGATAGCAAAGCGGTCAGTTTCCTTGTCATAGGTGATCGCTTCACACACCCCATCCTTGAGCGCGCCCAAGCCGCACAGGTTGCGGGTGAGGGTGAATTCAAGCTTTCCCTGATCCAGGCTGCCTTCGTAAATCCATGAGCAGCCATCGATATTGTATTCCAGCAAGTAGCGCTGATCCGCAAGGTGCTGCAAGTGAACCAGCTCTCCTCGCCGCTGTGCAGCTTTCCGGCGACGGGGACCGGCTGGATGTTCTCGGGGTCGGAAAAATCCAGATAAGCCAGCCCGCGGGCATCGTCGAATAGCGCGGTCAGGATCAGCAAGCCCTGATCGCCGCGAATGAAGTGCGCCGAGGTGATATCGTTCAGGGGCACCTGCTGATCTGGGGTGCGCTGATCCAGGGGCACACCATACAGCAGCCGGCGCGCTCCGTTTTCCTTCGTCCACATTTCCAGCGTGAGGTCTCCCTCGGTGTAATGCTCGCCAAAAACTACCCGGTCATGCACCCGGTTGTTGCACAGCGACGCGAGCAGTATATTGGCTCTCGACCAGCTTGACCAGCTCGCCCGTGGCTAGATTTGCCTGGTACAGGCGATAGGTGGAAGATTTCGTGTCCGCTGCGACCAGATACAGCAGGCACGTATCCGTGTCTGTATCGATCAGGAACACACGGTCATCTTTGAAGTGCTCTCCGAAAGCGGGCTCAGGAAAGCCTCCATCGACTGGAATGGTCATTGGCTGGTAATTTTCGTCGCCGTCCTGGTCGATCATCACCAGCACCTGCCCAAGCTTGTCGAATACCCGGAAAGATACGCCTTCGAGCAAATGCGGGTTTTGTAGGGCGATATCCGGGGGAAGCAGAGGCTCGGGCACGCTGCCGCCGTAGTCCATGGCATACAGGCTGAGCTTGCCGCTGAGGTTGCTGATGAAATAAATCCGCTTGCCAACGAGCTGGGGTTGCAGGAACAGCCTGGCGGAGAGAAGGGATTCAACACGGTACATAGGGTTTTCCTTTGAGTTGATTAACACTTTTAGTGGTCTGGCTTCATGGTAGCGCCGTTTATCTTACCACTTACCAGACAAAATTGATGATGATTACCTTGACGTATTTTTCTCCGGCTGATAAACTCTAGCGCTACAGTAACACAATGACTAGAAGGAGAGACAGGTAACATGGACGAACGTATCACAGGGACGGTAAAGTGGTTCAACGCCAGCAAAGGCTATGGGTTCATCGAGCGCCAGGATGGACCCGACGTCTTTGTCCACTTTACAGCAATTGAGGCCGATGGATTCCGCACTTTGCAGGAGGGCCAACAGGTAGAATTTTCGATCGAGCAAGGACCCAAAGGATTGCAGGCTGCCAGCGTAAAAATCATCTAACCTCTCTCAGACAGCCCCGCGCTTGCACGCTGTGAGTTGTGTGTCGCGCCGGGAAGATAAGCCATGAATAAAGGGAGGGCGGCGCAAGCCCCCGCCTTTTTTTATTTCACTTGCGTTGCACTTCAACCAGGCTCAGCCAGTATCCCGCCAGCAAAAAGATCGCGCTGACCAGGGTTGCCATTCCCAGATGGAGAGGTCCCACGCTCAGGAAGCTCCAGCCGAGCAGTTCGGCTAGAAACTGCCCGATCCAAAAACCCGCCCAGCTCAACGCCAGGTAGAAAATTAGCCGCCCGAGGCTGCCGCCTCGCCAGAGGTGAAAAGCTGCGCCATACAGGGTGGAGAGCACAAAGCCAAGGAGAAAAGCTGGAAGAGTCATATTGGGGTTCCTCTGATGCTATTATGACATAGAAAGTGTTTCTTTCGGGTCCTTTACTCGATCAAGCCTCCCCCCAGGCAAATATCATCATGGTAAAAGACAGCAGCCTGTCCCGGCGTGATATCTCGCAGCGGGGAATCGAACACTACCGCGATGCGCTCGTCTTCCAGGGGGGTTACAAGCGCCCACGCCTCTTGCGCCTTGTAACGGATCTTCACTTGCAAGCGCGTTGGGGCAAGCAGACGGCTGCCCGAGATCCAGTTGACATTCGCCGCGGTCAACGACCTGCGCCCCAATTCGTCGGCGCGGCAGACGATCAATGCGTTTTGGGCGGGGTCCTTGGCTTGCACATAGTAGGGCTCGGGCGAGGCGATCCCCAAGCCTTTCCGCTGCCCGATGGTGTAGAGCGCCAAGCCCTGGTGCTCGCCGAGGATCGTCCCATCCTGGCTTAAAATCGGACCAGGCTTGTGAACTCCCGGGGAATTCCTGGAAAGGAAATCCCGGTAGTCACCGCCGCCCAGGAAACACAAATCCTGGCTGTCGGGGCGGCTCGCCACAGACAAGCCAAAACGCGCGGCCAGCTCACGGATCTCCCCCTTCTGATAATCCCCGACGGGGAAAAGCGCTTTTGCCAGGTGGTACTGCTGCAAGACGTGCAGTACGTAGGATTGGTCTTTGTGGTGATCCTTGCCGCGCCGTAGCTCAAAAGTCCCAGGCGATGCTTGCACGACCCGCGCATAATGACCGGTTGCCAGGTACTCAGCCCCAATTGCCAGGGCATGCTCAAGCAAAAACTTCCAGCGGATCTCGCGGTTGCAAACCAGGCACGGGTTGGGGGTGATGCCTTTCGTATAGCCATCGATGAAGCTTTCAACGACCCTGGCATGGAAGATCTCTTTGGCGTCAACAACGTAGAAGGGGATGCCCAATTTTGCAGCAATGCGCCGGGCGAGCGCTATCGAATCCGGGGAGCAGCAGCGGTTGCTCTCCTCTTTCCCCGCCTCACTCCATAAGCGCAGCATCATCCCGGTCACGTCGTGACCTTGTTCCACCAGAAGGGCAGCCGCTACGGAGCTATCCACCCCGCCGCTCATTGCAACCGCTACTCGGCTCATCCGTTCGTCTCAGTAATTAAACGCAATTCATCGCCCGTGCTTTTGCGACACTCTCGGGCAGGGCGGTAAGAAAACGATCGATCTCCTCGGCGGTCGTCGATACGCCCAGGGTGACTCTCAAGGAACCCAACGCCCAGTCCCGCGCCAGTCCAATCGCGGAGAGCACCTCCGAGGGTTCCGGATTACCTGTCTTGCATGCCGAGCCTGAGGAACAGGCAAATCCCGCCGCATCCAGCAGGCGCAGGAGGGTGTTGCCATCCGCCTCTTTGAAGATAAAACTGGCATGGTTGGGCAACCGCCTCCTTCGCGAGCCGCTGATGCGCGCCTGGGGGATTGATTCCAGCACGCCTTCGAGCAGGCGATCCCGTAAGGGCAGCACATGCGCGCTGCGCTGCTGCTGCTCGTCGTGGGCGAGCTGCAGGCTTTTTGCCAGCCCCACGATGTAAGGGATGTTGGATGTGCCAGCTCGTATGCCCTGCTCCTGGCTTCCGCCTGTTTGTGTGGGCAGTAGTTTGTGGCCTTGGCGGATGTATAAGGCGCCCACGCCTTTGGGACCGTAGAATTTATGCGCTCCAATCGAGAGCATATCGACCTGGAGCTCATCTACGTCAACCGGGCAGTATGCGGCAGCCTGTACCGCGTCTGAATGCAGCGGAACGCCCGCTGCACGGCAGACCTCACCCACTTCGCGGATGGGATTCAGTGTGCCGATCTCGTTGTTGGCGTAAATGATCGACACCAATGCCGTATCGCCGCGCAACCGGGCGGCGACATCCGCCGGATCGACCTGCCCATCCCCGTCAACCGGAAGGTATTCCAGCTCAAAGCCATAAAAACTTCTGAGCTGCTCGGCAGTTTTACTAACCGCCGGATGTTCAACCGGGGTGATCAGGATGTGATTGGCATTGCGCTGCTCTCTCGCTGCCATGGCAATCCCGCGCAGCGCCAGGTTGTCGCTTTCGCTGCCGCAAGAGGTGAAGATGATTTCACCGGGTTGGCAGCGCAGAGTTCGGGCGACAGACTCGCGTCCGTCCTCCAGTGCGGCTTCGGCTTGCTGTCCAAATGTGTGTACCGACGATGGATTGCCGAAAACCTGGCTGAAGTAGGGTAGCATCGCCGCAAGCACGCGCGGGTCGACTGGCGTTGTGGCGGCGTAATCCAGGTAAATCTTGGCGAGATTGTCCATAGCTACACGTCACCCCCAGAAGATCTTAAAGGCTCAAATGGGACAAGAAATAGGGCATCATTTTGCGCCACCAGGGCCAATCGTGGTTGACATCGGTTCCCCAGATGTCGATCCAGTGCGGGACGCCCTTGTCGTCGAGGATGCGCTTCAAGGCATGCGCATCGGCGAGCATGGCATCCTCCCAGGCTCCTTGCCCGACCCCGACGATGATATGGCTGCGGCGATACTGGTCAAGAAACCAGGGGTCTGTCAATCCTGGCAGGTACTGTAGATGGAGAATTGAAGTACACGTTGTCGTCGACGTAATCCCCGGTGAACATGTGCAGGTGGAACAGCCCGCTCAACGATATCATCGTATCGAAGACATCCGGGTGCCGGAAGAAGAAATTGGCGGCGTGGTATGCGCCCATCGAGCAGCCGGTGGAAATCACCTTCTGAGATGCGCCGGCGCAGTGTTGGGTGATGAACGGCGCTACTTCGTGAACGATGTAGCGGTCGTAATCCTCGTGCCGCCGGGCGCGATCCGCTGGATGCGCCGCCCAATTTGCCCAGGATTGGTTGTCGACGCTATCCACCGTGAATACTTTGACCTTTCCTGCGTCGATGAAAGCGGAGATAGCGTCGATCATCTTGAAGTCTTCGTATTCGAAGAAACGCCCGCCCTGGGCGGGGAAGACCAGCACAGGCTTGCCGTAATGCCCGTAGACCTTCAGCTCCATGTTTTGCCCCAGGTTGGGGCTCCACCATTGGTGGTATTCGCTATTCATGGCTCCCTCTCGCCGGTCGCATGGATGTAATCTGCCATGCGGTGGATGTCTGCCAGCTCAGATGAGCGCACAAGATAGCCGTAATCACCTAAGGCGCTGCTAAACACGCCGCTGATCGGCTCGTGGTGGACGATGAAGGGTTGAAAGGCGTTCAAGATTTGCTCGTGATCGTGTGCGTAATGACGATTGGATTTGCGTCCGATATACGCGCAGTGATATTTACGCTGGTATTCCGTGGTGAACTTGTTGAATACGATGATATTCGCCCACTCCTTGTAAATATCGATATCATTGGCGTAATTGAACATATCCGTCGTCATGCCACCCGGTGGTCGCATATTCACCTCGAGGGCGACGATTTTGTTATCTGGCGTGCGGAAGAACTCGAAATGGAAAAACCTCTCCCGTACATTGAAGGTCTTTAGCACCTGGCGTCCCGCATCCTCCAGGTCGTTGGGAATTTCCCTGAGCGAATAATAATACACGTTGCTGTCTTCGTTCACCGTCTCCATGATGCCCTTGCTGTATTGGTGCGAGGTGTAAAAGACCAGGTTCCCATCGTGGTCGGTCAGCCCGTCGAAAGTACAGATGATGCCCTGGATGAACTCCTCGAGGATATAGTCGATCGGCGGTTTCTCAGCAAAGAATTTCTGCAACTCTGCCAGGTTATGGATTTTATAAGTCCTGGCTGCCCCCACGCCCACATCCGGCTTTGCCACCAGCGGATACCCGGTCTGCTCGACCAGCCGCCTGGCTTCCTGGATCGTGTGCACCACCTTGCCCCGCGCCACCGGGATGCCGGCCTTGATGAATACTTTCTTCATCAGAGATTTGCGCTTCACGTTGGCAATCTCGTCGCTGCGCAAGCCGAACATGTTGAAATCGGAGCGCAGGAAAGCCTCGGTTTCCAACCAGTATTCATTTTGCGAGTCGATGCGGTCTAGCTTTCCAAAGCGGTGGGTGAAGAAGCCCAGGGCGCGGAGGAGCTCGTCGTAATTGTGCATGTCTTCAACCCGGTAATACATCGCCAGGGCAGACTTTAGCTCCGGGCGCAGCAGGTCGTATGGCTCGTCAGCCAAGCCCAGTACGTTTACGCCAAGCCGGCTTAGATGCACGCAAAACAGGTAATAATTGGGTGGGAAATGGGGAGAGAGAAAGACGAAATTCATGGAATTTTCCTTATCATTGGGCTGCCCATTTATACGACAGATTTCCCAATTAAGCAACGCAGAGAAATTGCTAATTCATAGTAAAGTTATCATAAATTCCTACCCGCCGTGGGTATCCCTTGATATAATTGGATTTGTACCTATTCTCACTTGCGAGGGAGGGGCAATGTCATTCAAAATCAAGTTTGGCACGGATGGATGGCGAGGCCAGATAGCTGAAGATTATACATTTGCCAATGTCAGGCGCTGCGCGCAGGGATTTGCGAGTTACCTGACTCGCAACGGCTCGCAAGGCGAGTGGGTGATTGTTGGGCATGATAAGCGTTTCCAGTCAGAAAATTTCGCCGCTGCGGTCGCCGAGGTGCTGGCTGCAAACGGATTTGGCGTCTATCTGACGGATGGCGCCACCCCCACGCCGGTGATAGCCTACGCGGTTGTCAACAAGCAGGCGGTCGGCGCAATCAATATCACTGCATCACATAACCCACCTAGCGATAATGGCTTCAAGGTCAGGAACAAGTTCGGGGGCGCTATCGATCCCGGTGGCTTGAATGAGATCGAAAGCCTCATTCCCGACTCTGAAGATGAGGTCAAGCGCCTGGCTATTTCTGAAGGATTATCAGCAGGGAAAATTGTCAAATTCGACGCCGCCCCGGCGTACATCGACCATCTGCGTGATTTGATCGATATCGAGCCCCTGCGCCAGGCTGGCTTGAATATCCTCGTGGATCCCATGTGGGGCAACGGCGCGGGCTGGTTCCCCAAGTTGTTGGCGGGCGGGAGCACAACCGTCAGCGAGATCCACAACGAGCGCAATCCGATCTACCCGGAGATGATCCGCCCGGAGCCGATCCCTCCCAACGTCGACGTTGGCTTGCAAAAAACCGTTGAGAGCGGCGCTGATGTCCTGATTATTACAGATGGGGACGCCGACCGGGTCGGGTTGGGCGACGAGAACGGCAGGTTTATCGACCAGTTGCGCGTATTTGGACTTCTAGCTTTTTATTTTCTGGAGATGCGTAAAGACCGGGGACCGATCGTCAAGACTTTATCGACGACGAATATGCTCAACAAGCTGGGAAAGATTTATAACGTGCCGGTTTATGAGACCGGTGTTGGATTTAAATACGTAGCACCCAAGATGCTTGAGACAAATGCGATGATCGGCGGGGAAGAATCCGGTGGTTATGCTTTCCACGATCATGTGCCAGAGCGTGATGGGATCCTGGCGGGTTTATACATTCTGGATATGATGGTCAGGACCGGCAAAAAACCATCGCAGCTTCTGGAAATGTTGTTCGAAAAAGTAGGCGCGCACTACTACGACCGGGTTGACACCCGCTTTCAAGGCGACCGCAAAGCCCGGGAGCAGATGATCCTGGACGCCCAGCCGAAAACGCTGGGTGGTTTGCGGGTGACCGGGCTGGACACCACCGATGGCTACAAGTTTTCACTTGAAGATGGCGGCTGGTTGCTGATCCGTTTTTCTGGAACGGAGCCGATTATCCGCGTCTACACGGAAACAACCCATGGGGACCGTGTTCAGGCGATCCTTGCGGATGGTTTGCGCGTCACGGGATTAAAATAAGGGTTTGCCAGAACGCATATGCCCCTGACCGATACACATTGTCACCTGGACTTCGAGTGGTTTGATTCGGACAGGGACCTGGTTGTCGAGCGCGCCAGGGCAGCCGGATTAGAGCGCCTTCTTAACCCCGGCATCGATCTTGAATCCAGCCGGAAAGCGCTCCGGCTTGCGGAGACTTACGATATCGTTCGCGCTGCGGTTGGATATCATCCGAACGACGCCGAGAAGTGGGACGGCAATAGCCTATCTGCCATCCGAGAGCTGGCGACGCATCCCGCGGTGGTGGCGATCGGTGAGATCGGGCTGGATTATTACCGCAATCGTGCTTCTCGAGAGCGCCAGATGCTTGTCTTTCGAGAGCAGCTAAACCTGGCGACTGAGCTTGCACTGCCGGTGATTGTGCATTGCCGCGATGCCAGCTCAGATACGATTCAAATCTTGTGCGCCTGGCAGGAAGAATTATCGCGCGCCGCTCATCCGCAAGCGGAAAAGCCGGGTGTGTTGCACGCATTCTCGGGGTCCTGGGAAGATGCGCAAAACGTGATGGCGCATCACTTTTTCTTGGGAGTTGATGGACCGTTGACCTATAAGAATGCGGAGGGTTTGCGCAGCGTCATTGCAGCCGTTCCCCTGGAGTGCTTGCTGGTAGAAACCGATTCGCCATTTCTGACTCCGCATCCAGTTCGGGGCTCAAGGAATGAGCCAAAGAATGTAAAATATGTTGTAGAAAAGCTTGCAGCGATCAGCAACCTGCCTGGTTCGACTGTGGAAGAGAAGACGACAGCCAATGCTGGCAGGATTTTTCAATGGTGAGTAACCTCTTGACCCAAGTAAATTTTCTAGCACTTGTACAGGACCGGATACTTCTTGTAGAAGATCTGATGCGCAGCCAATCCGATGGTCACCACCCGGGGCTTGGAGCCGCTATGGAACACCTGCTCGCCTCGGGCGGCAAGCGGGTGCGTCCGGCGGTCGCCCTGCTCTCCGGCGATATGCTGGGGGCTGCCCCAGACCGGGTAGAAACATTAGGCGCGGCGATCGAACTGTTGCATACTGCCACACTCGTCCATGATGACCTGATCGATGGCGCATTGTTGCGGCGCGGCATTGCTACACTGAACTCGCAATGGTCGCCTGCAGCTACGGTGCTCACCGGTGACTATATCTTCGCTCGCGCAGCGAAGCTGGCGGCTGAGACGAATTCCATCCCGGTCATGCGCCTTTTTTCGCAAACCCTGGCGACGATTGTCAACGGTGAGCTGACGCAGTTGTTTGCTAGCCGCGGCCTGGCTAGCCGGGAGGATTATTTCCAGAGGATTTACGCCAAAACCGCCTCGATGTTCGAGCTGGCATCGGCTGCGGCTGCCATGCTCAGCCCTGTGGATGGCGCAGTGATCGAAGAGATGCGCGAGTTCGGCTGCGATATCGGCCTGGCTTTCCAGATTGTCGACGATGTTTTAGATTTCACGGCAGAGCAAGCCACGCTGGGAAAGCCGGTAGCCAGCGATCTGCGCCAGGGTTTGATCACTCTCCCGGCGTTGTATTACGTGGAGCACCACCCCGAAGATGCTGAGATGCAGTCAATTATCGCTGGGCATTTCTTCAGCGACGAGCGCATCGACCGCCTGGTAAATTCTATCCGCGAGAGTGGGGCAATACAGTACGCTATGAAAGTCGCCCAGGATTATGTCGAGAGCGGCTTGGGCAAGCTGCGCCGCCAGCCGTCCGGTCCGGCGCGCGATGCTTTGGAAGAGCTCGCCCGGTATATCGTCGATCGCAAGTTGTAGCTTAAAATCATAATTGACCTGTCAGCACGATGATGGTATAGTTGGGAGCAATATGTTGGCGGAGAGTATGGACCCGATTGTTGATAATGCCACAACTACCAACCGCTGGTCAGTGAAAGCGGGGCTGTTGGCGCGTGAGTGAGCTGGATCAGCATCGCTCCAGGCAAACCGAAAAACCCAACGCCCCGAGGCAATCGGGGCGTTTTTATAACCATATACCCAATGACAATTGAGCGAGGAGACTGAGATGATCGAATCAAACGCAATCCCTACCTATGCTGTTCCGGCTGAGGCGCTTGTCCCGGTGAGCGATCACCTCAAGACTATGACGCCCATCCCTCCTTCTCGCATGTTCCTGATCAATAAATCGCTCAAGGTGTATACGGAGCGTAATCCCGGGAAACCCATTTTTGACGCCTCGCAAGGCGATGGCGGCGCCAGCCTGCCCGGTGTCCCGCAAGAGCTCCTGGAGCGGGCGCTGCAATTGCAGCTCAAGCAGGGTACCGCCTACGATATGCCCTACGGGACGGATGCATTCCGTAAAACCGTGGTGGAGAAATATTGGAAGCTGGATGCTGCTTCCGGAATCGGTCCCGCGAATGTGATCGCAACGGTTGGCGGGCGGGATGCCCTGGTCAAAGCATATCAAGCCATGCTCAGCCTGGGTCATGGTCGGGAAGGCGATCTGGTTATTGTCTCGCGTGTGCCCTGGATCTCCTACAATTGGGGTCCTTATGGCATTGGCGCCAATGTATTGTACGCCCCGGGGAACCCGGAAGAGGGCTGGGCGTACTCGGAAGAGAGCATCCGTGCCTGCGTCAATTTCGCAGCCGGGAGCGGGCGCAAGGTTGCCGGCTTAGTCATCACCTGCCCGGATAATCCCACCGGTTTGACCATCACCCTGGAGAAGCAGGCTGCATTGGCAAAAGCAGCCCTTCAGGCAGGTGTCGCCTTTGTTTTGTTTGATTGGATGTATCACTACGTCACGGATGAGCAGCCCAACGACCTCAATTCCTTCTTGAGCATGTTCGAGCCTGCTGAGCGCCCCCGCTTGATGTTCCTGGATGGCATCACCAAGAGCCTGGGAGCTTCGAACGTGCGCAACTGCCACCTGATCGCATCCGAGGAGGTGACCAAATTCACCGTGGCGCGCGCCTCGCATGGCGTGATCCCGTCGTTCTATTCTCTTGCCGTAGCGATGGCGGCGTATGAGATGGGGTACAAGGAGGCTTGTAAAACGATCGTGGAGCCCACCAATGCCAGCCGTGTGGTACTGAAAAAATACCTGGAGGAGAACGGCTTCCGGCACATCCTGGGCAAAGGCTATTACGCATTCATCGAAGTCGGCAAGTGGATACGTGCAAAAGGCTGGCAGGATTCAGAGCCGATGGGGCAGTTCCTGGCTGAAGAGTTCGGCGTGGCTGTGGTACCGGGCGCTTTCTTCTCTGCTTATGGCGGCGATTGGATCCGCTTCTCCTACGCAACTCCGGTGGAACGAACGCTGGGCGCCCTGGAGAGGCTGCAGCAAGGCTTGGAGAGTATGCTTTTATGATCTCAGATAGCGGATATTGATCTATGTATGAACCTTACCGATTTGCAGAAAAATATCAGCTCGCCAAGGAATTGGCTATCCAGGAAAAGCCTGATAATGGCTTATGTGGCTTTGAGCTGGAGTGGAACATGCTCGATAAGAGCATGCGTCCTGTGTTTACCGTTGGCTCCGGTCCGCAGCGCCAATCCTTCGTCGACTTTTTGCGCGATGATATATTGTCGCCCTGGGCGCGCGAGTATAGCCAGCTCGAGGTATTTCACTGGATGGTCGAGTGGGCAACACGCCCGTACTATTCCCCACGCGGCGCGGTAGGGGAAGGCAGGCTACTGGAAGCGACTCTCTACAACGCCCTTGATAAAGCCAGCCGCACCTTTGGCGAGCGGATTTATGCCTGGTACGGTAACCTGCTAGCGCGAACCGAGGTCAGTAAAGAGTCCATCCCGTTCTCCTGGAACCTGGCGAAGCGGCGCTATCTGGAGCGCTGCGTTGACCTGTACGGTGACTCGCTCGCTACTGCCGGGACACACACCAATCTCTCCTTGCCGGAGCCGCTGCTTGCCTGGGACTTCATGCACATGACCGCCTCCGAACGCGGCGATAAGCATCTCGATGAGTATAAGAGCGAATTCTACATTACCGCTACTCGCCTGATGCGCGCCTTTGCCGCGCTGTTTATCGCCACGAGCGCTGCAACACCGATGCAGCCGAAGACGGTGGACGGCGAATCTGTTGTTGTATTGACTGAGTTCGACTCCGTCCGTAACCTTACTTTTCCTAACCCGGCTGGGCTTGATCTACCGAACCTGTATCGTTCGTACGCTGATTATTTGCAAACCTCCTACGACCTGGTACGCCGGGGTATTCGCTTCGGAAATAACAACTGGACGCCTGTCCGCGCCCGTTCTTTCGCTGAGCCTGTGGAAAGATTGATCCTGGTCACGAGCGACCAGCTGAATGACTTGTATGCTCGGGGACTGTACACCAGCGGCGGCTCGATCAGCGTGGATGATATGGCTCGCCAGATTGAGATACAGAACCTGATGGCACGCATCAACCTGCCTATGTCGCGCGTGGAGGTGCGCACAGACGATGGCGGTCATCCTATGCAGGTTGAGCTGGCTAATCTTACATTCAAACACCTGCTCTTGCTGCGCTTCTATGCTGATGACGAGTTTGCGCGGGGTTTTCGCTATGATGCCGAGGATATCGCCCGCGCCAGGCGCAATGAAGAGCTTGCCGCACGCGCTGGATTGCGCGCCGAGATCCAAAACCCCCTCACCGGCAAGCCGGTAGGGATGCGAGCCTTCTTGAGCTGGTGCCTGCACGAGGTCAATCCCCTGGCGGACGCCCTTGGCTTGCTGGACGACCTGGCGCCGCTCAACGAGATGGCGGCTGGCGGATTGAATACCGCGGAGCAGATGCGGCAGCGCCTGGAAAAGGAAGTAAACGAGCGTGGCGAAGTGCCCATTGAAACGTTGCGTGCGCTTGCCGAGGAGCGCGAGCGTTTGATCTCCCACGAGGTGGAATTGATTGCGGAAACATACACCTCCCTGGGAAGCGATAGCAAGAAGATGGGCTCGTTCTTGCAGCACACTCGCGATGAAGTGCGCCTGGATCCCCACCTACCTGTGCGCTTCAGGCCTCGCCCGGAGAGCATGGTGGAGGTGAGTTTCCCGGATAAGACCAGCGAGATTGTCGCCCTGGCGCAAGATCTGATCCGTATTCCTTCTGTCACGGCATGTCCACAGGAGCGCCTGGATGAGGTACACCGGGCTGCCACGCTGATCTTCGATTACCTGCGTAACTTTGGGCTGGGGGTCAGGTACTACAACCGCAGCAAGTACCCCGCCATATTAGCCGGCTTTCCGGGCCAGATGGAAGCACCGGTCATGCTCAGCGGGCATTTTGATGTCGTTGCTCCTGATCCGGATGAGAGCCAGTTTGACACTTACATCGAGGGAGATTACCTCTGGGGTCGTGGTTCTGCAGACATGAAGACGGTGCTTGCCACTTACCTGGTATGGATGAAAGACACCTTGCGAAAGGGCGGCGATTTCCCACCGGTTAACCTCCTGATGGTGGGCAATGAGGAAAATGGTGAGCTGGAGCCGATGGGCACGCCGCATGTCCTCAAGCTGCTCGCCGAGGAGAGCGGGTATGCTCCCAGCCTGCTCATCGCAGGAGAACGAACCGGTGAAAAAGGCAACGAGCTGTGGGGCGAGGTTTGCACGCAAAACCGGGGCGTCATGCGGTTTGAGATCAGCGCGCTGGGAACGCGCGGGCATACTGCGCTGGCAACCACACAAGCCGATCTAATGGACCGCCTGCTGGCAGCGCGCAGTGAGATTAAAGAGATATTCGGCCGGTGGCTTACGTTGAGCGGCAAGGATGGTTGGCAATCGCAAGCCCGTTTTCCTTTCATTCAAGTTGGGACACCGGGGATTTACAATATCACCGCTGACAAGGGCGCCCTGGGAGTTGAGGTGCGGCCTATTCCTCAAGATGATGTCCAGGGCATGTTAGAGGAGGTGCAAGCCTACTGCGCTTCCAATGGCTTGCAGTTGCAGGTGACTGTGATGGAAAATGGCATCGCCTGCGACCCGGCAAATCCATATCTACAGGCTCTCTTGCAGGCGGTTCAAGAGTCTTCGGGTGCGCCAGCTGCGATCGGGCGAAAGCTGCCTGGAACCAGCGCCCGTTTCGCCCCACACGGCAATGGCGTGGTTTGGGGGCAGAGCGGCATTGGTCCACATGCACCGCGCGGAGCGTCACTTTATACCGAGTATCCTGCCATACTACCGCTCGCTGGACCGGTTGGGCGGCCTGGTACTGAGCCCCACGACAGGTGCCTGACCTGGGACTGGCACCCGGTGTATTTCTGCGCAGCGTGCTGATCGGCATATCCATCGCTGCGCCGCTGGGTCCTATCGGGGTATTATGCGTCCGGCGCACCCTGGCGCAGGGGATGGCGTTCGGCCTGGCAACCGGGTTAGGCGCCGCCTGTGCAGACGCCCTCTTTGCCGCTTTGGCTGGCTCGGGTCTTGCTCTCATCTCATCGTTTCTGGTGGGTTGGCAGAGCTGGATCCACCTGGTGGGTGGCATCTTTCTGTGTTTCCTGGGCATCCGCACCGGGCTATCTGTCCCGGCGAGTGTGACGCCCCAGGCTAACCGCAAGGGGTTGGCAGGGGCATTTGGCAGCACCTTTTTTCTGACGCTCACCAATCCCATTACCATCATCTCGTTCACCGGGATCTTTGCCGGTCTCGGCTTGTCAGCGCTGGGAAGGAGCGCTGCTTCAGTATCGACGATGGTGCTCGGTGTTTTTATCGGCTCATGCTTGTGGTGGCTTTTCCTCAGTGGCGCGATCAGCCTTTTCAGGACCCGTTTTGGGGCGCGTGAGCTGCTCTGGGTCAACCGCATCTCCGGAGTTATCATTCTGGCTTTCGGGGTGGTCGCGATTGCGGGCCTGATTCTGTAGTTGACAGAACCGGAATAGCGTAGTAAGATTTGCGCCGCTCGCTCAATTGGCGAGGTAGCTCAACGGCAGAGCAGGGAACTCATAAGCCCTTGGTTGTGAGTTCAAATCTCACCCTCGCCACTTGAAATACGCATGCACCTAGAAACAACAAATCCCGAATGCCTCTTGCGGCATTCGGGATTTGTTGTTTTCACGGATTGGTTGGCGCCAGCGTTCTAAGGTCGCGGGGTTGGTGTCGGTCGAATATTCGGGTTGACGTACACGGTCTGGAAAAACTTTTGGCAGATCAGCTTATCGGTCACCTGGTTCTTCAAACATAGGTAATAGGATGGCTCTCTGCGCAATTCGTCGGGTAAGCGGAATGTAGCTTCGCCTGAGCCGCTTTTGTTCGTGTGGATTTTACCGAGTTTCGTCCAGCCGGATTTGTTCAGCGCTTCGCCTGCGCGCACCCAGAAGTGACTCTTGGTCGGGAAGCTGGCGACCTTCAAGGTAATGCGGGTGCCGCTGCGGTCGACGGACATCTCGTATTTGTATTTGCTCGAGCTGCTCGACGATGTTTTGGGTGTCGGTGTGACGGCTTTGGCTTCCGCCGGCAGGCAGATCTGCTGCCCGACGCTGAGCACGTAAGGTGCTGTCAGGTCATTGAGCTCGGCGAGCACCTGGACGGTGGTGTTGTACTTGGCTGCGATGGATGATAATGTGTCGCCGGCGACTACCGTATATTTCTTGGAGCAAGTCGCTGCAGCCGCGCTTTGCGTGAACTGCGGCATCACGCTGGCGAGCAGGGCAACGATGACCAGGATGCTCACGATCGCGAATGTCTTTGCATGGGGTCTTGCCGATAGGACGATCTGGTTCATGTTAAATACACTCCTTCCTGTTAATTTATTGACGCACACTGCCGGGATTTAGTTCCCATGATTTTTGAAGCATCCAGTCTTGGAACCAATCCCGTCTCAATTCAGGCAATCTATCCTGCGCCAGTTCATATTCTACACCATTAATGGACGATCCGCGGTTGATGCGGGCTGGTCTCGGTTATTCAAATCTGTCACCTGCCAGTTTACTTGACGTCGGTGATGATGTATAGTAAACTACGGGTCGCCTGGTCCCGTGGTGTAGCGGCCAAACATGCGGCCCTGTCAAGGCCGAGATCGCGGGTTCAAATCCCGTCGGGACCGCTCCAGTGTAAAAGTCACCCCTCAATTGGGGTGATTTTTTGCTTCTGGCTTGGATCTGTTGTTTTGGGGTTTCCGCCTGATGCTGCGAAAGCTGTGCAGAAAACCCGGGATCACTCTGCCAGACTTCAATCAAAAGGACTCTTGACCACCATTACCGAACAATCTGAATAATGGACCAGCTTCCTGGATACACTTCCCAGGAGCCAGCCTTTGAACTGGCTCAAGCCGCGCGACCCTGAAACGATCAGATTGGTGTGCTGCTCTTTTGCATATTCGATGATCTCTTTGGCAGCATCGCCGCGCAGCATGACCGGATTGGCTTGGATGCCGCTGGACTGGAGCGTCTTGATCGATTTCTCCAGGAGCAGCCTGCCGTGCTTTTCCTCATCCGCTTGCCATTGCATCTCTTCAGGTGTCGGTTCTTTGGGGTAAACCGGCAACACTTCTGGCGCGAGTGGGTACGTGCGGGCGTAAAATTCAGAAGAGGGTGTAAGGGGCAAAGGGGGCAAGACGTGCAAAACGTCAACCTTCGCCTCCAGGGGTAGCGGAAACCCGGACAGGTATTCTGTAGCCTTCAGGCTGTAGCTCGAACCGTCGGTAACCAGCAAGATGCGTTGTAGCCCGAGATAAGGGGCTCTCACCGCCAGCACCGGGCAGTTGGCGTACTCCACAACGTGCTGGGCAACGCCCCCCAGCAGGATTCCCAGGGCGGATCTCAAGCCGCGGGCTCCAATCACAATTAAATCTGGTTGTAGCGCCTCGGCATAGTGCATGATCTGTTCTGCAGGATAGCCCAAAACAAAGTCGGAAGACACCTGGAAGCACCTGTCTGTCAGGAAGTCGCGAGCTTGCTGCAGTGCATCGCGAGCGGTCCCTGGTCGCCTGCCATGAGGGGGGTGAAGACAGCCAGGAGATGGACCTGGCTGGTTGGCGGGGCGTCTTCCCGGGCGCAAAGATCGCAGAGCAAGGTCAGGGCTCCTTGGGAGTGCTCCGAGCCATCAAAACCAACGAGTATCTTGAGTGGGGCTAAGTGAGTCGGCATGGTATACCTCCGGGAACAGGCACTGCGGGAAGGTTATATGCGCATAGCCACATATATAAACCATCTAACAACTTCTTATATACTTACTATAGCAAAAAATCGATCAAATATCAATAGGGTGGGGGGCGGCGATCCCACATCCCGTGAGTTGGCGTTGATGAATTCGATCAAAATGTGATTGATCTCATTGGGTTTCTCGATGGTGACGGCATGACCCGCTCCGGGAATGGTTTTATGCTGTGCGTTTGGGATACGGCTTGCCAGCTCGTTCTGGATCTCTATGGGTACCGTCGTGTCCTGCTCGCCTGTAATCACGAGCGTGGGAATTTGGATTCCGGGCAGGCGCTGGGTTACATCGAAACGCGCAAGCGCTCGCATCGTCGCGCGATAGCCTGCCGGATCAGCCTGGGAGATTTGGTCGATGAACAACGCCCGGAGTGCTTCGTCTCCGGCGCCAGGAAACAAGTGATGGGCTACTGCACGCGCCTGTGTTTTGACACCGATCGCATGCGCCAGGAAGAGCCGGGTCGCATAATAAAATAAGGCGCCCACATTTCTGGGACGCAGGCGGGAAAATGTGTTGATAAGCACCAGCTTCGTGACCAGCTGCGGCTCGTCGATGGCCATCTGTAGCGCGACACATCCACCCATGGAGATGCCTACGACAGCAGCAGCGCAAACCCCTGTGGCAGCCAGAACTTGTGTCATGTCTCCCGCCAGGTCGCGCAGCGATACACGCCCGCCGGGGTAGGAGGACTTCCCAAAACTCCGCATGTCCGGGATTAAAACACGAAAGCCAGCCCTTTCCAGGGCTGGCGTCTGCATTCCCCATGATTGGCTGTTGACTCCCAATCCGTGTAGCAGAACGACAGTGGGAGAGCCAGCGCTTTGTAAGTCGTAAAAATGAATGGTCAGTTCGTTAGAGAGCTGAAGAGTGGGCATTACCAGCAATGACCGGTTGGGTTATACCGGCGATTATTTCTCCGGCGCATCGGTCTTGCTTTCAGCGGTCTCGTTCTTCGCTTTTTCGGCATCCTCCCCTTCCATGCCTTTGCGAAACGCCTTGATGCCGCTGCCCAGTTCCCCTGCAATCTTTCCAATGCGACCAACGCCGAAGAGCAAAATGACGATCACCAGGATGATGATCAATTCAGTAGGTCCGAAGCGTAACATTATTTTCTCTCCTATGGGTGGATAATCTTAACAGGCGCTACCATTGTACTGCGCTGGAATTATACTACCGAACCCGATAGGAATACTGTCATTCGTGTTCTCTGGTAGAATTCAGGGGCTGCCTCTCAGGAAGCGTGCACGTTTTGTTGAAGCGGGATAAATGCGCATAGCCAATATACACAAAAGAATAATTAAAATGCAAACCACCACACCAAAACCAATCCACAAAACATCACTGCTACTCACAATACTTAGCGCGCTGGCAGTATGCCTGGCAGCCTGTACTGCCACACCGACAACTACGCCTGCGCCGGTCACGCCTACGCCACGTTCCTTCAGTGGGCAGCAAGCCTATGCCGATGTCCAGTACCAGGTTTCCTTAGGTCCGCGCCTCCCAGATAGCCCGGCGCACGAACAGGTCATCGCCTGGGTCTTAGGCGAGATAGCCAACGCCGGATGGGAGGGTGAGGTCCAGGATATTCCCGGCGACAAGCCGATCAAGAACATCATCGCCAAGCGCGGTAAAACCGGTCCCTGGATCATCCTGGGCGCGCATTACGATTTCCCGCTTGATGGCAGACCAGGACCCCGACCCGCAATTAAGGACCCAACCCGTGCCAGGTGCAAACGATGGTGCCTCCGGTGTAGCGGTGCTCCTGGAGCTGGCGAGAACGCTGCCGGACGACTTACCCGTGCAGCTCTGGCTGGTTTTCTTCGATGCTGAAGATAACGGTGATATCCAGGGTTGGGATTGGATCATGGGCTCAAGCGCCTTCGTCGCCAGCCTGGAAGCTAAACCGGATGCCGCCATCATTATCGATATGATCGGCGACGCTAACCTCAATCTACCCATAGAACAGAACTCCACGCCGGAGCTCGTTCAGCAAATCTGGCAAACAGCAAAGGATCTAGGTTACGAGAGCGTTTTCCTGAACCAGCCGGGATATTCCATGCTCGATGATCACACACCATTTCTCCAGGCAGGTATCCCTGCCGTGGATATCATCGACTTCGATTATCCCTACTGGCATACAACCCAGGACACGCCGGATAAAGTCTCAGCGCAAAGCCTGGAGATCATCGGCAATACGCTGACTCAGTGGCTCAAGACTCAACGATAACGATAGGTTTATTGGCAAAATCCACAAGCTGTCGTAAACTATAAGCATGGCGTCTTTCACTCAATTGCTGAGCCAGATCAGATCTGCCTGGATCGCCCAGACAGAGCATCAGTTAGCGCCTTCCAAATCGATCCAGCTCGAGATCGGGTCATCGATTATTCGCTTTTTCGATTTGATGACCACTGCCATGGAATGCGCATCGCCGGATATGCTCGACCCAATTCTGGACGAGTGGGTCAAAGCGAGCTCAAGGATGGAGCTGGATAAACAATCTGCCAGTGTCACGCTGATCCTGAGCCAGATCCTTGCGACGACGATCCACGTTGCCCATGAGCAATTGGAGAACCCGTCTGCTCTGGAACTGATCGAAGCCCTAGCGCCGCTTTTCTCGCACTCCTTCGTCTACGTCGCCCAACGCGAGACCCAGATGCAGATCGAGAACATTTCCGCGGAGCTGGACGCCGCCCGTGAAGCGGTGGAGCAGCTGGATAAGAGCAAATCCGATTTCATCTCGATTGCCGCCCATGAGCTCAAGACACCGCTGACCCTGATCGAGGGATATACCACGATGGTGCGCGAGCAGGTCACCGCGCCTGGGGATAGCGAGATTGAGATCCTGCTGCAGGGCATCGACAACGGCACCCGGCGCCTGCACGAGATTATCGACGATATGATCGATGTGTCTCTGATCGATAACAACCTGCTCAAGATCAACTTCCAGCCGGTGTGGATCAACCGCTTGTTGGAGATGGTGCGTCAGGAGTTCAGCCAGACCATTGAAGCGCGCGGTTTGAAGTTCGACCTCAGGTCATTTCCAGGCAGCAGCGAAATGACATTTGGCGATGGCGAGCGCCTATACCAGGCATTTTGTAACGTTGTCTCGAATTCAATTAAATACACGCCGGATCGCGGTCTGATCACGATCGACGGGCGAATCCTGCCCGGGTTCATCGAGGTGACGGTGAAGGATAGCGGCATTGGCATCGATCCAGAGGATCAGGGGCGCATCTTCGAGAAATTTGGGCGCGTTGGCAGCGTCTCGCTACACTCCAGCGGCAAAACCAAGTTTAAAGGCGGCGGTCCTGGGCTGGGATTACCCATCGCCAGGGGTATTATCGAGGCGCACGGGGGGGCGATCTGGGTTGAATCCGAAGGGTTCGATGAAGAGCGCTGCCCCGGCGCCACGTTCCATATCCTGTCTGCCGGTGCGCAAAGAGCCGCCAGAAGATAAGCTCGCCAATCTCTTCCGCATGGTAGAAAAAAAAGCTCGGGGTAGCTCGCTCTGATGGCAAAAAAACAACCGGAACCTACAGTACAACCGCGCGAACGAGCCTTCCTTGTCGGCGTCGAGATCAAAGGGGAAGAAGCGCTGCTTTCCATCCAGGATTTGCTGGATGAGCTGGCGCTCCTGGCAGATACCGCCGGGCTGGATGTAGTCGGGCAGGCGTACCAGCGCCTCGACCATCCCAATCCCCAAACCTATATCGGACCGGGCAAAGTGGAGGAAGTGCGCATGCTGGCGGAGGAGACGCTGGCGGAAGTGATCCTTTTCGACGAAGAGCTCAGCCCGCGCCACCTACGCGAGCTGGAGAAGATCTTCGGGGAGAAAATCCGCATTCTGGACCGCACCGCCCTGATCCTGGACATCTTCGCCCAGCATGCTGCAACCCGCGAGGGCGCCTTGCAGGTGGAGCTGGCGCAGTACGAATACCGCCTGCCACGCCTCACTCGCGCCTGGACGCACCTGGCGCGCCAGGCGGGCGGCGGGGGCGGGCGCTCCGGCGGCGTGGGAGGCGTCGGTTTGCGCGGTCCCGGCGAGACCCAGCTGGAAGTCGACCGGCGGGATATCCACCGCCGCATCAGCCACCTGAAAGCGGAGCTGGAGCGGGTGCGCGTCCACCGCCAGCAGCACCGCTCGCGCCGCAAACAATCCCGCATCCCGATCATCGCACTGGTGGGTTACACCAACGCCGGGAAATCTACGCTGCTCAACCAGCTCAGCGAAGCCGATGTCTACGTCGCCGACCAGCTTTTCGCAACCCTGGATCCGACCACCCGGCGCGTGCAGCTACCGGGGGGCAACCTGGCATTGTTTACGGATACGGTTGGCTTCATCCAAAAGCTGCCTACGCAGCTCGTGGCTGCCTTCCGCGCCACGTTGGAGGAGATCAGCGAAGCCGACCTCCTGCTGCACGTCATCGACGTGACACACGCCAACGCCTGGGCGCAATCGCAAGCCGTCCTGCAGGTGCTCGAGGAGATCTCTGCCGGAGAACTTCCCATCATTACGGTTCTCAACAAGATCGACCTGCTGGGAGATCCGGAAGCGGCGCGCCAGGCGCTGGCGGAGTTCCCCAGCTCAGCAGCTATCTCAGCCCTCAGCGGCGAAGGCATTGCGGAAATGCTGCGGATCGTGAATGAATACCTGTACGAAAAATACATCTTCATCACCGTACGCCTGCCGCACCAGGAAGGGGGGCTGATTGCCGCCTTCCATAACCAGGGTCAGGTGGAGCGTATCGAGCAGGACAATCATGGCGTATTGCTCCAGGGACGCTTGCCGGGGCGCTTAATGGCACAATTCCAGCCGTATATCATCGATGAAAAAGAATCTTAACCAATTCCTGGATAAGCTATCGGAATTCCTCTCTCAGCGCAAAGGCCTACTGCCCCTGCTGGGAGTGCTGCTGATCGCACTCAATTACCTGCTGCAATGGCTTCCCGCAGCCGGCTGGCTGGCGGACACGAACCTTCTCCTGCACCTGGGAGCCATACTTGCCATCCTTGGCATCCTGGTCGCCTGGTCTTTATAGGAACCAAATCCTGCCAGGGGTCGCCTTAGAGCGAGAGAGATCCGGCTGAAAAGAGAAGGTTTCGAATATGAAAACAATTGCCGCCATCCTATCGCTCACAATATTGATTTCTGGCAGGCTGCGCCTCGCCGCAACCCGCCGCCACTACCCCGCCCTCTGAAAATTCACCGGCTGGAACTGATCAAGAAATCAGCATCGTACTGAGAAAAACCGGCGGATTTGCCGGTGTGGACGAGAGCTGGCAGATTGCTCCAGACGGGCATATCACAACCAGCGAGGGTGAAACCGGACAGGTGAGCACCTCCGACCTGAACGCAGCAGTTGAGCAGCTCGCGGCGACCGGCTTCTTCGAGCTGCAGGATTCTTACGTGCCACAGGATACCTGCTGCGACCGCTTCATTTACCAGCTCACGGTAACCGTAGATGGCAAACCCCATTCGGTGACCGTGCTTGAAGCTGCTGCAGAGACCCCGGCTGAGTTCTGGCAGGCTCTGGAAGTCGTGAATTCATTGCTGGCAAGTGTCAATTAGGGGCGAACCTGCCTAGACCTGGCAGTTCAGATCCGGCGGTGTGCACCATAACCCATCCCTTTTCTCAAACAAAGAAGAGGAGCTGTACAAGCAAGCCCTAAGCTCCTCTTCTTTGTTTATTTAGATTAGCTGGTCGCTCCCGTTACGGAGCCATGAACACTGAGCCGCCGGTGAGCGGTGAGTTATTCAGTGCCTGCTGCTCGGCGCTAATCTGGTCCGTTTGCTGCAAGGCAGAGCCATTGGATAAGATTGCGTAGTTGACATCCATCCAATTATCCTCGCTGTAGCCATCGCGGTACATACCGATGCCTACCACGCCATTGGTCAGCTCTGGATCGGAGCCGCTCCATAAGAGCTGACCGTTAATATAAAAGGACATATCGGCTCCATTCGCCGTAACCCGCAAAATGTTGGTCCCGTTTCTGTTAATCGCTGTTGTATACGTCCAATCTTGTAACGTAGCGAGGCTCCCATTGATATTTTTGAATATCGAGTACCTCCCCGTGTTGGCGTATTGGAACAGGTAGCTGGCGCGCCAGTAACGACCGGAAATGAGCGGCTGCGGCTCTCCACGAATAAGCACCGTGTTCGCGCATGCTTGGCAGCCGCTGCGAGCCATAAAAACACTGTAGTCCAGATTGCCAAATGTCTGCCAGTAGTTGGTGGAGACAAACGCGTTTGGGATGCCCGGCGTCCCCATAAAGTCGCCGTTCACCGTCCAGGCGCCAGCCTGCGGCTGCCACCCGGGGTTGGAACCCATGAAATGCGAGGTGAAGCCTGTGGCAGCCTCGCTGTGCATCAGCATCGGCAGGTGCACCGTCTCACCGCGCTCCATGCAGGTGTACATCTTGACCTCGTCTATCTTCCAACCCAGGTCCGCGGTGCTTGTGTCCGTCCCCACCCGAAAGCGGAACAGGAACGCGCTCCCCGCCAGGGAGGTGAGGTTCAAGCGTGTGCTGATATACCCGCTGCTCACCGCGCCGAAGGCGCTCCTGCCGCCCAGCGGATTGCCAAAGCTGGAAGAGATGGTCGTATTGTAGCCATTGTTGACCACCAGCGAGGCGGCATCGCTCCAGGTGGAGCCGTTGTTGGTGCTGTACTCGATCACGCCGCCATCGTATGCCGTGGTGGAGCCTTGGAAGTCGTAAGCATGCCGGAAGCGCAGGTAGGCGTTCTGTCCCCCCGGCAGGGAGACTGCATCCTTCATCCGCGCGTGGTAGTCGGCTGCCGAGCTGATGTCGGGAGCATAAAGCTCGTAAGCGCCGGAAGAGGCGTAACTGGTTTCGTGCGCCCAGGGGTCAAGTCCGCTGGTCGCCGCATGCGACCAAAACTCCAGCCCGTGCTCGAAGCTGTCATAAAACAACGGCAGCGGTGTGCCCCCAGCCAGCGTTGCCGAATCGACCTGGAACAAATCTCCTGCGCTGGAATGGTAGGTTGTCAATCCCACCTTGCCGTAAGTGTAGTCATTGTCCTTCCCAGACCAGACAAGGTCATCGTTCAGGTAATAGAAGAATTGGTTGCCCCGTGATACAACTTTCACAGTATTCCAGTTATCTCCGGTATTGACAGCTTCGGAAGCCGTCCAGTTGAGCAGGGGGATTTCACTACCTCCGCTGTGTTTCAACACCGCGATATTGCCATCACGTCTGTAGAGGAACGCATAATCTGAATACCAGCGGTTACTCGATTGCAAAGGGTCAGGCGTGCCGCGGATCACCACTCCGTTTGCACAATTCTGGCAGCCGTATCGTCGTATCACTGCGCTGAATTCAAAATCCCCATAGCTATTATTCGAAGCCAGACTGGAATAGTTATTCGCCACACCGGTGGTATATGCATAAGCTGAGTTCGCGCTCCAGACGCCGCTGACCTGGCTCCACCCGGCGAGCGAAGAGTTGAATGTCGAAGTTAAAGCCCGTAAACATCGCACACCGGCGCTTCATTTGCTGCACAGGATGTTGGCTGTTTGGTCATCTCCACGGCGGCGATCGCTTCGCGCACGTTAGCGCAGTTCGCTGATGTGATCCCGGAAGTCCCGACCAGGTTGTTGCACGCCTGGCTGAGCGATTCTGCCAGGTCCTGGTAATCGGCTGCCGAGGTGAGCATGCGCGTCTGCGCTTCGTAGAAGATCTTGGCGGCTTTGAGTATGCCGATGCCGGTGACGGTGAAGCCGTTGAACACGCCGCCATCTGCGATCAGGTATGCAGCTTTGTTGCCCACACCGCTGTTCCAGTGGACGCCACCATAATCCGCGCTCCCGCAATAATAATTAGCGCTGCTCATCTTATCCGGGTCGCCAAACTCGGGTGGGTTAGCCATGTTACGTATGGCGCCGTACACCGGCACATCCTCGCCCAGGTACCAGCGGGCGCCGGCTGTGTCATTGTCGAAAGCGCCATCGTACGTCAGGTCGACAAACTCACCCCAGATATCTGAGAAGGATTCATTGATCGCACCGGACTGCATGTAATAGAACAGGTTGGATTCGTTCTCCGTCACGCCATGCGTCAGCTCGTGCGCCACCACGTCATCCGCTGCCGCAAAACCCGCGCCGTACACCATCTGCACGCCGTTCCAGAAGGCGTTCTGGTATGTATTCCCCGGTCCGCAAGATGAGTCCGGACAATAATTGACCGTGCTGACCAGATTCAATCCCAGCCCATCCAGGCTATCCCGCCCATGCGTGCTGGAGTAGAAATCATAGGTAATCCCGGAATAATCATAGGCGCGATCGACATCCGAGATCCCCGTTGCCGGTCCGCCTTCGTTGCGGACAATGCCCCCGCTGCCGGGAAGCCCTCGGGTGTAATCGTTTTCGTTGTTATAGATCTGCCGTGACCTTGGCGCTGTCGATCTGGTTGATGCTTAAAACGACGCCGCCTCTCTGCGCGTCCACCAGCACTAGCTCTCGCACCGGCTGCAGGTCTACAGGGGTCACTTCCATGCGCCACACCAGGCGGTCGGTCTGGTCGCCGGGAGAGCCGAGGATAGCCGGGCTGTAAATCCACAGCTCCGGCGCGCTCACCGCTCAAAGTCTCCTGCGCCAGGCTGTATTCCTTTGCCACCGCCGCTTTGGCTGCCGCAACCGCCGCATCTGCCGCTACAGTTGGCGTGGTGGCGATACTCGCCTCTCCTGGCAGCACTTCGCCGTTGACCGAGACGACGTCCTGCTTGCCATCCATCTGCACGATCAACTCGCCGCCCATCACCGGAGCGCCCTGGTAAGTTTGCTGGAAGCGCACGTAGGCATGCCCGTTCTCCCCGCCCTGGACCGAAAGCGTGGCAAGCTCGTTTGCCGGGTCATTCAGACCGAACATAGCGCCATACACGCCCAGGAAGCTTAAAGCCGCCGTTTCTGCGCTCGTATCCGGCGGTAAAACTTGCGGCTGGGGGATCGCTTCTCCGGGCTTTGTACCCATAAAGCTCAATAGCCCTGTTTGCTCGTGATATGCCAGCCTGGATGCGCCGGGGACCGTCGGAGAGAGCCCAAAACTTCCCGCCTGGGGCGGCGCCTCACCAGACCATCCACCCGGGTCATTTTCCTGGGCGCTCGCCCGTCCTGGCAGCAGTGCAGGCGCCAGCAGCGCCACGATAAGATGGATTACCAGGATGAGCTTTAAATACCGGTTAGCCATATTTCCTCCTATTCGATAAAAATTGTACTCCGCAGTTGGAAAATCACCATTTCAACATTGTAAGTAGAACATTCCCCCATGTTATACTCACATCATCTCACCCCGCAGACTGGATGGTCTACAATGCCTGAAGCCGCGCAAAACCAGTTGGATGAGCTTCTCCACGAATTTACCAGAGAGCGCATCGAAACCAGGACGGATGTCGCCACCCGGCTCCTGTATTCTACCGACGCCTCGATCTACCAGATGGAGCCCCTGGGGGTCGTCTTCCCCAAAACAGCAGACGAACTGAGCGCCGCCATCTCCCTGGCAGCCCGGCATCGCGTCCCGGTGCTGGCGCGCGGCTCGGGCTCCAGCCTGGCAGGGCAGGCGATCGGCGCCGCTCTCATCGTGGATTGCGCTCGCTACCTGAACCGCATCCTGGAGATCAACCCGGAAACTGCCACGGCGACCGTCCAGCCGGGCGTCATCCTGAACAGCCTGAATAAGGCGGCGAGCGAATACCAGCTCCAGTTCGGACCCGACCCCGCTTCCGCCGAACGGGCTTCGCTGGGTGGCAGCATCGCCAACAACGCCACCGGCGCCCATTCGATCGTCTACGGCATGGCAGCCGACCACCTGCTTTGCGCCGATGTGCTGCTCGGCGACGGGGAACAGGCTACGCTGCAGGAGATCAGCCTGGCTGAAGCTGCCCGGCGCGCCACGCACCAGAATGGCGCCGAATCGCACCTGTACCGCGCCTGCCTGGAGGTGCGAGAGCGCTATGCGGAGGCAATCCGCCAGCGCTGGCCGCGCACCTGGCGGCGCGCTGCCGGTTACAGTCTAAACTACCTGCTCCCCTGGTCGCCCACCGCGCCGCCCGAATGGGATGCCGGTCTGCCTTACCCGCCGCTCGCCCCCGGCTCGCTCAACCTGTCGACCCTGCTGGCAGGCTCGGAAGGCACGCTGGGCGTCATCCGCCAGGCAACCCTGCGCCTGGTGCCCTTGCCGCGTTTCTCCATCCTGGGCGTGCTTGCCTTTGCCAGCCTGGTGGAAGCGTGCGACGCCGCGCCCGCTATCCTGGAGCATAAGCCCAGCGCCATCGAATTGATCCCGCAATCCATCATCCGCCTGGCGCGCTCCGTGCCCGCCTACGCCCCCCAGCTTTCCTTCGTGGACCGGCTCTCTCCCGAGGGCGATCCCCCGGCGCTGCTGGTCGTCGAGTTCAGCGGCGACGACCCTCGCCCCCTGAAGGCGCAAGCGCAGGCGCTGCACGGCTTCGGCGAGAGCCACCCCGTCCTGCTGGCGGAGACCCCCGCCGAGCAGAAGCGGGTGTGGGGCATCCGCAAGATGGGACTGGGCATCCTCGCTTCGCGGCCCGGCGATACCAAGTCCATCTCGGTCATCGAAGACATCGCCGTGCCGGTGGAAAGGCTGGGTGAGTTCGTGCGCGGTATGGAGCGCATCTTAGCGGAGCACCATACCGAAGGCGATTTCTACGCCCACGCCTCCGCCGGGTGCCTGCATATCCGTCCCTTGCTCAATATCAAGACGCGCCTGGGCGTGCAAACGATGCGCCAGATCGCCGAGCAGGCGATCGGGCTGGCGCTCTCGCTGCAAGGAGCGGTGAGCGGCGAGCACGGCATCGGCATCTCGCGCGCCGAGTGGCTGCCGCGCATGTTCGGCGAGCAGGTGATGGACGCTTTCCGCCTGGTCAAGCAGGCTGCCGACCCCTACGGCATCCTCAACCCCGGCAAGATCCTGGATGCGCCAGGCATGGACACCAACCTGCGCTACGGCGAGGACTACCGGCAGAATCCCTGGCAGCCCGCCTTCGATTTCTCCCAGCAGGGCGGCTTGACCGGCGCCATCGAGCTGTGCAACGGCGCCGGCGTGTGCCGCAAGAGCGACGGCGTCATGTGCCCCTCCTTCCAGGCAGTAGGGGAGGAGATGCACAGCACGCGCGGCCGGGCAAACCTGCTGCGGGCGATGATCTCCGGTCGCTTCCCAGACCCTGCCTCGGCGGAGAAGACCGTCTACGAAGCCATCGACCTGTGCCTGGCGTGCAAAGGCTGCAAATCCGAGTGCCCGTCCGCCGTGGATATGGCAAAGCTGCGCTATGAGTTTCTACATTACTATTATGGACACCATCGCCGCAGGTTGCGGGATTATCTCTTCGGGCGCATCGATTTCTTCTCCCGCCTGGGGTACCCCTTCCGCCGCCTGGCTAACCCCATCTTGAGCTGGTCCCTCACGCACAGCCTGGCGGAGCGCTGGCTGGGCATCTCCGCCCAAAGGACCCTGCCCGTCTTCCAGCCCCGCTCCCTGGCGATGCTCGTCGCGGCTGACCCCACCCTGAGTAACCCGGCGCCGGGAAGACCCGTCCTCTTCCTTTCCGACGCCTTCACCGAGTACTTCTACCCGCAGACCGGCATCGCCGCGCTCAAGATATTGCACCGCGCCGGTTACGCCCCGCGCCTGCTGCCCGTGCTCGGCGCCGGTCGGACGATGATCTCGAAAGGCTTCATCGATCCGGCGCGCCAGCGGGCGGAGCAGTTGCTGGCTGCCATCGACCGCCTGGACCCACAGGCATACCGCCCCGGTGGTCGGCGTTGAGCCTTCCGAGATCCTCACCTTGCGGGATGAGTACCGCGACCTGCTCCCCGGCGATGGTCGCATCGCCGCCTTAGCCGCCCGCGCTCTACATGATCGATGAATTCTTGATCCGTCCTGAGGGTGAAAGCCCGCCGCGCATCCGCTCGCTGCCGCTCAAATCCGGCGCTGAACCGGCAAAAGTGGTGCTGCACGGGCACTGCTACCAGAAAGCCCAGCCTCCCGCCGCAGATGGCTATGCCACCGGCGTCGCTGCCACCGTGGAGATGCTTAAGGCGGTGGGCTACCCGGTCGAAGTGGTCGATTCGGGCTGCTGCGGTATGGCAGGCGCCTTCGGCTACGAGAGCGAGCACTTTGCCGTCTCGCAGCAGGTCGGCGAGCTTGCCTTGCTGCCTGCCCTGCGCCTCGCCCGCCTCAAGGACGCCAGCGTCCTGCTGGCGGCTTCCGGCGTCTCCTGCCAGGCGCAGATCGAGGATGGCATCGGGCATGCCCCGCACCATCCCATCGCGCTGGTCTACCAGCGACTGGCTGATTCTTAGAGCAATCCCGAAACGATCGCCAGCAGCACGCCCCCGGCGATGACGCTTGCCAGTTGCCCTGCCGTGTTGGCGCCCATGGCGTGCATCAGGATGAAGTTCTCGAAGTCCTCATCCTGCGCCACTTTGGCTGCCAGGCGACCCGCCATAGGGAAGGCGCTGATCCCCGCTGCCCCGATCAAGGGGTTCACCTTGCCGCGTGTCGTCGAGCGCCATCAGCTTGCCGAAGAGCAATCCGGCTACCGTGTCCAGGACGAACGCCAGCAGCCCGAGCAGCAGGATGATGATCGTCTGCGTGTTCAGGAAGCTCTGCGCGGTCATCGTCGCCCCGATCGCCAGTCCCAGGAAGAGCGTGGCGATGTTCGAGATCTCGTTCTGGGCAGATTGGGCAAGCCGCTCGACCACGTAGCTCTCGCGCAGCAGGTTGCCCAGCATCAGCATGCCGATCAGCGGCGTGGCCGCCGGCACCAGCAGCCCGATCAGCAGCGTCACCAGGATCGGGAACAGGATGCGCGCCCGTGGCGAAACCGGGCGCGGCGCGTATTCCATGCGGATGCGCCGCTCCGAGCGCGTCGTCAGCAGCTTCATCAGCGGCGGCTGGATGATCGGCACCAGGCTCATGTACGAATACGCCGCAACGGCGATCGGCGCCAGCAGGTTGGGCGCCAGCTTGGATGCCACGAAGATCGAAGTCGGTCCGTCGATCGCGCCGATCACCCCGATCGAAGCCGCTTCATTCAGCGGAAAACCGAGCAGCGTGGCAAGGATCAGCGTGCCGAAGATGCCAAATTGCCCGGCCGCGCCCAGCAGCGCCAGCCTGGGCTGCGCCAGCAGCGGGCTGAAATCGATCATCGCCCCCACGCCGATGAAGATCAGCAGTGGAAAAAGCTCCGTGCTGATGCCCGCCTGGTAGAGCACGCCGAACAAGCCCCCCGCTTCGAGCATCCCGGTCAGCGGGATGTTGGCGAGCACGCAGCCGAAACCGATGGGCAGCAGCAGGTAAGGCTCGTATTTCTTGGCGATCGCCAGGTAGATCAGCAGCAATCCCGCGGCGATCATCACCGCGTTGCCAGCGTGAAGTGAGATAATCCGGTTGATCAGCTGTGCAATGAGCTGGTTGCTATCCATATCTGGGTCCGCTCATTGGGTGAAGGTCACCAGCACATCGTTGTGCTTCACCGTCTGCCCTACCGTGATCAAAACTTCACCGATCTCGCCAGCGCGCGGCGAGCGGATGGGGTTTTTCATCTTCATCGCATCCAGGATGCAGATTTCCTGCCCGTAAGCGACCGTTTCGCCCGCCTTGACCGCCACGGATATGATCGTCCCCGGGATCGGGCGCGCGGATTTCCATGCGCTTCTCCTTGGCTGCCGCTAGCGCTCAGCGGCGTCTTGCTCGCCAGCGCGGCTTGCTCGCCGGGTCCGCTCTCCAGCCATACTTCGACCGGCGTCCCATCCACGACGGGCGATCACCGGCTGTGTATGCAGCGAGTCGATCTCGACCTCGAAATACTTTTCCTTCTACTTTTACCCGAACTTTCATCGGACGGAGCCTCGTTTATTCAATATATGGGAGCGTAAAACCGCCTGCCAGGCGCTCACCGTCACTTTCGGCGGCAGGGGGAAGCGCAGCGGCGCCAGCGCCGACTCCCTCGCCCGCGCTGCGGCGACAGCCGCAACCGCCGCCCGGATTTTCAGCTCATCCTGCGCCGCTGAAGCCTGGGGCTGGGGCTTTTCCTCAGGTTTGCTGGTGAAGCGCACCAGCAAACTCATGAAGATCGAGAGCAGGATGATCACCGCAAATACCAGGCCCATCCCAACGGCTGTTATCAAGAGAACGAGCGCCAAATTGTTATCCATGCTCACCTGTCACACCGGGATATTGCCATGCTTGCGCGGCGGCGCAGCCGAGAATTTGTCCCGCAGGGCAGACAGCGAGGCGATGATCTTCGAGCGTGTCTCGCGCGGCTCGATGATGTCATCGACATACCCCGCTCGCGCTGCATAGTAGGGATTGTTGAATTGTTGGCGGTAGTTAGCCACCAGCTCTTTATACGCCGCAGCCGGGTCGGCGGCGCCGGCGATCTTCTTCTTGAACAGGATGTTCACCGCCCCTTCAGCCCCCATCACGGCGATCTCGGCGCTGGGCCAGGCATAGGTGACATCCGTTCCCAGGAATTTGCTGCTCATCACCACGTACGCCCCGCCGTATGCCTTGCGCGTGATCACGGTCACCTTGGGCACGGTGGCTTCTGAGAAAGCGTACAGCACCTTGGCGCCGTGGCGGATGATGCCGCTGTGCTCCTGCTGGATGCCCGGCAGGAACCCCGGTGAATCGACAAAGGTCACCAGCGGGATATTGAAGCAATCGCACATGCGCACGAAGCGCGCCATCTTATCCGAGGCGTCGATATCGATCACCCCCGCCAGGAACATCGGCTCTTGCGAGACGATGCCCACGGATGTACCCGCCCATGCGCGCCAACCCGACGATGGCGTTTTGCGCATAGCTAGGCTGGATTTCCACGAACGTCCCCTGGTCCACCACCTTCTCGATCACCGTGTGCATGCTGTAAGGCTGCGTGGCGTCCATTGGCACGATCGAGTTCAATTCTTCGTCCATGCGCAGCGGGTCATCCGTCGCTTCTTGATAGGGGGGATTCTCGACGTTATTGGAAGGGAAGTAGCCCACCACCTTGCGCGTCAATTCCAGCGCCTCCCGCTCGGTGTTGCATGCCAGGTGCGCCGTGCCGGTGACGTTCATGTGCACATCCGTGCCGCCCAGGCTCTCGGCGTCGATGATCTCGCCGGTCACCGCTTTGATCACTTCCGGACCGGTCAGGAACATGAAGGAGTGCTCGCGCACCATGATGATCAGGTCGGTCAGGGCAGGGGAGTAGGCTGCCCCGCCGGCGCAGGGTCCCAGCATCACGCTGATCTGCGGGATCACACCGGAATACTGCGCGTTGCGGCGGAAGATCTCGGCATAGCCACCCAGGCTTTTCACGCCTTCCTGGATGCGCGCCCCGCCGGAGTTGATCAAGCCGATGATCGGCACGCCGTTGCGCATCGCCAGGTCCATCACCCGGCAGATCTTGTGCGCCTGCATCTCGGAGAGCGTGCCGCCGTAAATGGTGAAATCTTGCGCATAGATATACATCGTCCGGCCATTGATCTGCCCGTAGCCGGTGACCACGCCGTCCCCCAGGTACTTCTCGTTCGCAATGCCCATCTCGTCGCCCTGGTGGGTGATGAAGGGCTCCAGCTCGTTGAACGTGCCCGGGTCGAGCAGCAGCTCCAGCCGCTCGCGGGCGGTGAGCTTGCCCTTGGCGTGTTGCGTATCGATGCGCTCTTGCCCGCCCCCCAGGTGCGCTTTTTCGCGCAGCGTGCGTAGCTGTTCAATTCTTGGGTCTTGTGTTTTCATATTTTCATCATACTCTTGGAAATGACTTGCCTTGGAGTGACGTTCATCCTCATTATCGGGGGATTTCCTTAACACAGGTAAGTCAAAAAAAAGCCCCCCGATTTCTTCCGGAAATCAGGGGGCTGCGATTCAGTTGGCTGGCTGGAGTTGCTGGAACCGCAACTCATTTCACACCCAATCCACCCAGTCTGTCTACAGCCCTTGCTCGCGTCCAAGGATCCGGATTCTGGGTCAGACACATCTTGAAGTCAGCCGCAGCATCAACCATTCGTTGCAGCCCTTGCAGCACCAGACCTCGATAGTAGTATGCCAGCGAGTTGTTAGGTGTCATCTGGATTGCTTTGTCCCAATTCTCGAGGGCTGCCGCGTATTCACCCATGTTTAGGTATACCAGGCCAAGGTTTAGATAGCCGCTCTGATCAGTGCACAAGTCCACAAGACATTGTTCGATCCAGGAGCAATACCACTCAAGAAATGTAGGCGTAGCAGAAAGGGCTGGGAGTGGATTTCGTCCACGGAACCAAGCATCATGTAACCCCCTCGGTCGACGAGCTGGCCTCCAACCGGTCAGTAACTCCCCGCTTACCTCCCAGACGCTACCGGCGACATCCCCGGTTACCGCCAATACATAGCAATAAAAATCCCCATCGTCGGCGATAGGGATAGAGCCGTTTGCGGGATAGAGACCGAACAGCCATGGGAGATTGTTCTCCTCGGGCACAATTCGGTTATAGTCCTTCGCTTGTGCTCGAGTAAAGTGGAAGGGCCGACTGGGCAGAGGCAGACCGGGGTGTAGTCTTTTGTACTCTAACAGGACTTTCTGGAACTCCTCTACATCGTTCGTTCCGAGGAATCCTCGCAAATCCGCGAGGCTTTCACTCGCTTCGAGAAGCATTCGCAGGTCTTGAAGACTTGCACTGTCTTCGATGAGCGATTCTTGCCCTCCTTAGCCTGGCCAAGCTCGGCCAAAATCCTGTCTGGGCTCCACAGCTCATGCGGACCAGCGCCGTGACCGATGTGCAGCAGGAACTCTCTATAATCGGAAGGGAGCCGAATGCCCAGCTCGCCCTCCAAATGCATCAAGTTGACTTCAGACACCGGATGGTTAACATATTTCATGTCCTGGAGCGTGTGCTTCAGGTTATCCAACCAGTGAGTTTCTCTGTTTTCCATCTCTCTCAGCTTTCGTCTGCACTTTACCGACCGAGAAGAAATCTCCCGTTATCGCATCAGTGGGTAGGGTGGGTTGGCGGAGGAATCTCCACGCATGCTTATTTTAGATCACCCTGCCATTATTAACACCGCCAACCCACCGCACAATTCTAGTTTGCACAGATTATGCAGGAAGACGAATAATGGTGCGTTCTGTCGAACGCACCGCTACCCGCTACCCGCTTTGGCGATGAAATAAGATCGGGCATCTACAATACCTGCGGATTATCTCAGAAAATTACAATCCATCTTGGCGAGCGGATAGCCAGGTTCTGTACTTGTATTTGTAGAAATCACGTTCTGCCGACGAAGCTAAAATGATATCCGCTCCTCCATCATATGGGTAATAAAGGTGATGGGAAGGAGTATCGATCAAAATTAGATTTACGATTTCCCAATCAGCAACTTTTTTGAAAAGCTTATCCAAAAATCCAATTTCCCAACGAAATTTACAACTCCATATGTGATAGAAGTATGGGTCTTCATCAGGCTCTTCTTCATGAATGTTGACCGAAGTCATATGACTAATTGAGAAAATTTTACGGTCGATAAATTTTGGAGATTTGACTTTTTTCGAAACAGTATCGTGGGTTAGCAAAAGGTAAATAGATTTGCTTTTCGAAAACAGATCTGAGCACAACATATTATGCCGTAGGAGGATTTCCTGGTCTTCATCCCATTATCCGCATACCGCTTCGATTTCGGCAATGTGTGAATTCGAAACCATAGATCTGGATATTCAATCTTGAGTCGATAACCAACAGGCGGACAGTCGGGGAAATGCTCATCCCAATATGATCTGATCTCCACACCCATGCTTATCCCTCGCAATATATGAAACAGACACTTGCCCCTACTTCTTCTCCATCAATTCCACCAATCTCGTCTCCAAATAGTTGAACCCCGTCTCCCGGATCTCGAGTAAGTAGGTTGGGTTGGCGGGGAAACCGCAGATCGTAAACTAACGGTTATTAATAGCGACAAATTCACCCCGCCTTCTTCTCCATCAGCTCCACCAATCTCGTCTCCAAATAATTGAACCCCGTCTCCCGGATCTCGAGCGGCAAGCCCAGGTAATTGGAGATCGCCTCTGCCTTGGCCTTCAGCTCCGGCTCCAGGACCTGCGCCAGGTAGACGATGCGCTTATAGTTCGCAAAGTAGCTTTCCTTCAGCTCCGGGTAGCGGTCCAGCCCCATGCTCTTCATGATCAGCCCGTTGAACGTGCGCACCATGAAATCGGTCAGGAAATACGTCCCCGGCTCCTCGTCCATGATCTCCTGGAATGCCTTTCCCCCGTAAAACTCGTAGCAGTGCGGTCCCGCGATGCGCTCGATCCCCAGGCGCTCCAGCGTCTCATCCAGCGCACCCTTGGATCCGCAGTCGCCGAAGACCACGATCAGCCGCTCATACTGGTTCTGCATCGCTTTGAATTTGGCTTCAACGTCCGAGGCGATGCGCTCCGGGAAGACGTGGTCCACCGCCGGGACAGCCACGATATCGGCGTCCCAACCGTGCTTGCGCACGATATCCAGCACTTCGCGGCCCAAGGCGCCGCAGATGATCAGTCCCGTTGTCACGCCGCTTATTCTCTCCGGAAACGCCGCTCCCGGCGCTGGACGCCCATCTGGGGCGGCCTGCGCGCCCGCCTCAACCGGGGCTTCCTGCCGGTTGGCGTTGATCCAGGCATTGCAGTTGAGATCGTTGCCCATCAGCACATCCGCCGCCAGCAGCGCCCGGCGGATCTCGCTCTCCAACGGGTTGGTGATGGCGGCTGTCAGCCCGCTGGCGATCGCCATCGGCAGGAATGTGGCGTTCAGCGTCGGGCGGCTCGGCAGGCCGAAGGAGACGTTGCTCGCCCCGCACGCTGTGTTGCAGCCCAGCTCTTCCTGCACGCGGCGGATGATGGCGAACACCTGCCGCCCTGCCAGGCGCACCGCCCCGATCGGCATCACCAGCGGGTCGATGAGCACATCTTCGCGCCGGATGCCGTGGTCCTGGGCGCGCTCCACGATCTTTTTCGCCACGCTGAAGCGCACGTCCGGGTCTTCCGAGATGCCGGTCTCGTCGTTCGAGATGCCGATCACCGCCGCGCCGTACTTCTTCACCAGCGGCAGCACCGTTTCCAGGCGCTCGTCCTCGCCGGTCACCGAATTGACCAGCGCTTTGCCCTCATACGCTTCCAGCCCGCTCTGCAGGGCGGCGACGATGGATGAATCGATCGACAGCGGCGTATCGACGATGGATTGCACGATGCGGATCGTCTCCGCCAGGATCGCCGGCTCGTCCGCCAGGGGAATCCCTGCATTGACGTCCAGGGCGTGCGCCCCGGCTTCAACCTGCGCCAGCGCGTCGCTGATCACGCGGCTGTAATCCCCCGCAGCCATCTCCACCGCCAGCCGCTTGCGCCCCGTGGGGTTGATGCGCTCGCCGATGATGGTGAACGGCTGGTCTGGTCCGATGAGGATGGTTTTCGATTTTGAGCAGAGTTCGGTTAGCGCCACAAGCTTCTCCTTCATTAATTATCCCGCCCAGCCCCTGGCATGAGGCGACCTTTTGAATTTTCGCGGCCGGCGCAGCCCTGCCGGCTCGCTGTTGGCTGCCTGCCTGGGTCGCGGCAGCAGCCCGGCTTCTTCGATGATCTCCGCCACCAGCTCTTCCTGGCGGTAAGCCATCACATGCACACCCGCCACCCCCTCGATCTCGCGCACTTGCTGGATGATCTCCACGCAGATGCGCTTACCCTCCGCCCGCTGCCGCTCCTTGGGCGTCTTCCTCAAGCGCTCCACCACCTCATCCGGGATGACCACACCCGGGACGTGCGTGCGCATGAACTCCGCCGCCTTGTCTGAGCGCAGCGGACCGACGCCCACCAGCAGGCAGACCTTCTGGGTGATGCCCAGGTCGCGCGCCTGCTGCATGAACTTGCGAAAGCGGGGCACGTCGAAGCAATATTGCGTCTGGATGAAATTCGCCCCTGCCTCGATCTTCTTCGCCATGCGCTGCGCCTGCCAGTCATACGGCGGCACAAACGGGTTGATCGCCGCGCCCAGGTACAGGCGCGGCGGCGTGGTGATCTTGCGCCCGCTCAGGAACATCTTGCTGTCGCGCATGATGCGGATCATGCGCAGGAGCTGCACGGAATCCAGGTCGAACACCCGCCTGGCTTGCGGCTGGTCGCCGGCGGTGACATCGTCGCCGGTTAAACACAGCACGTTCTTCACGCCCATCGCCGCCGCTCCGAGCACATCCCCCTGGATGGCGATGCGGTTGCGGTCGCGGCACGAGATCTGGTATACCGGCTCGTAGCCGGCACGCGTCAGCAGGGCGCAGATCGCCACGCTGGACATGTGGCAGTTCGCCCCGGAGGCGTCGGTGGCGTTGATGGCGTCACAGACCTCGGAGAGCACCAGCGCGGCGTCATACACCTCTTGCGGGTTGGCGCTATCCGGCGGGTTGAGCTCGGCGGTAACGGCGAAGCCCCCCGACCTCAGCACCCTCTCCAGCCGGCTGCCGGCTATGAATTCTGTGTCCATCCCTCGGAAACCTTCAGCTCATCGCCGGTGAGCATATTGATCCAGGCGGAGGTGCCTTCGAGCTGCCGGTTGACCGGCGGCTGGATCTGGATCAACTCACCCCCGTAAATGGGCATTTTGAGCGAGCGCTCGTACGCCTGCACCCAGATGCACGCTTTTTCTGGATACACCTCGCAGTGCCCGTTCAGGCGCACGCCCCCGCACGGACCGTTGCGCAGGTTTTTGGGGCAGGTCATCGAGCAGGTCATGCCGGTGGAGTGCAGAATGCACTGCCCGCACATGCGGCAATCGAAGACCAGCTTCTTGAGAAATTCTTCGGGCGGGCTGATCCACCCCGCTGCTCGCCGGTAGCCAAAGCGCCGGATCAGCGGGTCGAGGCGGATGAAGAGCCAGCGCGTCGCCAGGTACAGCCGCTCAAGGGATCGGGGGTGGTCCCGCAGCCAGGCGCCCATGCTCGCTCTTACGCGCTCGCGGCTGGGGTCAAGTCCAGCGCATCCGCCATTGCCCGGATGTGCTCCGGTGTGCTCCCGCAGCATGCTCCGATCAACCGGGCGCCCAGCTGGCGCGCCTGGTTGGCGTAGCCAGCCATCACCTGCGGCGTGCCGTCATACAAGAGCTGGTTATTCTGCCACTGGGGCACGCCGGCGTTGGATTTTGCCACCAGGACCACCTGGGGGTTCGCCTGGCGCATCTTGCCGATGGCGATCTCCAGCTCTGCCGGACCCGTGCCGCAGTTGGCTCCAATGGCGATCAGGCTTAAGCCGGCGAGCTCCTCCACGGCTTTCTGCGGGCTGACACCCATCATGGTGAAGCCGCGCGTGTCGAAGGTCATTGTGGCGACGATGGGTAGAGATGTGGCTGCCCGCGCTCCCGCGATCGCCGCTTTGACCTCGTTCAGGTCGCTCATCGTCTCGATCCAGATCACGTCTGCGCCGCCCGCCGCCAATCCGGCTGCCTGCTCAGCAAACGCTTCCTGCGCGCCTTCCAGGGTCAGGGTGCCCATCGGCTCCAGCAGCTCGCCCGTCGGACCCATCGATCCGCCCACCGCCACAAGCCGCCCTGCCGCGTCAGCTTCCAGGCGGGCGTTTTGCGCTGCTGCCTGGTTCAGCTCGAAGACACGCTCCTGCAGGTCGTGCAGAGCCATCCTGTAGCGGTTGCCGCCGAAGGAATTGGTCAGCACCAGCCGCGACCCCGCCTGGATGTACTCGCGGTGCACCGCCCGCACACGCTCCGGGTGTGTCGCGTTCCACTCTTCAGGAGAAGCCCCGGAGGTCAGCCCAGCTGCCATGAGCATCGTGCCCATCGCGCCATCCAGCAGGATGACGGGTTCTGTCCTCAGTAACTCTTCAAAGCGGTTCATGGTCCCTCGCCAGGAATAATAACGTTAATTAACCCGCACTTTTGCGGATAGCCATGAATTTCTTGGCTGTATCCACTGCCACCGCGGCATCGCGGCAGTAAGCATCTGCACCGATATCTTCGGCAAAGGCATCGTTCAGCGGCGCGCCGCCAACCAGCACGACAATATCATCCCGGATGCCGCGCTCCTTCAACGCCTGGATGACCACGCGCATGTACGGCATGGTGGTGGTCAGCAGGGCGCTCATGCCCAGGATATCCGGCTTGTACTGGTCGATGGCAGCCATGTATTTTTCTACCGGGTTGTTGATGCCCAGGTCGATCACCTCGAAGCCGGCGCCTTCCATCATCATCCCCACCAGGTTCTTGCCGATGTCGTGGATATCGCCCTTCACCGTGCCGATGACCATCGTGCCCATTTTGGGCGCGCCGGTCTCCACCAGCAGCGGGCGCAGGATTGCCATGCCGGTTTTCATGGCTTTTGCCGCCATGAGCACCTCTGGGACGAAGAGGATGCCATCCCGGAAGTCGACGCCCACAATATCCATCCCCGCCACCAGTCCTTTGGTCAGGACGTCATAGGGGGTATTGCCGCGTGACAGGGCTTCACGCACCTCGGCATCGATCTCCTCCGCCAGCCCGTCGTACAGGTCTTCTTTCATCAGCTCGTAAAGCTCGTCGATGGACATTTCTTGAATGTTGATGTCTTCGCTCATCTTGGACCTCTTGAGTATACAAATTTTGTATTGCTGCTTATTCTATCCCGAGTTAGGTTTTTAGGGGGAGAATTATGCCTCCCGCCGCCGGCGGCGCCGTTCTCGTCCTTCATCCGGCGTATCCTGCCGCTCTGGCAGGATGCCCGCCAGGTGCGGGTACGCCTCCCACCGGTGGGGCAGGTACATGGCATCCACAAATTCCTTCTGGAAATCCGGGTCGATCGCTGTCTCCACATAGCGGATCCAGTGGGCAATCTCCTGGGCTTCCTGGCGTTTTCCCCGGTTAAGCAGGGCGATGCGCGCTCCGTCTCCGGCGGCGTTACCCACCGCGCTGACTTTTTGCAGGTCGCAGTCCGGGATCAGTCCCAGGATCATGGCGTGTTTGGGGTCGATGTAACTGCCAAACGCCCCCGCCAGGATGATGCGGTCCACGGAATGGATATTCGAGCGGTTCATTAATAGCTTGGCGCCGGCGTATAGCGCGCCTTTTGCCAACTGGATGTTGCGCACGTCATCCTGGGTGATCAGCAGCGGCTCGCCGCTGGTCGTATGCTCCGCCGTCGCCAGGATGTACGCCCCTTTGCGCCCGTCCCACACGATCCGTCCCGATGTTTCATCCGGCAGGATGCGCCCGTCCGAGTTGATGATGCCTGCCAGGTACATCTCGGCGATCACCTCGATGATCCCCGAGCCGCAGATGCCGGCAGCCAGGTGGGCAGGCTGCTTCTCCAGGGGGGCTTCCGGTCCGATTTGCCACTCATCCGACCACTTCTCCTCCCCGATCACCCGGAAGCGCGCCGCTTTGGTCTGTGCATCGATGCGCACCCGCTCGATCGCCCCCGGCGCAGCGCGCATGCCCGAGGAGATCTGCCCGCCCTCGAAAGCCGGTCCCGTCGGGCTGGAGGCGGAGAACATCGCCTCTCGGTTGCCCAGGTCGATCTCGGCGTTGGTGCCCACGTCGACGATCAGCACGTTCTCGTCCTGGCGATAGGGCTCCTCGGCGATCAGCACACCTACATTATCTGCGCCCACGTGCCCCGCTTCTGCCGGCAACACGTGCACGTTCGCGCCGGGGTGCAAATGCAGCCCCAGCTCGCGCGCCTTGATATCCATGGCGTCCCGGTTTGCCAGGGCGAAGGGCGCCCCGCCCAGCTCCTCCGGGTTGATGCCCAGGAAGATGTGGATCATCGTCGTGTTGCCCACGAAGACCGCCTCGTGGATCTGCCGGGCGCGGATGCCCGCCTGGCGCGCGGCGTTGGCAGCCAGGTGGTTGAGGGCGTCCAGGATCGCATCGTGCATCTTGTCCAGCCCGTCGCTGCGGCTCATGGCAAAGGAGACGCGGCTCATCAGGTCTTCACCGAAGGATACCTGCGGGTTCATCATCGATTCGGTCGCCAGCAGCTCACCGGTGCGCAGGTCGCAGAGATAGCCCGCTACGGTGGTGCTGCCGATGTCCACAGCCAGCCCGTACACGCCCTCCTCGTAGCCCGGGCGCACATCGATCACCTCGCGCTCCTGCCAAAGCGTGACCGTCACTGCCCACTTCCCCTGGCGCAGCGCCATCTGCAGCCGGCGCAGCGCCAGCAAATCAATGCTCAAATTCTCCAACTTCCACTGCTGGGCAAGCGCGGCCTGCAGCCTGCCCCAATCGCCGCGGTGCTCTCCGAGCTGGGCTTCATCTACGCGGACATACATCTGGCGGACCGCCGGGTCGATCTCGATGGCACGTTGCGTAGCCGACTTGCGAATCACCTGCTTGTGAGCGCGGCTCTCCTCCGGCACGCTTACCAGCAAGTCGCCCTCCACGCATGCGGAGCAGGAAAGCCGCCCGCCTCCGGCATGCATTTTGCCCAGCAGCAAGCGCTCCTCCTCGCCGGGCGGCGAGAGGTGGGCGGCATCGGAGGTGATCCCATGCTTGGGGAAGTTGCCCTCTTCGATGTTAACCCGGCATTTCCCGCAAGTCAGCCGCCCGCCACAGATGCTCTCGATCTCCACGCCCATGCCCCGCGCCGCTTCGAGGATGGGCGTGCCGTGCTTTACCCAGCCTCGCCGTCCGGAAGGCATCAGGATCAGCAGGTGCTTCTCCACTTCGTCGCCGTTGCGGTTGGGTTCCGGGTCAGCTGACAAAGCCTGGATCGAGGCTTGCTCAGTCATGCTTCACTGCCGCAGCCGTTTTGCGCCAGTCGATGGTGGCGAAGCGCTTCTCCAGCTCGGCGACCTTAGCCGCTGCCGCTTCCTGGGCGCTTCCGGGAACCTCTTCAGCGCTTTGCCATTCGAGAAGCTCGGTATAGGCATCGCTGCCGGTCAGACCAGCCGCCATGGCAGCCTGGTCGACGGCAACCTGGAAACGGTCGGGCATGGGCAGGTTGGCGCGCCCCTTTTCGTCTCGGGCGCGCACCTGCATGGGGATATCTTTCCAATAGAGGACTTGTACAGAAGCCATAAAACCTCCAGATAGGGATTAATGAGGGGTTGGGCTATCGCCCAGGAAGGCTGCCTGGATGCGTTCCTGGTAAGCGCGGATATGAGCCTGCACCAGCTCGCCAGCCAGCTCTGAATTTCCTTCTTCTAACGCGGTCAAGATCGAGCGGTGCTCTTCAAGCCGCGGGAGCAGGTCGCTCGGAGACATGCACAGGTAGCGCCACATGCGCCGGCTTAAGGCATACAGTGTCGTCAGGGTATCCTGCAGCAGGCGGTTGTTCGCCGCTTCGTACAGGATTTGGTGGAAGCTTTCGTCGATGGCTCAGCCCTTTGTCTGGTTCTTCCCGCTGCGGTCACATCCAGGAGCTGCTGCATGCGCTCCCAATGGGCTTGGGTGCCGCGCCGGGCTGCCAGGCGAGCCGCCTGCGCTTCGAGCAAGATGCGCACTTCGAAGATCTGCTGCAGGTCGGTGATGCCAATCTCAGCCACGAAGATGCCGCGCCGCGGCACGATCGTCACCAGCCTTTCCATCGATAGGCGTAACAAAGCCTCCCGGATAGGGGTGCGCCCTACGCCCAGCTCGCTCTGCAAGCGACCTTCATCAAGGATCGCCCCCGGCAGCAGCTCGAGATCGACGATGCGGCGCCGGATGAGCTCGTAGGCTTTTTGGCTGAGCGAAAGCGGCTGGACGTCTTTCCCGTCCAGCGTCGTAGCTCCAGAATCCTCAAACAACGGCATTGCCTGCATGCTGCGCCTTCCCGGGAGCACTCAGATCGTGCACCCGCCTTCCGGGGTTATTGCCAAGAACAAAAATAATAGATATAATACTCCTGGCTGATATATCAGGAGTATATCAAGACAAATTATATCAAATTACACCTGCATGTCAAGATTTTTGTATCCCATTCTAGGAGACAACCATGACCGCAAAAATTATCGACGGAACAGCCATAGCAGAGCAGGTCCGCGCCGAGCTGGCAAAGGAAGTAGAAGCCCGGGTGGCGGCGGGTTTGCCTCGACCGGGACTGGCGACAGTCCTGGTGGGGGAGAACCCGGCTTCGCACTCCTACGTGCGCATGAAGCAGAAGGCGTGCGAAAAGATCGGCGTCAAATCCTTCGGACAGATCTATCCTGCCGACATCACCCAGGCAGAGTTAGAGAAGGTGGTCAGTGATTTGAACGCCAACCCGGAAGTCAATGGCATTCTGGTGCAGTTGCCGTTGCCCAAGGGGCTGGATGAAGAGCGCGTCCTGAATGCCATCAGCATCGAGAAGGACGTGGATGGCTTCCATCCCATCAACATTGGTCGCCTGGCGCAGAAAGGGCGCAAGCCGCTCTTCGTCCCCTGCACGCCGTTCGGTTGCATCTACTTGATGGAACAGACCGGCGTCCAGATCGATGGCGCTGAGGCGGTGGTGCTCGGGCGCTCCAACATCGTCGGTATGCCCGTCGCCTTGCTGCTTGTCGAGCGCAATGCCACCGTCACCATCTGCCACTCGCGCTCCAGGGACCTGCCGGGCATCTGCCGCCGGGCGGATATCCTCGTGGCTGCCGTTGGGCGGGCAGAGATGGTGCGCCGCGATTGGGTCAAGCCGGGCGCGGTTGTCATCGATGTCGGCTCGAACAAGGTCGACGACCCGACATCTGAGAAGGGATACAAGTGGGTTGGCGATGTCGCTTTCGATGAGGTCAAGGAAGTTGCCGGCGCCATCACGCCTTCGCCCGGCGGTGTGGGACCCATGACCATCGCCATGCTCCTGCGCAACACCGTGCGCGCCGCTGGCATCGCCGATAGCAAGCGTTAATTCTTCACGGATGGGGCGTAACACACAACAGGCAGGAACCCTTTCTAGATCACAACCCCAGGGGCGGACCTCAGTGTCCGCCCCTTTTAAAATTAAACCCCGATTTCCTTCACCGATTCGCGCACATGGTTCGGCTGATAAGGATAGCGGATGATCTCGCTGCGCTGCGTGACTCCGCTCAGCACCAGGATGGTCTCCATGCCGCTGGTCAAGCCGGCGACGATGTCGGTATCCATGCGGTCGCCCACCATCACCGTCTCTTCGGAGTGCGCGTTGATATAGTTGAGCGCCATGCGCATCATCAGCGGGTTGGGCTTGCCCACAAAAAACGGGCTCACGCCGGTCGTCTTCTCGATCAGCGCAGCCATCGCCCCGCACGCCGGCACGATCCCATTCACGGTAACATCCGAAACGTCGGGGTTGGTGGCGATGAAGCGCGCCCCGTTGGCGATGAAGCGGATGGCTTTGGTCACCAGGTCTAAGTTGTAGGCGAAGGTCTCGCCCAGCACAACGTAATCCGGCTCCAGGTCGGTGATGATGTAGCCCACGTAGTGGATGGGGGAGGTCAGCCCGCTTTCGCCGATCACAAACGCCTTTCCATGCGGTTTTTGCCGGTTGAGGAACTGCGCTACCGCCATGGAAGATGTGAAGATCTTGCCCTCGGGCACTTCCAGCCCGATCGTCCGTAAGCGGAACGAGAGATCGGCTGGGGTGTAGATCGGGTTGTTGGTCAGGATCAGGTAATTGCGCCCCGCGTTTACCAGGCTCTCCAGGAACTCTTTGGCGCCGGGAATGAGCTCGGTGCCTCGGATGAGCACACCATCCATATCGATCAGGTAATTTTTATATTCCATGTCTTCTCCTCCGCAGAAATACGGGAGTTATTGTCAGGTAATTGTATCAAGAGCCAGCCGAATATGCATTAGCCTGGCGTCTTGTTCTCAAAGATCTCCCAGTAGCCCCGGTCCAGCTCATCGTCCGAAAGGTGCGCGTAGCGTTGTGTGACGGCGATCGCCCGGTGCCGCGCCAGCTCCTGCGCCAACTTGAGATTGCCGGAGGCGCGCAGCACCGTGGTGACGAAATAGTGGCGGAAAGAGTGCGGCGTGATCGTCCCTGCCGCTTCCACGCCCAGCCTCTCGCACACGCGCTGGGCGACGATGTTGCGCCCCGTGGCGGTGGTGATCGGCTTCACTTTCTTGCCGGCGCCTTTATCGTGGCGAGCGAAGAGCGGCAGGGAAGGGATCGCTCGCCCGGAAGCGCCGTCCAGCTTTTGTCGCGCTGCCAGGTAATCGCGCAGCGCCGTGAGCGAGCGTTGCGAGAAGCGCACCACCGCCTCGCGGTCGCCTTTACCGATGATCGTCGCTCTCCCCTCATTCCAATCCAGGTCGCCGCGCCGCAAATTACAGGCTTCGTGCACGCGCAAGCCGGTATCTGCCAGGGTCAGCAAAAAAGCCCGGTCGCGCAGGTTGCGTAGCCGCTCTGGGTCAGTTTCCACTGCCGCATTTGCAAGTTTTATTGCATATTCTAATATATCCTCAATTTGTTCACGGGGAAACTGCGGCAGACGCTGTCCGGGCTTGCGCGAGCGCTGCCGGATCAACAGGTTGAGGCGCGGCAGGTTGGGTCTGGCGAGCCTTTCTGCCGCCAGGTACTCGTAGAAGCCGCGCGCCGCCGTCAGGTAGAGCTGTTCGGTGGCGGCAGTGAAGTCCTTCAAGGCGGTTGCCAGCCAGGTTACCGCGTCTTCGGAGAGCTCTTTCACCGGCGTTTCGGCAGGGGAGACGTGGTAAACATCCAGCACAATAGAGAAGAATCTCAGGGCATTGCCGTAGGCGCGGGCTGTGTTTGGGCTGCGCGCCAGCGCAACGCTGTCCAGGTAAGCTGCCATCGCTTGCGCAACAGTCGGGGAGGTGGTTCTCTTTGCCATATCTGCCTTGAAATTTTCCAGACCTCATGTTTATGATAATGTAACTTATCAAAAGCATAACTGCCCAAAGTATACCGAGCATTACCCAGCCTGTCAAGGGCGGCTCCCCTGCCGCTGGATGAGCCGCTTAAAATGAGCTGCGTGCTTGCGTTGCTTTTCTCGCCGTGTGGCAAGCTCCTTATATCCGCCGGTCACACCTGCATTGAGCAACACCGCCTGTCTCTGGTTATGCTTCTCCACCCCGCGATTGCTCTCCCTCCCCAGCCGGAACACCCCCCTGCTGGATCCCCCCTGCCCTCGTCGATCAGGATGCGCGCCAGTACCCACACGCAGCAATTTCCACCAATTTTCAATATACCCTTCACAGTTGTGTGCATCTGTGCTAAAATTAGAACACAAGTTCTTATATCAGGTTGAATGCCATGCCATCCGAACCCTATCCGCTGCGCTGTTCTTCCCTCCCACCCGCTCATTGCTGCAAGGACCACGCCCGCGGGAAAAGGGGATTCGAATGCAATCGTTTTTCTAAAACATAAATAAAAGAACGAATACCGCCAGGCAACCCTCCAATGGACCTTCTCGACCGGTTAAAGACCCTCTCTACTCATATGGAGCTGGAGCCAGCCGAAGACAGCGGCTGTCCCGCGGGGTTAAAGAAAGGTCAGGAACCCTTCCTCCACCAGGCAGCCTTGCCTAACGGAAAAAAGATCACCCTGCTCAAGACCCTGCTCACCTCGGCATGCGAGCGCAACTGCTACTACTGCCCTTTCCGCCGCGGCAGGGATTTCCGCCGGGCGACTTTTACACCGGATGAGCTCGCCAGCACCTATATGGCTCTCCACCAGGCTGGGGTGACCCAGGGGATCTTCCTCAGCTCCGGCATCCTCCGCGGCGGGTTGAGCACGCAGGACAGGCTCCTGGATACCGCTGCCATCCTGCGCGAAAAATACCGCTTCCAGGGCTACATCCATCTGAAGATCATGCCCGGCGCCGAGCGCGCCCAGGTTGAGCACAGCATGCAGCTTGCCGACCGCGTCTCCATCAACCTGGAAGCGCCCAACACCCAGCGCCTGGGACAATTGGCGCCGGGCAAGCAGTTCTTCGATGAGCTGCTCCAGCCTCTGCGCTGGGTGGACGAGATCCGGCGCAGCCAATCCGCCCGCTCCGGCTGGAAGGGTCGCTGGCCGTCGTCCGTGACCCAATTCGTCGTCGGCGCCGTGGGCGAGAGCGACTACGAGCTGCTCAGCACGACAGACATGCTCCACCGCCAGCTTAAGTTGCAGCGCGTTTACTACTCCGCCTTCCGCCCGCATGAAGACACCCCCCTGGAGAACCAGCCGCCCGAATCCCTGCAGCGCCAGAACCGCCTCTACCAGGCGTTCTTCCTCTTGCGCGATTATGGCTTTTCCCTGCCAGAGCTGCCGCTCGATACCCAGGGGAACCTGCCCAAGCTCATCGATCCCAAGCTGAGCTGGGCGCAGTACCACCTCTCGGAAAGCCCCCTGGAGATCAACCAGGTCGACCCGCTTCAACTGCTGCGCATCCCCGGCATCGGTCCCAAAGGCGCCCGCGCCATCCTCTCCGCCCGCCGGCAGCGCAAGATCGCCAGCCTGGAAGACCTGAAGAAGCTGGGCATCAACACCTCCCGCTGCGCTTCCTTCATCTTGATAGACGGTCGCCGCCCAGTCTACCAGCCAGCGTTATTTGCCCTCTCGCCTGCCTGAGGTCACCTGCTGATCTGATATACTAACTCGCATTATGTCAGCGGCGCACAAGCCAGACACCCTGCGCATCGGCGTCGATATCGGCGGCACCTTCACCGATTTCGTCGTCTATCATCCGCGGAGCGGGGAGCTTTCCTCCTTCAAGCTGCTCTCCACCCCCGCTAATCCCGCCCAAGCCGTGCTGGAAGGGCTGCAGAAGATCCTCGGCAGCCTCTCCGGCGAGCAACACCCCAGAGCCTACGACATGATCCATGGCTCAACGGTGGCAACCAACGCCCTGCTGGAGCGCAAAGGCGCCCGCACCGCCCTGGTGACTACCGAGGGCTTTCGCGACGTCTTGCAGATCGGGCGGCAGAACCGCCGCTCGCTCTATGACCTTGCCGATACCCCCCCGCCCCCACTGGTGCCCGCCGAGCTGCGCTTCGAGGTGCGCGAGCGCCTCGATTCCGCCGCTAACGTGCTCATCGGGCTGGATGCGGAGCAGGTCGATGGACTGGTGGAGCACATCAAAAGCCTGCCCCTCGATTCAGTCGCCGTATCTCTCCTTTTCTCCTTCCTTAATCCCGAGCACGAAAAGGTCATCGCAGAGCGCCTGGCAAATAGCGGTCTCTTCGTCTGCCTCTCCAGCGAGATACTGCCGGAATACCGTGAATACGAGCGCACCAGCACAACCGTCGTGAACGCGTATGTCTCCCCCATTCTGGAAAAGTACCTGGCTCATCTGGAAGAAGAGGTCAAAGCCCAGGATGCGCCAGCATCGATCCTGGTGATGCAGTCCAATGGCGGCTCGATCAGCCTGCCGGAAGCCAGGCGCAACGGCGTGCGCTGCATCCTCTCGGGTCCGGCGGGTGGAATGCAAGGAGCGCATTTCGTCGCCAGCCAGGCACAGAGCCGGCTTGAAGGCAGGGTAAGGATCATCACCTTTGACATGGGCGGCACGTCCACAGACGTCTCCCTGATCGATGGCTCCCCCACCATCACCACAGAATCCATCATCGGCGGCTCGCCGGTGCGCGTGCCCGTCCTGGATATCCACACCATCGGCGCAGGCGGCGGTTCCATCGCTGCTATCGATGCCGGCGGCGCCTTGCGCGTCGGTCCGCAGAGCGCCGGCGCAGACCCGGGACCGGCGTGTTACGGCAAAGGCGCGCTACCCACCGTTACCGACGCCAACCTGCTCCTCGGTCGCCTGCCGCCGGACAGCTTCCTCGGCGGGAAGATGGCGCTGGACGAAGGGCGCGCCGCAGCTGCTATCACCGGGCTGGCAGAGCGGCTGCACCTGGATGCCATTGCCACTGCCCTGGGCATTGTCGAGGTCGTGAACGCCAACATGGAGCGCGCCCTGCGCGTGATCTCGGTGGAGCGCGGTTATGACCCGCGGGATTTCGTGCTTTTATCCTTTGGCGGGGCTGGCGGATTGCACTGCAGCAACCTGGCAAAACGCATCGGCGCAGCTGGCGTGCTCATTCCTCCCCTCGCCTCGACCCTCTCCGCATTCGGCATGCTCGCCGCCGACCGGATCAAAGACTATACGCAAACCGTCATGCTCAGCGGCGCCACCCCGCCCGAGGAGATCGCCCTGGCGCTGAAACCGCTCGAAGATCGGGGCTGGTTCGAGGTCGGCGCCGAAGGCATCCCGCATTCCCGCATCGGCATCGAAAGGTGGCTGGATGTGCGCTACCGGGGGCAGTCCTACGAGCTATCCATACCCTATGGCGATGACATCCACCGCGTATTCGATGAAGCCCATCTGAAGGCATACGGCTACTCCCGCCCAGAAGCGCATTTGGAGATCGTCAACGTGCGCGTGCGCGCCATCGGCAAGACGCCCAAACCCCGGCTCAAGCCCTCCCACAGCGCTCGTCCCCGCGCGATTCAGAGCCAGGCACACCGCACGGTTCACTTGCCTGAAGGCGCAACCAGCCTGCCCGTCTATTCCGGCGCAGACCTGCGCCCGGGGAACTTCTTTGAAGGTCCGGCACTGGTCGTGCGGGCAGATACAACCATCCTTGCAGAGAGAGGCGATCACTGCCGCGTCGATCCTTATGGCAACTTGTGGCTGGAGATGCCAGCCCCTCCCGAGGCAGGCTTCTGATGAGCTACGATCCGGTGCGTTTAGAGGTGTTCAAAAACCTCTTTGCTTCCATTGCCGAGGAAATGGGCGTGGTGCTGCGCAAGGCGAGCTACTCTCCGAACATCAAGGAGCGGCGAGATTTCTCCTGCGCCCTCTTCGACGCGGCCGGCAAGATGGTCGCCCAGGCAGCGCACATCCCAGTCCACCTCGGATCGATGCCCCTCTCCGTCTTAGCCGCCGTAGCAGAATTTGCCTCGACCGGTGGCAGCGCAGCGGAACCCACCCCCGGCTTACTACCTGGCGATATGGTCCTGCTCAACGATCCATACCGCGGCGGCACCCACCTGCCCGACATCACGCTGGTCACTCCCATCTTCATATCCACCGGCGAGAAAATGGACCGCCTGGTCGGTTTCGTCGCCAGCCGGGCGCACCACGCGGATGTCGGCGGCATGACCGCCGGCTCGATGCCCATCGCCCGCGAGATTTACCAGGAAGGGCTTATCCTGCCCCCTGTCAAGCTCTACAAGCAGGGCAGCCTGGATCAGGATGTGCTCAAGATTTTGCTCGCCAACGTCAGGACGCCTGAAGAGCGCCAGGGAGACCTGATGGCGCAGGTCGCCGCCAACCGGCGCGGCGCGCTACGCCTGGTTGAGCTCATCTCCCGCTACAGCCTAGATGAAGTTACCCGCTACATGCGCGAGCTGCTGGCGTATTCTGAGCGCATGACGCGCCAGCTCATCCAGGGCATGCCGGACGGCGTTTATCGTTTTACCGATTACCTGGATGACGATGGATTCGGTCAGGAACCTGTCCCCATTACAGTGGCGATCACGATCCAGGACGATCATGCGCTCGTCGATTTTACCGGCACGAGCCAGCAGGTAGCCGGCAGCCTGAACGCGGTCTATGCCATCACCCTCTCCGCCGTGTACTATGTCTTCCGCAGCCTGGTCGGTCTGGATATTCCCAACAACGCCGGATGCCTGGAGCCCATCCAGGTCATCGCCCCAGCCGGCACGCTGGTCAACGCCCGGCATCCCGCGCCGGTAGCGGGAGGAAACGTTGAGACCTCGCAGCGCATCGTCGACGTCTTACTCGGCGCGCTGGCGCAAGCGATTCCAGAAGCTGTGCCCGCAGCCAGCCAGGGGACGATGAACAACCTCACCATCGGAGGTTGGGACGCTCAGAAGGACGCCCCATTTGCGTATTACGAGACCATCGCCGGCGGGATGGGGCGCGCCCCGGTCTCCGATGGATTATCCGCAATCCACACGCACATGACCAATACGCTCAACACACCGGTAGAAGCCCTGGAGTACGCCTACCCGTTGAGAGTGCTCCGTTACGAAATCCGGCAGCACTCCGGCGGCGCTGGCAGGCAGCGCGGCGGGGATGGCATCCGCCGCGATATCCAGGTGCTGGTGGATGCCCAGGTCACCCTGATCAGCGAGCGCCGCAGGATTCCACCCTATGGTCTCCAAGGGGGAGAGCCAGGCAAGTCCGGCGAGAATTTTAATCCTGCGAGATGGAGAAGAAGAACGCCTCCCCGGGAAAGCTACCGTCACCTTACATGCCGGAGAAGTCTTGTCTATCCGCACACCCGGAGGCGGCGGGCACGGGGAACCAGCAAATCGAAATCAAAGCCCTTAGCTCAGGCGGGCTCCTTCATCTTCAAGCGGGCGTCCACCCAGGGTTTTCCCATGCGGTGCTGCGCGGAGATCTTGACATCCCCCAACTTTTGCAGCACTTTCACCGCGGTTTGCACGGCAGAAGGCCAATCCTCTGCCTGCCAATGGGCGTACATCTCCTTGCTGAGCTTCTGCGTCCAAGCCCACTCCATGCGAAATTGGTCGGCTTTCACCCAATACCCCCGCTTTTCCCATGCCAGCACCGATGGGTCGATCGATTCGGAGATTGCGTTCAATGCCAGGATCATAAAAGCCACCAGATCCAAGAACTCATCGTCGAGCTGGGTTTTATGAATCAGCTCGCGACCGGCAAGAGCAGTCGCTTTGACCATCTGCGTGCGCTGTTTCCCAGCGCTCTCTGGATTGATCACACGTCCCAAGAGCTTCCTCCCACAAGCCACAATGATTGTCGAACCCTGGCATTATATACGATTATTGACGCTCACTCCGCTCTGGCTTATAATTCGGCAGCAGAAACCCGGGGAAGTGCTGGAATTGGCAGACAGGCTTGACTTAGGATCAAGTGCCGCAAGGCGTGAGGGTTCAAGTCCCTCCTTCCCCACCAGCGTGGTTTGAAGACCCGTCGTTAGCGAGGAAACAAAATCCCGGCTAACGGCGATTTTTCATACATACTTCTTACGCATACATGGTACGAACACATGATATAATCCGCCCGATTCTGGATAACCCTGCATTTGTCTGACAACCATCTGCTTTTCTGAAAGGAATTCCACATTGAAAGTCGAAACCCAAGAACTTGAAAACCACCAGACGAAAATTACCGTGGAGGTCGAACCAGCCGTGCTTGAGGATGCCAAGCACCGTGCGGCCTCCAGGCTAGCGAAACGCACCAAGATTCCGGGGTTTCGCCCTGGCAAAGCCCCCTATGCCATGATCGTCCGCCACCTGGGGGAAGCAGCGATCTTAGAAGAAGCTGTCGAAATTGTGGTTGACGATGTCTACCCCAAGGCGATTGACGAGTTGGGCATCAAGCCCTACGGACCCGGCAGCCTGGAAGAGATCAAGCAGCTGGATCCGCTGACACATCGAGTTTGTCGTCCCTCGTGCGGCAACGGTTGAGTTGGGGGATTATCACGCGATCCGCATCCCCTATGAAGCCAGGCAAATCACGGACGAGGAAGTAGAACAGGTTGTCAAGAATGTCCGCAATCAAAATGCCGTCGTCGAGCTCGTCGAGCGACCTGCTCAGGTCGGAGACCAGGTCGGCTTGCACATCAGCGGCGAGTTTACCGCCCCGGACGAGGACGAATCACCCATCTTCATGGATAATCGAGAGTTGACTCTCGTCATCGAAGATGAAGAGGAAAACATCTACCAGGACCTGCCCTTCCCCGGATTTACCCAACATCTCATCGGCTTGTCCGCGGGAGATAGCGGCTCGGTAAACCACACCTTCCCGGAGGATTCAGCGGTTAAGTACATGGCAGGTAAGGAGGTACAGTACTCCTTCACAGTGGACCAGGTAAACTCGCGCACCCTGCCTGAGGTCAACGACGAGCTGGCGCAGAGCATTGGCGATTACCCGACCATGGATGCGCTGCGCAAAGCCATCCTCGATGACCTGCAACAAGATGCAGACGAGACCTATAACAAAGAATATGATGAAAAAGTGCTCGACCAGCTTGTGGAGATGTCCACAGTGGCATACCCTCCCCAAATGCTGGAACGGGAGATCGATGTCGTCCTCGGTCAACTGGAAAGCCGCCTGAACCAGCAAGGTCTGGATATGGAGCTCTATCTGAAGACCCGCTCGATGAACACCGAACAGCTCCAGGAAGAGACAAAGCCGGTCGCCGAGACAAGGCTGAAGCGCTCGCTGGTCCTGTTTGAGGTGGCTGAGAAGGAAGACATCGAGGTCGATCCCCAGCAGCTTCAGGATGAAACGCTGCGCACGATGAACATGTACGCGCGCATGATGCCAGAAAAAGATTTCAAGCGGATGACCACCAAGGATGCTACCAGCAACCTGGTGGGTAATATCATGATGGAGCTGGTTATCGATAATACGCAGGAAAGACTGCGCAATTTTGCACGGGGTATCGAGGTCGAAGCAGGCTGAAAGTTGACAGCAGAGCCCAGCGACAACGCAGACCAGGCTCCTGTGGCGGAGATCAGCGAACCGATCGAGACTGAAAGCGAGAGCTTACCGGTAGAAGAAGCCACCACACTCCCTGATAGCCAAGGGGTGTCAGACGAATAAACCTTTCAATACACAAATAGAGGAATAGCATGAATATCCCACAATCTTTAATACCCACGGTTGTCGAAACATCGGGTCGCGGTGAACGCTACTTCGATATATTCTCATTGCTGCTGCGCAATCGAATTGTCTTCCTGGGCACACCCATCAATGACCAGATATCCAACCTGATCGTCGCCCAGCTCCTTTACTTGAGCAGCGAAGATCCCGAAGCGCCCATCCAGATGTACGTGAACAGCCCCGGCGGTATGGTTTACTCCGGCATGGCGATCTACGATACCATGCAGATGATCCCCAACCAGATCACCACGGTCGCCGTGGGCATGACGGCATCCTTTGGCACGGTGCTCCTGACTGCCGGCGCCAAAGGACAACGCTATGCCCTTCCGAATGCAACGATCCACTATGCACCAACCGCTGGGCGGCGCTCAAGGACAGGCATCGGATATCGAGATCCAGGCGCGTGAGATCCTGCGCTTGAAAGACCGGCTGAACAACATCCTGGCATTCCATACCGGGCAAAGCATGGAGACGATCGAGCATGACACCAACCGCGACTATTACATGGACGCCAAAGGCAGCCGTAGAATACGGTTTGGTGGACCGGGTTATGGAAATCCCAGAAACTAAGGCGAGCAAGTAGGAACAACCTGCTACGGCGGAGAATCCTGTAATGCCGGGGCGATATGCCCCGGCATTCTTCATCAAAGGCTATCATCCGGACCCACTGACCCACGCGGAGACCCCTGTGAATTTAGCGCAAAAATCATCCATCCGCGCCATCATCCTCGATATGGATGGCGTCCTCTGGCGCGAGGAACAGGCTATCGGCGATCTACCCTGGATTTTCAACCAGATCCAAGCGCTCAACTGGCAGGTAGCTTTAGCCACCAACAACGCCAGCCGCTCCCCTGCCCAACACCTGGAGAAGCTACGCCGCTTCGGCGTCGATTTAAGACCGGAGCAGGTCGTCACTTCAGGCGAAGCGACAGCCCATTATCTGCAAAAAAGATTTCCACAGGGCGGTAATGTCTACATGGTTGGGGAAAACGGCCTTGAGAAGACCCTATCGGCTGTTGGCTTTACGAACAGCGAGGAAGATGTCCTGGCGGTGATCTCTTCTTTTGACCGCCAGCTCACCTACGACAAGCTCAAGCGTGCGGCTCTGCTGGTGCGCGCCGGCGCGCCGCTGATTGCGACCAATGCGGACCTGACTTTCCCCATGCCGGAAGGACAGGTACCCGGCGCAGGCGCCATCCTTGCCGCGATAGTGGCGGCAACACAGGTCCAACCAACCATCATCGGTAAGCCGGCGCCCGACATGTACCGCCTGGCAATCGAGCGCATGGGCGTACCCGAAGCCGCCACGCTGGTAGTCGGCGACCGCCTTGAGACCGACATCGCCGGCGGTCAAAAGATCGGCTGCCCAACCGCGCTGGTCCTCTCCGGCGTCTCCTCACGCCAGGCTGCCGATGCCTGGCAACCCGCTCCCGACTGGGTGACCGAGGATCTAACCGCCCTGATCCAGGAATTCGGGTAATCCACCGGATGACCCTCCGCCCATGAACGAGATCAACACTGAGCCCAGCTCGATTTATGACCTTTCCCTCGTGCAGCTGCAAGAGCGATTAACCGGCTGGGGAGAGCCATCCTATCGAGCCTTGCAAGTCTGGCAAGGTCTTTACAAGCAGTTGTGGAGCTCGCCGGATAGCTTCACATCCCTTTCCAAAGCATTGCGCACACGCCTGGGAAATGAATTCTCCTTCTCTAACCTGACAGCTGAAATCTCGAAGACTTCAGAAGACAAGAGAACCGTCAAATCGCTGATGCGGCTGCCTGACCAAAAAGCCATTGAAACCGTCCTAATGCGGTACGACGAGCGAAATACACTGTGCATCTCCTCTCAGGCTGGCTGCGCGATGGGCTGTGTATTTTGCGCAACGGGTCAAATGGGGCTCAAGCGTAACCTGACCAGCGGTGAGATTGTGGAACAGGTACTCCATTTTGCGCGCCAGCTCAAAGCGCAGGGAGAAGCGGTTACCAATGTTGTGGTGATGGGCATGGGGGAGCCATTTGCCAACTACGAGGCGACTTTGCAAGCTTTAGATCGCCTGAACGATCCGGATGGTTTTTGTCTGGGCGCCCGGCGCTTTACCATCTCCACTGTAGGACTGGCGCCTGCCATCCGCAAGTATGCATCTGAATCCCGGCAATACAACCTGGCGGTCTCCCTTCATGCGGCAGATGATGAGCTGCGCAGCTCGCTTCTGCCCATCAATCGAAGGTACCCGCATTGCAGAATTGCTCGACGCCTGCCGTGAATATGTGGAGTTGACCCACCGCAGGATCACCTTCGAATGGGCATTGATTCAGAATGTGAACGACACTGCAGCCCAGGCGCATCTGCTCGCCAGCCGGCTCAAGGGTCTGCTGTGCCACGTCAATGTTATCCCACTGAACCCAACACCAGCCTATCCGGGGGCTGCCACCCCTCGCCAGCGGGCCGAACTCTTTCAGAACGAGCTGGTGAGCCTGGGTATCCCTTGCACAGTGCGTTTACGCCGCGGCATCGAGATCCAGGCGGGTTGCGGTCAATTAGCCGTGCAAGCGTGAAGTGACGTACCCGGCGCATGCTTCGGAGAGTTGTGCTACAATCGAATAATCCACCGCAGCCTCGATTTCACGGTTCACTAGAATGTTTGTTTGAGGAGGCGCACATGGCTCACCAAGTAGTACGATTAATTTACCCAGAGCATCTGCTGAGTGTACCGGTCATCAACCAGCTCATCCGGCACTACGATCTGACCGTTAATATCTTACGCGCTCAGATCGGGGGCGTTGACCGGTGGCTCGAAGTGCAACTGGCAGGCGATCCGGCGATCATCGAAGAAGCGATCGGCTGGCTTGAAAATCAAGGCATTGAGATCCAGTATTAATAGAGAAATCACCCCATCCCAATATTCGGAGCTGATTATGCCAGCACTTGTCATCCTCAACCCATACGCCGGGCGTTGGAAAGGTCAGCAGAAACAGGGAGAGATCGAAAGCGCCCTCAAAGATGCGGGCGTGGACTACCAGTTGGCTGTCACCGAGAGACCCGGTCACGGGAGCGAGCTAGCTGCCGAGGCGGTGCAGCAGGGTTTCAGCCCCGTGATCGCCGCCGGAGGGGATGGGAGCATCAGTGAAGTGGTCAACGGTATACTCCAGGGAGCGGAACGCAGCGCCGAGCGCCATTCGACGCCGCTTGGCGTCTTGCCCTTGGGAACGGCGAACGATTTCTGCGTCAACCTGCACCTGCCACTCGATATCCCGGGAGCAGTGGCAGTCATTGCCCGAGGACAAACACGGTCGATCGATCTGGGTGAGGTCCGCTACGGCAGCGAAAACCTGAGGCGATATTTCGATAATAATTCCGCCATCGGTCTTGAACCCAGTATTACGCTGATCCAACAGCGCATCAAACGCCTGCGGGGAGTCATGCGTTACCTTGTAGCGACTTTGATCGGCGTCTACCATAATCCTCAGTGGATCATGGAGATCGAATGGGAGGGTGGTCGCTTCCATGGAATGGCGAACCTGGTGACCGTAGGCATCAACCCTTTGACCGGGGGGTTGTTCTATATGACCCCGCACGCCGATCCATTTGATGGTTTGCTCACCTTCGTTTATGGATCTGTTCCCACCCGGCTGAAAATTCTCGCAATCCTTCCAAAAACAATGAAACCCGGTCCGGGCAGCTATGTAGAGAACCCCAGCATCCATGAGATCCACTCACCCTGGGTGAAGATCCATTCAGAAACACCCACTCCCCTGCACGCGGATGGCGAGATCCAATCCGAAACTGTTCAGGATCTGGAATACCGGGTTTTACCGGGCTGCTTGCCAGTGTTAATGTAACAATTCAACTTCGTGGCGCATGCCTGAGCAAACACGGATCTCACGCCTGCTGACCTGGGGACTTTCTGCATTCTTTCATGCGCTTTATCATCCATTAGCCTGGTCGTATGATGGGGTCGCAGCCATCGTTTCGCTGGGCAGGTGGAAAGCCTGGGTACTCTCCGTGCTGCCCGACCTGCCCGGTCCGCGAGTATTGGAGATCGGTCACGGACCGGGACACCTGCAGATTGCTCTGGCGAATCTATCCGTAACCATCTTTGGGATAGACGAAAGCCGCCAGATGGGGAGAATGGCACAACGAAGGCTATGGAGGCGCGGCGTCCGCGGCTTGCTGGTCAACGGATTGGCGCAATCCTTGCCTTACGCTGACGCATCCTTCAACCAGGTGGTAGCCACATTTCCCACCCCGTTCATTATCGAGAAACACACCCTGGAAGAAATCTTCCGGGTATTGATGCCAGGCGGGATGCTGATCGTCTTACCCGTCGCCTGGATCACAGGCTCATCACCAACCGAAAAACTTGCAGCCAGCATTTTCCACCTCCTGGGACAAGCTCCAGATTGGAACGACATCAACTTGCAACCCTTCCTTCAAGCCAACTTTACTGCCACAGTTGAACGCCGCAAGCTGCCGGGCAGTGAAATCTTGTTGGTCAAAGCATGGAAACAATCTGTAGAGCTTTCATCCGCAATCTGATGTAAAATTTATGCATGGAAGTGTTGATTGCGGTTGCAAAAGTAAAGAAATATGCTACATCCAGCAGCGGCGATACGGTGGAGGTTGTAGAGAGACCCAACGGGGGTGTTTCTGTTGTCCTGGCGGATGGACAGAGCTCAGGACGAGGGGCAAAATCCATCTCCACCCTGGTTGTGCGCAAGGTCATCTCCTTGCTCGCCGAGGGAGTGCGGGATGGCGCCGCCGCGCACGCTGCCTCGGATTATCTCTATACCGAGAGAAAGGGGAAAGTGTCTTCCACCCTGAATATACTTTCTGTGGACAAGCAAACCTCCACCCTGGTCATCACGCGCAACAATCCGGTCCCAGCTCTGCTTGCACAGAACGACAAAATTACCTTGCTCAGCGACGAAAGCCTGCCAGTCGGCTTGTATCGCGAGACCCGACCGATGATCAGCGAAATATCCCTGGAGCCTGGACTGACGGCTATCGTTTACTCCGATGGACTGGTGCATGCCGGCAGCCGGGATGGGCAATCCCTTGATATTGTCACCTGCGTGCAATCCTGGCTGGAGGATGAGGATCCGTCGCCGCAATCCATTGCAGACGAGCTATTGAGAAATGCCGTCCGCCTGGACCAGGGGCGACCGGTCGACGATATCAGCGTGGTCGTCTTGCGTGTCTCCAGCCTGATGGGGGATTCCGTCCGGCGCATGACCGTCCGGCTTCCCCTCCAGGATTAGCTGCCCAATCCAGGATGCCTGAAACCAGCCAGCTTAAGATCGGCGTTGTAGGACCCTGTGGGGCCGGAAAGTCCACGCTGGTCAATGCCCTGGCGGAACATGGGTATCCTGCGCGGCATATCGCCCAGGAACACTCCTATGTACCAACCATGTGGAAGCGCATGGTGAATCCGGATATCCTGATTTATCTCGAAGCATCCTATCCCGTCAGCACAGAACGCAGAAAACTAGATTGGACGCAAGACGAATACGATGAACAATTGAGAAGGCTCAAGACGGCTCGGGACCACGCAGATTTGTATCATCAATACCGATGTATCTTACACCGGGGAGATCCTCTCCAGGTAGCTCGCGTATATCGACACAGTTGCACGGAAAAGCGCTAGCCGAGTTTCCGGGTCGGATTAACAAATAATTGGGAGTATAATGTTCCCTTGCCAGCCGTGCGCTGGGGCACAGCCAGCGGCTGGCATTTGCTTGAATTGTGGAGAACGGAATATTTATATTAAAAGCCTCAATTCCGATTCCTGATCTTCATTATTCTCATTGTCTTGGTGGCGCTCTGGGTCGTGTGGCCTAATAATCCCGGGATCAATTTTGCCGGCGTTAAACGGCAGATTTGAGACACGTCTGGGATTGGATCTCGTGGGCGGCGTCCAGGCCATGTTGGAAGCGGATCTTCCGGCTGAACAAGATATTGATGCGGAGGCCATGAATACAGCCGTACAAATTGTTGAAAACCGGGTTAACGGGCTGGGAGTAACTGAAGCAGTTGTACAGCAAGCTGGCGAACGGCGGATCGTTGTCGAAATTCCAGGTCAAACCGATCCAGAACAAGCCCTGGCAGCCTTGAAGCAGACCGGCTTGCTGGAATTTGTCGATATGAGCTCGCTAACCCCACAGGAGGCGCAAGCGCTGGAAGGCTCAACCATTAAAACCGATTATCGCCCGTTCAGCAGAGTGCAACCACCACAGAGACGATCACCTCAACCCAAACTTCTCCAGATCTTCCATACAGTTATGACCGGCGCTGGCTTGAAGGACGTTGCGGTAACAACGACGCAAACCGGAGAGTACCAGGTCTCTTTTGAGCTCAAAGGCGATGATATCAAAACCTTTGCCGAATTTACCCGCCAAAATGTCGGAAATGTGCTCGCCATTGTCCTGGATAAGCAAGTCATCTCTGCTCCAACCATTAATGATGCGATTACAGATGGTCAAAGGGGTCATCACCGGTCAATTTTGACGCAAACAGCGCAAATGCCCTTGCCATCCAGCTCAGGTATGGCTCGCTACCCATCCCCTTGAAAATCGTGAATCAGCGGACGGTAGGTCCAACCCTGGGTCAGGATTCGCTCCAGAGGAGCTTGCTTGCAGGGGCTATTGGCTTCACCATGGTGATCCTGTTCATGCTGCTTTATTATCGAGTGCCCGGAGCTCTAGCTGATGTTTCCATCCTGATCTACGCTGTCCTGGCTCTGGCGCTATTCCGGCTCATTCCAGTAACCCTGACCTTACCTGGCATCGCAGGATTCCTCTTGAGCACAGGGAGTGCGTTAGACGCGAACATTCTCATTTTTGAAAGAATGAAAGAGGAGCTGCGCGGTGGCAGACCATTGCGGAATGCATTCGATATCGGCTGGCAACGCGCCTGGCCATCGATTCGGGATTCTAATATTGCCACGCTGATCACCTGCGCTATCCTCTTCTGGTTTGGCAGCACATTTGGAGCAACGATCGTAAAAGGTTTCTCGTTGACTCTGGCTTTAGGCGTTGTCGTCAGCTTGTTCATCGCGATCGCCGTTACCCGAACTCTGCTGACTCTGGTGTTGGAGTTCTTCAAACCTACCAACCTTTCCAAATGGTTCGGTATTTGACGGGATGGGATAATAATGATAAACATCTTAGGTAAGAGATACTATTACTTTGCGCTCTCTCTGCTGATCATCATTCCTGGGCTGATCATCATCTTGCTCGATGGGTTGTCTCTATCCATTGACTTCACAGGTGGAACGTACCTGGAGGTCCGATTTGGATCTGGAACGCCGCCCCAGCCCGCTGAAGTCGTCTTGCTTTACAAAGAGTTGGGAGTAGATGACGTCCTTGTCCAGACAACCAATCGAGGGAGCCTTGTCGCCCGATCCAGCTTTCTCGATGATGAAACTCGATCCAAAATACTCAGTATGATGGAAGACCAATTTGGGCAAATCGTTACTGTTCTGAGATATGAGAGCGTTGGTCCAACCATCGGGCAGGAAGTCACCTCGCGAGCCGCAATCGCTGTCGCACTCGCCGCAATCGGCGTGCTGATCTATATCATGTTTGCTTTCCGCGGCATTCCAAATGCACTCCGCTATGGCATCTGCGGGATCATTGCCATGCTTCACGACGTGCTGATCGTCATCAGCCTGGCTGCGATTGGTAGGTGTTCTATGGGGATGGCAAGTTGATTCTTTATTCCTAACTGCGCTGCTAACTGTTATCGGCTTTTCGGTGCAAGACAAGATTGTGGTCTTTGATCGGATCCGCGAAAACAGCAAATCTATCGACGCCTGCGCTACGAGACGCTCGTCAATCATTCCATCGTGCAAACCTTCAAAGATCGATCAACACCCAATTGATGACGGTGAATTCATGCTCCTGTCGCTTGTGTTATTCGGTGGCGTGACCTTACGTGAGTTCTCGTTGATCCTTCTTGTCGGCTTATTGAGTGGAACGTACTCTTCAATATTTATCGCTGCTCCTATCCTGGTTGTCTGGGAAAATCGAGAATGGCGGACGTGGTTCAAACCGCGCGCCAAAGCGTGAAGCAACAGTATAAACAGCGCCACGATAACTGTTTCCAATCGACAAAAAAGAGTGGGCGGTTAGACCGCCCTTTTTTTACTGGTCCATCACTCAAGGACACTGGCTGATGATATCCTGGATATCGTTACTGTAGAATGTGATGCAATTCTTCGGGGTCAAAACCCAGGCGCCCATCTCGGGGGAATAACTGTACATGAATATGTACCAGAAATTTCCATCCCCCTGCAATGATGAAACTTCATAGGAAGCCACCACACCTGTTTCGTCATACACTACCAGGTTAGCACCCGTGTCTCTGATCGGCGGGACGCCACTTGCCCCCTGGTTATAATTTAGAATCCCAAAATAGTAGACGGTATCCGGCTCAAACTGCCTGACGGCCAGCGTCTCCGGTCCAGATCCTGTGCGGAAATCTGTCTCAAGGCAAGCGTTTGGATAAGTTGTGCAGTCACCCCTATTATCGTAGTATACATGCACGGGGAGAATGGCATCAAGCCAGAGATGCGCGTCGAGATCGTTTTCCACGGCGTCGGGAGGCCAGTATGGCGTTGGATCCCAGGTGAGAATAGCCCTTAGCTCGATATTTCCCCCTGTGATATAGGGGGATATGGCAAAGTTGAGCTCGACGGTATCGCCGCCAATGATAAACACATCCTTGATCACAGGGTAATACCCGGTCAACGAGGCAGTAACCTGGCGCTCGCCGGGAAAATTGGTGGCAGAATAGGCGCCATCCGAAAGCGTTACCACACAATCCAGAGGGTTAAAACAGATCGAGACGCCTGATATCCCCCTGCCGTTGGCTGCATCGATCACTCGACCAGTCACCTCTCATCCATCTTCAACGCCGCCCCGATACTGGTCGTATGGGAAAATCGAGAATGGCGGACGTGGTTCAAGCCACGCGAAAAGCGTGAAGCCACGGTATAGATAGATTAACTCGTTTTGCTACCTATGAAAAAGACTGGGCGGGGGGACCGCCCAGTCTTTTTCGTATGGACATTGACTAATGATATCCTGGATATCGTTACTGTAGAATGTGATGCAATTCTTTGGGGTCATCACCCAGGCGCCCATCTCGGGGGAATAACTGTACATGAAAACATACCAGAAATTTCCATCCCCCTGGCAATGATGAAACATCGATAGGAAGCCACCACACCTGTCTCGTCATACACTACCAGGTTAGCACCCGTGTCCCGGATCGGCGGGACGCCACTTGCCCCCTGGTTATAATTTAGAATACCAAAATAGTAGACGGTATCCGGCTCAAACTGCCTGACGGCTAGCGTCTCCGGACCAGATCCTGAGCGGACCTCAGTCTCAAGGCAAGCGTTTGGATAAGTTGTGCAGTCGCCCCGATTATCGAAGTTTACATGCACAGGAAGAATGGCATCCAGCCAGAGATGCGTGTCGAGATCGTTTTCCACGGCGTCAGGAGGCCAGTAGGGTGTTGGATCCCAGGTGAGAATAGCCCTTAGCTCGATATTTCCCCCTGTGATATAGGGGGAGATGGCAAAGTTGAGCTCGACGCTGTCGCCGCCAATGATAAAAACATCCTTGATCACAGGGTAATACCCGGTCAACGAGGCGGTAACCTGGCGCTCGCCGGGAAAATTGGTGGCAGAATAGGCGCCATCGGAATGCGTTACAACACAATCCAGACGGGTTAAAACAGATCGATACACCTGCCAGCCCCCTACCGTTGGCTGCATCGATGACCCGACCGGTCACCTCACCCGGACCGAAATTGTAGCGATTCAACGTCAGGGGCAGAAGAATGCCATCCTGATCATCTGCCTCGTTTGCTAGAACAGCACTACTGCCAGAGCCCTCTATCCATAACAGCAGGCATGCCAGAAGACCCAACACTAAGAACCTGTCCGAAAATCGAGGGTTCCGAGTGTGTGCGGCTGCCGCACACACCACAAAATCGGTTCTCCCATCCATTTTCGGATAGATACTAAAATCTTCTACGCATTGATTTGACCAAGAACTAGCCTCCGCCTGGTGGTGGCGTTCTCGGTGTTCGTGTGGGCGTACTCGGCGGCGGTGATGTAGGCGTGCGCGTGCGCGTGCTCGTGGGGACAGCCAGGGTGGGAGTCCGGGTGGGCGTCGGCGTCGATGTGGGAAGCACAACCTGCGTCGGAGTGCGGGTCGGCGTCCGTGTAACGGTCGGCGTGCGCGTCAGCGTGGGAGTCACCGTCCGGGTGCGCGTGGGCGTCGGCGTATCCGTCGGCCTGGGAGGCTGCGGTGTGATCGTACTTGTTGCTGTCGGTGTCGGAGTGCGCGTAACGGGTGACGTGCTGGTGCGGGTGGGTGTACGCGTCACCGTTCTTGTAACAGTGCGAGTTGGCGTGGGATGGACCCGGGGTATAAGTAGTTGTCGCCGTCAGCGTAAGTGTCCGTGTAGGAGTTCTGGTAACCGTACTGGTAACCGTCGGCGTGCGCGTAACCGTGGGCGTGCGTGTGACGGTTGGCGTGCGCGTAACGGTCGGTGTGAGCGTAGGAGCCAAATTAACTGTAAAGGTCGCCATGATACGCGTGAATTGCTGGTGGGGGTCATTATCCCGAGCCTGCACGTACAGGGTGTATGTCCCGTTGGTGATCGGTATCGATGTGCCGGGCCAGTTGCCGCTTGGGTTAATCGTATTACACACACCGCCGGAATCTCCATTGATACACCAGGGCTCGGTGTACTCGGATCGTGTGAATACAACCACTCCCGCTGAGTTGCGAACCTCGAAGACAACGCGACTCACCTGCCCGCCAGGATCGGGATCATACGCATCTGCCTCGATCCTGAAGGGACCTGTGATCGGATTAGCTGGCATATTGACAGACACGACCGGACCAAAACGCCCGACGAGCGTCTTAGAGCATGTCAAGGGTCCCATCTGATAGGTTAGATTAATGCGAAAGTCACGCGTGTGGTAATACACATAGTAGTTGGAGAAGTTGCGCGTGAAGTCGAGGTTCAGATTGCCGCTTCCACCGGCGGCGATGAAACGCGAAATGCTATGCGAAAAATTCACGCCGCCGGAGCCGAGTGAGACATTGGCAGGGTTGAGAATCAGACCGGAATTCCAATAATAGGCGTCGAAGCTCATATCGGATGGGGCGGATACGACCTGGTCGTGCCACCCGCCATTCCAGGAGGTGGAGATATCCGTCAGCTCGGCTTGATAATACGTGCTCGCGTTCTGCATCCAGGCAGATAAATCGTCGCCATTGAAGAAGATATTCTCATCTGGATCAATGATCAGATCATCACAGGAGGCTACAGGTGTTGCTGTAAGGGTGGGTGTTTGGGTAGGCGTTTCGGTAGCCGTCTGTGTGGGTGTTTGGGTGGGGGTTTCGGTAGGTGTCAGCGTGGCAGTTTCGGTAGGCGTGGGGGTCAACGTCGGCGCGACCGTCTCGGTTGGGGTTTCCGAGGGGGTTGGCGTCATTGTGGGGGGATTCGTGGCGGTCGGCACTTCGATATCTGGAGGCAGCCCTAAAACGCGCGCCACGCGGAAGTTTTCCAGGATCCCCGTACGTTCTGCATGCAGGCGGACAGAGGGCCATAAATTGTTCAGAAAGGGAAGGATGAGTGGGTGTTGGAAAGTAACCGCCACCAGAACCCGGGTGGGTCCTTCTTCCGGATTTCCCGGGTCTTCATTTGGGTTACACCGGTCTGCGACACGATCGTACTGGAAGCCCGTGCGTGAGCTGCAGACCGTGACCTGGAAGAAACCAGGCTGCCCTTCACTGGCGCCGCCATCTTTCAAGATCGCTACAGCAACACCGTTCACAACCTCATGAATAGAATCAAGGCGGGCAGCATCGACCTCCTCATCCTCGCTCGCCCCACTGCACAAGGTCCCATTGCCATCCACGTCGGTGCAGTATCCCGGCTCGAACTCACCGGTAACCGCATAACGCACACCAAACCTGGCCGAATTGACAACCACCAGATAAGCCTGGAACAAGCGCGCAAACTCGATGATGCCAAAGATCAACAAGAGCAGCAGGGGCAAGATTAATGCGAACTCGGTGATCGCCTGCCCTTTTCTACGGCGATGTGTTTTTTTGCGCCTCAGGAATTTCAGTTTTGAGATGAAGGTAGGATCCATGGCAGCCGGCCTTTAGATCAATGAGTGATCCGGGTAAAAATGCGCGAGGCAATATCTTCAAAGATGCGGGTGAGCTGCGGCCCGGTTGGAGCGAAATAATAATTGCCGCACCAATCGCGGTAGTCGCCAACACTATCACAGGGATCTGTGGCGGTATCACCATCGTAGCCCCGGGCGGCGATATAACGCAGAAGCGATGCTCCATATGGCTCATTGCTGGCTTCGCAGGTACCCCAACTACAGCCATCATCCAAAACGCCGTCGCCCAGTCCAATAGCAAATGTGATGGCCCCCTGCCCTGTCAGGCCGCCGCAGGAAGCCGCCGGATTGGTCGGCATGCAGCCGACGAAATCCGCCATATCACGTGCATAGTCATCGGCATCGTAGCTTGCATTTCCGCTTGAATGCCGCGTCGATACGTCTTCATCCTGGCAAAGAGGGTAAACCGGGAACGGGGTATCCTGGGCATCGGGACAGAAGCCAATCGGATACGTGGAGAAATCGTCGAGCTGATCGTCAGCTTCGTTATCCGTGGCATTTGCCATGCCGTCGGTCAGAACGACTACAATCCACAAAGCCTCCTGGCGGGTATCGAAGGCAAACATATTACCAGCCCGCAACAACCCCCCACCCATATTCGTTGTCGGAAGCGTTGACCAATCACCCGCATCCCAACACGAAAGGCAATCAAGATAGGCATAACTCCAATCCGGGTTATAGAACCGGCAAGGACCGTAGTACTCGTTGATTGCCGAACTCGGTGGTAGCTCGTTGGCGGGATCGTAACACGTACCCGGCTCGAATACTTTCAGATCATTGATGGCAGCAACTGCCTCCGCTTGATCGGATGTCCAGCGCGGCTGGGGATTCGAGGGGTTGGAGTAGTCGATGAAACGGTACTGCGTACCCAGGTCAGGATTTGAATTCCAGCCATTGGCGAAAGTGACAATTTGAAGGCGATCTTCTTCGGAGGCTGCAGGACGGTTTAGAATCCTGGACACAAAACTTGTAGCCGCCCTTTTTACTTCTTCAAAAGGCTGGCACTCACCCTTGAAGCCATCTGAGCCGCTTGGATCCGCAGTGTTACATGCGTTAGGATCGCGCATCGGATCGCCGGAGGCTGCGTCCCATGCCATGGATTCAGACAGGTCGATCACCAGGACCACATCCAAAGAGGCCGCCTCGCCGATGGAATTGGCCGAGATCTGGATATTCTCCACACCGAGCAGGCGCAGGAAAGCTGTAGGGACACCCAGGTTGCTGGTCACGCGCACCAATTTACGCCTGGGGGTTGTACATAAAGCGGGGTCGCCCGGAGCGGTGTCACAGGTCTGGACGTCGATCGTGTACATAGCGGGATCGATGCCATTCAGGTTCATTACCTGAATAGCCGCAGAAGTCAATTCTGCGTTTGACCGCCCCTCGCGATACTGAGCAGCGGCGGCCAGTGACGCTGCATCCACCGCCCGGCGTAGATGGCCCATGTAAATGTATAAGATACCGACATCTGTCGTCAGGCCGACAAAACCGAGCAATACCAAAAATGCCACAGCCAGCAGGATCAAAGCCTGACCTTTAGCGGCATACTTTTCACGATGACCGAGAAGAGAGATGAGTTTTTTCATGGGATCGGTGTTGGTGTAGGCTCCGCCGAGACGAGCGGCATCAAGGCGTAGTTGTGAAGTAGGATTGGGTCTGCTAAAAAGACCGTGATCCACGGCAGTTTCAATTTCTGCTCGTAGGTATAAAATACCTCGACAGTGACGAATCCCGTACTGGGTGCAGCCGTATCCAGCCGGGCATTAATATCCGCTATGGGTATACGGGAGGACTGATTACGGACGCCCGTCGAATCCAGAGCCTCAGACCAGCCAGCTTCGCCATGTTCTCCTGGATGGCGCATTGTCACACATGAGATTCCCGGGTTGGGTGGGACACGCGGATTTGGTGGGTAGCTTACCGGCGACTGGCAATAATCTTGCGCTACGCTGAAGGCAGAGACTACGATGTCATCTTCCCCGGTACCCAGATCGAGTGTGATCTCCGGGCGTTCCTGGGAGAGCTCCTGGTTGACCAGGCAGGCTGCCTGGCGGTAGAAATCCCGCGTGCCCGTCCCTGCGGTACAACTGTGGTTGCCATCGCGGAAGTTGTACATGCCATCCGCAGCAAACCGGGCAGCGTTGCGCGCCGCATCCTGCAAAGCCAGGTAGTCATTGAGGAGAAAACCGAACTCTGTCAGCCCGGATACGACCATCAATAGAAGAGGGAAGAGGATGGCCGTCTCCACCAAGCCCTGGCCGCGGCTTCGCCTGGATAGGTGCTCGAGAACACGAGATTTCAACACATGTTTCAAATCAGTTCCCCTTATTCAGACAGTTAGCAAACAATTATGATCGCATATGAATAAATACAATTTAAACACACAGAATTTCCCTACTTTCATTATAGGGATAAGTAGGTTGTGCACTATGTTACCTAAGTACTAAAAGTTGCAGATTGCGCTTATAGATTTGTTAGGGAGAGCTAAAAAAACCGGAGTTACGCAGTTAAGGGGGTTTAAAACATACTTGCAAGGAAATCTTTGACGAATAACAGGAGGAAGGCGCTGCCAACCAGGTAAGGACCATAGGCAATGGTTACATTCGACCTGTAGCGATGAGAAAGGAACAAAACCAGCAGGTATGCCAGGCTGAAGAAACCAGCCAGGATAACGGCAAAAATCAAGCCAACCACGATGCCGGGCCAACCCAGCATCAATCCGATGATTCCCGCCAGGATCACATCGCCAAAACCAAGAGCCTCATCTACGCCTGAATAATTTCGCCAACGGACCAGGAGCCGGATAAATAAGCGCCCGCCAAGATAGAGCAAATACATCATCAGGAATCCCGCCACGCCGCCGATCAGTGTAGCGCGAAAGCCGTGAGTCAGCACCCCAAGCACCAGACCGATCAGACTCCCGGCAATGCTGACCGGATGAAGGATCAAGCGGTGCTCCAGGTCAACAACGATGACGATGCCAAAGTAGATGCACACCACGACACTAAGGGAAAAACCGATATCCGGATGCGGAAACATCCAGAGTATCATCAAGAATATGATAGAAGAGATGTAGACGATGTACGTCCGGATCCCACGCGAGCGCCCACAATGACTGCACTGACCGGGCACGAACAGATATGAAAGAACACCAACCGGCTTCCGGCAGGTCAGGCAATACGGCAAGACGAGCTTCCGCTCCAGCGGCAGGAAATCTGAGAGGTAATTAACCACCCCCCCAACCAACCAGCCTGAGAGAACAATTGCCAAAAACCAAAACATAGGTGTATTATAGCAAGGAGACGTGCTATACCATCCTGATCCACCTGACAGATTGTTAAGCCAGGCATCTCCGACATAAACAAACACGAGGCTAAATTTCTAATGGCAAAGTTTCTGATCGAAGGGAATCACCCACTCAAAGGAGAAGTAACGCCTGCAGGGAATAAGAACGCGGCACTCCCCATGCTGGCAGCCTGCACGTTGACCGATGAACCGATCATTTTGCATAATGTTCCAGAGATCAACGATGTGCTGACCATGCGCGCGCTACTTGCCAGCCTGGGTGTTCAGATCGAATCCCTGGGCAACAACACATTGAAGATCTGGGCAAAAGAAGTAAGACCTGCAGATCTAGATCCGGATCTCTGCCGGAAAATACGCGCATCGATATTGCTGGCGGGTCCGATGATTGCTCGGGCAGGCGAGCTGAAGCTCCCCCCACCCGGCGGAGATGTCATCGGTCGCCGTCGGGTTGACACACATCTACTCGCACTCGAGTCACTTGGCGCATTAGCAGAATTCGATAGAGAAGGCAGGTACTTTCATTTTAAATCTCTGAATTTCCAAGGAGCGAACATCCTGCTCGATGAGGCAAGCGTGACGGCTACCGAGAACGCTATCATGGCAGCCGTAACTGCTCCTGGGCATACCGTCATACGCAATGCGGCTTCTGAACCGCATATCCAGGAACTCTGCTTTTTCCTCAATGCGCTTGGCGCGCAAATCGATCATATCGGCTCGAACACATTACACATCCAGGGTGTAGCCAAATTACACGGCGGAGAATTCGCGATTGGACCCGATTACCTGGAGGTCGTCAGCTATATCGGAGCGACTGTGGTAACAGGAGGCTCGATCCGCATTCGCAATGCAGGACCGCAATATCTGGATCTGATCAAAATGGTGTTCAGCCGGTTAGGCGTCATCTGGATGAATGAAGGGGAGGATATCATCGTACCGGGGGAGCAATCCCTGGAGGTACATCCTGACCTGGGCGATGCCATCCCTGAGATCAGCGTGATGCCCTGGCCGGCATTCCCCACGGACTTAATGAGTATTGCTATTGTGGTTGCGACACAATCACGAGGCAGCGTTCTATTTCATGACTGGATGTATCCAAGCCGCATGTTCTTCATCGATAAGCTGGTCAGCATGGGCGCCCAGATCGTGCTCTGCGACCCACACCGCTGCATCGTCCAAGGTCCCACGACCCTTTACGGGGAGAAAATGGAAAGCCCGGATATCCGGGCAGGCATGTCGCTATTGATCGCCGCATTATCTGCCCATGGGCAGTCTGTCATCCGAAATATCGGGCAAATCGACCGTGGCTACGAGCGGGTCGACGAAAAACTCCGTAATTTAGGCGCCCGGATCGAGCGTCTCAATGAGGAGTAGTCGATAGACACTCAAAAGTCCAGGACGGCTGAGGGTAACTCCAGCCGTCCTGGACTATTCATCCAGCGATATCCAGGTCGTCTATTGTTTTTGGGCAACGACGTCCAAGAATTGGGCAACGACATCCCGCAAGAATGGCTCCGGAAGCGCACCGACCTGGCGGTGGATCACTTTACCATTGGCGACAAACAACATGGTGGGAATTCCCTGCACTCCATACCTGCCTGCCCAGTCGGGATTCTCGTCGGTATTCACTTTCGCTACCAACAGCTTCCCGGCATATTCTTTTGCCAATTTATCGAGCACCGGTGCAACGCTCCGGCAAGGACCACACCAAGGCGCCCAAAAATCCACAATTGTGGGTACTGCTGACTGCAAAACGGTCTTTTCAAAAGCCGCATCCGTCACATGTATAGGTTCGCTGATCATAGCCTGCCTCCTTGAAAAAGTCTATATCTTTGATGCAAGAGCGCAAAAAAGGTTACAGCATCATCTAAATAACGTTGGTTCGGGTTAGTGGAAAAGTACTGCTTGTTTGGGGTTTTCGTACGGCTGCGCCGCACGAAAACCCCAAAAAGACACTTATCCCGAACTCGCTTAATTATAATGGGTGGGATGTCAGGTATAATCTTGCCGATGAGTCTTAGCCCGGTTGCGTACCAATCCCATAGCTACCACGTGGCGACCTCCGTCTTCGAAGGACCGCTGGACCTGCTGTTGCACCTGATCGAGCGGGCTGAGTTGGATATTACCAAGCTGGCGCTGGCGCAGGTAACCGATCAATACTTGGAGCATATGCACCGGCTGCCGGAGCTCATGGCCGAAGAAGTGTCTGCATTCCTGGTGATCGCGGCGAAGCTGTTGTTGATCAAGTCTGAGGCGCTGTTGCCGCGACCTCCGGTGCGGGAGGAAGGCGAGGAAGATCCCGGTGAAGCCCTGGCGCGGCAGTTGATGATCTACCGGCGCTATCGAAAAATCGCCGAGCTATTGGGAAATCGAGAGACAAACGGGTATCGCTCATTCTTACGACTCGTCCCCCCTACCCGCGTAGAAGGAACTTTAGATCTGAGTGATGTGAGTTTAAGCGACCTGGTAAACTCGGCGCAAAATATCTTGTTCAAGGTTGATGACCGGTTGGAATTAAAATCGGTGGTCAGTCCTCCTATGATTACAATCCGGCAAAAAATCAATTTGATCAAGCAAAACCTGATCCAGACGGGGCGATTCACCTTCAGAAATATCCTGAGCACGAAACCGTCTCGCATCGAGATCGTCGTTTCCTTTTTGGCGGTTTTGGAGCTGATCAAGCGTCACCTGGTGAATGCCCGCCAGCAGACCCTCTTTGGAGATATCGAGATTGAGCCTTCAGACCAGTGGGATGATAGCGAGGAGTTCGAGCTCGAATTTGGTGAATAATGACTAACCGGTTAAACGACGCGAATTCGCCATACCTGCTCCAACATGCTGAGAACCCCGTCGATTGGTATCCATGGGGTTCAGAGGCGTTGGAGCGAGCGCGCCGGGAGGCAAAACCCATCTTTCTCAGCATTGGCTATGCAGCCTGTCATTGGTGCCATGTGATGGCGCATGAATCCTTTGAAGATGCTGAGACCGCCGCGCTGATGAACAAGCATTTTATAAACATCAAAGTCGACCGGGAAGAAAGACCCGACCTTGACCATATTTACATGAACGCAGTGGTAGCCACTACGGGGCATGGCGGCTGGCCGATGAGTGTGTTCCTGACGCCGGAGGGGCAGCCTTTCTACGGAGGGACGTATTTTCCCCCGGTTAGCAGGCATAATTTACCTTCCTTTCGCGATGTTCTATCCAGAATCATCCAGGTTTGGAGTCAAGACCGGGAGCAAATTCTGGTCTCGGCGGCGAAAATTACCGATTACCTGAAGAATGCGGAGAATATTCCCGAACGCCGCCAGCCACCTGGCAATGAGGATTTAGACCAGGCGGTCCAAAACCTTGCCCAGGCATTTGATTGGAAATTCGGTGGATGGGGAAGCGCTCCGAAATTCCCGCAGCCGCTGGCGATCGAGTTCTTGCTGCGCAGAGCGCGGCGCGGCGATACCCTGGCGGGCGACATGGCGTTCCAAACGCTGGATGCGATGGCGCGTGGGGGCATGTACGATGTTCTCGGCGGCGGCTTTTCGCGCTATAGCACAGATAACGACTGGAAAGTACCCCACTTCGAAAAAATGCTCTATGATAATGCCCAGCTCGCGCTCGTTTACCTGCACGCGTTCTCGCTGACCGGTCGGCCAGAGTATCGAGAAATCGTGGTAAAAACTCTGGATTTCATGATGCGGGAGCTCTCTGATCCGGGCGGAGGATTTTACAGCAGCCTGGATGCAGACTCCGAGGGTGATGAAGGAAAATACTACGTGTGGTCCCTCACCGAGCTAAGAGCGATTCTAGAGGATAATGACGAATTTGAGCTCTTTGCTGCCGCCTATGGCGTCACGGAACATGGCAATTTTGAAGGCAAGAACATCCTCCAGCGCGTTTTGACCGATGAGGCTATAGCTCACCGCTTTGGCTTGCCGGTACAAGATGTAGCACGCCGATTGGAAAGCATCCACAAGCAGCTCCTGGACCACAGACAGTTGCGCGTACCCCCCGCCAGGGATGATAAGGTGATCTGCCTGTGGAACGCACTGGCGCTGATCGCATTCTCCGAAGCAGCGAGGTATCTTGACCGGACCTATCTACAGGGGGCCGTGCGCTGTGGGAGCTTTCTCAAAGAACACCTCTACCAGAACGGCTCGCTGCTGCGCTCCTGGAGGAACGGCAAGGCGCAACACCCGGCATACCTGGAAGATTATGCAGCACTGACTCTGGCTTTTCTTTCCCTCTATCAAAGCGATCCAAATCCAGAGTGGTTCCAGTGGGCGTTTCAGCTGGCAGAAGATCTGCTCCAGGATTTTCGAAGCCCGGACGGCGGATTTTTCGATACAAGGGAAAGCCAGGAGGGCTTAATCTTGCGCCCACGGGATTTCCAGGATAATACGACCCCCAGCGGCAACGCACTCGCTGCCAGCGCCCTGCTCCAGTTATCCAGCTATACTGGACGGATGGAATGGCGAGAGCTGGCAGAAGAACTATCAGCCAGAATGACACAGCCAGCCATCCGCTACCCAACTGCATTTGCTTATTGGCTTTGTGTAGATGACCTGCTGAGCAATCCTGGTCGGGAGGTTGCCATCATCGGGGATGCGGCTGATCCGGCAACCCGCTCCCTGGAAGAAGCTCTGTGGCGCCAATACCGGCCGGACGTCATCTTCGCCAGGTCAGCCTATCCCATCGCGCCCGCCTCTCCATTGCTGTTGGAGGGGCGCAGGATGGTTAACGACCTGCCAACTGCCTATGTGTGTGAGAATATGGCTTGCCTGTTACCCGTGAATGACCCGCAAGATCTGCTGCGGCAACTGGAGCCCGGGAGGGATACCTAGAGCTATGACGATCTCCTCACGGAGCAATGCCATCCAAACCGCGCGCCAGAAGCTGGAATTACTGCCGCTTTACCTGGATACCGAGACCACCGGCACGGATCGAGCCAGCGAGATCATCGAGATTTGCATCATCGATCCGGACGGCGCACCGGTCTACCAATCCCTGGTAAAACCGACGGTAAAAATACCGCCACAGACGACCCAAATTCACGGGATCACCAATGAGCTGGTGAGCAGTGCGCCGCCCTGGTACAAGGTCTGGCCCGAAATTGAAACACTGCTTGCTGGTCGAGCAATCGGTATCTATAACGCCGAATTCGATTTGCGCATGTTACAACAGACGCACGCCAAATATCGCATGCCCTGGCGCTCTTCACAGCTCGCAAATGCATTCTGCATCATGAAGCTGTATGCGCAATTCTATGGGGAGTGGGATGCGGTGCGCGGCTCCTACCGCTGGCAATCCCTGGATACCGCCGGCAAACAATTGAAGATTCCCTTGCGCAACACGCACCGCGCCCTGGATGATACCCTATTAGCGCGAGAAGTCCTACACCGGATCGCAAAAACGGAAATGCCTGAATAACCTGGCTACTCGATAACGCCAGCCAGACGCGAAGCGATGATTTCCCCACCCCTATTCTTCCTGAAGAGCTGACCGATGAAAACACCCATTCTCTCTGTAAAAGGCACGCGAGATTTCTATCCCGAAGAAATGGCGATCCGCACCTGGCTATACAACACAGCCGGGAAAGTCGCCGGATCTTTCGGGTACCAGGAGTACGAAGGTCCATATCTGGAGAGCATCGAGCTGTATGCGGCAAAATCGGGCGATGAACTGGTCAATCAGCAATCGTATGTATTTCCAGATCGCGACGGGAACTTGATCACTTTGCGCCCGGAACTCACGCCAACGCTGGCGCGCATGGTGGCGAAACGGCAGCGCCAGCTTGTCTACCCGCTGCGCTGGTGGTCCTTCGGTCCATGCTGGCGGTATGAGCGTCCTCAAAAAGGGCGCTCGAGGGAATTTTTCCAGTGGAATGTCGACCTGCTTGGGGTAAGCTCGCCCGAGGCAGATGCTGAGGTTGTCGCCATCGTTGCCAGCTTTTTTGGCGAAGTGGGTCTCAGCCCCAGCCAGGTCAATATCCATGTCAATGATCGCCGGTTGGTCGAGGCAGAGTTAGCGGCGATGGGAGTACCCGCATCGGATCACCCAACCATCTTCCGGCTGATCGACCGCAGGGATAAGCTAGCGGAAGCTGAATGGGAAGCTTATGCAGGGGAGCTGGGTATAAGCGCTGCAACCCTCGATTCCCTAAAAAAGATGCTGGCGAATGAAGACCTTTGGAAGAAATCTGGCGAGCTCACCCGCTTCTTCAACGCAATGAAGGCAATGGGCTTGAGCGCCTGGGTATTGTACGATCCGGGAATTATCCGCGGGCTGGATTACTATACCGGGATTGTCTTCGAAGCCCAGGAAGCGCAAGGGGATATCCGCCGGGCGGTATTGGGCGGCGGGCGCTATGACAACTTGATGGAAGCGGTGGGCGGTGAGCCCCTACCCGCCGCAGGCTTTGCGATGGGAGATATGGTTATCTCTCTGATCCTGCAAAAGCACAACCTGCTTCCCAGAGACCTGGTGTTACATCCCGCTTCTGTCCTGGTAACTGTTTTCGATGAAGAATCGCAACCGGCATCCTTAACCCTGGCGGCTGAGCTGCGTGAAGCGGGTATCCAGGTCGACTGCTATCCAGAGGCAGCGAAGCTCGGAAAGCAGTTCAAGTATGCAGACCGGGCGGGTATTCGCCTGGCGGTGGTCTTGGGCAGCGAAGAGATCCGCAATAACCTTGTGGCCATCAAAGACCTGAGCACAGGCACACAACTCTCAGTCCGACGGGAAGAGGCCACCCACGCAATCAATAAGATGCTCACGATGGAACCTAGCGAATGATCGCGCCAATCGTTTGATTGGAAGATGTTTTAGAAAACAAATACATACTGATTTTAAAGTACCGGAAACGAGCCAGCACATATATTACAGAACATATCTGCAATTTTTAGCAAGGGTTAATTTTTCCTGTAATGCCTGAACAAACCCGGTCCTTTTGCAAGCCAAGCTACTCCTGCCACGAGTAACAAACAACTATATCGTGCGACCGCGCCTTATTCGAGCAACTCGATCGCGGGCTTGACAACCAGATGACGCTGGTTAGCGCTCCGGCCGGCTTCGGCAAAACCACCCTGGTCAGCTCCTGGCTAGAGAACCTGGCAAAAAGCAAGGAAAGCAAAAGCCATCCCAACCGCCTGGTTATCATTAGACGAAAACGACAGCGATCTTGGCATCTTTTTACGCTATTGGATCGCCGCGCTAAGCACAATCTTCCCGGATTCATTTCCCAATACCTCAATCCTGCTCACTTCTCAACTGCCACCCCTGAATGTACTTTCATCCACGCTCAACAATGAGATCGAACACCTCCCCAAGAAATTCATCCTGGTGCTGGACGATTACCATCTCATCCATTCAGTAGAAGTGCACAACTTGCTGACTGCGTTGATCCGCCACTGGCCACGCCCCATGCACCTGGTACTGATCACGCGCAACGACCCGCCCTTACCGTTGAGCAGTTTGCGAGCCAAAGACAAGATCAATGAGATACGCAGCAGCGACCTGCGCTTTACCGAGAATGAAACCGTTGCATATCTCGACCAGGCGCTGGAGCGGCCGCTCAGTCCAGCATCCAGGAAGCTCCTGCAACAGCGCAACGAAGGCTGGATCGCCGGCTTGCGCCTTAGCATCCTATCCCTGCGCACACGGAGCTGACCCAGAAACCTATCTCGCTGCCTGCCGAAGATGCTAGATACGAATATTGCCAACTACCTGATGGACGAAGTACTCTCCCGCCAGTTACCTGCTGTCCACAATTTTCTATTGAAGACTTCGATCCTGGATAACTTCTGCCCTTCTCTATGTGAAGCTGTAGTTGGTGAAAGCGACCCGGCGTGGAGGGCACGCGCCTGCCTGGACTGGCTGGTCCGGGGCGAAATATTCATTACTTCCCTAGATAATCACCGGGAATGGTTCCGTTACCACCCCCTGTTCCAAGACTTGCTCAGGCAGCGCTTGCTAGCTGCTGAGAAACCAGCGGAAGTTACCGACCTTTACAGGAGAGCTGCTACCTGGTTTGCCAACCAAAGCCTGTTCGATGAGGCGCTGCGCTACGCACTGAAAGCCAATGATCCGGACTTGGCAGCACAAGTGATAGCGCAAGGACTGCGGGATGTGCTCAATCGTTGGGACCGGCGAACTCTTAGAGCGCTGGGTGCAGCTTTTGCCGGAAGAGTTTATCCAATCCCAACCCTGGCTGCTGATGGTCCACGTCTGGGCATTGTCATTCGCACTCCAGCTCGGCCCCCTTTGGAATAAACTCCAGCAGGTAGAGGCCCTGCTTGATAAAGTTGATAAAGATGGTGAGGCCTACTGCATCCAGATGCAGCGGCGGCTCCTGCAAGCCCAGATCATTGGGCTGAAAGCCCAACAAGCCTTTTTTATGAACCAGCCAGCCCAATGCACCACCTACGCCCAGAAGGCGCTGGCGCTCATACCCCAGTCGTGGGTGTATTTCCGAGGCGGGGCTATACTTTACCTGTGCCTCGCTATGCAAGCCAATGGCCAGAGCCAGGCTGCCGAGCGCATCTTGCTCGATGAATACGCAACTCTGAACAAGAAGGCAGACGCTTACGCCCTGCGACTACTGTATAATTTGAGTTTCCTCTACTTCAATGACGGCTTGCTCGAACAATCCAGGCAGGTGGCAGCCATGATGCTCCAACAGCCAACCCTGGGAACATTGCCCGCCATGCAGGGCTGGGCTCACTACTTCTCCGGCGCAGCGTATTACCAGTGGAATGACCTGACTATCGCCCGAAAGCACTTCAGCGAGCTCGTCGAGAAGCGGTACAGCGTCCATTCCGTCTGCGCTCGGAATGGCCTGACCGGCCTGGCGTTGATCTACCAGATCGGAGGTCACCCGAGACAGGCATGGAGGATCGCAGAGCTTCTCAGCCAGTTCGACCTGGAACAGGCGGGGTATGAAGAGGAGGCAACTCGTTCGCTGCGCGCCCGGCTGCATCTGATGCAGGGGGAGGACGATAAAGCCTATCGCTGGGCAGATGCTTTTATATCGCCGCTGCCCGACAGACCGTTGTTCTGGATAGAAGAGCCGCAGGTTACCCGTGCGCGCATCCTTATAAGCCGAGGCGAAGAAGCCGACCTGCTGAAAGCAAGCCATATCCTGGATGCGTTCATTGAGCTCGCCCAGCGAACCCATAATACACATTTCAGTATTGAAATTCTGGCTCTGCGCGCGCTCGCGCTGGATGCCCAGGGAAAACGTAATGAAGCCCTGGCAGCCCTACAACAAGCCGTGGAGCTGGCGGGACAGGGCGGCTATGTTCGCGCCTTCATAGACCAGGGAGCACGCATGCGTGAGATGCTGACCCAGCTAGCCGGGCAACGTCCTTTGACATTGCATCTCACTCGCATTCTATCCGCCTTCCCAGAGCAGATAGTCCCTTTGAATGCCATCACCATTCCGCAGGCGATCCGGACCTGGTCGAACATCTCACCAGGCGTGAGCGCGAAATTCTGGCACTCTTGCGGGAGCCCGTCAGCCCTAAAGAAATCGCGCACCAGCTCTATCTCTCTACTGCAACGGTGAAAAGGCACACGATCACTATCTATGCCAAGCTGGGAGTCAATTCACGCTGGGATGCCGTATCTAAAGCGATTCAGCTGGGCATTCTTCCTCCCCGCTACTGCTCTTCAAATAAAATTCACCCAACGACAGAAAGCCCGTCTACACCCGCAGGGCTTTCACAAGGTCTAAAAGCCCTCGATTCCCCACCCCCGGGCGTCGGAACAAGAGGGATTTGGGGAGTTTGCGGGCGGCAAGCCGCCCGCAAACTCACCCAAATCCCTTACCTGCGAAATCTCTGTCTACACCCAATCTACACCTTCTGGGTGGTATATTATTAGGATATACTTCAGTATCATTAATTTACCATGGGAAATTCTTCAGCTATATACGCCCACTTTGATTCCCCTGCCGTATACAAGATTTGCGTTGAGGGCCAGATTAATTCGGCCTGGTCGGATCGCCTGGGAGGTATGAGCATAAGCCTGACAAAATCCAGTAATAAACCACCTGTGACCACCCTGGAAGGCGAGCTTAGCGATCAGGCAGCCCTGACAGGTGTTCTCAACAGCTTATATGAGTTGCATCTACCTGTGCTCACGGTAGAACGCTTAGAATCCAGATCACGATCGCTGGATTAATCCTGCGAGACAAACTTCCACAGCGAAGATGTTCAAACATCCATCCAAATCTATAGAGGAGAAAATGAATATGAAAACACGTCCATTTGGTGTAACTGTACTGGCAATCCTTGCTGGCATTGCCGCCGTTCTTGCCGGGGTGCATGCCCTGCAAGCGCTGGGGATTTTCCCCTTCATGATCGGTCCCTTCTCAGTGCACGCCTTCAGCTTCTGGTCATTCCTGATGTGGGCGCTGATGGTGTGGGTGTGGGTCTGGGTGGCGCAGATGCTATGGCGGGTGGACAAGCAAGCCTGGCTATTCCTGGCGGTGATCACGGTCTTCAACCTGATCCTGGACTTCACCGTTATGCTAGGAGCAGGGCAATGGTCGGATGTCAGCCTGAGCTTCATCGTGAACGCCATTATCCTGATCTACGTGATGCTGCCCGGCGTCAAGCGGGCTTTCGATGTCGATTAGGCATCGGCAAACAATCAGCCTAATTGGGTGATGCATAAGAGTGGTCGCTTTGTGGCTACCAAGGATGGCTTTACGGTGGTTGCCCTGGAAGCCAAGCAGGATAGCATAACACTCAAGATACCGAAGGATAGCACCTGTGATGTCTTAAAGACCTCACAGGTCGATGAGCCGATAAAGGAGAGACAGTCATGATGCGAGGCAGACGAGAAGAAAGGCGAGACGAGCGCCAGGATGACCGCCAGCTCGGACGACCTGGCGGCGGCGGCAACCACTACCAGATGCGCCAGAAGATGGTGGCCATCGGCGACGATTTCTGGATCGAGAACGATCAAAGGCCAGAAAGTTTTCAAGGTGGACGGCAAGGCGCTGCGTATACGCCAGACCCTGATCATCGAGGACGCCCACGGAACCGAGCTGTACAAGATCCAGGAGCGCATGCTTCGTATCAAGGACAGCATGGAAGTGGAAGACGCCCAAGGCAAGCAGGTGGCGATGGTCAAGAAAGCCCTAATCACCCCGATCCGCGAGCGCTGGGTGGTGAAGGTCAAGAACGGACCGGACCTGGAGGTACAAGGGAATATCCTCGACCACGAGTACTCGATCGGCGAAGGCCGGATAAAGTGGCGGAGGTATCGAAGAAGTGGTTCCGACTGCGTGATACATACGGCGTTTCCATCGATCCCGGTCAGGATGACGCCCTGATCCTGGCAGTAACTGTGTGCATCGACGAGATGGCGCACGGAGGCAGATAAATACACGTTACGCCAGGTGACTGTCACTTTCAAAGTGATGATCACCTGAACCAACATTTGAGGAGAAAACTATCATGTGTTGCTTTTTCACTGCGCTCGTGTTCTTCGGACCCCGCCTGGGCTTCCTGGTCTTCTGGCTGCTGGCTCCGATTCGCGTGAGTGCAGCCTTCGCACAGCTTCAACTTGCCCTGGCTGGTTGGCATGCTGGGGCTGGTCTTCATCCCCTGGACGACCTTGTGGTACGTGCTGCTCTTCCCGTTGAACGGCTACGACTGGATCTGGCTTGGCTTTGGCGTGATGGCAGACATCTTCAGCTATGTCGGCGCCTACCATAAACGCCAGCAGATCCCGTACTATCCAAGCAATGACCCGCTTCAGAATTATTAGAAGCTATCTAAAGAATTGGAGGTTAAAACAAATGATCAAACATGGACCCGTAGATGTTGTCGTTATGGCTGCCGGGGAGCCGCGCTTTGATGGCGGCGTTCTGGCTGAGCTGGAGCGGCAGGCGGCGAGCAGGCACGATCCGCGTGCTGGACGCCATGATCCTGCTCAAAGATGAGGAAGGCAAGTGCTGGGGTCTCGACCTCGAGGATCTCCCGCCGGAAAAGTCGGCGGCTTTGGGCTTTATCGCAGAAGGAGACGCGTGGGCTATTCAACTCGGAAGACGCCGAAACGTTGTATGAAGGCATGGTGCCCGGCTCGGCGGTGGTGGCTCTGGCGATCGAGCACACCTGGGCGTTGGCACTGGTGAATGCGCTCTACCAGGCTGGTGTAGATGTGGCGTTGAACTTTCGTGTGCCAGCGCTGGTTGTCGACGAGGCGTTTGCCTCGCTAGAGAAGGAATAAAGGAGGTTGAAATGCCTGGATTAATGAGAGGAATGGCACGGACGGCTGCCGTAGTGGGCACCGCCACAGCCACACGCAATGCTGTAAACCGCCGCCAGGCGGATAAGAACGCCCAGGCGTATGCGCACGCCACACAGACAGCTTATGCACAGCCAGCGCCGCCGCCACAGCAAATGGAAGAGTACTACGAGCCGCCAGTGTCTGCCCAGCAAGAGGATGTGATCACCCAGATCGAGCGCCTGGGCGCCCTGAAAGCCCAGGGGCTTCTCACCGAAGAGGAATTCGCTGCTCAGAAGGCGAAACTGCTCGGGCTATAAGCCTACAAAGACACCAGTCAGCGATGGTTGAGCATGCTCAACCATCGCTACTGGCAGGGTCTGATCCATGGAGGCATGGATTGAAGGACGTACGCCGGCACCATCCGGTCTGGCCGCTTAGACCGGTTTCCATACGATACTCTCAACAGATTATAGGAGAAAATCATGCCAGAAAAATACAGTTTCATTGTCGTCAAGTATCCTTAGAAAGAAACGGGGAAGCCGCCCTGGAGGCGTCAAGGGATTGGCTAAAGATAAGGTCGTCAAGCTCAAAGATGCTGTGGCGATCACCAAAACCGAGAAGGGCAAGATCAAGCTACACCAAACGAAGGACGACCCCGCAGGCAAGGGCTTTCTCAAAGGCGGCGTCATCGGCATCATCTTTGCTGTGCTGTTCGGTGGCGCGGCCTGGATTGCCGTCGGCGCGCTGATGGGCACTGCATTTTCCATGTTTGATCGCGGCATCAAAAACAAGCTGCTCAAGGAGCTTGGCGAGGGCATGACGGTAGATGAATCAGCGCTGGCTGTGCTGGTTGAAGAAGCCGATTGGGATGAAGTTAAAACACGCATGGCTGCATACAATTTCCAGGGCGAGGTCGTGGTCTCCGAGATCGTAGAAGAGCACCTGGCTGAGGCTGAGAAGCTGGCAGACAATGCCGAGGCAGTCAAAGTTGTGCCCGACGAGGTCGAACTTCCAGCGGAGTAAATTTGAGATCGCACGTTGTGTGTCACGGTTGTCAAGGGAGAAGACAAAATGGCTGACAAAAAAACCAAGAAGGAATTTACCTTCCCTTCCGCATTCACTATCTTGTTCATCCTGCTGATCCTGATCGCCCTCGCTACCTGGCTCGTCCCGGCAGGATCGTACGATTATGACGCCGACGGAGCGCCAATCCCCGGCACGTACCATTCTGTCCCTGCTAACCCGCAGAAGCTGCTGGTCAGCGCACTCAAGGGACCGATCAACGGCATGTACGGCATCGAGGACGAGACCGGCAATGTGGATGTGTGGAACTACGGCGAATTGTTTGGCGCCATCGATGTTGCCATGTTCGTGCTGATCATTGGCGGCTTCCTGGGCGTGACGATGAAAACAGGCGCCATCAATGCCGGCATCGCCTGGGTAGTCGCCAAGCTCAAAGGCAAAGAGAAATGGATGTTCCCCATCCTGATGACCATCTTTGCTATCGGCGGTACGACCTATGGCATGGCAGAGGAGACGCTGGCGTTCTACGCCCTGATCATCACCGTGATGCTGGCAGCCGGCTACGACGGGCTGGCAGCCGGCGCCTTGATCTTGCTGGGCGCCGGGATCGGCACCCTGGGATCCACCATCAATCCCTTCGCAACCGGCATCGCATCGGGCTTTGCCGGCACCACTACTGGCTGAGGGCTTGATCGGCCGCATTGTCATCCTGGTGATCGGTACGGCTCTCGGCATCGTCTTCGTGGTGCGCTATGCCGAGAAGGTCAAGAAGGACCCAACGAAATCGTTCATCTTTGACCAGAAGGCTGATAACGAGAAGCAGTTCATGTCAGGCAGTGGAGAGGGCACCGATTTTGGAAAATTCACCGGCCGCCACAAGCTGATCCTGGCGCTGTTCTTCCTGGCTTTCGTGGTAATGATCTACGGCGTGATCCCGTGGGAAGACCTGGGCTTGCCGATCCCGACCTGGTGGTGGTGGTTCCCGGAGATGACCGCCTGCTTCCTGTTCTTCGGCATCCTGATCGGGATCATTGGGCGGCTCTCAGAAAAGGACCTGGTAAATACCTTCATTGATGGGGCAAAAGATATGCTGGGGGTAGCCTTGATCATCGGCGTGGCGCGTGGCATCACGGTGATCATGAACAACGGGCTGATCACCGATACGGTGCTGTATTGGGCGGAGCAAGCAGTTTCAGGGTTGGGCGGCGTTGGCTTCATCATCGTCACCTACATCCTCTACCTGCCGCTTTCCTTCCTTATCCCATCCAGCTCCGGGCTGGCGACGGTATCCATGCCGATCATGGCGCCGCTCGCCTCATTTGCCAATGTACCCAGCTACCTGGTGGTGACGGCTTACCAGACCGCCAACGGGTTGGTGAACCTGATCACCCCGACCTCGGCGGTCGTGATGGGCGGTCTGGCGATCGCCCGGGTAGGTTACGGCGTGTGGTGGAAGTTCGTGTGGCCCCTGCTGCTCCTTCTGATCGCGCTGAGCATCATCGTATTAGCTGGAGGAGTTCTGGTAGCCGGATAAGCCGCCACCGACCTGGATACTCCATGAATTGAAGTACTTCCACATTCCAGCCAATCCTGTCTGGTTGTGTACTATCAAGGGATCGCTCAATTTAGGAACCGTACAATCTCGACTCGAAAGGAGTATTGAATATGGCATTCAATTTACGCAACCGCAACTTCCTCAAGGAGCTGGATTTCACCCCAGAAGAGCTCAAGTTCCTGCTCAAGCTTTCAGCAGATCTGAAAGCAGCCAAGTATGGCGGCTACGAGCAACCGCGTCTGACGGGCAAGAATATCGCCTTGATCTTCGAGAAGACATCCACACGCACCCGCTGCGCTTTCGAAGTGGCAGCTTATGACCAAGGCGCCAGGGTCACCTACCTGGGACCCTCGGGCTCGCAAATCGGTCACAAAGAGTCGATGAAAGACACCGCTCGCGTGCTGGGACGCATGTACGACGGCATCGAGTATCGCGGCTTTGGGCAGGAACTGGTGGAGATCCTGGGACAGTACGCCGGCGTGCCGGTGTGGAACGGCTTGACCGACCAGTTCCACCCTACCCAGATGATCTGCGATATCCTGACCATGTTGGAGCACTCTGATAAGCACCTGCACGAGATCGCCTACTGCTACCTGGGCGACGCGCGCAACAACATGGGCAACTCGCTGATGGTCACCGGCTGCAAGCTGGGCATGGATGTGCGCCTGTGCGCACCCAAAGCGCTGTGGCCTGAAGCGAGCCTGGTGAAAACCTGCCGAGAGATTGCCGCACAGACCGGCGCCCGCCTCACCCTTACCGAAAGCGTGGTAGAAGGTGTAAAAGGCGTGGACTACCTGTATACTGATGTGTGGGTTTCCATGGGCGAAGCCAAAGAGGTGTGGGATGAGCGCATCAAGCTGCTCAAGCCTTACCAGGTCAACATGGACGTGGTCAAGAAGACTGGCAACCCGAAAGTGAAATTCATGCATTGCCTGCCCGCCTTCCACAACCGCGAAACCAAGGTCGGCGAAGAAATCTACCAGCACAGCGGCATGGAAAGCCTGGAAGTGACCGAGGAGGTGTTCGAGTCCGAGATGTCGATCGTCTTCGCCCAGGCGGAGAACCGCATGCACACCATCAAAGCGATCATGGTGGCGACGCTAGGAGATTAATACAATAACCATCTGATGACTTGGGCGAGGATGCCGCCCAAGTCATCGAATGAATAACAGGTAAATATGCATGTCGATCTATCAGGAACCATAGAAGCCCAACGGGAGCCGATGAAGGCCGCTCTCAAAGAGCTGTTACGCATCCCCAGTGTGATTAATGAAGGGGATGGAGGTTACCCGTTTGGCAAGGGCGTAGATCAGGCTTTACGTAAGGCTCTGGAAATCGCATCGATCCTGGGATATAGCACCCGGTACGGCGACGGAGGCTATTATGGCATCGCCGAGGTCGGCGAGGGCGAAGAGATGATCGGCATTCTTTGTCATCTGGATGTCATACCAGCCGGCAACCTGGCGGAGTGGGATGACGATCCATTCGAGCCTAGAGAAGTGGATGGAATGGTCTACGGGCGCGGCGCACAGGATGATAAAGGACCTACAGTAGCGGCATTGTTTGCCGTAAAAGCGTTGATGGATGCTGGCGTCCACTTTAATAAACGTGTGCGATTTATCTTCGGCGGCGATGAAGAAAATTTTTGGCGCTGCATCAAGCACTACAAAAAGAATGAAGAAATCCCCGACATGGGTTTCTCACCCGATTCAAGGTTCCCTGTCACCTATGCAGAGAAAGGACTGCTGCAAGCGCGCCTGGTAGGTGACAACGAGGATGGGGTGAGGATGAGCGGAGGATCGACTTTCAACGCAGTGCCCAGCCAGGCATTTTATTATAGCGACAGGCAGGGAGATTTGATCCGCCAACTCCAGGCGCTGGGCTACGCATACGAGCAGAACGCCGATCACGTTGAAGTTAAGGGCAAAGCAGCCCACGCACTGGCTGCGGAAGAGGGCATCAATGCGATTGCCCGCCTGTGTGTAGCGCTACGAGCAACCGGCATCGGATCGAAAGCGATCAATTTCATTGCCGATAAGATCGGCGAAGATCCGTATGCCAGGAATATCTTTGGCGATTGTAGCGACGAGATCTCTGGCAGGCTCAGATTTAACATCGGCATGATCGACATCGACGGCGGAGAACAAATCTCCATCGATACCCGCATTCCGGTGACCGTTCCCAAAGAAGAGATCGTTGCAAAACTCAGCACAGCCGCTTCAGGTTATGGGCTTGTGTACCACGAACACGACTGGCTGGCGCCATCGCATGTGCCTATTGACCACTTTATCGTAAAAACCCTGTTGAAGGTTTACCAGGAGCATAGCGGCGATACTTCCACACCGCCGCGAGCATCTGGCGGAGCGACTTATGCGCGGGCGTTGCCCAACTGCGTGGCATTTGGCGCGCTCATGCCGGATGAGGAAATTACCGAGCACCAACCCAACGAGCGCACGGTGCTCAAGAACCTGTACAAAGCGATGGAAATTTACGCGTATGCGGTTTATGAGCTCACGCGGTAATCCTAGTAAGGAGAAAACAGGAAGGTCCGCCGGCATATGCTAACCAACATTTTATACATCATTCTCGCTCTGCTAGCAGTTACTACCGCCCTCATCGTCGTGCGAACCATCCTATTCGAGTGGAGACAGGGCACTGTCGACCAGCTTGAAGGGGTTCCGGTTGATGCGCAACAGGTGGCAGAGCACCTGGCGGCGGCAGTGCGCTGCAAGACCGTTCCGCTTGACGATACCGGCACACCTGACCCTGAGGCGTTCGCACAGCTCCACCGGATGCTGAAAGAAACCTATCCCCTGGTGCACAAGAAACTAAGGATAGAGGTAGTAAACGGTTACAGCCTGCTCTATATCTGGCAGGGTAGGCGCTCGGACCTGGAGCCGGTGATGCTCATGGCGCACCAGGACGTCGTCTCTGCCGATCCGACTGAGTGGACACACCCGCCCTTCGAGGGCAAGATTGCAGATGGCTTCATCTGGGGACGCGGCACGCTGGACATCAAGAACCAACTGATCGGGATTATGGAAGCTGCGGAGACGCTCTTGCAGCAAGGGTACCGCCCAGAGCGCACCATCCTTTTCGGCCTGGGACATGATGAGGAAACTGGCGGAGTGAACGGCTGCAAGGTCCTGGGGCAAGAGTTAAAGAAACGCGGCATCCGCCTGGCTGGGATTGTTGATGAGGGGGGTGGGATCATGGCCGGGCTGGCAGCCGGGGTGCGCGGTCCGGTGGCGCTGGTCGGGGTAAGTGAAAAGGGTTATTTGACCGTCGAGTTCAGCGTGACAGGCCAGCCAGGGCATTCTTCCACACCACCACGGCAGACCAGTATCGGCATCCTGGCGCGCGCCCTGGCGCGACTAGAAGCCCACCCCATGCCGACACACCTGCGCCGATTGCGCCCCTTGTATCACGGCATTGGAAAAGCTGCTCCACTCTACATCCAGATCCCCTTTGCAAACATCTGGCTGTTCGGACCCATTCTAAAACGCTGGCTGGTACCCAAACCAGAGATGAACGCCAGCATGCGAACCACAACGGCGTTGACAATTATCAACGGCGGCGTGGAGGATAATACGATACCCGCAGAGGCGAAGGCAATCGTCAATTTTCGCCTGCTGCCGGGAGATACCATCGCTGAGGTGCTGTGGCATGCAAAGAAAGTAATTAAAGACGAGCGGGTGAAGTTTGCACCGGTTGAAGGGAAATACAACGAAGCGTTGCCCGTTTCGCCGCGCAACTGTCCGGAGTATAAGAGCCTTAGCACGGTGATCCGCCAAATCTTCGATAATCCACCGGTAGCCCCCTTTGTGATGCTAGGAGGGACGGATTGCCAGCATTTTGTGCCGGTGTGCGACCATATCTACCGCTTCACATCGCTGGTGATGGATGCAAGCTTCATGGGTCTTGAGCATGGTATTGACGAGCGCATCCCCATCGAAGGAATGGCAAAGATGGTTGAATTTTATGCCCAACTGATGCAAGTTTGGGGCAGTAGAGAGATGGCAAGTTAGTATAGAAAGCTGTAGCGGGCGAACCTGTGTGTTCGCCCGCTACACAGAACGATTCCTAATCAAATAAGGAGTTATAGATGAAAATTGTTGTCGCATTAGGTGGTAATGCTATGCTGAAGCGTGGCGAACCCATGACGCACGAAGTCCAGCGCGCCAATATCCAGGTGGCAGCACGAGCCTTAGCGCCGGTTTGCCAGAAGCACCAGGTTGTGTTAGCCCACGGCAATGGACCCCAGGTGGGTTTGCTGGCGCTGCAGGCATCAGCTTATAAGGAAGTCGAGGCGTATCCCCTGGATGTGCTCGGAGCGCAAACCGAGGGGATGATCGGCTACATGATCGAGCAGGAGTTGGGTAACCTGTTGCCCTTCGAAGTTCCGTTTGCCACCATCTTGACCATGGTGGAGGTTGATCCGGCTGATCCGGCTTTCCAGAACCCGACGAAATTTGTCGGTCCGGTATATGAAAAAGAAGAAGCCGACCGGCTGAAAAGTGAGAAGGGCTGGGTCTTCAAACAAGATGGGGCGAAGTGGCGACGGGTAGTACCCTCCCCGCTGCCCAAGCGCATCTTTGAGATCCGCCCGGTGAAATGGCTATTGGAAAAAGGCACCATCGTCATCTGCGCCGGCGGCGGTGGCATCCCGACCATGTATGACCCCGAGAAAGAGCGCTGGCTGACCGGCATCGAGGCGGTAATCGATAAGGACCTGGCATCCGAGTTGCTGGCACGGGAGATAGAAGCTGACCTGTTCGTCATCGCCACCGATGTGGACGGTGTTTACCTGGACTGGGCAAAACCAGAGCAACGTAAGCTGGGACGAGTCACCCCGCAGGAGCTAAAGGAGCATCCTTTCCCAGCTGGCTCGATGGGACCGAAAGTGGAAGCTGCTATTCACTTTGTGGAAACGACTGGCAAAAGAGCGGCGATTGGATCATTACAGGAGATCGAGCAGATTGTTGAGGGTATCAGTGGTACGAATGTCGTGCCCTACTAAATATGCGCTACACATAAGTAAGCGCAGAGAATCATAAAGCATTCAATCAAATATCTCAAAAAAGGAGCTTATTGCCATGGCAAATCAATTTGGTGTTCATTCAGAAGTAGGCAAGCTGCGCAAGGTGATCGTCCACCGTCCTGATCTCGACCTGAAGCGTTTAACTCCCAACAACCACGACGACTTGTTGTTCGACGATGTGCTGTGGGTGGAGCGCGCCCAATGGGAGCACGACCAGTTTGTCAAGGCTATGCGCGATCGTGGCACCGAGGTCTTCTATCATGTAGATCTGTTGGGCGAAGCGCTGGCAGCCTCAGAGCAAGCCCGGAAAAATCTGATAAACATGGTAGCCTCCGAGTACACAGTGGGCTGGTCACTAGTGGATGAAGTGCGCGATTTCATGTGGAAAATGAAACCCGAGGTGCTCGCCAGGCACCTGGTGGGCGGCATGACCGTCGGCGAGATGGTGTCCATGGGCTTCGACCTGGATAAGTTCAGGAAAATTTCCCTGGGGGCTGCGGCGGTTGACGACATGGGATTCTTCATCATCCCTCCGGTACCAAACTCACTCTTCCAACGCGACCCCTCCTGCTGGATCTACAACGGCGTGACGGTCAATCCGATGTTCTGGCCCGCCCGGCGCCGGGAAGCGCTCAATATGATGACCATCTACCGCTTCCACCCCATGTTCCAGGGAGCGGATTTCGAATTCTGGTATCCGGAAGAGAAGTCGGATGGCAGCTTCAACATCCAGGACTTTGGCCGGGCATCGATGGAGGGCGGCGACGTTCAGCCCATCGGCCATGGCACGGTGGCAATTGGTTGCAGCGAGCGCACCCAGGCACGAATGATCGAGTTGGTCGCCAAGAAGCTGTTCGAAAAGGGCGGCGCCGAGCGGGTGCTCGTGGCATTGATGACCAAAGACCGCGCCCACATGCATCTGGACACCGTCTTCACTCTGCTGGACCGGGATGTCGCCACTGCCTTCCCCAAGGTGGTCAACAACATCCGCGCCATCAGCCTGCGCCCCGGCAAGAAAGCCGGTGATTTCCATGTCACGGAAGAGAAAAGCTTCCTGGATGCCGTGGCAGATGCGCTGCAAAGTCAAGAAGCTCACCGTGGTGGAGACTGGCGGAGATGAATACCAGGCGCAGCGTGAGCAGTGGGATGACGCCAACAACACTGTAGCGCTCGAGCCAGGTGTTGTGGTCTCCTACGAGCGCAACACATATACCATAGCCAAGATGCGCGAAGCGGGTGTAGAGGTGGTAGCTATCGCCGGCTTCGAGCTTGGCAAGGGGCGCGGCGGCGGTCACTGCATGACCTGCCCGATCTTGCGCGACGGAATTTAGGAGGTGTTCAATGAATAAGGCATGGCCATGGATCGCAGGGATTCTCGTCGGCCTGCTGATCATTGGTTTAGTATTCGCGGCGAGCTCAAACCGACAAGCTTACTGGGTCGCCAGAGGCACTGTTTCGAGAGTCGTTCAGGTGACACGCGCCGAGAATATCACCATGGTCCGCTTCCCTTGCGGGATGCGTGCAGGATCGATCGCTGAAGCCAACGAATGCGGTTTTTATGTTTGGAAGAAATAGCAGGGCTGCGATCCCTTTACCAGACCCAGGAGGGCGCTTCCAGTGCCTGAATTTGTCCTGACGGCAGTTTTCTGGGGTGGCTTTGCGGCTTGCTCGCTGCTGATCGGATACTTCCTTACAACGCGCAAGCTCTCACACCGCAATATCGGTATCGTGATGGGTATCGGAGCGGGCGCACTGATCAGCGCCATCGCTTACGAGCTGGTGCCAGAGTCTGATACTCACCGGCCCGGATGTGATGCTGGCGTTTGCTCTAGGCGCTCTAGCCTTCTTTGCCGGAGACTGGATCATCGACCGGCGCGGCGGCGCAGATCGTAAGAATATCCCAGGAAACCAACCTGGCGGCTCGGGTGCGGCGATCTTCATTGGCACCCTGCTCGACAATGTACCCGAATCCATCATTCTGGGCATGAGCATCAAAACGGGTGGGGCGATCAATCTTGCCTTCCTGACAGCAGTGTTCATTTCGAACCTGCCAGAGGGGGTAGCTGGCTCGATCAACCTGCAGACTGCCGGAACCTCACGGCAAAAAATCTTCTGGATGTGGGTGACGCTGGTGCTCGTATCCGCGATCTGCGCCGGGATAGGATACATAGCAATACAAGTGCTACCCGGCGCAAATGGCGTCTATGCCCAGGCGTTTGCTGCAGGCGCGATGCTGACCATGCTGGCGGATGCGATGATGCCGGAGGCGTTTCGAGCACGGCGGTATCCTCGTTGGGCTGTTTACCGTGCTCGGATTTATACTGTCTGCAACGCTATCGGTGATACAGGACTAGCTCTGATGAGTGACGCCGCTCAAGGATGCGAATACCGAAAACACGGAGCCAATCCACTTCAACAGCGTTCTAATAAGATATTTGACGATACTAACCAAAGGAGACAAAAATGGCGAAGGACAAGAAGAAGACACAATAAAGGCAAGAAGAAGCAAGAGAAAGCTACAGATGCCCGAAACGAGTATTGCGCGAGGCACCTGCTCCGGAAGGCTCACAGGAAGCAGAGGCAAGCCCCGACGGCGCATCAGAAGGACCGCGACCCAAAATGAGCCGCAAGGAGTTTGAGAAAGAGCTGGAGCCCCTGCAGGTTGAGCTGGTCAAGATGCAGGAATGGGTGAAAGCCAGCGGAGCGAAGATCTGTGTGCTCTTCGAGGGGCGCGACACAGCCGGTAAGGGCGGCGTGATCAAGCGCATCACCGAGCGGGTCAGCCCGCGTGTCTTCCGTGTGGTGGCATTGGGTACGCCGACGGATCGAGAGAAATCGCAGATGTACTTCCAGCGCTATATGCCACACTTACCTGCAGCGGGAGAGGTGGTGCTCTTCGACCGCAGCTGGTACAACCGGGCGGGAGTTGAGCGGGTGATGGGCTTTGCCACTGAGGAACAGGTAGAAAAGTTCCTGAAATACACCCCCGCTGTCGAGAAGGTCATCATCGAATTTGGCATCATCCTGGTCAAGTACTGGCTGGAAGTGAGCATGGAGGAGCAGGCGAAACGCTTCAAAGAACGGGATGAGGATTACCGCAAGGTATGGAAGCTCAGCCCGATGGACGTGCAAGCCCAGGCACGCTGGTATGACTACTCGCGGGCGCGGGACGCCATGTTTGCTGCCACGGATACGCCAGAAAGCCCCTGGTATGTCGTTCCATCCAACGATCAGCGCCGGGCGCGCCTGAACTGCATCTCGCACTTCCTGAGCCTGATCCCTACGAGGAGGTGCCGCGCGAGCCGATCAAATTCCCCAAGCGCCAGGCGAAGGGTGATTATAAAGAACCAGACTATCCCTATCGCTATGTACCTGAACAATATTGAACCAGCAGGAGATCATTGATGGCAGAAGCAACTGATAACCAACCGAAATGGTACACGCTGTCGCCTGAAGATGTGGCGAGACAGCTGCAGGTCGATCCGGCAAAAGGCCTGAGCGCAGCCGAGGCGAAGCAGCGACAGCAGAAATATGGTCCCAACCAGCTGACGGGAAAGAAGAAGGAGCCGGGCTGGCAGGCTTTCTTGCGTCAATACAAGGACTTCATGCAGATCCTGCTGCTCGAGCGCGGCGGTGATCAACCAGTTGGCGGTGCAGGAATGGGGCACCACGATTGTGCTGGTGGTGCTGACGATCTTCAATGCGGTTATGGGAATGAACCAGGAATTGAAGGCGGAGGCCAGCCTGGCAGCGTTGGAGAAGATGATGAAGAACATCGCCCGCGTGCGGCGCGATGGGCAGGCTGTGGAGATCGAGGCAGAGGAACTCGTTCCTGGCGACATCGTGCTGATGGAGGCGGGTAACCGTGTCCCGGCGGATGGGCGCCTGTTTGTAACTGCAAATGTGGAGATCGAGGAAGCTGCACTGACCGGGGAGAGCGTGGCCTCGCCAAAGGACATCGAAACCATCGCTAAAGCCGACGCCGCCCTTGGCGACCGGCATTGCATGGCTTATATGAACACCTCGGTCACGCGTGGCCGCGCTGAGATGATCGTCACCACCACTGGCATGGGCACAGAGATGGGCAAAATCGCTGATCTGTTGAATAAAACAGAGGCGGATAAGACTCCGTTGCAGAAGCAGCTCGACCGGCTGACGATCATTATCGCCGGCCTTGCCGGTGTCGCCTTCATCCTGATGTTCATCCTGCTTCTCCAGCAGGGGATGGCGTTCGCGGCCATCTTCACAGCCGGAATCGCCCTGGCGATCTCAGCCATCCCCACCGGCCTGCCAGCAGTGGTCACCAGCATGTATTCGATGGGAACGCAGATCCTGGCAAAGCAGAACGCCATCGTCAAGCGCCTGCCATCGGTGGAGACGCTAGGCTCGGTCTCAGCCATCTGCTCGGACAAGACCGGTACGCTGACGCTGAACAAGATGACGGCGCGCGAGTTCACGATCCCTGGCCAGAACCACTATAAAGTCACCGGTGAAGGCTACAGTACACAAGGACAGCTTCTCCACGACGGCGGGGCTAAGATCGACCTGGATGAAATCCTGCTACCGATGGCGCTGTGTGCCGACGCCCGCCTGGATGGCGAAAACCTGATCGGCGACCCGACTGAAGGAGCGCTGATCGTGCTGGCGGAGAAGGGTGGTGTCAGCGTGGATGGCGCCCGAGCGACGTATCCTCGCATCGCAGAGGTACCGTTCGACTCGGACTACAAGTTCATGGCTACCTTCCATAACATGAAGAATGAGCAGGGTAAGTCGGTCGTGCGCTGCTTTGTCAAGGGCGCCCCGGATGTGCTCATCGCCCGCAGCTCCTCTTACTGGCTGCCTGGCAATCAGACGGTGGTTGGTACCGAGGATAAACGACCGCTGGCTCTGGCGGAGAACGAACGGATAGCAAAAGCCGGGGAACGTGTGATGGTGGTGGCAAGGCGCGACTTGGATCCAGCAACATTTGACCCCAAGGGCAAGTTGATCGACCTGGTCAATGACCTGACCTTCCTGGCGATGGTGGGTATCGTCGATCCACCGCGCGCTGAGGCCAAAGAAGCCATCGCCAAGTGCCACAGCGCGGGGATCCAGGTGCGCATGATCACTGGCGACCACGCGGTGACCGCGGCAGCCATCGGCAAAGAGCTGGGGATCACCGGCGAAGCGTTGACCGGTGCGCAGTTTGCGGCGATGAGCGATGAGGAGCTGACAGGCAGGCTGGATAACATCGGCGTCGTCGCCCGCGTCGCCCCGGAGGACAAGATCCGCCTGGTGAACCTGCTGCAGCGCAAACAGAACATCGTCGCCATGACGGGTGATGGCGTGAATGACGCCCCCGCTCTGAAGAAAGCCGATATTGGCGTTGCCATGGGAATCACCGGCACCGAAGTCTCGAAGGGTGCGGCAGTGATGATCCTGACCGACGACAACTTCGCCACGATCGTCAAGGCAGTAGAGTACGGGCGGGCGATCTACGACAACCTGGCTAAATACATCCGCTTCCAGATGGGCATGCTGGCTTCTTTCATCATTACCTACCTGGGCGCGGCGTTTTTTGGTATCCTCGGCGGCGTTCCGTTCTCTGCGCTGGTGGTGCTGTTCATCAACTTCCTGATCCAGGTGCCGATTGCTATCGCACTGGGCTTCGATAAGCCCTCTCCTGGATTAATGGAGCGCAAACCGCGGCCGCTGAGCCAGCCCGTGCTGTCTGGCTCGCAGTGGGTGCGCCTGGTCTTCATGGGGCTGCTGGTTGCCATCGGCACGCTCGCTGTTGAAGCAGCATTCAAGACGGATGCGGCACTGTCTGCAACGATGGGGATGGTGGTATTTGCATTGTTCAACGTTGCCTTCGGCTTGAGCGCACGCTCCGAAACCGGAACCGTGTTTGTAAGAGATACCGTAGGCGACCGGCGCCAGTTGCAGCTTTATGGGCTGGCGCTGCTACTGACCGTGCTGGCGACGGAGCTGGGTTTCCTGCAGAAGATCCTGGGTACGGTCTCCATCCTGGGGGATTACCGGTGGCTGCTGTGCATCGGCCTGGCTTTCGCCTTGCTGCTGGTTGACGAAGTGGTCAAGTTCTTCATGCGTCGGAGACAGGCGCGGAGGGAGGCGTAAAGCCAGCGACAAGCCTGATCGAGCGGAACTAAATGGATAATCCGGTGTTTATCTATAAAAGCGAGATATTAATCTTGCCAACCATCACCTTGTGAGGAGGATGCTATGTGCTGTTTCTTCTTGAGTTTAATGTTTTTAGGACCCCGGTTCGCCTTTCTGATCTACTGGCTGATCGTACCCGTGAGAGTAACCGCTGCCTTTGCTGGCTTTAACTTTCCCTGGCTGATCGGGCTCCTGGGATTGATCTTCTTACCGTGGACTATCTTGATGTACGTGATCGTCTTCCCGTTGAATGGCTTTGACTGGATCTGGATAGGACTGGCCATCGCAGCAGACATATTCACATACACCAGTGGTACCTACAAGCGCAAATCCATTCCCTTATTACCCTGAAATCGGCGCCGTGATCTGGAACATAACCCGACTGTGACCGATTAACCCCCCTCCTATCGATCTGATACGGCTGGTTGGCGGTGAGAAAACTGCCAACCAGCCGTATTCATTAAGCCTGTAACCCTCCGTACCTGGATTGACATTGCGCGATGCCGTTTTTTTCGGGTATAATTCCGCTGGCAAATGACTCGGCAAGCGGAATTATCCCCAACGAAGTCAATGTCCGGATGCGAGTTGTACATGGTGCCAGTAGCTCAATGGCAGAGCACCTGACTGTGGATCAGGTGGTTGTGGGTTCGACCCCCATCTGGCACCCCTTTCCCCCCTGGCGAAAACAATCCCAGATTGCACTATAATATTCCATGATGCGCGCAAGATTATCAGCCATCACCGGGCTATTCTGCCTGGCGACTCTACTGCTGGTGAGTCCAGCAAACATATCGGCGCAGGAGGGGCTGCAGCTATCCATCGATCAAGTGAATGACAGCCATTTTCCGCGGGTGGAGCTGCTAGCAACCGTGCGCGATCCATTTGGGATTCCTGTCCAGGGACTATTTGCCAAACACTTTTCTCTCAGCGAAGCAGAAAAACCCATTCCCGACCTGGACGTAATGCCCATCTACGAGCAGCCGCTCGACCTGGTGCTGGTGCTGGATACCAGCGCCAGCACGGGATATGGCGCTGAACCCACAGCGTTACAATCAGCAGCAAGAGCAGCCCGTAACCTGGTCAACAGCCTCGGCGAAAAAGATCGAGCAGCGGTGGTGGCGTTCGGGAATAAGGCGACGACGATACAACCCTTGACGCTCAATAAACACCCGATCAACGCATCGCTCTCCTTGCTCGAGGCAGCCGGGGACTCTGCACTCAACGATGCCGTGCTAACAGGGTTGAACCTGTTGAAGGAATCACCACGCCCGCTGATCCTCCTCTTCACCGATGGTCCAGATTCGGGTCGCAGCCTGACGAACACCAGCCTGGTAGCCCAAGCAGCCAACGAGAAAGGGGTACCGGTGGTTATCATCGGCTGGCGCACGGCAAATACGCGCGAGCTGCAAAACCTGGCGGCGCTGAGCGGGGGATCATTCCATTTCCTGGATGGCAATACGCCATCCGTGGAGGACCTGCAGGCGGCGATCAACACCCTGCAACCGGCGATAAAAGCGCTGCGCGGGCAGTACCACATCACTTTCAATTCAAGCTTGCAAGCAGATAATAATGATCACCGGCTCCAGGTACAGGTAGAGAATGAAGGTCACCACCAGAATGCCGAAACGTCATTCAGGGCAATCTCACAACAGGTCGGGATTGACTTTTCTGGTCTGCAAGACGGGCAGGTGGTGGGTGGCATCATCCAATTGTCCCTCCAGGTTAGCGCTCCAGCCCCACTCGTCAGCCTGGAGCTGTTGGTGGATGGAAAATTGATCGCTGAACTGGATGCGTTGACCAGAGAGACATCTTACGACACAGCCGCTTTGGCGCCTGGTCCACACCGCTTGAGCGCAAGAGCGCAAGACAGCGCAGGGAACAAGGGACAGATCGATGTCAGCCTGGAAGTACAACCGCCGATCACGATCGCACTGCTCTCTCCGGCGCCTGACGAGCAAATCCGCGACATCACCAGCCTGTCTGCCAGGGTGACAGCCATCCCCGTGGTAGAGCGGGTGGAGTTCTGGCTGGATGAACGGCTGATCGCATCCAGAGAAGCGCCGCCGTACGAGGTGAGCTGGAACCCTGCAGGGACTCCGCCCGGCGAGCACACAATCCGCCTGGTTGCATACGATATCCAGGGACACAAAGCGGAAGTAACCCGGGATATCAAAATCACGGCGTAATAATCCCTATCCAGCTCTTTTGGCGGCGCTGGTGTTCCTGTTAGGAACGGCGGCAATCGTCATCGTACCGCTCCGCCTGAGGCGAGGGTTGAAAAAGCGCGAACAAGCAATCTCCGAGATGTTTGCACGCAAGCCAGCCTTCCTGCGCGAGGTTGAAGGGGTGGAACCCGGGCGGGTATGGAAATTGGATAAGGATGAAATTCGCCTTGGGCGCAAGCGCGAAGAGAATGATATCCCGCTCAAGGGATTGAGCGCCGCTCGGCGGCAGGCGATCATCCGCTACCAGGAAGGCGAGTACGTCATCACCAGCCTGTATCCGGAGAAACCCGCCCTGGTGAATGAAATCCCCGCGCACCCGCAAGCTGTGCTACAATCCGGTGATACCCTTCGTTTGGGTGAAACCGTGCTACACTTCGAAATGCAGGAATAAAGAGGCCTGTGGCTTGTACACCATTCACTCAGCGTCCCAGAGCCACCCCGGGCTGAAACGCGCCAGGAACGAGGATTTCCTCGTCATCCACGAACCAGAAGATCCCGATGAGCTGAAAACCAGCGGGCGGCTCTACATCGTTACCGACGGAGTGGGCGGGGCAGCGCAAGGCGACCTTGCCAGCCAGTATGCCGCGGAGAAGGTGCTGCGGGAGTACTACCGCTCATCCCAACTGCACCCAGGAACGCGCCTGCGGCAAGCTATGCGCCAGGTGGGAAATGAGATCTACCACTACGCAGCCGAGAACCTGGGACCGGTGCACATGGCGACGACCATGGTGGCAGCGACGATCTGGGAGGATAGCCTGACGATCGCCAACGTGGGTGATTCGCGGGCATATTTGATCCGGAACGGCTCTGCCCAACAACTGACTCGCGACCATAACCTGGCAAGCGAGCTGGTGCGCGACGGGGTGATCACAGAAGAAGAAGCTCAAAACTCGCCGGTAAAAAGCCGGATCACCCGCAGCCTGGGCGGTGAGCTTGACGTGTTCGTCGATGTGTTCCCCGATATCCCCCTGCGCCCGGGAGACCGCCTGCTGCTCTGCTCCGATGGACTGACTCGATATGCACGTCCGGATGACCTGGTGCCCCTGGCGACGGAAGGCGCACTGGAAGATGCTGTTAAGCGCATGGTGGAATTTGCTAACGAAGCCGGGGGGATCGATAACACCACTGTGATCCTGATTGAGGTGGGGGAGGCAATCCCAGAAGACAGCAGCGCTGTAATTGGAGCTCGAACAGACCCAAACCAGCCGCGTCCCCCCAGGATGGATCAAGATGCTACGTTGCCGGGTATCACCCTTGCAGCGCTCTCACAGCAAGACACCGTCAAGTCTGCAACCCTCGCAAGAGAGAGCGAGGAGCTTCCACCATTTGATGGAGATAGCCTCTCCATCCCTGCCAGCGCCGAAACGCCTGCTCCTAAGCCAAGCGAATTGGCAGATACGCTGCGCACCAGACCGGCAACACTCTCCACAACCCCGCCGGCAACAGCGCAGCACAAAGCGCTAAGACTATCGCCATCTGCCAGCCCAGCAGCTAGCAGCGCTCGTCGCAGCCCTACGCCCGGCAGACGGCTCCAACCCCACAATCCCTTCGGGAGATACACACCGTCCTTAATTCTTGGTACTGGGCTTGATCTGGCTGATCGGTATGCTGGCTGTGGGCGGCTGGTTTATGTACTCAAGATTACGGGGTGGCGGGGCGGAAGCCAATGCCACCCTCACCGCTCAAGCGGCTGGCATCCTCCCGGTGGCGAGCGAGCTGCCGCTCCAGGCGACAGCAGCAACCGCCCTCGCAGCCACGCCGACCCTGCTGCCGAGCGCGACCGCGCCGGTCTCCCCTACCCTGTCTGCCGACCTGACGACAACCCCGGCAAGCAGCGACCAGGGGCGCACATTCTGCCAGATTGCCGTCCAGCCTGGAGAGAACCTGTCCATCATCACCACCAAGCTGGGCATCGCGCTGCAATATGAGGCGTTCAATTGTGCAGCCGGAGAGAATGGAGGTTGCGCCTACGACCCTCAACAACCCGATGCGCTGCGTGAGGGCTGGGTGATGGTCTTCCCGGATGTCGACCGGGGGGTATGCGAGGGCTACAACGGGATCGTGATCGAAACGGCGCCGTGATGGATGAGGTCTTTTTAAAGGATCAGCTACCTGTTGTGAAGATGCTGTGATGGGTTTATGTATTAATGGCTATGCGCATTACGGCAGTCAATTCCATCTTGCGTTCAGTTTTATAGAGAGTTAGTTTCATAGCAAGTGATTATACAGAACATATGTTCTTATTATACCACAAAATAATTGCGCATGGAATACCATGCGCAATATTATGAGAATGTCAGATTTAGATAGTGGTTTTGTGGATAAGCCGACTCTGACCCCGGCTTACTCCGTGGTCGCCATGGCAAAAGTACCGAATTCCGTCATGACGCACGCAAGGCGCCCGTTCGGCGAATTCTTGCCTGATACCAGCTTGACATTTGCACAGGCGACCCACTTGCCGGTCTCCGGGTCCAACTGGTAGATGCTTGCGGTGCCTTCGTCCCACAAGCGGCGCTCCCAGGGGAGCAGCTTGAAATACACATAAACGATGCCGGTGACCTTCTTGACGTCGCTATTACCCCCTGCGGACAGGCTGACCGCAATCGCCGGCTCGGTGAAGCGCAAATTTCCGATTTTAGTGGTCTTGAATTCATTCCGGGTGAGGGTCAGATCGCCGGTATAGGCAGAGCTGGGCATGAAGACGCCGCTGCGACCAAGACCGACGTCTTCCCGAGCGCCTGCGGTGATCTTTTGGGTGATGGTCTTTTTCGTTTCTTTGGCGGCAAAGGACGGCAGCCAACCAAAGCCCAAAGCACCGACGGTGATGGCAACGACCAAGAGCAGCTGAAGAAGTTTTCTCGCGTTCATGGCAATATTCCTCCCGGGAAACCTTGCATTTTTGTAAGATTATAACGCTCAAAGATCAGATAATTCATTAGAATACAAGGTGCATGATGTGGGATCGGCGAGGTCATACACAACCATAACGCACAGAATACAGTGAGAGGGATTTCACCATTGCTAGATAGCTACTATAATTATTCGTAAATTGCTGCCCGCACTCCAAACGCTCTGAATAATAATCTACTGGAAAGGCGCACCGCTGTGCGCCCCTACAAATGACCACTCAAGGTGTATCTATGACTAACCGACTACCATTTCGGCATTGGCAAGAAGATGGACTGGCGTGGTCTCTCTTTGCGTCTGAGGAGGAGCGACCGGTGCATGTTCACTGGCCTGGGCTATTTGAGAATGATACCTACGAGCAACCACCCGAGTGCCAACCCTTTTTCCGCTTCGCGATTAATAATATAACTTTGAGGAAGTAGCTGTTTATTGCGGCATTGCGTGGACTTTACTCAAAGCCTAGAAGTTTTTGGTTATCCCGTCTATATGCATACTGAAACTATACGAAATTAATTGCATAATGCAGCGAGTTGATCGCTTGGTATTTCAGTATCGAGCACGGCAGAAGTTAGCCGGCCAGGCAACAATCACAGGCTGGCAGCGGGCACAGATCGTGGATTCAGGTTGATCAACTAACAGGACACCGTAAGGGCCTAGCATTCCGGCCCGACTCATACTTCCCTAAAATCGTTGAATGATGATCACCACGGATATTAGGAAGTACGCTGGATAGGACATGACGGATCAGTGAACATATTATGGGATACATCCGAGACCATAGAGATGCCTTCGCTCGAGCAACTTCAGTAGTCAAGATCCATCCGAAGACTGATTGAAGTTACTCGCACCCAACGAGTTTTCGATTGATCTAACCATTGGTGTGGATCTTGGGTATAACGATAGCTTGCTCGTCGTCAGCCATGAGGACCGCTCCGAGGAAATCGACAACCTGGCAAGGCGCTATTCAGCGGCGATAGAGTATTACGAAAGCCGAGCGCCTGTTCTTAAAGGCTCAGCTGAGGCCATGGAGGCAATCGCAAGACTGCAGGCGGGATTGGCTGACTGAATAGTTGCCACTTCGTGTTGAAAATCCGACCTACACATGATCGAAGGGTCTAACGATTTATATACCGGTAAACCAGGTAAGCCAGGAGTAAAAATCCAATAGCCCAGAGCGTGATAACAATTGCAATCCCTGCCCGGCTAGGGAGTGCGGGCGATCGCGGTAAGCGAGATACAGCGCATAGGACTCCTGCTCCAGGCGGCGAGCAGAGACCTTCAACTTTTCAAGCACGCGCCTCCATCCTTGCCATTGCCAGGAGCACTAACAGGGTCAACCAGCGAGAGGGCTGCTTTTTCTGCCCAAACTCCCAATCCTTCCAGGGGGTCCAGACGCTCTCCGGCGTGTACCTGCCCTGCTCGTCAGCCCTAGCTCCGACGATAACTGCCATTTCCACCAGACGCAGATCGTGGCGAGCACAATCAAACTGCGAAAGCACATACAAGACGTGAGTGATGTCGTACCACACCATGGGGGCTTTGAGCTTGCAAAAATCCGTACCCATATGGAAAAGGTAGGGATGATTCGCTCGCCTGCTTTCCCACAATGAGAGGATGGTTTCAACGCCGCGGCGAACTGCCGGACTATCCTGCAGATCAGGATGTGCGCTCAAAGCCTTGAGCATGGCGAGATTGGCATAGGGACAGGGATCACTGAGGCGACCAGGACCGCGGAACTTGCCCATCTCGGGCGATACGGCACAAGGCCAGCCATTCTCTCGTTGGAGATCAAGCAGCACGCCAAGAGCATGCCGGACCCGCGGATCTTGCGCCAAGCCCATGCGGCTAAGAGCGTACACCAAGTTTGGGGCATCACACAGCATCCATGCCCACTCATCCTGCCCGCTGCCGCCAAAGTGTTTCGGGATATTGAGCAGCACCTGGAATGGTCCCTGGGGCGATTGGTGAGCGAGCACTTTGCTCAAGAGCGCTGCGATACCCGGATCCGTATGCTGAAGTCCTAGGTCAGCGATAAAGTTGAGCTTGTGCATGAGGGTTCCGGCAGCTTTATGGCTGGTAAGCGCTGAGCCGGGCCAGCCAGCCAACTCGGTGAGCAACACCTGCACTTGCGGCTCCGCGACGATACGCTGGCGCAAAGCAACCATCTGCGCTTCATCCGGCAAACGACCCAGCAACTCTACCTGCGTGCGGTACTGCACCCATGCCGGACCGGATAGCAACCAGTCGATAACCATCCCAAAATCCATACCAAATCTCCCGTTAAAATTATACTGTGATGATGTAAGATTAAGGGCATGACGATGAGCCTCGAGCGCCTGCTGGCGACGCTGCCCGAGTTCTACACCCAGGCTGAGCGCGACCTGGTGCGCTGCGCCTGCGTGCAGGCTTTTAAAACACACTCCGGGCAGCTAACACATACGGGCAGGCTGCGGCTGGAACACCCGCTGAGTGTGGCGGCGATCCTGGCTGAGCTGGGCTTGGACGCCCCGACGGTTTGCGTTGGAGTCTTGCACGATGTGCTGCTGGATGGCAAGCGCACGCTGGAGGAGATCGAAACCACATTCGGGAGCGAGGTGACGCGCATCCTGCACGCCTACCTATCCCTGGCTGACCTGCTCCTGGCGGCGCGCAAATCGATTCGCGCCTCCTCGCGCCGCGCCATCAAGACCGGTAAATTGACCTTGCCAGATACGGAGACAATATACAGGCTATACGAAGTTCGAGCCCCACCTGCCCCAGCCAGGATCCCAGCCGCACAGGTGATCACCGGACCTTCAGCGGCGCGCACCCTGCAACGCATGCTCCAATCTGCCGGGGATGACCTGCGCGCCCTGCTGGTACAGATGGCTAACCACCTGGACCGGGCACGCAACCTGGACGCCCTACCGCTGGAGGAGCGGCAGCAGGTGGCGCAGGAAGCCATGCAACTCTATGCACCGCTCGCCAGCCGGCTGGGGATGTGGCAGATGAAGTTTGAGCTGGAAGACCTGGGCTTCCGTGTGATAAACCCGGGGGCATCTTACGAGATTATCAAGCGCATTGAAGCCGGCAGCTCGCAGCTCGCCCAGGAGATGCACGAGATTCAAAAGCGCATTGAAGTCCTGCTGTTCCGGAGCGGGCTACCCGCGCAGGTCATGATCCGCCCCATGCAGGTTTACTCGATTTACTTGAAAATGATCCGCAAGAACAAGCCCTTTGAGCGAGTTTACGACCTGCGTGGGGTGCAGGTCATCCTGGAGGATGTCGTGTCCTGCTACGCGGCGCTCGGGGTGCTGCACTCGTTCTGGCGACCGATGCCAGGCGAGTTCGATGATTACATTGCCGCGCCCAAGGATAACTTCTACCAGTCGCTGCACACGACACTGGTCTATGACGACGGCAAGCTGCTGGAAGTGCAAATTCGCACGTACGAGATGCACCAAAATGCAGAGCTGGGGATCGCGGCGCACTGGCGCTACAAGGATAACCCGTCGATTGAAGAAACCTACGAGCGGCGGCTCGCATACCTGCGCACCATGCTGGACTGGCGGCAAAACCTGGCGGAGGGCGCCGGCTTGCCGGATCATTTTGAATCCAGCCTGTTTTATGATCACGTATACGTCTTCACCCCGCGGGGCGAGATCATCGGGCTGCCTGCCGGGGCAACGCCTGTGGATTTCGCTTACGCCATCCACAGCGAGGTAGGGCATCGCTGCCGCAGCGCAAAGGTGAATGGCAAGACTGTGACACTGGATTGGGAGCTAAAAACCGGCGATCAAGTCGAAGTTGCCGGCGCGCCGGCGGGCAGCGAATACGGAGAGGCCCATCCCCTGCGGGAATGGCTCGATCCGGAGGCGGGTTTTGTCAAGACGCGCCGCGCCCGGCGGCAGATCAAGCGCCGCCTTCGACGGTATGAGGCTAACGAGGAGGAATAAATATCCATGCAAAAATGGGAATATCTGCGTTTAATCAACGAGCGCAATGAAGACGATACCCTGTTTTACTGGCAAGACCTGCCGGAGGTCATCGACGAAAGAATTGCCCCCCGAGAAAAGGCTTAACCAGCTTGGTCAAGAAGGCTGGGAGCTGGTGGGGGTTTTTCCTTCCAGCACCTGGAGTGGGGAAAGGATGTCGGGCTACACCACCCGCACAACGTACTGGCTAAAGCGATCCATACAATTAAGACTAGACTTCCCGTATTCAAGCAGATCGAGCAGCCAGGGCCAGACCATCCAAAACTACAGAACGAAAACCAGGGCTTCGCTATTGGAGGATCAACCAGGCAATCTCCCGGTTATGAAAGCGAAGACTTGCCTAACGCACAATCGTGGGCAGGTAATTCCTGTACACCTGTGGAGGGGCACCACTCCAAAAGCCGCCAACCAACTCGTAATTGCCTCCACCGGCTTTACCAGCATCCGGTTGGCCGATCGTAGCCGAGAGTGCATAGCCGCCAGCACCGATATTCTGGCTACCGCCATTGTCGATTGTCCACCAGGTAATTGCGTAGCCGTTGCCAGTTTGGGCGTAGGCGGTTAAGGTAACTGCGATGAGCAGCGTAAAAACAAGGAGAAAGAGACCTAGCTTTTTCATTTTGTTTCCTCTTTTCGCTCCCTGGTGGGGATAACGCCACCAAAGTAAGGCGAATCCACCGACCAGCACCAAACCTAGAAGGATGATCGGGTTAGCCGGTAAGAAACTACTGTGTGTTGCCTGGCCTTTCTCCAATGCATCAAGCCTTTTCTCCAGGGTTGATACCTGACCCTGTAAATCAGTTAATCTGCGCCTTCTGGCGGGCGATCTGTGCGCCTTGATCCTGAGTAAGCTGGTACAAACCCTGGATTGCCGCCAAGGCGACGCCATCTGCGTCCAGCGAATTGATACGCTTATCATCTGATCCCACAGTAAAAGCGGCCTTGAAGTCCTGAGCCATAGGCCCGATATGGCGCACTGCCGGATCCTCGGTCTTAAAGCTCCAGGTCTCGATCGGGATGGCACTCAAAGCGAGGAGCACCTGGCGCCCATCCACGGGGGCAAAATTGGTCTTGGTATTGCGATCGCTGGAGCAGAGCCATCCACCGCCACCAGGGGCAATGCTACAACCGGTGGACAAGTTCGTATTCGTACCGAAGATCACACCACCGGTTGAGCGCACCACGAAGGTGTTATTGGTATTGCACACCAGATCAGCGTCGGTATTGTCGTTCCAGGCGAAGCAGCCGTTGTTATAAGCCTTGGCGCGATATCCAGCGGCAAAACTGAACGCACCTGCCGCCAGATTGCTATTGCCTCCGGGAACAGTTGCTGCAGAGCCGCTGGCGGTGTTGTTGTTACCACCACCCACCGCAGCATCAAAACCGCTGGCTGTGTTGCTGTTACCACCAGCAATGGTGGCGCCGCCAAGGTTTACCTTGTTGTTGTAACCGCCACCGATCGTAGCAATCAACAGGTTAGTACCAGCGGTGGCAGTAATCAGATTCGATTGCCCACCGGCGATGGTGCCATAACCGCCATCTACAGATATGCGGTTGCCGTAACCTCCGGCAATCGTGGAGGCAGTGGCGCGTGCCTGGTTCCCGTTGAAACTGGAGCCATTCCAACCACCGCCGCTTACCGTTGAACCAGCACCACTCGACTGGTTATACGAACCACCGCTGACAGTGGAACGGACACCGCTGGCAACACTATATTCTCCACCACTTACAGTCGAGCTGCTTGCGGATGCTGTATTGAAACCGCCTCCACTAATCGTGCTCCACTCACCTGAAGCTTGATTGCCATGTCCACCAGCGATGGTACCAGCAAAACCTGTAACCTTGTTGAACACACCGCCTCCGATGGTGCCATTGGCGATCAATTGGCCTCCGCCGACAGTATTACTGTAGCCACCGCTGACGGTAGCATTCTGAGATAACGCCCAGTTGAGGTCGCCACCGCCGACAAAGGAAACATAGCCGCTGGCGACATTGTAGAACCCACCGGCGATGGCTGAAGCATTACCAGTGGCGTAGTTACGTAATCCTCCAGCAACTGTGGCATAATCGTTGGCTGCCCAGTTATCGATGCCACCGGCAATCGTAGCTCCATAATTATCAGCCTGGTTCTTGCGCCCACCGCCAACGGTGCTGTATTCACGCAAAGCGCGATTCTCATAAAAGAATGAGCCGCCGCCCGCAATGGTAGCCCCGTAGGCAGTGGCGGTGGTATAGTTACCGGCATAGCCGCCGATGATGTTGGGTGACTGCTGCCTGGGAAAAATGCGCAGAACCGGGCTGCCGTTAATCCCGATCGTGAAGGTCATATTATCGGTGGTACCCAGGTATCCAGAACCAGCTGTACCGGAATTGCCGCCGATAGCCCAGTTGTTGACGGCGTACTGCGCATACGGCGCAGCCCTGAGGCGCGTGCGCGGGCTCAAAGTGACGTAGTTACTGTCACTCGAACAGCGGACAGCCGTCTCCAGCCAGCGGGCTTCGCCACGGAAGGCCTGGTCGCCGAAGTCGAGCGGCACGGTGAACAGGCCACCCTCCACCACGACGGTGCTGAGGGTGTTGCTGTTGAGGAAAGAGCCACTGCTTTCGGCATCCCACAAGGAGATAGACAGGGAACAGGTCTCGCTGAGTGGCTGGCCATTGCGAGTTAGGCGACCCTGGTAGGTAAAAGAGCTGCCCGCAGGCGCCAATGGTTCTTGTGCGAACTGAGTCGCTTGAGATCCAGGTGGAGACTGGTCTGCTTGGGGTCCAGGAGGTAATGGGCCTTGCGGAAGCTGCTGATCCGGTGGTAAGCTACTCTGGGCAAACGCCCCTACTGCAGCAAGGAGTAACAGCGCCAACACAACCGGTAGTACTACCAACGAATAGCGTTTCATCTCTATTACCTCCTCTTCAATTGTGTCGATCAATCAATGGATGAGCCTGCTAAATCACCCCGCGGATATTGGGCTGAATTATAACGCTAGATTAATGGGATTTAATCCCCTAATTATCCGATTACTGAGTTACACTGATAAAGGGTAATGATCTCGAAAAGGGATCCGGAGCTGGCTGCGCTCGCTCTGCGCCTCATTTTTTGCGTTCCCATCCTGAACAGTGTATTGCACAGCCTGCAAGACACAACACCGTGATAAAATTTGGCGGCACAGATGCCCACAATGAAAAAACAAGCCAAAGATCCCTCCATTCTTGAAGAAATCGGAGCCGCCGGCGCGATCGCCGGCATGCTGCTGTTAAGCTGGCTGCTCCGCCCTTGGTACAGCCGCTGGGGCACACCAAAGGGAGAAGCCGATCGCCCGCTCCCCGGCGACGAGATCGTCCCGCAGCCAACGCTTGAAGTGACGCGGGCGATCACCATCCAGGCAAAACCGGAAGACATCTGGGCATGGCTGGCGCAGATCGGGCAGGAGAAGGGCGGTTTATACACCTACCAGCGCCTGGAAAACCTGGCTGGCTGCCGCATACACAACGCCCAGCGAATCGAGCCGCAGTGGCAAAACCCCAGACCAGGCGACAACGTGCGGCTGGGACCAAAGGGGTATCCGCTATTCCGCATCACGGCAGTGGAGACCAACCGAGCGCTCGTGATGCAAGCGTGCGACCCGGCGAAAGAAGAACCCGGTCCAGCAAACTGGATCTTCATGATCGAGCCGCTTACCGGTGGCAATTGCCGGTTGTGGACGCGCTCGCGCAACCGCTTCGAGCGCACATTCGGCAACCTTTTGATGTGGCGGGTGATCGTCGAGCCGATCCATTTCGTGATGGAGCGGCGGATGCTGATCGGGATCAAGCAGCGGGCAGAGGCGACCAGGCTCGCCTGATGAGCCAGCGGGACAATGCCCAGAAACAAACTAACGCTCGTCACTCTGGTCGCAATCCTGGCGGCTGCCTGCAGTTTGAATAGCCAGCTCCAACCTATCGCGCAAACCTCAACGGACGATACAACCAGGAAGATAGCCACGTCCGTGGCAACTTTAGCAGGAGCAGCCCTTACCCCCAGCCCCGAAAGTGTAACAAACGAGCCATCCACACCCACAATTGTGCCAGATGCGAATAAAACACCCGGCAAGCTGGCTGCCGAGGCATCCCCCATGGTAACTGAGCCGCCGTCACCATCCGTCACGCCCACATACGCCATCCTTAGAGGTGAAGTCCTTGTGCGCGCCAACTGCCGCTACGGCCCAGGCGCCCCCTATTTATATAAATACGGATTGGTGCCCGGCAGTAACCTAGAAATCATCGGTCGCACCGACACTGGCTCCTGGATCTTGATCCAAGCCATCGGAGGAAACAACCCTTGCTGGGTGAAGGCAACGCTTATGGACGTGAAAGGCGACGTGATGGACGTCCAACCCACATATATTCCACTCCCGCCCTCACCTTATTATGGTCCACTCAAAGGCGTCTCTGCCAGACGCGATGGAAATACGGTCACCGTTTTCTGGAGCCCTCATATCCCTTCGGGCGGGCGACGACTCGGAGCAGACACCCTACGTGATCGAGGCATGGGTGTGTAAAGAAGGGAAGATTGTTTTTACCCCGGTAGGCGCTTACGGCTCAGCAGTCGAGATACCGGATGAGATAGGCTGCAGCGAGCCATCCCACGGCCGAATCACGGCAGCGGAGAAGCACGGCTATACGCCGTTTGTCGAAATTCCCTGGCCGTAAATAAGTAGGAATTACGCAGTTCAGGGAGGTGAACCCCTAGACAGGACGAACAGATACCCCTTCGTTTGGTGTAATAGATGACAAATGTCATCTATTTTATATGTAAAACCCCCTTGTATAAACAACAGGAACTAAAATAGAATTCTACTTGATGCGTTTGCTCCAGGGAGCAAAACAAGATCCGATCCATCCCCAAGCAAGCCATTCATAAACCTATCGATTATCTAGATTTATCGTACTGGTAAGGATCGGCAAGCTTGAATATTGGAACGACTCCTGGCTTTCACCCCATCTTGAAGACAGTGCTGTTCTGGGCTGTTTTCATGCTTCTTTACTTCGCGTACCGATTTTTCCCAATTCTGCCACTTTCGCTCATCTGCTCAACAACCGAATCGAATTTCCAACACTACAAGTCAACCTTTTTCGCCTTCCTGATCCTGGATGTTATCGAATACGCCATCTATCGCAGGCAACTTCAAGACAAGAAAAGGCACATCCTGTCACGGCTGACAGCAACGACCTTTGCACCCTGGATTGTATTCCTACTCTGGTATTTGGCTCCGGCGATCTATGGGAGAATGCCCACCATCCCATTGGAGATCATCTATGCAAATATCATCACCCTGTCGGTAGGATATTTTGTATCATCTCTAGAACAAGGATTTGCTCAAATCCGTTATACACGAAACTTGAGTACCCTGATCCTGATCCTATTCACTGCGTCTATTGTTTTATACATCAGCTTCACGTTCAAGCTTCCATGGGCTGATGTCTTTATAGAACCCGATTGGAGATAATCGGTTTTCAATCCCATTGAAAATCGAGATTTTGTGAGGTATATTGATGAAGAAAATGGCTCCCTGGCTTCTTTCTGCTCTCCTCGCCATCGCAAGCGGCGTGTTTTTCCTGGCATACCTGGTATCTTCACCGCTCCGCATGAGCTTATTCCTGGCTTTACTCGTGGGAATCCTGATCATCTGGGGTTACCTGGCATTTCGCTTCTTCCGCGGCTGGTTTCTGGCGGCAGATTTTGGATTGCTGCTGGTGCTCTTTGCCCTGGGATACCTGGGGGCGACCCGCGTTTATCTGGCGCAGTCAGAGGAACGCGAGCTGCCTGCCATCACCCGCTCTGAAGACGATCCCGGCGACGGGCATACCGCCGTCCTGTACTTCACGCATGGCGAGCCGCCGGCTTACAGCCCAATGCCGTGGATCGAGACCTTTCACGAGCTAGACCACGATGGCGTGTCCTTCGTGCCCTGGCCTTTCCGTCCTTTCTTCCTGAACAACGTGCGCCGAGAGTACCTGGCGATCGGCGGCAGCGCGCACAATAAAGTGCACCAGATCATGCTGCATAGCCTGATGCTCTCCATGCCGGAAGAGCTCCAACGCGGGACACGCTTTTACCAGGCATTTTTAGACAGCCCGCCTCGACCGGATGAGATGGCTATCCAGGCGCTCAATGACGGCGCCAGCAAGCTGATTGTGCTGCCGGTGTTCCTCACCGATTCGAGCCATACCATCGCGGGATTCGAGATGCTGGAGGCGCTGGAGATTGAAAAATACGGCGCCAGCGTGTGCGAAGCAAAACCTCTCTGGGATACCGACGGGTTGCAACAGATGTTTGTCGCCCGGGCAAACACTCACCTGAACGGCGTAAGCAAAGACAAAGTGGGCATCTTGCTGGTGGGGCACGGGCAGCCGGACGATTGGGATGCCTTTTACCCCACACAGACCGAACAGGAGAACAAGTTCCGCAACCAGGTCCGTGAGCGGCTGATCGCGGCAGGCTACAAGCCGGAAAATGTGCTGCTGGCATGGATGGAATTCAAAACCCCCAAGATTACACCCGCGGTAGCAGAGCTGGCCGCCAGAGGCGTTGAGCGCATCCTGGTTTTCTCAGCCTCCATCAGCGCCGACTCGATCCACAGCGATATCCAGGTGCCCGAAGCGGTGGAGGCGGCGCACCTGCCGGAAAATATCCAGGTGGTGAATATGGGCGCCTGGGGTAACTCCCCCTTGGTCATCGAAGCGCTCCGCCAGCGGATCAGCGAGTGCCAACCGTAGATTAGCTCGACGACAACCGCATACCGGGGAGAACCCGGACGGAGCATACTCCGTTAATTACCTTAATCCGTTGATGGGCTGGTCAAGCACTCCTCCGGGAATCTGGTGCCTGGTTAAATCTAGAAACGCGCCAGCTCGATCGCCAGGGTTGAAGGTGGATTTTCGCTTTGGCGGGACGAATCGCTTGGCAAGCTCACCATCATCCAGCACGGAGATCAGCTCTACATTTTCCAGGCGGAGGCAGGTGAAATGGCGTGCAACCCGCCCGGGTAAGACATGTTTGAGATGTCGGCATACCAACATGCGATCGACAGCCTGACCCTCCATCCCTGACGGCTGGCTGCCTACCCTATGCCGAAGTACCGTACGGTTGGTGCTGGAACATGTGCGGGTAGTAAGCGCACAGGGTTGCGTCTGCCACCTCATAGCCGTGATGGTAGAGGCGCTCGTACTCTTCCATCGTCAACTTGCGGATAACCGTACCCATTGCAGCGGCTTTTTCGACCTCGTCTTGCGGCAAGGCGCCCTGGCAAAACTGCGGCAGCCAATCGCTGCGCCCGGCGCTCTCCATGATGTATTTGCACGAGTTGCCGGTCTGCAGGAACACGCCCTGGTCTTCATCAGCGTGGTTAGCGAGGCGCTCGATGAGGGCGCGCGTGCGCAGGGAGCGCACCTGGTTCATCATGATGCCGGTGGATAGGCGCATAATGGCAGGGATGCCCTTGCGGTACTTCTCCTCCCCGCCGCGACCGGCGGCATCGCTCACGATCAGGAAACCGAAGCGCTTCGACCAGCCGGTACGGAAATCATGGATACCTTCCAGCCCGTGGTTGTCGTACACACCGCCATCCCACAGGTGAGCGCTGGGGAAGTGGGGCTCGATAGCGACTTTGCCCCAGCTTTCTTCCTCATCCGGGCTCGCCAGCTTCAGCGCAGGGTCGAATTTCGTTGAGTATTTGAACCACTTCCGCCCGGCGGCTTTTACCTCAAGCGCTCCAATCAAGCCGGGAAAGCCGGCGGAGGCTGCCAAGGCGTCGCTGAGGGGCAGGTCGGTATCATGGGTGTAGCCGAAGAGATAATCACCCATGCGAAAGCGCTCGAAACGCCAGTTCTTGCCCGTCTCATAGCAGGTAGCGTTAATCATCCAGCGCGGCGAGGGCGGGAGGTCCTTGAGGCGGGCGGTGATCTTCCAGTGCTTCTGCATCAAAGCGGAGAGATCATCGGCGCGTGTCTCCAGCACAGTCCAGAATGTACCGAAGACGCGGCTCAGCAGCGAGCCTTGCAGGTCGAAAGTGGTGAGAAGCTGGCGCGCCCGCGGCTCAACCTTTTCAAGGAACTCCTGGCTGCCGGGCCACTTAAACTCGTTGAGGGCGAAGACCAGACCCGTGCACAGGCTACCGCCCGAAACGGTGGAGATCAAGATCACATCTTCCAGGCGATTTTCACACGCCAGGCGCGCGAAAACGCCCAGGTGAAAGACAGTGGCACGAAAGCCGCCACCTGAGAGAGCCAGGGTGATGTTCATGATTACCTCCTTTGGCAATACAAAGCGAAGGCTTCAGGGGAGTGCAATTGGGTACGGATTAATCATACACCTCAATCAAGAGGAATACGAGGGATTTCAGCGACTTTGATCAGCGTATTTCCACCACAGGAAAGTCGCTAACATGCCGAAAAGCCCTGTAACCAGAACGATCAAGTAGCTGGCTGGCGGGAGTGGATTCTCCCCTTGGGCATATAGAGCGGGAACCGCCCAGGGGAAGTATTCCGCCCGGCCGATAATCATGATCAGATTGCTCATCATGAGCGCCAGCACCGCTACGCCTATGGGGAGAAGGTATCCCCTCCCCAGGCTGGCGAAAAAAGCAAAGGGGGGTAGGGCAAGAATAACCAAACCCGTCGTGACCAGCACCATCGAACCACCTTGGAGGAATACCGCGGGAGAACTCCCGGGTAGATCCATGAGCATCCCCGTCACCAAGCCAGCAATGACGATCAGGACGGCCAGACCAACCGACCAGACTGCCACGGAAATAAACTTGGCAAGGAGAATACTCGCCCGCGATATGGGCACTGCAAGGATGTCTTTCACGGTGCCATCGGCAAATTCACGTCCAAAAACCCAACTGATGACCAGGACAAACAAGAAGTAACCACCTGCAGCGATGATCATGCCATACACTTTGAGGTATGCCGGCCAATCTGTCGCCGAATAGGCAAGTAAATTAGCTTTTGCGCTGATCAAGCCCAGCTTGCGCGAGATTTCCGGATTCTTTGCCACGAAAATCAAGAAGGCGATGCCAAACGGGAGGAACAGGGATCCCAGAGCAGTCCACAGAGGCATGCGTGAGCGTATGGCTTTGCGCAATTCGATCCAGAGCACAGCAGAAAGGTTATGCATGACTGACCTCCCCCTCGATTCCCACCATGCGCAGGAAATAATCCTCCAGAGCTTCCTCTTCGACTGTGAGGCGGGAGGGCGGAGCACCGGCATGTACCAACAGGCTGGCGACCTGCTGCGGAGCGTTAATCGCCTCAGGGTCCTGCAGGATGATTGAGCCATCCGGTTGGACCTCAGGTGAGTATCCAGCGGAGAGTAAGGCGGCGCAGGCGAGGTCGAGAGATTGTGCTACCACAACAAGCTGGCGCTTACGGTTCCGCTCCAGCTCTCCGATACTCAACTCCTGGAGCAAACGCCCGCGGTGGATGATGCCGATGCGGTCAGCCAGGAGGGCGACTTCAGCCAGGATATGGCTCGACATGAAGATGGTAATTCCCTTATCGCGCCTGAGGCTGAGAAGATATTCGCGCACCTCAACGATGCCCGCCGGATCGAGGCCGTTGGCTGGCTCATCCAGGATAACCAAATGAGGATCGTGAAGCAGAGCTTTAACCAACCCCAGTCGCTGAGCGTTGCCATGCGAAAGGGTCCGGGCACGCCTGTTAGCATAGGTGGATAGGCTAAACCGCTCGATCAACTCCGTAACAGCCTTCTTAGGGACACCCGGATGCAAGCGGCGGGTGACCTCCAGGTTTTCCTCTACCGTCAGCTCGGGGTAAGCACGCGGCTCCTCCACCAGGTAACCGACCTTTGCCCAGGGCTGCGAACTACCGGGACGCACACGAGTCTGCAAGACAATGGCTTCCCCCACCGTAGGCTTTACCATACCCAACAACAGGCGGATGGTGGTGGTTTTACCCGCGCCATTCAAACCCAAGAAGGCATAGATCTCACCTTCTGAGACGCTCAGCGACAGGCTATCGACAGCAGTCACCCTGCCATAGCGCTTGGTCAATTGGTGCGTTTCAATTGCCAGTGTACTCATTCCGATATCTGCTCAACCATATGAAGTATCAAATTTCCACATCGCATGCCAGCCTTATTGGCTCAGGGTGAGGTTGGCCCAGGTGGTCGGATCGGTCAGGCGACGGACTGGGGCGTTGGTCATCAGCGTCTGCTGAACATCCTTGTCCGGATTATCGTTGTCGGAGAAGGAGAAGGCAAAGCCGTACGTCTGCCCGGATTTTGGAGAAACGCCGAGCACACTCCACGGGATAGCCGCTTCGATCTTGTAGCCGTCGTCCGTATAAAATACCCCGATTTTCACCTTAGTTAACGATCCGGCGGACGCCTTGGGATACCACAGGTATGCTTCGGGATCAACCGGCTGGCTGTCGGAATAGCTCATAGTCAGCAGGGGCGCCGGAGGAGATGCCCAGCTGGTAATCATCCGAGCTCAAGGCGCGGTTGTAAAAATCTGCCGAGAGGTTGCGATCGAGCAAGAATTCGATGCCATCGCCTTTGAAGAGGTCTTCACCGCCGGCGTTCTGTACGTGCACGTCATCATACACCCGCGCCGCCACGTAAAGGTTGTTCTCATCCCAGGCGAGCATGAATTTTCCGGACAGGTCGCTGGATCCAGTCCAGTTATCCTTGCCATAGGTGACGGTGGTTACATCGTATCGCTCCTGTGTCCACTCGTCCAAGACGCCATCGATCACGGGAGCGTCCTTAACGAACCCGGCGATCACGCTGGGACCGCCGCGCTTGCCCGGGTTGCTCGCCGCGGTTGGAGGAGGCGTCTTTGTCGGCGCAGCAGCCGTCGTTATCACGGCGGTTGGGCTGGGAGCTACCGCGAGCGGTTGTCCACCCGGCAGGGTCCAGGTGTAGCCGCCATCGACGGTCTGGTAGAGCGTGCTGGCGCTGTTAGCGTCCATGCCAAGAGCCCACCCTTGCGCCGGGGCGACATAATCGAGCTGGCTGAGATTATCCGCCAGATTGATATTCGCCGGGATGCTTTGCCAGGTCTGCCCGCCATCGTAGCTGGCAACCAGTGTTTTACCGTCCCACACCCAAAAATCGCTCATGGATGAGACAGAAAACTGACCGATCAGGGTTACCGGTCGCGTCGCCTGCCAGGTCAATCCGCCATCGCTGGTGCGGTAAAAAACCGTAGCGACAAGATCGCCCATAAAGAGCTGTAGCGGTAATACACCTTCCAGCGTGTTAGAGAAGATCGGCGCATCGACGGAGGTCATGGCATTCTCAAAGCCGGCGGGCAACGCCAGGTCCTGGTGCTGCCAGGTACGCCCAGCATCCTGCGTAACAAAGAGCCAGACGTAGCTATCCATGGGTTCTGCGCCTCCCACCCAGCCGCGCGTAGAAGTCGCAAAACCGATGCCATTTTTCGATCCTGCGAAGGGCAGTCCCCCCGGGGCATCCGATTGAGATGGATCCAGGCTGTACAGGCGCGACCAGCTCGAGCCGCCATCGGCAGTCTGGTAGATATCTACTGCCGATGAGCCAGCACCAGCTCCCGTACCCACCATCGCCCAACCGAGCATGGCATCTAGAAAGTCAAAGGATGCACCTGCGAACGGTACCGGCGCCGACTGCCAGGTACGCCCTGCGTCTTGCGTGCGGTAAATCGTCCCGGATGAATAATCGGCGACTGGCGCTAATACCCAGCCGTGCATGGCATCCAAGAAGGCGCCGCTCAGAGATGTGCTTGCTGGGAAACCTCCGCCGGGAGTAATATTCACCCAGGATTGCCCGCCATCCTGTGTATAGCCGACATACTGGTCACTCCATCCCCAACCAGTGACGCCATCGATCATATCGATATACCTCAGGTTGAGAGAGGTCAGCATGGGAAGCATAGGTGGAGTTGCCTGCACCGGTGGGGCTACCGTGGGCACGAGGGTGGGAGGAGCGCTGGTAGGCGTTGGAGCAAGCTGTTGCGCCGGGGCAACCGTCTCCACCGGCGAGAGCGTCTCTGTGGGAAGGACAAATGTCACCAGGGGTGTTGGGGTGCTTAACCCGGGCAAATTACAACCAGACAACAGCAGCAACAGGACCAGGCTCATTCCTGCCAGTCGCGCAAGTGTTTTTTCCATAGGGACCTCCTGCAGACAAAAAAGCGTTCCAATCTTCGGTGGACGGGGGAACAGGGTATTCGTTGTACCTTTAGGAGAATCGCCTCCAGTGCAACAATAAATACCCATTTCCTGTTATCCTGTACTCAGGTATTTTAGCGCCGATTTGAAAGAATTGGCGGTTAAAGTCTGACCGTATCGTGTAAAATTCCAAAAGGAATCGAGTCCATGCCCAAGATCGCCGTGATCATCCCCGCCTACAACCAGAGCCAGTACCTGGGGCAAGCCATCCAAAGCGTCCTGGAACAGACCTTCAAAGATTGGGAGGCGATCGTCGTCGATGATGGCTCCAGTGATGAGACGCGTAGCCTGGCGTTAAGCTACCAGGATGCGCGGCTACATTATATTTACCAGGAGAACCGCGGCTTGTCCGCGGCGCGCAATACGGGCATACGCAATACGACAGCGCCCTACCTGAGCTTCCTGGACTCGGATGATCTGTTCCTGCCGGAAAAGCTGGCTATCCTGCTGGAAAACCTGGAAGCGCAACCAGCCGTTGGGCTGGTTGCCGGGCAGGCGATTCCGATCAACGAGCACGGCAAGCAGGTGGGAAAGATCATGGATACTCCCATCCCACAGGACTCTGAGCAACTCCTGTTAGGCAATCTGTTGCATGTGGGAAGCGTGCTGCTACGGCGCAGCTGGCAGGAAAAAGCCGGTTATTTCGATGAAAGCCTGCGCTCTTATGAGGACTGGGATATGTGGCTGCGCCTGGGGTGCCTGGGTTGTGGCATGGATTATATCAACCAGCCGGTCTCGCTCTACCGCTTTCATACTGCGCAAATGACGCGCATAGGCGGGCAGATGACCACCGCTACCTTCGCTGTGCTGGATAAACTTTACTCGCAGCCAGATCTGCTTCCGGCATGGAGGGTGTTACGAGATCCGGCGTACAGCCGCGCATTCCTGCGCGCCGCAGCACAGGCTTATCACGCAAAAAATTTCGACTACGCGAAAAATTGCATCGAGCGGGCGGTGCAGCTTGACCCAACCCTGGCAGAAAACGATGGGCAGACCCTGGCAGACATCTTCAGCGCCTGGCTCGACCTGCCCAAGACCACCCGCCCCCTGGATTATCTTGAAACGGTTTATGACAACCTTCCGGATAGCTTGCAGGGGTTAGCGAAGCGCAAGCGCCAACGGGTTGGAGATGCAGCTATCCAGCTTGCATTTTTCTCCTACCAGCAAGGCGACATGGAGACCACCCGTTACGCGGTAAAGCGTGCCTTCCGCTGCCAACCGTGTTACCTGCTTAACCGCGGCGCACTGGCAATCTTTATGCGCTCATCAGGCGGGTAACCTCTCTGGTGATCCCAGTTCAACTCGATCATTCCATTGGCGAATTGTTAGTCCCGGCTGTATTGACCATCTAGCGATATTAGCGTATAATTCTGTTACTGACCACATGGTCAGTAACAGGAGTTGATCCATGAACGCAAACCTGGAAACAATCCATACCGGTGTCCGTTTCCGACCTATCGGATGTAGCTGCCACCTCTTTGATTACCCTATACGCGCGTGCCTTGGAAAGCCAGACGCAAGAACCGATCATGGTCGACGAAAAGGCGGTGGAAATCACCCAACGCCTGAATCCGCGCCTTGCTCAGTCGCCAGATCGATTGCTGCACTCGCTGGCTCGGGGTAAGGTCAGCCGCCAGCTCTGTGTACACCTGGCGCTGCGCGCCAATAAATACGATGCCTACACGCAAAATTTCCTTGCTCTCCATCCTCAGGCAAGCGTAGTCAGCATCGGCTGCGGGATGGACACGCGCTTTTACCGGATCGACAATGGTCAGGTGCATTTCTTCGATCTGGACCTGCCGGAGGTGATTCGCTTCAAACGCGAATTCGTGGACGAGCAGCCGCGTTACCACCTTATCTCGGCCTCTGTTTTCGATTACACCTGGATGGATCACCTCGAAGCACAAGGCACACTCCCGCTACTCTTCCTGGCTGAGGGCGTGTTCATGTACCTTGAGCCAGACCGAGTACGGAGGCTATTCGTAGATCTTGCCAGGCGCTTCCCGGGATCGGAGCTGGTTTGCGAGGTGATCAACAGCCGCTGGCTGAGTAAAAGCATGCAGCCGCTCCTGCGCAGCAAGATGCAACGCCAGCTCGGGATGGGCGCCGAGGCAACGTTCCGGTTTGGCATCAAAGATGGGAATGAACCGGAGAGCTGGCATTCTGGCATACACCTGCTGGACGAGTGGAGCTACTTCGACTCCCACCATCCCAAGCTGGGTGCCCTGAACGTAATGGGGCGCTACAGCGCTCTTCCGGCGGACACAGTGGACCGTCCATTACCGTCTGGGTAACGCCTGATGTACGAAAACTTCGAGCGTATCCCCGCAGAGCAGAAGCGCCGGATCCTTGCCGCCTGCCTGAAGGAATTCGCCCAGAACAGCTACGAGCAAGCCTCAACCAATGCCATCGTCCGAGAGGCAGGCATACCCAAAGGGACGCTTTTCTACTTTTTCGGGAGCAAGGTACAACTGTACCTTTACCTGATCGATTACGCCGTCGGAAGCTACGTCAAGCAGGTAAACTCAATGGTTGAGGAGCTGCCGAGCGATCTCTTCGAGCGGTTACTGGCGCTTGGCAGGTTGCGCATGCAGTTTGCCGTGCAAGAACCGTTACTCTACCGCTTCCTCTTCAATGCCTTTCTCCATACTCCCGAGCAAATCAGAGCGGAATTGGCTGGACGGTATCGCGAATACGCCATATCCAGCCGCCGGATACTCACGCAGGGCTTGGACACACTCCAAATTCAAGGAAGACATTGAAATCGAAAAAGCGATCGAACTGACCAGCCTGGTGCTGGAAGGCATCCTCAATCGCTATGCGCAACAACTCAGCCAGGGCACCCCGGAACAAGCCCTGGCTTTGGTTGAGGATCTCACACTGGACGTGCAAGAATATTTCAAGCTATTGATGTCCGGGATCTATCGAAAAACCACTTCCGTTACTTAACCGCGCTTTATGGCTTCAAGATGACCGGCGCAAACAACACTCTCATCGCCAGCTCAAACGCACCCATATCATATTTGACGCCCGAGGGTCGCAACACACCTTCCAGATCCAGCGATAAGCCGCTCGAGCAGGCGTTGATGCCTGGCGATGCCGCCTGCAGGTGGTAATCACCGCCGCCCACAAATTGCGGATTTGTGTTCACACCTCCCATCCCGCTCTGATCTATGCTGCACTCCACCAATCCAGGGGCTGTGGTAAACCCGCCCATCTGGTTGCCCCAGAGAATGGAGTTGCGCACCTGGCAAGTAGTGCTACTCAACGAGACTCCCGCTCCGCCCTGATTATCGGAAATGGTGGCATGGCGTAAGTCCAAGCTGCCCTGCTCGGAGCGGATCCCAGCGCCATACGCCTGCAGGCTGGTATTCTGAAAGAGTAGACTGTTATAAACCGCGGTGGTAGATGCCGCGCCGGTCTGGAAGAGGGCGCCGCCGCGCTGCGCCTGGTTATCCAACAAATGAGAGTGATCGATATTTAAAGTGCTGGCGCTGATGTAGATCGCTCCGCCATCGCCGCCCCCAACGCCATCCATATCTGCATGATTATTGGACAAGCTGCTACACCTGCCCAATAACGGATTACAGCCGGTTGCTTGGGGTGCCTGGGGCGTGAGGCGAGCATCCTGTGCGGCAGCCGTGGTCGTGACGGCATACTCCGCTCCAATCGTTACGCTAGAGCTATTCACCGCTGCCAGCGCCCCGCCGTGATCCGTTGCCCAGTTGTTATCGAAGATGCAGTTGGAAGCGTTAAATGTGCTGCCATCCAGATAAATCGCGCCGCCGCTCCCAGAAGTGGCATGGTTGCCATTTCCGGGCATACCCAGGTCCCCCCCATCACATTCCACTCGCGGGCTGGCAAGGGCGTAGATCAGACCACCGTTATCTGCAGTGTTCGCCCAAAATTGCGGGCGGAGATTGCCATAATCATCCATCCAAAGCCGCGAAGCGTTGCTCAGGTAGAACACGCCTCCGTTTCCGCCAGCGGTATTGGAGCTCGCCAGGAGATTGCCATAATAGTCAAAGAACCCGCCGGCATTTGCATAGCCCATGCCGCCATCACCGCTTGCACTGTTGGTGCTGAGGTTGAGCGCCACGCCGCTGGTAGCATAAAGCTCGAAAGTGGTATTGTTGTTGAGGTAGATCGCGCCGCCATTGCCGCCAGCGGTGTTGGCAGAAAGGTGGCTGGCAGCGCCGCTGGCGCTGATCGATGGATTTGCTGTGCCACTGATCGCCAGCGCGCCGCCATTGCCGCCGGCATGGTTGTAGCGTACATCCAGCCAGCCGGTAAAATTAAGTGCGCCCGCATCCGTTGAGACCGCGCCACCGTTGGTGGCAGCCTGATTGTGCTGCAATGTCACATCCTGGAAATTGATCGTTGACATACCCGAGGCTGCAACCCCTCCGCCATCGCCATTATTCGCCTGGTTACCCCGGATACTGGAAGCATTGCGAACGTTCAACGTACTCTCGCCCCATAGGCGTATGCCACCCCCGTTCATCCCTGCGGTATTGCTGATCACCTGGCTGTTATCCAGTGTTATGCGACTGTAATCAACGTATACACCCGCTCCACGCCCAACGCTGGCAGACGGGGCGATATGTCCCTGGACGGTTGTATTGGTCATCGTGATTGCGCTACCCGCGATCAAATAAGCTCCGCCGCCATGCGCGATGCCGGTCGTATTGAATAGATTATTGACGATCCGGCTATTCTCCAGCTCGGCACGCGTGCCATCCGTAAGGTATAAGCCCACGCCATGGTTGCCGCCAGCGCCAAGCTGATTGGGCTGGTTGGCACCTGTCCCGCCCACCTGAGCGCCTGCCAAGTGCAGCCGGCTGTTACTGGCATAGAGCGCGCCTCCGGAAGATGTGGCCACGTTGTTAAAGAAGCGCCCGGCGTAATCGATGTCACTATCCACAGCATACACCCCGGCTCCCTGGATGGCGTCATTGCCCGTTGACGCAGCAAAATTCGAGCCGATGCGGGCGTTAACGCCCGTGAGAGTGCTGTTGTTTGCCAGGTAAACGCCGCCGCCATTGTGGCTGGCAGTATTGTTGGAAAGCGTTGCCAGTACATCGTTCAGATTAATTCGGGATGCATCCGCATAGAGCGCACCGCCATCGTAAGCCGTATTGCCATAAGTACCCGTGTCACCGAAGTAGGTGTTACCGGTAAGTGTGATAGCTGCTCCCTGCTCCAGAAAGGCGCCGCCGCCTCTACCGCTGGCATCGGCGGCAAGATTGCCCATTACGTGGAAGCCATCCAGCGTAACCTCGCCTTGGATGATCGAAAAACCACCCCCATGCAGCGCGCAATTGAAACCGACTCCAATAGCATTCCCTGAAGCGTTAAACGCACCCCACACGCGGACCCCGCCGCCAGCAGTGCTAGCGGTGTTGTAATTGAGGGTAGAGCCATTGGTAGCTGTGACCGTGCTGCCAGTGTTGAGCCACACACCGCCGCCATAATCGCCGTGGTTGCGGATTAGATCGGTGTTGTTCAATGTCACCAGGGCATTCCCATCTACATCCAGACCAGCGCCGGTGCCAGAACCCCAGGCGATCACCAGGTCTTGCAGCGTCTGCGTGCCACCATAAATGTCAAACACGCTGCCACTGCTAAGGCTGCCTTCCACCCGCGTTGCTGCCCCAACAGGGTTGGCGCAGGTAGCGTCGAACCCGCCGCGGATGGTGAGGCTTTTGCCCGAAATATCCACGTTCTCGAAGTACACACCGCCCGAGACACGAACAGTGGCGCCGCTGGATGCGGCGTTGACTGCTTGCTGGATCGTGCTGTAGGCGCAGGTATTATCCACCCCGACACGCGCCATCCCGCTGACCTCATCGGCGCCCATATCATACGGCGAGGCGGCAGAAGTGCGCACGATGGGACGCAGCTCCCCATCATAATCCCAGGTTGATGCGCTCAGGCAGCGATCGATCGCCGGGCTGGCAGATTGCAGGTGGTAATCCTCGCTGGCTAGGCGCCACGAACAGGGGATTCTGGTTGATGTTGCCAGCGCCAGATAAGCCGTACTGAACATCCGAGTAGGTAATGTTCATCCCCGAAAAGCCGGTATTGGCATGCCCCCAGATCACCGAGCAACTCAATGAGCCACTGGCTGAATACAGATCAATCGCACGACCGGTGGCTGCCCCGCCGGCTTCGTTATAAGCCAGTGTATTTCCAGATCCACTCAGGCTTGCACTGTTGTGGAGGCGCAAGCCGTCTCCCGTTCCCCCGGTTGCATTATTGCGGGCAAAGAGGCTGCCGGAAAGCGATACCTGGCTATCAGCACCGGAAGCATACACGCCCCCACCCAGATAAGCGCTATTGGACTCGACATAAGTGTTTACCAGGTTCACATCGCTATTGCTCGCATACACGCCGCCGCCGTACTGGTTGGTAGCCAAATTATTAGAAAGACGCGAGCAGCGCGTTCCAACGCAGGTAAAGCTCCCCAGGCTGAAGCTTATCAAAGAGCCATTGCCGGCATAGATACCACCACCATAGTCTGCTGCGCCGTTGTACTGGACCAGGGCTTTTGCGCTGTACAGAGAACTGCCATTCAAGTAAGCGCCGCCGCCCGAGCCGCTGCTATCTACGCCAGCATTATTATTGTACAGTTCTGCTTCGTCATCCAGGCTGATCGTACTGGCAATGGCGTATACGCCTCCACCATCTCCGGTAGCAGTGTTGCTCTGTATCTCGGAACAGCTTCCTACAAGGGTGAGCGTGCTGGTGATCAGGTAAGCACCACCGCCGAAAATAGCGTCATTGGAATACAGGTCCGAGCAGTCGGTGACGTTGACTGTGCCCTGGCGCACGAACAATCCGCCTCCATAACCAGTATCCGGTAATTGCGGCATTGTCATACACGTCTGCATACGAGTGCAGGTCAAGAGAAGGAGCGTAACCGTTGGAATAGTCCGCATGCACCCCCGCCCCCCCAGAGCCGTGTTATTATGAATATTGGTGTTCGTGAGGATTGCCCTGGCGCCATACAAGCTCACACCGCCGCCATAACCGCTTGACGTATTGTTATAAATCTCAAGGTTGTCCCCAGTCAAAGTGGAGTTGTAATTCACAAACACACCCGCCCCATAGGCGGTTGAGTTGCCGTTGGTGATGATCAGGTTGTTTAGAGTGACATCATGGTTAGCCTGGATGTACATGACCCGGTCGACACCACCGCCGTTGATGGTCGTAGGTGCGGTGAGCTGCTGGCGCAGCCGTTGTAACCGCCCTGGAATGTCAGGTCCTTTTGGATACTCAAATGCGACCGGAGGGTAAAAATGACGCCGCCTTCTAAGAGCAAACGATCACCAGGATTAGCAGCCGCCATGGCTGCTTCTATCGTGCTGTAGGTACACCCGCTCCCTACGGTACGATCGGCGCTAGGCGCTTGTGGCGCATCCACAACATCCGACGCCTCCGGGGTTTCAACCTCCAGGCCGGCTTCCTCCAGATTGCTGACCTGCAGGATCGCCTGGCTCCAGGCAGCCTGATCCCAGGCAACCATGGCGTCGTTATTGGCGGACTCCTGCGCTTCACCAGGCGGCATGGTCTCAACAGGCGGCAGAGCCCGTTCCGCCAGTGTTTGCTGCGCCTGGCGGATTTCCGCTTCTGCCATATCCAGCGCTACTCCCGTCAGGCTTTCCGCTGCATCCAGTACGGCTTGCGGTCCTGCCAGGCGGGCAGCCTCCAAATTTAGCCTCTGTTTTGGTTGTCTCATCGGAAGCCTCGAGTGAGCGCTGCCACAGCTCGCCTGCAGTTAATGGAGTGAGGGATGTCCAGGAATACTGCTACTAGTTCCGGAACAGCGGTCTCCCCACCACTGAGGCTTTCGGGAGTTTCTGCGGAAGAAGGCGCATCCAACATTGTCGTATTCAGGACATGACTCTGGCACACGCCCAGGTTAAGCGGCTTACACCCCTCGCAAACCAGGGAGTAGGATTGCGGCGCCTGCGGTACAGCGACTCCGCTGACCCTTACGAGCCAGGTGCCCACTTCAGGCGAGGGCACCTGAACCTGCTCCTGGTTGTTGCGGCTGTCCACGCCGCGCGTGGCATTGCTGGAAGGGCTGGCAGGGTTGAGTATCCAGGGGCGCCAGATAGTGCCGCTGGGCGACACCAGCTCCAGATCCAGATTGTTGATGAGAGTCGGGTTGGCGTTGAACGTGGCCTCAAAATCGTCCCAGGCCAGGCTGACCTGCAGCGGGTTGCTGCTGCTGGGCACTACCAGAGAAAAAACGTCTGCCTCACCGGCACTGAGGCTATCCTGGCGGAAAGCGCGGCGCGAGATCAAGTCGATGGCGCGCGGCAGATCCACCTGGCCATAGCCCCACTGGTAGTCCGGACCGGGATTGCCCATATCGCCTGCCGTGTGGATGAGGATGGCTTTAGCCGTAGAAGGCCAGAAGTTGCTGCTGGTGTTATAAACGGCGCGGTACTGCTGGAGCATTAGGGCAACCCCACCTGCCACGGCAGGTGTTGCCATAGAGGTACCCTGCATCACGTCGTAGGGATAACAATAATCATCTCCAGAGCCATCACAATTCCTGGTCGTATTGTCAATAAACAAATTCGGAACCGTTGACTTAATTCCCCCATCCCCCCCTTGCTGCTCCCCCCCGCAACAACAACCGGCTTGATGCGCCCATCATCGGTCGGACCCCAGGAGCTGAAAGTAGTCATCGAGTTGTCATTGGTATTGGAAGCGCCTACCTGGATGAGGTTCTTGGCGCCGGCAGGCGAGGCGGTGGTGCTATAGCTGCCGCAGGTAGCCCCGCGCTCATTGCCGGCTGCCCAGGTGGAAATGTAGCGGTCGCCGATCCCCACCGTGCTGTTACCGCCACGCACGATCTGGTCCATGAGCACCTCGGTAGCGCCGTAGTTGCCCATCAGGTCGCAGCGGTCCGGATAGTTATAATAAATATTCATCCCCAGGCTGGCTGTACCCAGGTCGGCGCCGTAGGTGTTCTGCGCGGCAGCCCAGTTAGCCTCAATATCGCCAACATCGTTATAAAAGATATAGTCATAAGTGAGGTGTGCTGCGTATGAAATAATGTCAACCCCCGGCGCCATGCCGCGCCACTGGTTGGCAGTACCGCCAGCGCCGGCACTCTGGCTGCCGTCGCCGCCCAGCGTGCCCGCCACGTGGGTCGAGTGGTCGCTTACACTGGCGGACTCGCGGTAGAGCACCCTGGCGTCAATGTCGGGGTGGTTACCGACCCGCCCGCCATCATAAACCAGCACATCGATGCCAGCTCCAGTCAAGCCATAAGGGATTGCATTGACCGTATCGGCGCCGATCTGCGGGCGGATACCGTCGTTGGCTTCCCTGAGGGGCGGCGCAGCCGGCTCGATCCACTGTACAGAATCTTCCCAGGCGAGCGACTGCACCTGCGAGAGCGGCATCTCAACCATTAGCAGGTTGATGCCATACGCGGCTCCAGTGACTTTACCGCCGTAAACTGCCACCAGCTCGCGACCTTTTTCCAGGTCTTCATCTTTATGAAAGGCGACGTAAACCGCCGCAGTGCCATCTGCATTCAGGTTGAAATCGCTCCAGACCCCTGCCTGGATGGCAGGATCGAGCTTATCTTCAGGCAACAAGGCGCCAGCCCAGGTCACACCTGGCAAATCCAGAACAGCGCTTGTATTGGATGCAGAGTAAGAGGCAATCCAGGCGTAATCCGGCACATAAGCCAGCAGGCTCAAGCCCTGCGCCGCCAATGCATCTTTAGCCGCCTGGCGGGGGATGTAATCCAGCTGGAGCAGCAAATGTACGCGACCAGAAGACGGGGACGCGAGTTGATCCAGAGCGGCGCCATCCGCTGTTCCTGGCACAAATTCCCTGGATTTCAAGTAGATGGTGTGAGGTTGCTGCGGCTGCGCCAGCACGGCGAACAGGTCAGCGTCGGCTTGGTCAGAATTACCAGGCAGGTCTTCATCACCGAGCAGTGAAGATGCATCAGCCTGCGCGGGCGCACCTGCTGGAAGCGGGTTCATCTCTGTGGCGGGTATATGCGGCACGCTCACCTCTTGGGCGGCAAGCGCAGTGGGATTAAATATGGCTGGCGAGATTGCCAGCCATGTCACCAGAACAAAGGCGAACACCTTGTTCATCATAATTTCCCTCCCTTGAAACAAACAGAAAACCAGACACACCCAGCCAAACCCAACTGGGGAAAACCTGCCTGCGGCCAGACCACCCATCAGTAGCCAACCGATAAAGTTGTTTACCGTTAGTTCGGGTTAACGGAAAAGTACTGCTTTTTTCGAACTCACGTTATATATGTTATATGAAAAACCAGCCAAGGAAAAGAAACTATCTTTAAATTATTGTATAGAAAAATCAGGCGAAAGTCAATCAGTTTTTCTTAACAAAAGGGGTGAGATTGCTTATTCCTCGTCTTCCGCTGGCATCGGCAAGCGATTTTTCCCGGCAGCATCTCTAACCGTGTTCAGGATCAAGCGCTTCAGGATCTCGTAAAACGAGATCCCATACAGGTCCAGTATCACGGATAGTGCAACATCCAGCTCTTTGGGTCCAAATGCAGGGTTGCAGTTCGTGTCGATGAAATAGTATCGACCGGACTGGTCGAGCCGGATATCGAACTTCCCATAATCGTACATACTCGTTACCTCGAAGGCTCGCTTGACAAGATCTTTCAACAAGATGTCATCATATTTTTTATAATGAAACCCAGCATCCTTTTTCGCGAGCCACTGGTCTTCAAATGTTAAGAACACGTACTTCTCCGTGGCATGAGTAAAAATTTTTTCTGCCAGATAGACTTTTTTGTTCATCCCCTCCAACAAGATTGCTGTCACTTCTCTACCGCTGATGAATTCCTCCACTAAGACGGGCTGGTTGTAGGTGGCTTTTAAATAGCGTACTCGCTCGCGCAGATGCTTCTCCGTTTCCGATACCGCATCACGTGTGATCTCAACTGAGCCATGAATCCCATTCAATTTCGAAATCAGGGGGAAGCGCAGCCGAGGGTCAAGGTAATCAGATGAAGCATTGAGAAGCTGGTATGCCGGCACCGGGATGCCATTTTGTTGCAGCAATTTCTTCACAAGGAACTTGTTTGTATCCAGAGAGAGCCCGAGTATATCGGCTCCGGTATAGGGTATATCGAGCAATTCCAGTAGACCCGGGATAGCCGCAGCTAAACTTTCGTTACCTTTGACCGAGTCAACAAGATTGATGACCAATTGCGGATGGTCCTTCCTGAGCCTTGCAGGCAATTCATCGTTTCCAGGATACAAGAAGACAGAGATACCGAGGGTCTTCAGGTACTCACCAATCAGGTAAGCATCTTCATCAGCATCTTTCTCGGTAATATAAAGAGAGCGAGTAGGGAAATAGCTCCGCTTAACATCGCTAAATATCAAACCCACTTTTTCAGGAAGCTCGTATTCTCCAGCCATTTTCTGGATATTTGATTTCATTTTTCACCCATTAGCCTTTTCAGCAGAAAGAAGGGCATCCAAATTCCACAAGCCTATAGATGGTTTAGATCCTACAGAGGATTATAGCTGATAGCAGGCGTTAGCACCTGCAAATCCGTAGTGGAGTAAGTCAGGATATCATGGGGATTACCGATGATTCAAGAATATCCTGATATAATCTTTTTACCACTCGTTCATGACCCTGTCTGATGCTCCATCCGATCCGTGTGTAAGGGGTGCTCTCGCTTGGAAAGCCTCGTATCGTCATTGACGGGAAAATCTACGGCATAGTGCCGGAAAGAAAGGACACACATGAATATTTATGTTGGCAATCTTCCCTTCAACGCGGCTGAAGACGAGCTCAAGGAACTGTTTTCTGCCTACGGACAGGTCGACTCGGTATCCCTGATCAAGGATAAATTCACAGGGCAAAGCCGGGGTTTTGGCTTTGTCGAGATGCCGAACTTGAAGGAAGCGCAGGCTGCGATAGCCGGATTGAATGGCAAGGATTTCAAAGGGCGCAACCTGACCGTCAACCCCGCCAAGCCACGCGAAGAGCGGAAGGATAGCTATTCCAGTGGGGGCTATAGCAAAGGTTACGATAACAAACGCCGCAGCACGGGTAATAAAAGCAACCGCAGCCGGAGCGGCTACTAAACGGATAGAACTTCTGTAAAAACAGCTTCAGAAGAAGTGACCTGTGAAGGATTTGGGCGGCGCTTCCGCCCAAATCCTTCGATCCCCATTCGAGCTAATCACCGGCTCCAAAAGTCGCGATCAGACCTTGAAGTAGCTCCTGCTTTTCTGCGGGAGAAAGGCGAGCTTCAGGGTGCATCATCAGGAATGCCGCCGGCGGCATCTCTCCTTCCTGGAAGATCTCAGCTGCTTCGCCGGCGTCGTTCTCGCGAACACCCCATTCCGAGACATTAAATCGAGCGCGACCTTCGTTAACATCATTGGCAACCAACACGGAAACCGGGAAGACCTTGCTATACCAGGGCCAGGCGGTCTCATTGGAGTGGCAATCGCCGCAGGTGCGCATGAAAAGCTCACGTGTGCGCGGGCTATCCCAATTGGGCTCAGCGACAACCGGTGGGTTGGCGTACGAGCGAGTCAGTGTGAAGGCTTGAAGCGCAACAAAACATATCAACAGAACTCCGATGATAATCAGAGGTATGTAACAGCCGGGTTTTTTTTAACATAAGTGCCTCCTGTGAGCTAAGATATTGTGAATTGTATCACCAGATGAGGGGGAACAAATCATATACATTCCCCGTCTATTGGATTAGAATAGGCTAATTTTTACGCCTTCTGATCCGACATGGAGGTAAATATGCACGCCAATCTTACAGCCCGCTTTATGCGACTAGCAGCAGCGATGATCGCCTTAGTGCTGGGCTTTGCCCTCGTTGGGGCAGCTATCGCCCAGGCGATCCAGGCAAATTCCGATACACAGGATGCACCCGTTTACGTCCCGGGCATTGCCTATGGCGTCATCGACGAGTCAGGGCAAGCCATACTCACCCCTGGCATGCTCTACCCGGATGAAAACCCACCCCAAACCGCTGCACTCGCGCCGAATGCACCCAACGCCAGCTTCTCGTATTACTTTGTCAGTGGAGCTACGCTGGTGGGACGCAGCAGCTCTAACAGCTACACCTATGATGGACTGGGCTGCGTATACGTGGGCAGCGACGGATTGGTGCTCAATACCGACATGCAAATCCCGGTCGGCTCTGAGATCAAATATCTAAGAGTGTATTATTACGATACCAACAATCCAGGGTTCATAACCGGTTATATATCGAAGTATCCGCCAAATGCGTCGGCAGTAGATATCGCTGCGGTGTCATCACCGAGCACCGGCACACCAGGAGCAGGGTTCGTAGTCAGCTCACGCATCACGCAGACCGTGGATTATGAGAACTTCCCATACCTGCTCATCGGGCGTCCATCAGACGCAAATCAAAACTTGCGTGTTTGCGGTATGCGGGTGGCATATTACGCTCCAGTGATCGGCTACACGTTTATGCCGATCATCCACAAGAACAATCCCTAAATGCCAGACGACCAAGCCAAGTTCTCCCCGATCTACCAGCGCATCGTTATCAAGCTGGGTACATCTACATTGACAGGCGGCTCGCCGCGCCTCTCACCACCGCGCCTTGTGGAGCTGGTAGGACAAATGGCGGGACTAGTCGCAGCCGGCTGCCAGCTGGTGGTGGTCTCGTCCGGGGCGATCGCGGCGGGACGTGAACGCCTCAACTACCCAACCCTGCCGAAGGACATACCCGCCAAACAAATGCTGGCAGCCGTGGGACAGCTACGATTGATGGCGCTCTACGAGCAGCTCTTCGCGCTGTACGGGCTGACCGTTGCCCAGGTGCTTCTGACGCGCGCCGATCTCTCAGACCGCCGCCGCTACCTCAACTCGCGCAACACACTCAAGGCGCTGCTTGCCCAGGGAGCTATACCGATCATTAATGAGAATGACACCGTTGCAACGGAGGAGATCCGTCTGGGCGATAACGACAACCTCTCGGCGCTGGTGTGCAACCTGATCGAAGCTGACCTGCTGGCGATACTGACCGACCAGCCGGGGCTGTTTACGGCGGACCCACGCCACGATCCATCGGCAAGCTTGATCTCGGAAGTCAACACGCCTGAGATTCCGGAGGAGCTCTGGCGGGCTGCGGGCGGAACTTCGACCGGCTTGGGGACTGGCGGGATGATCACCAAGCTGCAAGCAGCCGACCTGGCGCGGCGCAGCGGAGCGATGGTGGTGATCGCCCAGGGGGGGCTACCCGCGGTGCTGTTACGCCTGGTTGAGGGAGAAGCGCTAGGGACGCGCTTCCCACCCCTTACACCGGCGGGAGGGCGGAAACGATACTTCTTGACCGGCGGGCGATCATCGGGCAGGTTGATGGTGGATGAAGGCGCGGCGCGGGCGTTGCACAACGGCGGCAGCCTGCTGCCCGTGGGCGTGCGCCAGCTCGATGGACGCTTCGAGCGCGGCGATACCGTGCGTGTACTCGACCCTTCCGGGCGCGAGATCGCCCGCGGTCTGGTTAATTATGCCTATGCTGACCTGGCGCGCATCCTCGGCAAACAATCCGACCAGATCGAGGCGATCCTGGGTTTTGCTTACGGCGACGAGGTCATTCATCGCGATAACATGGTTCTTCTATAATGAATTCTTGGGGTGCCCGGCGGGTGTAGCCGGCTGGGCATCTTTTTCGGTTACTCAATTTATCCAGAAAGGGTACTTACGATGACCATCCAGGATATCGGCAGGCAGGCGAAATCAGCAGCTCGTAAGCTCGCAACGGCGCCAACGCAGCAAAAAAACCAGGCGCTGCAATGCATGGCAGAGATGCTGCTGGCTTCGAGCAATGAGATCCTGGTATGCAAACCAGCAGGACCTGGAGGAAGCACGCCAGGCAGGTCTCTCCCCCGCCATGCTCGACCGGTTGATGCTGAATCCCGGTCGCTTGCAGGGCATCGCCGCTGACCTGCTCTCTGTGGCGCAATTGCCTGATCCGGTAGGCGAGGTTTTCGAAGCGCAGATCATGCCCAACGAGCTGCACATCCATAAACAGCGCGTCCCGCTGGGCGTATTGGGCGTAATTTACGAGGCGCGCCCCAATGTGACTGTGGATGTCTCCGGGCTGGCGCTGAAATCGGGGAATGCCGCAATTTTACGCGGCGGGAGCGAGACGATCCGCTCGAACACGGCCCTTACGGCTGCTATCCAAAAGGCGCTGGTCGAGAGTGGGCTGCCGCCGGAAACGGTGCAATTCATCGACGATCCCGACCGCAAGCGCGTTCTGGAGATGCTGCAAGCAGCGGACTGGATCGACTTGATCATCCCGCGCGGCGGTGCGGGACTGCACCAGTTCTGCCGCGATAACAGCCGCATCCCGGTGATGACCGGCGGCATCGGCATCTGCCACCTGTTTGTGGATGCAAGCGCGGATCTGGATGCGTGCCTGCCGCTGATCGAGAACGCCAAGATCCAACGCCCCACCGTATGCAACGCGCTGGACACCGTGCTGGTTCACCGCACTGTTGCTCAGGAATTCCTACCCCGCCTGGTGGAACGACTATACGCAGATGGCGTTGCGTTCCGCGCTGATGAATCTGCCCTGCCATTCGTGAATGGCATGACAGGCGTCTCTGCTGCGGGACCGGAGGACTTCGATACCGAATGGCTCTCCCTCGTGCTGGGTTTGAAGGTCGTTGGTGGGCTGGATGAGGCGATCGCGCACATCCAGGAACACAGCACCGCCCACTCGGACGGCATCCTCACCCAGGACGCGGACAACGCCAGGCGCTTCGTGGCGCTGGTCGATTCGGCTGCCGTCTACGTCAACGCCAGCACGCGTTTCACGGACGGCGCACAGCTTGGCTTAGGCGCGGAGGTCGCCATCTCAACCCAGCGCCTGCATGCCCGTGGACCCATGGCGTTGCGTGAATTGACCACCTATAAATGGGTCATCCAGGGGGAGTACCACGTGCGCCCGTAATCGGGCTACTCTCCTGGATACAAACCCCAAGCCAGATCATCAAACTGGCACACAAATTCTTCCGAGAAATACTCTGCATAATCCTGGCGACCTTGCAGATAGTAGCCAAAGTATGCAGTGGCAAAATGTTGCATCCGATCCACCGGCTCGGGGTCAAACACCATCATGTGCCCTTTGTCAATAAATGAAATCATCGATTTCGATGGACCTCCAAGATTCTCAAAGATGAACCGGGTTTCGACTTGATAGGGGATCCCCTCATCCTCTGTTGGTGAGATCATCAAGACCGGTCGGTCAACCGCTGCCAAACCCCGCTCACCGTACAGCCAGGCGCCATCCGCCGCCATGGGCAACGTAGCGCGGATGCGCTCATCCGTCACCGGCTGCCAGAGCCCATCATCGCCGTTCGTGATCTCATCCCCCACGTGCGCAGTGAACGCATCCCACTGTTTTGAGAGACTACAGGTCATATTCGAGATAGCGTTCAGCGCCCATGAGCTGGCTCGATTTGTGGAGGATTATTGCAATGGGCAAGGTAATACGCTGGATCTATCCGCACCCCACTGAGGGCAAGGGAAAAGAACCCATCCCATGAATACCCGGATACACCCGTATGGTCGGTATCGATGACGCCTTCTAAGCCCTCGGGTGGATTGGCGGCGAGCTGATCCAAAACGAAAAGCATATCACGGGGATGGTCGATCACACCAAACCCCCAATTGCTCCCATAATCCAGATCCGGAAAACGGACAATCGCCATCACGAAGCCATGCGAGGCGAGATGATCCTGGAACAATTTATCCCCTGAATTGGGTCCGGTCAAAATCAGCGGATAGGGAGCGCCGCTCATATCAGCCGCGGCATTATGCCGGATCAGCTTGCCATTGGCATCATTTTCTTTTTTAGCCGGATACCAAAGTGTGACTGTGACCTCTCGCCCATCCCGGCTCTCGTCTACAAGAGTTAGTGATCGATTGCCAGTGAAGTAAGCACCTGGTTCCGCGAGAGGCAAGGAAGCCGGCGCCTGCGTGATAACAGGCTCCGTTTTAATCACCTCGGTTGGAGCCATCGTCGCCGATGGTTTTGGCATTGTTGTTATTACCTGAGCTAGGGTTGAAGTTGCTTGAGCGATGAGATCCGGTGCGTCTGGAGATTCTGGTGTGGCTGGTGAGCAGGCAAACAATAGCGGTACCCCCATCACAATGAGTACAAGCACTTTAATCCGGTTCATGTGATATCCCCCCGAATAGCTCTGCTGGCAGAAGAGAATAACTGCTACCCTGGTGTGTCACAGATCTACCCTCTGTCACTTTACCATTTCTGATTACGCCTCCATTCATTTCGGTATTACATCAATGGGTCCATCCACACCAACAGCAGTATCCTTATCAGGAAAGAAACAGGCAAAATAGATGGGACCTCCGGTAAACGAGCTGTTAGCGGATAGGTCGATCACCTTGGTGTATACCCCAGGGCTTGGAGTAAAGTCAACGCTAATTTTATGAAACCATAGCGGGGCAGGATCTACGGCAGGCATGGAGGCAATGTCATCCATTGTCTTCCCCTGATCCAAAGTGGCAATAGCATAGATATAGGCTGAGTGTCCAAGATCTGCCACATTCCAGGTAAGCGTGAAGGTAGTAGATAACTCCACAGGTCCAGAATAGGTGCAGCCGCTCTCATCCAGGGTCAGTACAGGTCCGGAGGGACTGCCCTTACCCAAGGCATCCATCACGACTTGCATCAAATCGGGGCGCGAGCTTGCCATACTCATATGGTCCGTGCCAGGGAAGTTCTGATACTTTACCGTGTAGCCGGCTGCAGCAAGCGCCTCTGCCAGGCGCGTGCCATCTGCCACCAGCTCCTGCTCCAGACCGGTATTGATATAAAATTCAACCTCTTGCCGGGCAGCCAGTCGATCGATGTAGACATAGGGGTTCAATCGATCCCAGGCTGCGGGGTTCTTCTCATAGGTTGACTTCATGACATATTTCGGCAGCTCGTAAGCCCCATCCAGCCCGACAAAGGCATCCGGTAACGCCGAGCCTTCTTCCACAACGCAATCTCCGTGGAAATCATCCCCTGCGAGTGTGATCGTCGCTCCGGAAGCGCCGCCTGCGGAGTGCCCGATGAGCACAATTCGGGAGTTGATCACCGCCATATTCAGTGGCCTTCGCCCTGGCAAAACGCACCGCACAGGCAGCGTCGTTAAAACCCAACGGTTCGCCTTGCGCGTCGAGAATGTTGCTCTCGCTTGAATGCCAGGTAGGGGCGAATACCACGGCGCCGCGCCCGGCGATTACACGACTGACCCCCTTGATTGAATCCTTGCGCAGGCTACCCCCATGTAAAAACACCACCACCGGCCAATCGCCTTTCTGCTGGGGGGCATACACATCCAATGCCCGCTCGCTTGTGTAAGGAATGTCCAGGCTCTCAATCAGAGCCAGGGCTACTGGCGTGGGTGCAAAAGTGACGGTAGGCTGATGGGCGGGCGCCAGGACGATCTCGGGGGAGATCAGATGAACCGGGGCTTCTGTCAGTACCCTCGTCCGCCTCGGGCAGTTATCCGTGATGAGAGTAAAGACTAGCTCGAGTTTATCCCCATGACCTGATCGCCAGGCAGCGTATTTTCCCTGCACAGGGCATGAATCATCCTGAATCAAGAAGGTATCATCCTGGAATGACCATTTTCCCGATTGCCCGGATGTGCCGTCCTTATTCGGAGAAAATGTGTAACTGCCATCCTCGCGCACCAGCCAGTAGGCTTCGATCCAATCCGGGTGGCTGGTGAGCAGCCAGACGCCGGTCAGCTCCTGGGCTGTTTGCACCGGCTCTCCTTCCGGTGATGGTGTCGCGTTGGGTGTGACGATCTCCATGGGGGGACTGGTAATCGCCCGGGTTGGGAAGCTTGCGGCTGTTGCCTCGGGTGCTGCCGGTGAGGCGCAAGAAGTCAGTAAACCTAAGCTCAAGAGAACTGATAACACGACTGAGAGCTTTCATAATTTACCCTCCCTTAGCTGTTCATGATGCTGCTTTACTCAGTTTCCCAGCGCGATTAGATACCATCTCCACAACCGCAGCTCTGACGCACCACCAGCGAGGTAGGCAAGAGCACGCACTCTCGTTCTGGTCGCTCTCCAATAATTAACTTTCCGAGCATCTTCATCGCCTCCCGACCGGCAGCATGAGCCGGAGCGCTCACGGTGGTCAGCGGCGGATCGACGATACCCGCCAGGGGGATATCATTAAATCCCGCCAGGGCAATATCTCGGGGGATGCGCAGCCCCGCTAACCGGATCGCCTGCATGGCGCCGATTGCCAACAGATCACTAATGGCAAAAATCGCGGTGGGTGGGTGCGCAAGAGCGAGCAACTTTAGCGCGGCTTCCTTCCCGCTCTCAAGCTCATAGCTCATTTGAGAGGCGATCAGACTTTCATCTTCCTGGATGCCAGCTTCGAGCAAAGCGCGCCGATAACCGGCATTTACCGGCAGAACGTTGGCGCTCGAAAAAGCGACCGTGATTAACCCCACCCGCTTGTGCCTGTGCTCCAGCAAATGGCGCGTCGCCAGGTACCCCGCATTTTCCAGGTCGATCAGCACACTGGGACCCCTGCAATCGGGCCAATCCACCGTTACAACCGGTAACAGCGCCTGGGCTTCAGCCAAACGCGCTTCCGCACCCGGGAACAACTCGAAAATATCGTGGGAAACGACGATGATCCCATCCACCTGGCGGCTGGAAAGCTGGGCAAAATAGCGCCAAGCCTCCCCCGGGTCATCACGGGTGGTACACAGGAACAGCAGGGTCTTATCGTCATCTGCTATGCTGCTGACACCCTGCACGAAATTATGGTAAAAGGGATTTATGATGGATGGCAGGATGACACCTACCGTGTGGCTGCGCTGGCTACCGGCTGCCCGCAACATGCGCAGCGGGTCCAGCGCCTGGACGTGCGTGCCGCGCCCGCGGCGCGTTTCCACCAGCCCCTCCGCTTCCAGCCTGAGATACGCCTGGCGCACCGTATGCAGGTTGATCGACAGATCCTTTGCCAGATCGCGCACCGGCGGCAGGCGGTCGCCAGATGCGAGCGCTCCACTGGCGATCAGCCAGGTGAGCTGCTGTTTGAGCTGGTGGGATAGCGGGATGCTGGAGTCTGGATCGAGGTGGATTGATTCGATCGCCATATTGTTATATTATACTATAACAATAATAAATTACTCAGCGTTTTCGGGATAACTCATACCCTCAAGCTGATCTGATAAAATTTGAAGCGATCTCCCCACAGGCGCGTCTAATCTCCCAGAATGCCCAACCATGAAGCGCATGCAACCATCCTCTCTCTGGCAGGCAACCCTTTGACGGCGGACATCGAAAGCCTGGTGAGCACGCACTACGCCTACATACGCCGGCTGGCGCTCTCGATCCTCGATGACCCGGACGAGGCGGATGACGCCGCCCAGGAGGTTTTCATTGCCGCTAACCGCGGGCTGGCCTCCTTCCGTGGGCAGGCTGAGGTCCAAAACCTGGCTGACCAGCATCGCCATCAACACCTGCCGCGGCCGGCTGCGCAAGCGCAAAGCGCGCCGGGCTTTAGCGGCGACGCTGCAAAGCCTGCACCTGGCGCGCCCGGCGCTGCCTTCTCCCGAGACGCTTACCGTGCAGCGCGAGGCAGACCGGCAGCTTTGGCAAGCGGTGGATGCGCTGGATGACAAGCACCGGCTGGTGGTGATCCTGCGTTACGTGCATGAATTGAGCACCGCCGAGATCGCTGCTGCCCTCGATATCAGCCAGGGGACGGTGCACTCACGATTGTTCTACGCGCGCCAGCGACTGCAAGAGTGGTTGGGGGTTCCGGAGGAGGTGGCAGATGGAGCATGAGGAAGTCAGAGCGCTGATCGAAGCCGCGGCAGACGGCAGGCTGGACGAGGCGGGTATCGGCGATGATGCGAGAGCACATCGCAGCCTGCCCGGCGTGCCGCCTCTATGCGCAAAATCTGTCCGACCTCGAAGCCCACCTGCGCCACAGCCTCCAATCCCGCTACCCGGAGACCTCCGAGACAGTGCTGCCGAGCACGCCATTAGAGGGCATCCAGGCGCGTTCCAGGAGAGATCAAATGACCAGAAGCATTTTCCGCACCGCGGCATGGCTTGCCGTGGCAGCCCTATTTGTCTTTGCCATCAGCTGGGCGATCCGCAATACCGCCCCGCAGCAGCCCATCACCGCCGGGCAGACCGCTGTTCCCGCCCACACACCCACACCGGCCGTCTCACCCAATCCCAACCCGACGGCGGCGATGACTACCCCGCCTGCCATCCCCAGCTAGGAGTGAAAGCAGCCTGGTTTTCCCGAACGCCCGCTTCATCCTGCCCGCCCAACTGCCAGAAGCGCCTGGACAGGTGCTGCTCTACGCCCAGGATTACCCGGAGACAGCCAGCCCCGAAAACATCGCCCAGGCTGCCAGCCGCTTCATCAGCGGAGGTGCGGTCTCGCAAAGCCCCGGCGAAGGCTCTGATCCGGTTTACCACGTGTCGGATGGCTTCCGCATCCTGACCTTTGCCTACAACTCGCCGGCGCTGGTGAATTACCTTCGATTACACCCGCTATGGCACTTCCGAGGCTACCCAGGGACAGCCGCCGCTCTCCTTCGACCGGGCAGAAGAGATCGTCACGGCCTTCTTCGAAGGCTTGGAATGCTGCCTGAGCAGTTTCGCAGCGAGCCAGCCTTCGGGACGAATAGCGGTGTGCACCTGGTGCGCCTGCTGGATGGTCACCCGCTGCTCTACGGCATCGGTGTCTCGCCCAGCCTGGTCGATATGGAAGCCTTTGTCGCTCCGGATGGCAACGTGGTGGAGGCGCACTACGCCGAGCGCTCATTCAGACCGCTGCTGGAGCTGCCCATCCGCAGCGCAACCGAAGCCTGGCAGATTTTCCTGAACAAAGCCGACCCCACCGGTTATCGTTACGTGGTCAACCCTCCTGAAAAGGCAAATGACTACCGCATCTGGCAGCGCAGCTACCCGACGCGGCGAGCGTATCGACCTGTACGGCTATCCCTGGATATTGCAACCGCTCAACCCTGGCGAGCCGGCGGTCAGCTTCTTGGGGAATTGGCACGTTGCCGGCGAGCAAGCCGCCGCCTTTGCAGCCCAAGCCTCCCCGTATGACTTCCTACACGCCTGGGGTCAGATCAACCCAGATGACCAAGGACGCCTGACCTTCCAGATCGAAGGCTGGGAAACTTCACCCTACGAAGATCTGCTGCCAAACGGCAAAATCGAGCGCCAGGGAGAGCAAGCCTACCTGGTAACCGACCAGGGACGCTACCAACTCCTGGATGCGCCGGCTGCCCTTGAGGATGGCATGAGCGCCAACGCCCGCGGCGTCTCCCCGGATGGAGCGACCTTTAACTGGTCAACCATCGATAACAACCAGTACCTGGATGGCGGATACGGCATGCTGGATGCCTGCGCGGGGGGCGGGGGTGGGGGTGGCGGAGATTCGATGGGAGGCGGGATCTTTCTGAGTCTACAGCCGCAGGGTAACAGCCAGCCAGCAGAGCCCACACCCACGACGTTCATTCCTCCCAGCCCATTCCAGCAGGGCCAGAACGTCGAGGCTGCCAGCGGATATCATCCTGGCTTACCAGCATATCTACAAAGATGGCACCCAGGCGCTGGAGGTTTACCTGCGCAGCGATCCGTGGGACAATTACGGCGGCTTCGGGCAATACTGGCAGGTCCGACTGGAAAGCTCACAGCTGGAGAGTCTCTCCCAGCTTTATGAATTGCCGGTGAAGATGTGGGGCAAGGTCGACGGCGTCGATGCAGTGGCGGATACCCCGATCATCCAGATCGAGCGCTACGAAGAGGTATACCCCGGATTGCGCCCCGAAACCTGGCAAGGGACATGGCAAGCAGTCACGCTCGAGGGTAAAGAAGTGTTGCTCCTGACCACAGAAGACGGCCAAGCAATACGTGCTCAGTGGATCGCTGCAATACGGGAAAGATGCCGCCATCGGTCGTGAAGGCGATAGCGTCGTCATCCAGGGCCTGGCGGAGCCGGGCAAATCCTTTGGCGGCTACCCGGTGATCACCGAGCTGGCTGGCTCGATCGCTCAACCGGGCGAGGTGATCAACTTCCCGGATCAGAGCATGAGCGTTTACGATGAGCGCGGTGCAGTGGCAGATGCAGAATGCTGCAGCTGCACTGCAAGGAGTTGGGAACGGTGACCAAAGTAGAGCTGGCTTATGCAGCGGCGATCGTTACAGCAGTGCGGCGGTATCGAGCGCGTCAACGACCCGGCGCAGGCGCCGTGGCTGTACGTCCAGCCCATCTGGCGCTTTACTGGTACTTTCGAAGACGGTCGTCCCTTCGAGGTGCAGGTGCAGGCGTTACAGGACGAATACCTGTCTAATCCCTAACCCTTACCGGCAACAAGGACAGGCGGATCGGAGGCTGCCTGTCCTTGTTGTACGACCCTTTGCCAACTGGCATCTAACACCTAATCGAATTAAATCGTTTGTCCCTGCTCCAATGACTGCCGGCTCGCTAACGCCGTCTGCACCGCCAGCCGGGCGTCCTGCGGCGTGACGAGACTGGGCGGCGAATCCTTCCGGACGCATTCCATGAAGTACGCCAGCTCGTTGGTATAACCATCCCCAGCGTCAAAGGGGATCGGCTGGCTGGGATTGCCATCTTCGTGCAGCAACAGGTAAGACACCGGTTTCCCTTGCTCAAAGCTCGCCCCACCTGCGCGAAAGTGGTACTCGATCACACCGCGCTCACACACCAGCTTGAGCCCGGCAGTGAAGGGGTAATCCTGAGGCAGCATACAACTGGCTTCAACCGAGGCGCTGCCAGCCGCATAGACAACCTGGCTAACCACGTGATTCCAGCCGCCCGTCTCATGCTGCATGCCGATAGCGGTGACATGCTGCGGTTTGCCAAAGAGCAGGTTCATAAAATCCAGGTCGTGGATGTGCAAGTCGAGCACCGCGCCACCGAAGGCGGCTGGATTGCGAAACCAATCCGCCCATTGCGGCATATTCGACAGGCGGTATGCCGTCGCCAGCCGCGGCTTGCCGATCCTGCCGCTCTCCACGAGCTTCTGAATGGCAATATACTCGGGCCAAAAACGGATCACATGCGCTACCATCAGAAATTTTCCCGTGGTACGCGCAGCTTCGAGCATAGCATCCGCCTCCGGCAGGCTGAGCGCCAGGGGCTTCTCCATCACTACGTGCTTGCCTGCTTGCAGGCTGCGGATAGCTGTCGCCGGATGCAGCGGCGTTGGCAGGCAGACGTCGATCACGTCTACGCCGGGATCGGAGATCAGCGCGGAATCATCGCTGAATGCCGCCCCACCCACTTCGGCTGCCAATTGCTTCGCCCGCTCAAGCTCAGCGTCCACAACCGCAGCGACCTCTACCCCCGCAATGCGGGCGTACGCCGCAGCGTGTGTTTTGCCCATAAAGCCTGCTCCGATTACCCCAACACGTACCATAGTGGAACCTCCTCGCTCCAGTTTAGATAGAGTAAGCCAATCGCTTCAATCTAAATTTGCCAACAGGTCATCTGCAGCCGCCAATGCGCGCGCCTCGCTGTCTTCGGCAAAGGGGGCGGGATGGCCATAAAATCGCCACGCCTCGCTGACCTCGTAACCGCCCAACCGCAACGCTTCCTGATCCGGCAAGTATCCCAGCAACGGCGCCAGGTAGGTGACCGGGAATATCCTGAGGTTGGGGCGTAATCCTTGCAAGCGCATCCCGGTGACTGCCAGCGCTTCGCAACCCAGGAACAGCAAGCGCAAATTCCCCAAGCGCCACGCTGCCAGGTGCAGCTTTTGTGATGACTGTGCTCCCCCCACCTGGATGGCTGCCAGCGTGCGTTGCGCAGCCTCCGCCAGCGCCAGGGCGACAAAACGCGACTGCCTGGGGTCAAGAATGGCGTCGGGCGGCATGTTCATGGTATTCTTGAACGCCGCTACCGCTTCCTGCACATCGGGAGAAGCTCACATCCCCATCTGCTATGCGCAACAGATCGCTCAACTGCTTTTGTGCTTGTTCTTCTTTCGGAAGTGGTGCATAGGGTAGATCGACCCAGCTCTCAGCAGATTGAAAATCGATATCCTCCAGCGCTTGAAGGCTGTCTTTCAATCCGGAGAGCGATTGCAAGGCGCGCTCCACCCAGGTCAACATCTCGCTCCGGCTGGCAGTGACCGTCGTCGGGTTGACATCGCCCGCCGCCGCCTGCAGGAACAGGCACGGCGCTCCCAGGCGTAACCCAATTGCTTCTGCCAGCGCTCCGGGAATGTCGCTGCCAATGCCTTGAGAGAGGACGGCTACCCCGTGGCAGGCATAATGGGCAAGAGCTGCGATGTTCTTGCCCTGCACACTTTGCCATACCAGCAGCGCCATACGCTCATCCAGGGGACCCCGCTGGATAACGGGGAGATCCGGCTCGGGCATGATAGAGACACGCCCATCCACCAGCAATGCACGGCGGTTATAAGTCAGCCCAGGCAGAGGAACTTCACCCCACAGCAGGCGCGCCGGCTGCAGGTTAGCCATGTGCGAGGCGAACCGCAGAGACGGAGCGCTGCACCAGGAGATGCAGGTAATCCGGCGCAGGCGGCGTTTCTCCCACCAGGAGACCCAGCACAGGACCGCTGTGCGTGTGGGTAGCGGTCAAAAGGTAGCGCCCCGCACCGATCTCTCGCTCCAGGGCGCCGGTGATCAGCTCTGCCAGGCGAGCATCCAGCCCGAGCAAATCAACATTGAGCAGGGCGTGAATCTCGCCAGCTTGTTGCAACACCAGGGCGCGCACGTGCAGGGCGCTATCTACGTGAGTGGAAGGGCGGTTCTCCCGGGCAATAAAACCACTCAGCGGTACGCCTACCGCCGGAGTGATTTCCGCAACTCCTACCCCAACTCGCATCAAAGGGAACGCCTCTCGCCCCCGCCTGGCATGCTAGTCATAGCGCCCCAGCTCTTCAGCAAGCGGTGCAAACATCTCCACCTTCCAGGGCTCCACGCGCGGCGCGACGGAGCAAGCGGTGCTGAGGATGTAGCCCGCGCCTGGCTTGCCGATGCGGATGCGGCTGCTGGCTTCCTCGATCACCTCTTCCCGGGTCTTATACGCCAGCAGCGCGACCGAGTTCATATTCCCTTTGAAGAAGATGCGCTCTCCGTAGTCGCGCTTGGCGGTCTCCAGGTCTCCATTGCCCAAGGGAGGTGGGTCGAGGGTGTCGATACCCGAAAGCCCGGTAGCTTCCATCAAGTCCAGGCGGTCGCCGATCCTGCCGCAGGTATGGGTATAGACCGGACAACCAGCCGCTTTGATGGCAGTATTGACGCGCTTCTCATAAGGCACAACGAACTCGCTATACATCTTGCGCGAGAGGAATGGCGCACCCACGAAGGCGGAAGACTGGTCGATCGCATCCGCGCCGCGTTTGACCAGCGCAAGGGCATAGACGATGACATGCTCCGTCAAACGGTCCAGTACGGCGTGAACCTTGCCGGGGTCTTCCAGGAAGCTGGTGAGCGCCTGCTCATAACCGAATAGCTCGAAGTAATGGGTCAAGGGTGAGTAAATCGAGCCATGGATTGAAATCTCATTGCCAATCGCGGCTTTGACGATATCAAAAAACCGGAAGGAGTATTCCGGGATCGGGCAATTTGTGAAGAGTCCTGGATTTTCTTTCCCCGGGATCTCCTGCATGTGGTAGAGCACATTCCAGGTATGACCCACATAGTCATCAATATGGTTCAGATCAACCTCAGGGTTGAAGCTGTAGAAATCAGCCCGCTCAGGCTTGCTCTCGTCTGCCGGGTAGAAATGCGCCATGTCGTCCCAGGGCAGGAACGTCCGGTCGCCGTTACGCCAGGTGATCCACTCACCGTCATCATCCTCACGGATGGAAGCAACGTTCTCATCCAGGTAATTGGGGGGACGCCCGACCAGCACAACCAGGTTGCCATCGAAGTTGTAGCGTTTCGCCAGCTTGATGGATGCATCGGCGAACGCCTCGGTCTCATACCAGATCTCATGCGGTTTGTAGCCGCCGTTCAGGTTGTAATGTCCCAAGGAGAGCTGGCACATCACCGGCACCCGATCCGGCTCCTGGTGGTTCATGGTGAGACGAATGCGCTCACGCCCGTTCATATCAATATCTCCCTATCTTCTCAGCCAGTGGGGTGAGTAGCTCCAGCTTCCAGGGCTGCACGCGCGGCGCCACAGAGCATGCCGAGCTGAGGATGTACCCCGCTCCCGGCTTGCCAAAATGGATTTTCTCGGAGGCTTCGGCTATCACCTGCTCTTCGGTTTTGTACGCCAGCAATGCCACGGAGTTCATATTACCTTTGAAGAACAGGCGCTCGCCATAATCACGCTTGGCAGCCTCCAGATCACCGTTCCCAAGGGGCGGCGGATCGAGTGTATCGATGCCCAGGGTGCCGCTGCCTTCCATCAGATCCAGCCGGTCGCCGATGCTGCCGCAAGTATGTGTGTATACCGGCACGCCAGCAGATTTGACGGCATCGGTAACAATCCGCTCATAGGGCTGGACAAACTCGGCATAGTGACTGCGCGAGATCAGCGGCGCGCCAGCAAAGGCTGACGAGATCAGGATGGCGTCCACGCCGCGGGCGATTTGCGCCAGTGCCCAGACAACCACCCCGGAAGTCAGGCGCTGCAGCGTGGCATGCGATTTTCCCGGATCAGCAATCAAAGCCATCAATGCCATCTCATAACCCAATATTTCCATGAAGTGTGTAAATGGGGAAAACACCTCGCCATGGATGGATACCTCATCGCCGACGCCTGCCTTCACCAGGTCGATGACCTTGTAGTAATAGTCGGGCACCGTATGCAATACATCCTTGTCGATCTTGCCGGGTTGGCTCTGGATATGGGAGGTGTTCCATAAATACCCGTAGTAATCATCCAGGTCTTCCATGTGTTCCGGATCGAAGCTGGAAAAATCCACCCGATCGGGTCTGCCGCCTGCTATGGAAACCAGGTAAGGATTATCGTCCCAGGGGCTGAAGGTGACATCCCCATTTTTCCAGGTGATTTGTTCACCATCCTCGTTTTTTTCGATTTTATCGATGAGATCCAGGTAACGATCAGGACGCCCGGGGACATTGATCAAGATGCCATCGAAACGGTAGCGCCGCTGCATCTGGATGAACGCATCCGCCATCGCTTCACTGGTGTACCACAGCTCGTGGGGAGCATAATCCGTATTGAGGCAGTAATGTCCAAAGGCTAGCTGGCACATCACGGGCACACGGTCGGGCTCGCGGTGCCGCATTGTCAAAGCGATCCTTTCCTGTCCATTCATGGAGGTAACTCCTTAAATACCGGTATTGCCGGAGCGAACGGATGTTTAAAGCAAGATGGTTTAGAGGCAGTCTTATCCCTTAACGGCTCCCGCAGTCAAGCCTTTAATGAACTGGCTTGCCATCAAAAGGTAAAGGATGATGATGGGCAGGGAGGCCAGGGATAGGGCGCTCAGGATGTTGTTCCAGTTGGTCTGGTACTGCCCAAAGAGCAATGAGACACCCAGCGGCACGGTACGCGCCGCCTCTTGATTCACAAGGATCAACGGGAACCAAAAGTCATTCCAGACCGGGATCAGGTTGAAGATGGCGACCGTCGCCAGCGCAGGGCGCACCAGCGGCACGATGATCGTGCTATAGATCTGCCATTCCGAGGCGCCATCGATGCTGGCAGCATCGATCAGATCCTTGGGCAAATTGCGAATAAACGCAGTGATCACCAGTACGGCAATGGGAATACCCATCGCCACATAAATTGGGATTAGGCCCGCCAGTGTATCGTTCAAGCCCAAGGTTTTTACAATCTGAATGATACTGATCGTGCCCAGGCGGATGGGGATCAACAAACCGAGAATGAAAAAAATGTAGATCACGTTTGAGAACCGGCTCTTCCAGCGCGCCAGTGCATAAGCCGCCAGCGAGCCCAGGAACAAGATTAATGCGATGGATACAACCGTAACGATCAGACTGTTGCGAAAATACAGGTCAAAACGCCCGGCGCTCAACGCATTCTGGTAACCCTCGAGCGTCCAGGTCTTGGGCAAGCCAAACGGATCACGGAAGATATCGCGCTTGGGTTTGAACGAGTTCACGATCATCGTCCAAAGCGGGAACAGGACCACAAGCGACCAGAAGGTCAGGATGATGTAGCTACCCAGGTTGGAGAATTTCGATTTACGTTTCATCGCATTCCCCCTTATATCTCGTACTCTTGCCGGCGGGAGAGGTAAAGCCAGGCAAAGACTCCGACCAGGAGGACAATGAAGATCACCACAGCAATCGCAGCGCCCATGCCGGCGTCCATGTGACCGCTCAGCACCTCTCCACCGATACCGGTACGGTAGAACATGGAGCCCATGATATCGGTCGAGCCATCCGGGTCGCCGCGCGCCGTAGCCATAGCATACACGATATCGAAAGCGCTAAAGTTGCCGATGAAGGTCAGGACGGATACAATCCCAATGATGGGTATTAGCAGGGGGAACTTGATCAGCCAGAAGGTCTTCCAGGTTGAAGCGCCATCCACTCGGGCAGCCTCATCGTACTCCTCGGGGATGCCAAGCAAGGCAGCCAGGTACATCATCGTCGGAAGACCCACCCACTGCCAACAGGAAACCAACGAGATCACGATCAGCGCGTAGCGCTCATCCCCGAGCCAGGGATGCACCAGGGCTTTCAGCCCGACTGCTTTGAGCAGCAAGGGGAGCGCCCCCCACTGGGGGTTCAGGATGAGCCGCCACAAAAAGCCAATCACCAAAACCGAGAGCGTGGCGGGTAAGAAGATGATGGTGCGGTAGATGCTGCGGCCGCGGATCTTATTGGTGAGAAGCACTGCAAACAGCAGCCCGAGCGTGTTCTGCACCCCCATATGGATCAAGAATAAGACAAATGTATTGCGTAGCGCATTTGCCAGGCGAGCGGACCAGATAGGATGGGAGATGAGCGCCTGGAAATTTGCCAACCCAACAAAGGTTTTCGGGACGATACCCTCACCGGTGTAAAGGCTCAGTCGGATGGAGCCCAGCAAGGGCAAAGCCATGAAGAGGATATAGATCGCCAGGGCTGGTATCAGAAACGCAATCCACACCCACCGGTTGCGCCCTTCGATAGCGGTATTTTCTGAGCGTTGGGACCGTTTCGAGCGAGTTGGCGCTGCTAATTGCGTCTCCATTGCACCTCCGGGCTTCTCTCAGATTAGATTTTCAAGGTCAAGTGTACCAGATGGGAACCTCCCCTCCCCCGCAGGCGGAGGAGGGGAGTTGTGCAAGTGTCAATTCTACCTTATGGCTTGCAGTTCTTCTGTGCTTCACTCCAGGAGGAGATGCCATCGTACAGCGCCTGGGCGGCCTGTTCCGGGGTAATCTCACCCTTCATCATGGCGATGGTATTGTCGATAAAGAGCGTGGTGCTATCCGGCACGCCATCCTGCATGTAGAAGCGGATGTCAGCTCCGGCGGCGCCATTCTTGATATCCATAAAGGAATTGGCGTACGGATTATCGGTGCTGATCGGATCCTTCACCATGGGGAAGAAGCCGGGCAGGTTGCCAGCCAGCAATTCAGCCGATTTCTTCGTGGTCAGCCAGGAAAGGAACGTCTTAGCCTCTTCTGGGTGTTGGGTAGCGGAATTGATGCCGACGCCAGCGTCCAGCTCCCACTCAACATAGAGGGGCTTGCCATTGGCGGGCGGGACAGCCATAACGCCCCACTCGAACTCGGGCGCTTCCGCTTCGAAAGCCGGAATATCCCACGAGCCGCCGAGCCACATGGCTGCCTGACCCTGCAGGAACAGCTGCTGGCTATCGTAGTAGGTCAACGCTTCCCAGCCTTCCGGCAGGAAGGGAACCATATCCTGAGCCTGCTTGAAGACCTGCACCCAGTCTGCATCGTTGAAGCATTTCTCGCCATTGACGTAAGCCATGCGCCCATCGATGCCGCCGATCACGCTGGGGATCCAGTTCTGCAGCAACAGGGTAGCGATCGTCCAGGAGTTACCCGCTGCATTGGCAAAGGGGATGTAGCCTGCATCCTGGAGCGTCTGAGCAGCGACGAGCAGCTCTTCCCAGGTGGTGGGCTCAGCGATACCCAGTTCGGTGAAGATATCTTTGTTGTAGTAGATGCCTTCCGAGGTCGAGATGTAACCTACGCCGAAGACCTTGCCATCCGAGGCAGTCCAGGTATCGATCGCCTCAGGAATGATGTTCTCCAGACCGGGGAGACCATCGATGGCGAGGAAGTGACCTTCGTCGTAGAGCTTATGTGAGGCGCCAGAGCCCTTGGAGCGCAGGTAATACAGGTCGTCGCCGGTGCCGGATTCCATCTGCGTGCGCACCTTGGCGTCATAATCGGGCGGGTTGGTGGGGTTGAATTTGACGATGATGTTGGGGAATTCCTTGTGGAATTCGTCCAGGATCACCTGCATTTGCTTAACATCATCCGGGCGCCAGTTACCAAAGGTTAACTCTACAACCTCTGCGGCGGCGGGGGCTTCGGTGGCAGCCGGGGCTTCAGTAACGACGGGCGCCTCAGTTGCAGCCGGCGCTTCGGTCATCACGGCTGCAGGAGCCTCAGTCGCAGCCGCAGGCGCCTGGGTGGGGGCGGGTTGTTGGGCGCATGCAGCGAGCAGCAGGCTGGCAACCAACAGGATAACCAGGCTTATCCAACTCATTCTTTTCGACATTTTCTTTTCCTCCGGGATTGTTATCGATCGTTATCTATGGTCAGAAAATTCAGGTTCAGATGATACTCTTTGGGAAAGTCAAAGACGATTGGGAAATAGCAGTCAGATCACCTCCTTCGACTTACGCGGCAGCCGCCTACCGGATCAGCTCGAACACCACAGGCGGCTCAAATCATTGATACCATAAGCTAACGGGAAGGTCAAGTTCAACTTACGTCCAAGTTAGAAAAAAGGAACAAGACTATTCTAGCAGCGCGAGCACAATTTGTCAATAGAATGCCATTTGTATCCCTGTTCACACATCTTTTTCGCTTTTTTTTCAATTTGAGCGTATAATATCATTAGAGTTCTTTCCAGCTTGATCGGAAGTTGGAGGTTGGCAACCCCGGATCTTATGGATAAAAAAATCCCTGCGCAACGTAAGCAAAGCGGGCAAGACCTGCAGAATCTCCGCACCAGCAACCTATGGGTGCTGCTTTCTGCCATCCGCCAGCAAGGACCGTTAACTCGCAACGACCTCGCCCACCTGACCGGCCTGGCGCCATCTTCAGTGACGCGCTTGATCCACGAGCTGGAACAACTGGGGCTGGTGATGCAAACCGGCAAGGGAGAGTTTCCGGAGGGCGCGAACCCTCTCTGGTAGTTGCCAACCCGGCAGCAGGGCTGGTGGTCAGCCTGGACCTGAGCGGGCGCAACTTGCGCGGCGGGATCTTCGATGCTGCCAACAACCTGATCAAATTCATCGATAGCCCATTTCACGGGCTGGGTCCGCAAGCGGTTGAGACGCAGATCCGGGCTTTAGTGAAAGAATTGGTGGCTGAGCCCTCCGCGCACAACCTGCCGCTATTGGGGATCGGCGTCAGCCTACCCGGGGCGATCGATATGCAAACCGGCGATATTTACGACTCGTACAACCTGCGCTTGCATCATTACCCGTTGCGGCGCATCTTGAGCGCCGAGTTTGCCCTTCCGGTCTATATCGAGCACGACGCCTCCGTCGCAGCGCTGGCTGAACGCTATTACGGCGCTGGACGGGGTCTCTCCCACCTCGTCTACGTCCTGGTTTCCACCGGTATCGGCTCAGGCATCCTCATCGACGGGCAAATTTACCGGGGTGAAAGCGGAGTATCCGGCGAGCTGGGACATATCATCCTCGATCCCGACGGGCAAATGTGCGTGTGCGGCAAGCTCGGCTGCCTGGAAGCCCTGGCAGCTGAGCCCGCCATCCTGGCAAGCGCCCTCGGGACATCCTGCGCTACATCGTGGAGCATGCCGGCGCGGATGATCCGACTGCGCGCCAGCCTCGGCCGGCATGGCGCGCATGTTGGAGACCTACCCCATCGGTCAGGCCGGACGCCTAGCGTTGCCGCGAGGCCATTGCGGCCGGTGATGCCATTGCCGCGGTCGACTGGCTGGGATCGGATGCGGCTGGAGTTCAAGAACCCGCACGAGATGCTGGTGGCGCGGGTCCAGGACCTGCTGACCTACGTTGCGGCGACCTGGGGCGAGGAAGCCGTGCTCGATTCGATCCTCGAGACGCACCAGAGCATCTGGGGCGACCGCTATGTGCGCTGGGATCAGATGACGCCGTACGAGAAGCTGGTTCAAGTACTTCAACTTCCTCACGTTCAACTACACGGCCCTGGTGGAGTCGCTCGGCCTGACCGGCATGGGCCTTGAAAACGTGATCGAGGTGACGCTGCCGCTGGGTATCAGCTTCTACACATTCCAGTCGATGAGCTATGCGATCGACGTCTATCGCGGCGACGCCCTGGCGATCCGCAACCCGATCGACTATTGGTGCTACGTGGCGATGTTTCCGCAGCTTGTGGCCGGGCCGATCATCCGCTTCCAGGACGTGGCCGATCAGCTTCGCGAGCGGACGCACACGATCGAGAAGTTCGCCCGCGGAGTCGCCTTCCTCGGCCTGGGACTCGGCAAGAAGATCCTGCTGGCCAATCCGTGCGGCAAGGTGGCCGACATGGCGTTCGACGCCGGCTCAATCGGCTGCATCGACTCGTGGGTCGGTGTAGTCGCTTACGCCTTTCAGATCTACTTCGACTTCAGCCCTACAGCGACATGGCGATGGGCCTGGGGCTGATGATGGGCTTCATGTTCGCCAAGAACTTCGATTCGCCCTACCTCAGCCAGTCGATCACCGAATTCTGGCGGCGTTGGCACTTGAGCCTTTCGACCTGGCTCCGCGACAACCTCTACTATCCGCTCGGCGGCAATCGCAAGGGCCCCGTGCGGACCTACATCAACCTGGCGTTGGTGATGCTCCTCGGCGGGCTATGGCATGGGGCCTCGTGGAACTTCGTGATCTGGGGCGCGATCCACGGGCTGATGCTGATCATCGAGCGGCGCGGCGGAAAGGACACGTTCTATGAACGGCTGCCGGGGTTCGCCAAGATGGCGATCACGTTCGCGATCGTCTGCTTCACGTGGGTCTTCTTCCGCGCCGCCGATCTGCCCGCGGCTGTGGAATACTGCCGCAGCATGTTGGGACAGACGACACCGCAATCGGGTGCGGGGCTAATCGGCGGGCTGATCTATCAGCCGTACTACGTGGTTTCGATGTTGCTGGCGGCGATTGTCGTCTGGTTCTGCCCGCAAACCTGGGACTTCACCCGCAAGATCACCTGGAAGAAGGCCCTGTGGATCACGGCCGTTTTCTGGCTGGCGATCGTAACCATGACCACGCAAGAGTTCAATCCGTTCATCTACTTCATTTTCTGATGGCGGTTTTGCCATCGTAGACCAATGACCGAACGACCCAAACCCCAAACCCGCGAAGAGCAAGCCAAGCTCGAAATCGGCCACACCGAAATCAGCCTTGGGGTGAAGTGGACGCTCTTCGTGGTCGGGCTGTTCACGCTGTTCGCGGTTCCGGCCGTGCAGACGTATCGCGAGATGCGGCAGCACGCGGAGGGCCGGCGTGAAAACCCCTGGCCGCAGTGCTGCGACATCTTCGACGCCTTGCCTCGGGCCGCGGCGGCCTACAGCGACCAAGTGGCGGCTGGATCTCGAAGACGTTTCGAGGCAACGCGGTGCTCTTGCAGGCCATCGACAAGTACGAGAAGGACCTGAAGGCCGAGTCGTTCCTGACGCAGTTCGTCCTACCGCCGACCCAAGAAGTTCTGGCCTATGCCGGCAGTGGCAACGAGAAAAGCTATGTCGGCCGCCAGCGGTGGTTGTTCTACCGGCCGGGCATCGACTATTGCACCGGTCCCGGATTCTTGAACCCGCGGCACATGGCCCGCCGGGCCGATAGCCGCACGGATTGGCGGCCGGCCCCGCAGCCCGACCCGCGCCCGGCGATCCTCCAGTTCCACCGGCAGCTTGCCGAGCGGAACATCCGGCTGGTGCTCATGCCGACGCCCGACAAGGCCACGATCCACCCTGAAAAGTTCTCCTCACGCTATGAAGGCCGGCGGATGAGCGTTCACAATCCGTCGTATCGGCAGTTCCTCAATGAGCTTGAGGCCGAGGGCGTGTTGGTCTGCGACGTGACCGACGCGCTAGCCAGTTATCGCGACCGTTCCGGCAAAGCGGTCTACCTGGCCACCGACACCCACTGGCGACCCGAAGCGATGGAGTTGGCCGCGGCGGAACTGGCCCGGCTTATCGAAGAGAAGATCGTGTTGGGCGGGGCTGGTGTGGATCGCGATCGGCGTCAGACGTCCAAGGATGTCAAGAACCTCGGCGACATCGCGATGATGCTCAAGCTGCACAGAACCAGGGCGTTCTTGGCGAGGAAGTCGTGACGATCCGCCCGGTGACCAACGCAGCGGGCGAGCCGTGGCGGCCCGATCCGGCCGCCGAGGTCCTGCTGCTGGGCGACAGCTTCGCCAACATCTATTCGCTGGAGATGATGAATTGGGGATCCGCTGCCGGATTGGCCGAGCAACTGAGCTTCGCCCTGAATCGCCCCGTGGATGCGATCCTGCGGAACGACGACGGTGCGTATGCCACGCGCGAGATGCTCCGCCGCGAGTTGGCCCAGGGCGAAGACCGTCTGGCCGGCAAGAAGGTCGTCGTCTGGGAGTTTGCCGCGCGCGAACTGGCCGCCGGCGACTGGAGATTGCTCGACATGACGCTCAAGCAGTCACACAAACCGGCCGACGATCCGCCGCCGGCGGGCCGCGAGTTGATCGTCAGCGGTACGATCGCCGCGAAATCGGCAGCCCCACGGGCAGGCCAAATGCCCTATGCCCACCACATCTTCACACTCGACCTGATCGACTTGCAGGTCCACAGCGGGATGCTCAACGATCCCAAGATCGTTGTGTACCTTTTCAGCATGAGAAACCAACAGAACACGCCAGCCTTCTCCTGGCCGATCGGCAAACGGGTGAAACTGAAGCTCCAGTCGTGGAAACCGCACTTCTTCGCCCGCTACGGGCGGATCAATCGCTCAGAGACCAACGATATTGAACTCAAACGCCCCTGGTGGGGAGAGGTAATCGAATGAAGAACTGCATTATGTGGTGCGTTGCGGGGATTGGCGTCACTCTGGCTGCCGGCTGTGGAACCCGGCCACCATCGGAACAGAAAAGCCCCGACACAACGTCAAGTATGCCGGCACAGCAAACCATCGAACTGGGCGGCGGCGTGAAGCTGGAGCTGGTACTGATCCCAGCGGGATCCTTCGTCATGGGAGACGAAAGGGGCCTCGACGACGAGAAGCCCGTCCACAAGGTGACGATCACCAAACCGTTCTACCTCGGGAAGTACGAAGTGACGGTCGAGCAGTTCCGCAGCTTCGTCGAGGCGACGGGCTACACGACGGATGCCGAAAAGGGGACCGGCTTCCAGGGCGCTTTTGGCTGGAACCGCGACAAGATGGAATTCAAGATGAACGAGACGTATTCGTGGCGGAATACGGGATTTGCCCAGGCAAATGCCCACCCAGTGGTGAACGTAAGTTGGAATGATGCGATGGAGTTCTGCAAGTGGCTGAGTCTCAAGGAGGGCAAAACATGCCGTCTGCCAACAGAGGCCGAGTGGGAGTATGCGTGCCGAGCAAGGACCACAACACGCTACTCTCATGGTGATGACGCCGAAGGATTGGCGAAGGTCGGAAACGTGGCGGATGCGGCATTCGAAGTGCAGTTTCCCGAATTGAAGGGCCTCATCAAAGCCAGCGACGGTTACGTATATACGTCACCTGCGGGGAGCTTCTTGCCCAACCCATTTGGTTTGTACGACATGCATGGAAGCGTTTGGGAGTGGTGCGCGGACTGGTACGAGGCGGAATACTATGCGAAGTCGCCGACGAACGATCCACGGGGGCCGGCAACTGGCGAGGAGCGAGTGTATCGTGGCGGCGGCTGGTTCAACTGCGCCAGGGGCTGCCGATCCGCGAGCCGCAGCGCGAGCGTGCCCGAGAACCGCAACCTCACCCTGGGCTTCCGCATTTGCGTGGCGGCGAAGTAGCATGGCTTAGGGACTGGCGATCCGTCGCAACTCATTTGGCAGTATGAGACATGAAAGTTGACAACGCCAGGGTCGGCTGCGAAAATGTGGTGAAGATTTGCCGCACTTAGGCGGTCGAATCCCTGTTAGGCGTTTCTGCGAGCACCTACTATGAGACACGCTGAACACCACCGCACCCACCGCATTGGATGGCTGCGCGCCGCCGTCCTCGGCGCCAACGACGGAATTGTTTCCACTGCCAGTTTGATCGTCGGCGTAGCCGCAGCCGAATCCAGCCGCGGCAGCATTCTGGTCGCTGGCATTGCTGGCTTGGTGGCGGGCGCGATGTCGATGGCCGCAGGCGAATATGTCTCCGTCAGCTCCCAATCCGATACAGAGCGCGCCGACTTGGATCGAGAGCGCGAGGAGTTGGCCACCGACGGGGAACACGAACACGCCGAACTGGCCGCCATCTACGTCCGCGCGGACTGGACGCCGAGCTAGCCGACCAGGTCGCCACCCAATTGATGGCTAAGGATGCACTGGGCGCTCACGCCCGTGACGAGTTGGGCATCTCCGACACTCTCAGCGCACGGCCCGTGCAGGCGGCACTGGCTTCCGCTGCCACATTCGCAGTCGGTGCGGCCATGCCACTTCTAATTGTCGTCTTGGTGCCTACCTCCGCGCTCGTCTGGATAGTTTCAGGCAGTTCATTGTGCTTTCTCGCGCTGTTGGGTTCCTTGGCGGCTCGCGCCGGGGGTTCACCGGTATTGCGGGCTGCCGCGCGAGTGACGTTTTGGGGAGCCCTGGCGATGGCGCTGACTGCCGGAGTCGGTGCTTTGTTTGGGGCGACTTTTTGAGACACATCTCCCGCAATTAACGAAACGCCTATCGGGCTTCCGCAGTCTCGTTGTCTAGGCCAGGCGGAACATAACCCTCTGACCACAAAGGGCGACTGCCACCAGCGGTCGGCTGCCATGTCATAGTACGGCTCGGTGATCGCCTGCTTGAAGCTGTTCTCGTCAGCACAGGCCGGATCGTAGCTAATGCGGACGACAGCCGTAATCGGATCCGGCCAGGCTTCGAGCTTGTAGTAACCTGGACTATTCGGAACGGAGCCCGGAATTTGGTACAGATCGTCTCTTTCTAACAATCCCACGAGAAGGTTGGCACGCCCGCGACAGGTGAGTTCCCGGACACGCAATTCGAAGGAGGCAACGCGATCGGGCGCCACGCCGCGGCTCTTCACAAACGAGGGGAGCGGTGCCAAGTACGCGGCTGCCACCGCCACGGACCCGCACGCCAAGAGAATTGCGATCTACCGCACCTCGGGGCCATGCGTGGCCCAGCCACTTCGGCGGTCCCCAGCAGATCGTACGCTCCTTGCTGGGGCACGCTTCGATGCAGCTCATGCAGGCAAGGCAACGCGATGCTGTGACTTGCTGCAGTTGATGCTACGGGGATCGCCATGGGGCATGACGCCGAGCACCGTCCGCAATTGCTGCAGCCTGCGCTATCACGCTTGATTCGCGTGAGACCAAGACGAGCGACGGGATTCAGAACTGCCGCAAGGGGGCAAAACCAGCGGCAGAACGGCATGGTGAGGAACAGTGAGACTCCGGCCACCGCTCCCGCGACCACGTAGGCCCAGAAGGTAATATCCGCCCCGTGCCGGCTGAGCAGGGCGTAGGCGGGGCAATAGCCGCGGAAGGCCAATTCGCCCAATTGCCATGTCGCCGACAGGATCGCCGCGAGGACCGCATACTTGCCGAGCGACAATACGCGGTCCAGCTTTTCCGGAAGGCGAAATGTCCGCAGGCCCAATCGACGGCCGGCGGCCCCGAACCATTCAGAAATCGCGCCGATGGGGCACATGTAGCCGCAAAATGCTGCGGCAAGAGAAGAACCGCGCAAGAGCAATGCGCCGAAGGCGTAAAAGTTGGATATGCCCAGCGAACAAAGCAAGTTGCCTTCGCGAAGGTAAGTGTAGGCCGCTTCGACGCCGCCGAAGGGACACCACGCTTCGGCATTTGTGCGGAAAAGGAACACGGCTGCCAGCGTCAGCGCAAGTAGTCCAGCCTGGAGGGCATGTCGAGTGTTCTTCATGGTAGTGCGCAACTATTCCACATGCAGTGGGAAAGCCGCTACTGTTTGCCCTGGCTTTTCGGGCACTTGCCAGCCATCGGACAGCCCGCGCAACTGCTTCCGCCGCTGCACTTTGATTCCGGCATCTTGGATTTGGTTTCCAAGACGCGTGCAAACTCCGGGGTCGATGCAATTGCGGCGAACTCCGGGCAATCCTTGGCATGTACCTTAAATCCCTCCAAGATGCTGGGCAGTGTCGCCTCAAAGCAGGCCCTCAGGCTCGCCAATGCCCTGTCCGAATCGCCGGTGACGGCGTAGAGTCGGGCCGCCGCGTACACGACGTTCGGTGCTGGGTCGTTCGGCAGGCTGAGTCCCTCGGCAAGCCGTCTCGCCTGGGTCGCCTTTCCCGTACGCGCCAGCGCGATCCCGAACAGCGCCTGAGTCATCGGGCTCCCTTGTTCCGGCCCCACCTTCGAAAGGGTCTCAACGGCTTGTGTATCCAGTGACATCGCCAACTGCGTGTCGGCCAGCATGGCCGCTGATGCCGCGGAGTTCAGCCGGGAATGGAGTTGCTTGTCCAAGGCAAGGATTTCCGGATAGATCCGTTCGCTCACGTAGAATGCACGCAAAGCCTTGGCAAAATACTCCCACTGTTGCACGTCCGTCGTAGTCGCCAGCCGGCTGCGCAGTTCGACGACCCGCCGGGCCATTGCATAGTGCTGCATGTACTCTTGATTGTTGCGGTCGCCTGCGCGGCGGCAGCAAACGATTCGAGGGCCGAGGCAAACTCGCCTTTCGCCAGCGATGTTTCGCCTTTCGCGAAGAATTCAGCGGCAGTGTTGCCGTGGGCGAACGCCGCCGCCGAGAGAAACAGCATCGTCGTGAGGGCTACAGAGACACATCTTGCTTGCATGATTCGTTCCTTTCTGTGCTTAGTTTAACTCTCGTGTTTTATGCGGCGTGTTAGACCGTACCTTTCAATAGTTCGAGGACTTTCCGGCAACCCGACGTTCGACTTCCGCGTCTCCGTGACGGCGGAGTAGCCGAGCGTCTAGTAGGCAGCCGTTCGATCTACAGTTCTTCCGGCAGGTGCTCGGGCTTTTCAAAGACCTTCCACCGACCGGCGGGGATGCCCTCGAACGCCTTCTGGAAACGCGCCGGCTCCGAACCACGGCCTCCCACGTTGCGGATGAAGACGTGCTCGATCTGCTCCGGATGCTTGCGGGCCACGGCGGCGTAAACCTCCGGGTCTTGCTCGCCAGAATCGCCGACGAGCGTGAAGCGGCGGGACGGAAAATCGGCAAGGATCTTTTCAAGGACCTCTGTCTTGTACCCTTCCTGGGAGGCCAAGAGGCTCAGCGCTGAGGAGTCTTTGAGCCGGAAGAGCTTCATGTGAAAGCTACCGGCAGGGAACCTTTCGCCACGGCAAAACCCAGCGAGGGGCTGGTAAAGCTGCCATGGGCTGGCGGACACGTAGTGGAATGCTGCGCCCGTTTCTGCCCATTTGCGGTACAACGCGGCCATTCCCGGCACGGGCCGAAAATCGCGCAGGAAGGTGTTTGCCAGAAGGGCTTCGCGGTCCTGCACGTTGCTGATCTTGATGGTGTCGTCGATGTCGGAGATCACCGAGCGGCCTTCTGGGGCAATCCATTGCACCCGGCCGGCAAAGCTGCGGTCATCACCGCGGCGGTTGACGGCCTCAAAGGCGAGCCAACCTTCCCGATCCACCCCGCCCTGGCGCAAGCGATCCGCCTCGGCGGCGGAGAAGTGCAGCGTAGCGGCGAAATGCCCATTCGGCTCGGAGGTACCGCTGGTGTAAACCGTGTTCCCAAGGCGGATCACAATGTTCTTTCCGCGCTCGTTGTCCACCAAGAAAGCCCTGGCCCGCTGACGGAAGATGTCGGTTTCCGCTTCCCTCCGCGGCAGCCCAAGTGCAGTGCAGAGCAACTCGAGGGCCGCGGCCCGCTTTAAGGAGGTCAGTTCCGGCTCGAAGATCGACCCGTGAATCGCCACCGTCCAACCTGCCTCGCCGCCGGCTTGGCAGGCATAGGTCGGGTAGAAGACGACTTCCTCGTCCTTCTTGATGTCCGATGTCGTCCTCGGGTCGTGCCTCCTGTGCGAGCGGCCGCAGGTGAGCCGGTTGATGCGGTCGGCTCCTTCTGCGCCGGACGGTCACAACCGGTCTCTCCGGCCAGAAATACTGCTGCCGAGAATGCAAGCGTGAAAGACCTGCACGGCATGGCGAGGCTCCTGTACAGAGGCTAGTCGGGACTCGTTTGTGAAGGCTCCCCGTCGGTTTCGCTTGACGGCGTGGTTCTCTCGGTTGACAATTCCATGCTCCGCAGCTTGGCACGAAGCGTAACGTGGCTCAGGCCCAGGATGCGTCCCTGCCTGGCTTCGGTTGCCGCCAACGTGCTGCATTGCCTCGTGGATGATCAGCCGATCAAACTGTTCCCGCGCACGGCGGTAGACGTCACGCTCGCCGTCGGCGATCCAAGCTCTTGACCGATTGCGGCAGGCTCTGCCAGTCCGAATCCGGAAATGCGGCGATATCGAGGTCCGATTCCGCTTCGGGCGGCTCGTATTGCTGGACATCGGCCGGCAGGAAGTCCGGAAGAATGGTCGGCCCTGCCGCGACGATGACCGCCTGGCGGATCACGTTCTGCAGTTCTCGCACGTTTCCGGGCCACGGATAGGCCTGCAGCAACTCCAGGGCCTCCGGCGAGATGGACTGAAGCGACGCGCCCAATTGCCGGTTGTAGCGGAACAGGAAATAGTGCGCCAATTCCGCGATGTCCTCGCGACGGTCCCGCAGCGGTGGCAGGGAAATCGTCACACCGCTCAGACGGTAGTACAGATCCTTGCGAAATCGCCCCTGCTCGATCAATGAATCCAGGTCCTGATTCGTGGCGGCAATGATCCGCACGTCGACGGAGATGCTGTCGTTTCCGCCCACACGCTCGAAACATCCTTCCTGCAGCAGTCGCAGAATCTTGGCCTGGGTGTGCGGGGCCATGTCGCCCACCTCGTCCAGGAAGAGCGTGCCGCCGTGGCATTGCTCGAACTTGCCGATGCGGCGGCGGTCTGCGCCGGTGAAGGCGCCTCGCTCATGGCCGAACAACTCGCTTTCCAAGCAGCGACTCGGTGATGGCTGCACAGTTGATCGCCAGGAACGGCGCCTGACTTCGCCGGCTGTGGTGATAGAGGGCCCTGGCCACCAGTTCCTTGCCAGTTCCGCTTTCGCCCAGGATCAGCACGTTAACGTCTTGAGGGGCGACGCGACCGATCTGCTTGCAGACGGCCTGCATTGCCGCCCCGCTGCCAATCAAGCGGTCGGGTTTGTCCTCGGGCCGCTCCCCCTCGTCGATGATCGCGGGAACATGCACAAGCTGGCTGATGGCCAGCGCCTGATCGACGACATGCTTCAACTGCTTGGCGTCCAGCGGCTTGGTGAGGTAGTCGTAGGCACCAAGCTTCATCGCTTCGATCGCGGTGTCGGTGGTTCCGAATCCCGTGATGAAGATGATGAGGCATCGCGGGTCGATGCGCCGCAATTCATGGAATACGTCGAGCCCGGAGGCAGTCCCGAGCTTGATGTCCAGCAGGATGACGTCCGGAGAGTGCTCCATCGTCAGACGCATTCCTTCCTCAGCAGTCTCGGCTCCAAGCACGGTTACCTCCGTGCGGCTGAAGACCGCCTTGATGCTGAGCCTGATACTCGATTCGTCATCGATGACGAGCAACGTGGGCATTGATCGTCTCCTGATCTGCAATTGTCCCGGCCTCACGCAAATGCCTGCTCCAATTCGCTGAGCACGGAACGTTCTGCTGCGGAAATCTTGTCGCCGAACCCGAGAAAGCCGCCCGCCGCCTGGGCAACGGTTTGAGCACGATCCAGCAATTCGTGCCGGAGTCTCTCGACTTCCTGGCGGTCCAACTGTTGGCACAACCCCTTGACATAGTGCTTCCAGGCTTGGATCATCTCGGCTCCGGGGCGTCTTTTGAGCCAGTGTTCCAGCAAGGGGTAGCGACCATCCTGTGGCTGAATGCCGGCGGCCTTGGCGAGCGCAATGATCGCTTCGCGTTCCTCCACTTGCACTGCTGCCATCGGCCCAGGCGACGGACACCAGTGGAACGACCTCCAGGGCCGCCAGTGTCTCTGGCCCGATGCCCAGCTCAATCAGCCGATCCAACACCGCCTCGTCGCGAATGCCAGAGACCTCGGCCAATTGGTCCCGGCGTTCCATCTTTCTCCATACGCTCCCGGAATGCTTTCCGGAGTTGTTGATCCTGTTCATGGAACATGGCATCGACGAGCGTTTTCTGGTGTTTCGTTGAATAGTTCGGCATGATTCCTTACCCTCTCCTGCAAAAAGATTGTGGTTTGGCGTCACAACTGTGGCCGGAGCCGATCGCTGCAAGTGATGCACCGGCCTTGCGCACTGGGGTCACGAATGTCCTCTTAAGTGTTTGCTGAAGCACCGTTTGCTGTTCCAAGTATAGGCGTAGGACGTTTTCTGCTCAGTGGCAACTCAACCGTGAATTCGGCGCCGCGAGGTTTCCGATTGGCCGCAGTCAGCCGGCCACCGTGTTGTTCGAGGATACGCCGGCTGATGGCCAGCCCCAGGCCCGTGCCTCGTTCTTTGCCGGTAACGAATGGCTCAAAGATTCGCTGCATGACGGCTTCAGGAATCCCGGTTCCGGTGTCGCAGAACGTGATCTTGGCAACAGGGCTTACTCCGTCTACGCGATGTACCGTGACCCGTAGTTCTCCTCCGTCCGGCATTGCCTCGACACCGTTGAGCATCAGGTTAACGAACACCTGATGGAGCTGCTCTGGATCTCCATCAACCACGACGGGAGTGGTCGAGCACTCCTGATGCACGGCCACTCCCTGCTGTTTGGCGTAGCCTTCCATAAGATTGAGGGCTCGATGCACGGTATCCCGGAGATCGTGGCAGACCGTCTGCATCCGGGGCGGCCGGGCAAAGTCGAGAAGGCCCTGGATCGTGTTCTCCATACGGATCACCTGTTCCAGCACCACGTGGACGTGCTCGTGCGTTAGCGTATCGCTGGGAGGTCCATCTGCCGCCGTCTGCATGAGGAGTTTGATTGAGGTGAGGGGATTGCGGAGTTCGTGAGCTACGCCGGCAGCCATTTCGCCCACGGCCGCCAGGCGGTCCGCAAGCATCGTTTCCTGGCGGGCCTGTTGGAGTTCATCGACCACTTGCCGGATCCGCGACGAGATCCGCTCGACCTGCTGCTCCAGGGCCGGCAGATCGTCCGAGGGAACCAGGTCAACGCGGCCTACCTCACGATCCAGCCCGCCTTCTGCGTCCTTCAAGCTGATGCTCAGCCGGGAGATCGAACGCTGAAGCCTATGGGCGATCCACAGCCCCGCGACGATTCCGACGGTCGGGCCGACGATCCACAGTGTGAGCATCACGCGACCGAAGGCAACTCGCAGCCGGCCGCGTTGCGCAGTTGACTCCGTGATGAGTCCCTCCTGGATTTTCAGCAGGCTCTTGCAGGATTCGGCAATGGTGTGTGCTAGCCGCGACAATTCTGCCGAAGGTACTTTACCTGGATCCTTGGCGGACTCCGAATCGAGCCGCGCTTGGATGCACTTGTGGTACTGCGAGAACTGTTCTCGAATTACGTCGATTAACGCTCGCCCCTCCGGTGTCACACTGCCGGTCGCCGCGTCGGCGAGATGGGCTTCAAACGCCCGCTCCAGTTCACCGACCTCCAGCCGCGTGTGACTGTCAGCACGTTCCGCCACCTCGATCACGGTCGCCTGCAGCCGCCACAAGGCATCCTGCATTGCGTCCGCGGCCTGAATCGTCGTGAAGTTCTCGGCTAAGTCCCGCGAATGGGAATGGTACACCCAATCGAGGTAATAAATGGTCGCCCCGCCTGACGACCAACCAAATCAGACTGACAGCCGCCGTTGGCGTTACGAGTTTTCGCCACAACATATCGGGCTTCCTTCAGGAGCATGACGACCGGCCGCCTCGGAAATTTCTGAAGGCCGCCTGGAGCCACCGCTTTTGTGCCTGCGCTAGTCAAGTCGGCTACGCAACCGCGGTGCCAGCGGAACCATGACGACCGAAGGTGGCGTACAATCAGCGTAAACCTATTCTAAGGAATGACTTACGCCAGGTCCACCTCAGCCAGTCCGCGCACCGCCCATGAAAGAATCTTTCATGCGAGGAGACAGTGTATTTCTTGCTTTGAGATCATGCTACGGGGCCAGCGATGGTTGCGGCAAGTGGACAACGCCATCCTAACCTCTTATCCACACGTTACTTGGGTGTTTTGCGACAGGCATGCCCCTCGCCCGGCACGGTGGTTGCTTTGACATTTCTCAACAGGTTGCCACCATCGGTCCTCTCTAAGCGAAAGGAGTCGTCTTATGGTTCTCGGTCTCGGCTGGAACTGCGCGTTTCGGGCCTCGCGCATTAGCTCCACTATTCTCGCAGTAACTCTCCTCGTTGTAGTGGCGGGCGGCGCTGCCCATCGCGGTCGGTTATTCGGACCTTCGCGAGGCGATTCGGACGACCACGAACCCAAACAGACATACTATCAACCTCGGGAATTGCAGAGGACTCGTCCGACAGAAATCGCCCTTCCTGCGGCCGACCCCAAGTCGGTGTCAACGCTCTCGAAAAACCTCCCGACCGACACAGAGAAGAGCACGCCTTCGGTTGGCCAGGGCGGACACCCGAGCGAACCTCCGGCGGTTGGCGACCCGTTGGCAGCGAGCAAAGTCGCTCTGATGCAGCAGGACGTCGTGGCGTCTATCCGCTCGCGGCAACTGGACTCGGAATTTGCCCGCTGGACTAGCTACATGGCCAGTCGCGTGGACACCAGCGCGGGCAAGAGCACGGGCTCGGAGCTTACCGGCAACTGCCGTCTGAAATGGTACGACCGATTGATGCGCAATCCGACGATTGCCACGGCAGAAGCAGAATGCTTCACACGAGAACTGCATCAAGCCGTGCTGGGCGGGGCGGCCGGATTCACCGAAGTACTGCGTACCGCGCGGGAAAAGCTCGATTGTCCTCCACATGGCCTCCACCCTATGCCCAGCATCCAAAGCCCCGAGCAAGCCCTTGAAGTCCTGCAACAAGTGCTCGCGAAGGCAAAAGACGACTATGCCGCCGCCGTTGCACCATTGCCGAAGCCGGAGATCAACGAGTTGACAAACCGTTCCTACTCGGTGTTTGTAGGTGCAAACGACGTTGGGCACACCTTGAACGATCGCTCTTCCGCCCGCCGGCTTTGCGACCTGATGGAGAAGATGGACCGGGGCGCAATGCTGGCGGCGGCTGAGGATCTGCTTCCCCTGATCACCGAAGAGTTCCGCAAACACCTCCAGGCGATTCCCGAAGAAGGGGACGTCAAGGTGGCCGGCGTGTCGGGCCGCGTGCTTAAGAGGATCACCACTCCGGCCGGTACGATCCTGGTCGGCGGACGAGATAAGAACGTCTATCGCCTCGATGAAATGCCTGACGTAGCCGCCGTGATCGACCTGGGAGGCGACGATGAATACATTGAGGGAGCCGTTTCCAGCCAGCGGCCAGTGCTGGTGATCATCGACCTCAAAGGCGACGATGTGTATCGCGGCACGCGGCCAGGAATCCAGGGCGGAGCAATCCTCGGCGTGTCACTGCTCCTGGACTGGGAAGGCAACGATGTGTACGACGCGGTCGATGTGGCCCAGGGCTCGTCGATCGCCGGGATCGGCATCCTGATCGACAACTCCGGTAACGACACCTACAAGGCTCAACGCCGCGGCCAGGCTCACGCCATAGCTGGCCTGGGCCTTCTCATTGACCGTGGCGGGAATGACCGCTATCGCTGCGCGATGTGGGGCCAAGGCTTCGGCGGGCCTCTGGGCTTCGGACTGCTGGACGACGTGAGCGGCGACGACCGCTACTTCATCGGGGGCGTCTATCCTGATTCCTACCCGGAAACCCCGGGCCTGGAAGGATGGGGACAGGGCGTCGGCGCCGGCATCCGCCAAGTGGCCAATGGCGGCATCGGTGTGCTGTTAGACGGTTTGGGCGACGACATTTACGAGTTCGACTATCTCTCGCACGGCGGAGGCTACTGGTTCGGGTTGGGATTCCTTCGCGATTTTGCCGGCAACGACAAGCACCTGGGCTCGACCGAAAAGTCCTACGCCGGTGCATCCCGCAAGCAGCCTGCCTATCAACGGTTTGGCAGCGGGTGGGGCTGTCACTTCGCCATGGGATTCCTCTTTGACGATGCCGGCGATGATGTCTATCGAGGATGGATCATGGGTATGGGCTTCGGTTGGGACTGCTCGTTGGGCGTGTTGGCCGACTTCGGCGGCAACGACCGCTATGAAGCCAACGGCTCCATGCTCCAGGGCAACGGGGCCCAAGGCAGCATGGGCGTGCTGTTCGATTACGGCGGCGACGACGTCTATACCGGACAGGGCCAAGCCCATGCAGCGCCCAGCGTTTCCTATCACCCTCTGCCTGCGTGCGGCGGGAACTTCAGCTTCCTGATTGACTACGGGGGCAAAGACGAGTACGGCTGCAAGGCCAGTAACAATGCCATTACCCAGCGCGGCTGGGCAGGCGGATTTCTTATCGATCGGCCTCTTGCCGAGGAGACCGCCGAAAATGCCAACCCTGAACGGCAGGCTGCCCCGTCTGCCAGCAACACGGCCGCAAGCCCGTAACGGGATACCCCACTGAAACAAATTGTCATGCCAACAGACAACCACTTTCTTGTCGCGGTCGCCTCGAACAAAGGTGGCCGGCCGGTGAAGCGGCCTTTCGATCGCTCTAATCCATACAGTCGCCAAGACTTGCGTCTGGGATTCGCGTGCCATGCCGAGACCGGCACGGTGGTTGCTTCAGAACACGATCTACAAATGCCAGCCATGATTACGACGAGCAAGGCCGCAGGCCGGGAGCGTTCCCTATGTTGGTACTAACTCGAAAGGTCGGCGAAAAAGTTGTCGTTCCGCAATGTCAATTGACCGTGACCATTCTCGACGCCACCCCCGGCCGGGTGCGTCTTGGGATCTCGGCCCCGGCCAACCTGGTCGTGCATCGTAGTGAGGTGTGCGAACGGATTCGCGCCGAGGCCGCTTTGGACTTTGGAGAAGCCATGATGTCGGTTCGCATTCTCATCGCAGATTCGGACGAGTTCCTTATGGCCACCTATCGTGAGCATCTCTCCCAGCATGGTGCGGTCGTCAGCACAGCCACCACCGGCTTGGCTTGCATCGACCGGTTGCGAGAGTTCACGCCGGACGTCCTTGTCTTGGATCCCTCGCTTCTATGGGGAGGGGGCGATGGCGTGTTGGCCGTGATGCATGAGGAGCCCCAGATCCGGCCCGCGTCCGTGCTCCTGCTTACGCATGGAGGAAACCGGAGTCTTCTCTATCGGCTTTCGTCGTTCAAGGTTGATGACTATCAGGCCAAGCCTCTCAGCCCAAAACGGTTGATGGACCGCATCTGCACCCTGCGCAGATCCATGGATATGGGTGCGACACCAGACAACGAGGCGACCCCACGGCGTTCAACGGCAGTCGCGCTCAAACTGTGACTGGCGTCATAACACCCGCAAGGAACATCGCTCCACGGAAGTCTTTACAACTCTAGTGTTTACAGGGGGACAACGATGCACCTACAGATTCGCGCGAAGAATTTTCGACTGCACGACACCGATCGCGAGGAGATGGAGCGACGCCTCCAATTCGCCCTCAGCCGCTTTGATGGGCGGATTTCCCAGGTGACCGTGGGACTAGCTGATGTGAACGGCCCGCGAGGAGGCGCCGACAAACAGTGCCGCTTGGTCGTGAGGCTGGCCCCTTCGGGGAAGGTCACCATCGAGGAGACGCACGCCAATGTGTCGGCCGCTGTTGCTCTGGCAGCAGGTCGGGCCGGCCGGGCTATCGGCCGGGCGCTTCAACGGCGCCGCAACGCCAGGCATCATCGTAGCTCACACGAAACATTTCCGGACAATCAGATCGAGTTCGACAGTCCGTGTGCCGCCCGCGGCTGAGTTCGCGCGGCGTAATGTCCAAGGAGGTTTTGCGATGTTGGTAGCATATCAAGAGGCCCGGGTAACCGGCACGCAGGAACGTGGGGCTATGGAACGCCGAAACCGTCCGATCTCGGCGGGGCCCCCGCAGATCGTTCGATCCGCTACGGATGTGGAAATCGCGTTGGTACGTGACAATTGCCCACCGAACAGGAGGACGCATCGGGGCACTGCAAGTGCGAATCGTTGGATCGCGCGTCGTCCTACGCGGCTGGGCTACGTCCTACCATGCGGTTCAGCTTGCCCTCGCCGGGCTCTTTGAAGCGTGCCGCAGATGAATCTGGATAAGCCCGACGACGTTGAACTCGATATTGATGTACCGGCCAACAACTCGTTTTCAGCACCGAGGCCGCGATGAAGGAAAAGGACAAGAGCCATGAAACGCAACGACACCAATGAATACCGCTCGCGCATTCTCGGCCTGCTTGCACAACTACGTGACGACGTGGACCGAATGGCCGGCGTCGGTGCAGAGACGGCCAGCATCGTTGGCGGCCGCGAACCGACCAGAATGCCGACCCACATGGCGGACATCGCAGGCGACGCCTTCGATCAGGAGTGCAACTTCAGCCTGATGGAAAGCAAGGAAGACATGGTCCAGCAACTCGAAGACGCCCTGGACCGGATTGACCAGGGAACGTACGGCATTTGTGAGGAGTGCTGCGGAAGGATCTCCAAGACACGGCTTGCCGCCATTCCGTATGCAACGCGCTGCATCAAGTGCGCTTTACGGATCGAGCACGGCTAGAAAGTAAGGCCGCGAACGACACCACATTATCGGAGTATGGCTCATGTTTCGCAGAATCGCCAAACGGCACTTGCTCTTGGTGAACGCATCCCTCAGCGTGGTCGCCGTAATCGCATTGAAACTGGCCGCCCACTGGCTCGGCTGGGAGGTAATTTCACTGAATCCCCTATTCTCCGGGATTGTGGCCGCCAACGTCTTCCTGATGGGATTCCTGCTTAGCGGGGTATTGGCAGACTACAAGGAAAGCGAAAGATTGCCTGGGGAACTTGCCGCCAGCATCGAAACCATGGCGGACGAAGCCGCCACGCTCTACGAGTGTAAGAAGGTAGAGGTGGCCGGACGGCTACTGAAGTCTCTTCTCGGTCTGTCGTCGTCGATCAAGGACTGGTTCTACAAGAAGCAGCAGACCCGCCGTGTCATGGCGACGCTGGGCAACCTCAACCACTTCTTCATCGATTTGGAGGGCTCGACCCAGGCGAATTTCATTGCCCGCCTGAAGCAGGAACAGCACAACATCCGTCGCACGCTGATTCGCATCCATACGGTCCGCGAGACGTCGTTCATCCCCTCGGGCTACCTCATCGCGCAGGTTACCACCATGCTGCTCATAGGCGGGTTGATCCTAGCCAAAATCGATCCGTTCTATGAGTCGCTGTTCTACGTGGGCGTGATTACGTTCCTGATGCGGTTTCTGGGCCTGCTCATCCAAGACCTGGACAACCCATTCGGGTACTACGAAGGCGATTCCGTCGAAGACGTGTCGCTCAAACCTCTTGAGGATGTGATATCCAGGCTCCGCGAAATCGACCAGCATGTGAACCCCTCTGCCGTTGGCGAGGTTTTGCCCCACCACGAGGCTGTTCTTCCACGGGAGCGATCCCTGACTTCGGCGGCTGGATGATCTGGAGAGACTACCATGGACAATAGCACCTCGAAGGCCACCCATTCAAATCGCGGAGTAGTACCGTTGACAATGGAAGACACGAACAAAAGGAAGACAGGAATGATATGCCCATTTTGCGACACAGACATGCGGGTAACCGACCGCGAATGCATTGAGGTCAACTACTGCCCTGAGTGCGGCGGAATCTGGCTGCAACGCGGGGCGCTGGAAGGGATCATTGCACGAACGTCGGCAAGCCCCGGGCGAGAGCGACAAACGACAAACGCTAAAGAACCCGGCGACCGCGAGGACGACAACGACGAGGACAAGTCTCTCATACGGAATGGTCGGCAAGGGCGTTCAGGGGACCAGGAGGGGCGTGGTGGCGGGATTCGCGACTTTCTCGGAAACCTCTTTGATTTTGGATAGACGGACCATGACCATGAACAGGAACATCGCGCTGGATGCCCTCGCGTACTTCTGCTTTTGCGCTCTGGCGGGTACGGGGCTGCTGCTGGAGTTTCGGCTATGCGAGGACACGAGTGCGACGATCCTCGGGCTCGCCGCCGAGGACTGGCGCGATATCCACGAGTGGGTGGCATACTTGTTCGTCGTGGTGGTTGTGTTGCATCTCGCTCTGCATTGGGCATGGATCAGGAAGCTTGCCTCCAGGCATTTGTGGAGTACCGCCGTCGGACTCGCTGCCGGCGTGTGCGTGATTGGAGCACTCCTCTTGACGCCTGTGCGGCATTCCGGAGAAATGGCATAACGATTGCGGTCCCGAAAGAACACGAGAACACGACGACTGAGAGACTTCCCTCCTCAGGCCACTGCAAAGAGTCACAACATGGCAGTCACATTCGACATCCAGAATGCCTCGGGCCTTACCGAAAGCTGCGCCGCTCAGAGACTGCGGGAAGAAGGCTACAACGAGTTGCCTTCCAGCCGGCAGCGCACGGTCCTGGCGATCGCCCTGGAAGTGGTCCGCGAGCCCATGTTCCTGCTGCTGGTCGCCTGCGGCCTGCTCTACATGCTCATGGGCGAACTGACCGATGCCCTCATGCTCCTCGGCTTCGTCTTCGTGGTCATGGGGATCACCATCGTCCAGGAGCGGCGAACCGAGCGGGCCTTGGAGGCACTCAAGGACCTTTCCAGCCCAAGGGCCCTGGTGATCCGCGACGGGCAGCAGATGCGAATTGCCGGACGCGACGTCGTCCGCGGCGACATCGTGCTTGTGTCCGAAGGGGACCGCGTCCCGGCAGACGCCATCCTCCTGCAAGGGATCAACCTCTCCGTTGACGAGTCGTTGCTCACCGGCGAATCGGTGCCGGTGCGCAAGGCTCCCGCCACCGGTTCAACGGAAATGGGGCCGCCGGGCGGCGACGACCTGCCGTTCCTGTTCTCCGGCACCCTGGTCACGGGCGGTCAGGGCATGGCCGAGGTCCAGCGCACCGGAATGCGGACTGAACTCGGAAAGATCGGCAAGGCGATTCACGGCATCGAGCCGGAACAGACGCTGCTGCAGAAGGAGACGGGCAGGCTGGTTCGCTATCTGGCCGTCGTTGGCCTGGTCCTTTGCGCGATCGTCGTCGTGGCCTTTGCCTTGAGTCGCGGCAACTCGGCCGCCGCATGGCAGGAAGGGTTTCTTGGCAGGAATCACCATGGCGATGGCGACCTTGCCCGAGGAACTCCCCGTGGTGCTGACGATCTTCCTGGCCTTGGGGGCGTGGCGGATTTCGCAGAACCGGGTGCTGACCCGCCGCATGCCGGCCATCGAGACGCTCGGCGCCGCAACGGTGCTCTGCGTGGACAAGACCGGAACCCTGACGCTGAACCAGATGTCGGTGCAGCACTTGTTCAGCGACGGAGGTCACTTTGACGTTGATGGTCACGCAGACGGCAAGCTGCCGGAGACGTTCCATCGGACCCTGGAGTTTGCCGTGCTCGCCAGCAAGCAGGACCCCTTCGATCCGATGGAGAAGGCCATCCGGCAGTTGGGCGATCGGTATCTGACGGGCACCGAGCACCTTCACGCCACCTGGACGCTGGTACGCGAGTATCCCCTGTCGCCCGAATTGCTGGCCCTCTCGCATGTCTGGCAATCGCCCGACGGCACGGACTACGTGGTCGCCGCCAAGGGCGCGCCGGAAGCGATCGCCGACCTGTGCCACTTCGATACACCGCGGAACGAAGAACTGGCAAGGAACGTGGCGGCGATGGCCGGTCGCGGGCTGCGAGTGCTTGGCGTGGCCGAAGGCCGTGTGAAACCGGCTGACTTGCCTTCCGGCCAACATGACGTGCGACTTCGAGTTCCTGGGCTTGGTCGGCCTTGCCGATCCCGTTCGGCCCGGAGGTTCCCGCAGCCATCCAGGAGTGCTATCGTGCCGGCGTGCGGGTGATCATGATCACGGGCGATTATCCCGCCACCGCCCAGAGCATCGGCCGGCAGATCGGCCTGAATCACCCGGAAGCGGTCATTACGCGGCCCTGAACTCAACGACATGAGCGACGAGGAACTGGCACACCGCATTCGGGACGTCAACATCTTCGCGCGCGTCGTGCCGGAGCAGAAACTGCGGATCGTCAACGCGCTGAAGGCCAACCGCGAGATCGTCGCCATGACGGGCGACGGGGTGAACGACGCCCCGGCCCTCAAGGCGGCCCACATCGGCATTGCCATGGGCGGACGAGGCACGGACGTTGCCCGCGAGGCGTCGGCCCTGGTGCTGCTTCAGGACGATTTCGCGTCCATCGTTCAGGCCGTGAAGATGGGGCGGCGGATCTTCGACAACATCAAGAAGGCCGTCTCCTACATCTTCGCCGTCCACGTTCCGATTGCGGGGCTTTCGATGGTCCCGGTGTTCTTCGCCGACTGGCCGCTGCTGCTCCTGCCGATCCACGTGGTCTTTCTCGAACTGATCATCGACCCGGCCTGCTCGGTCATCTTCGAGGCCGAGAACGCCGAGCCCAACACGATGAACCGGCCGCCGCGAAACCCCAAGGAGCGGCTTGTTCAATCTCCGTTCCGTCGGGCTTGAGTCTTCTTCAGGGCGTCAGCGTTCTTGGCGTTCTGCTGGCCGTGTTCTGGGCGGCGCGGCATCTTGGGCACGCGGACAAGCGACTACCCGCCGGGCATTGGTGTTTGCGACGCTGGTCGTGGCCAATTCTGCCTGATCCTCACGAACCGCTCCTGGTCCCGCACGATCGTTTCCATGTTCAAGGAGCCGAACGCCGCGCTGTGGTGGGTGGTTGGCGGGGCCGCGGTCATGTTGGCCATCGTGCTCAACGTGCCCTTCGTTCGCGAGCTTGTTCCACTTCAGTCCGTTGCACGCGGTCGACGTTGTGCTCTGTGTTGCCGTGGCGGCGTCGTCAGCATTCTGTGGTTCGAGGTGCTCAAGGTGCTCAAGATCAGACGATGCAAACGACCTAGACTATCCAAGGAGATGAATCATGCAGAGACGCCGACAACATGCGCACGAAGCCGTTGCGGACGGCTGATCCTTGCGGGCGGTGTGGTCTTGGCAGCAACTGTCTGTTCTGTGCAATGCATCGGCAACAGGCAGACCAGCCATGCCCAAGCACCCGTCGGCCGCTGGCTCCGGCCCATCAGGCAGCTCGCGAGCGGTCGATCCCGGAGCTGCTCAAGGCCGAAGGACTGTCCCGGGCATTCCGGGCCGCCGCACAAAAGGTCCTGCCGGCCGTGGTCGTGATCAAGGCCGGGCCTTCGCCGGTATGCCCACGCTGCGGCCGCGCCCACGAGTCGGACGAGGACGACGACGGGCCGGCGGCCGACGCGGGTCAGCAGAAGTCGCTCGACATCCTCGGATCGGGCTTCATCGTGGCCCCGACAGGAATCGTGTTGACGAACAAGCACGTCGTGCAAGGCAAGCCGAAGCTGGTCGTGCAAACGGCCGACGGCAAGCAGTTCCCCGTCAAGCAAGTCGAGCACCGACCAGGAACATGACGTGGCCGTGCTGCGGATCGACGCCAAAGCGCCGCTGCCCTTTGTTCCGCTGGGCGACTCGGACAAAGCGGAAATCGGCGATTGGGTGCTCACGATCGGCTGCCCGCTGGAGTTGGAGCAGACCGTCAGCGCGGGCATCATCAGTGCAAAGAACCGGTCGTTCTGCTCGAAGCACCAGACAAGATACTTGCAGACCGACGCCGTGGTCAATCCGGGCAGTTCCGGAGGGCCGTTGGTGGCGCTCAACGGGACGTGATCGGCATCACGACGTCGATTGCCTCCGACGACGGCGGCTACCAAGGGATCGGCTTTGCCGTTCCGGCGAACTTTGTCAAGAAGTTATTGACGCAATTCAGTGAATCGGCGGCCAAGGAGCCCGTGGTGAAGGATTCCACTGCTAGGTAAGGGGACGAACGGTTGCCGGTACGGGCCATCGAAAGGAGGTGCCGTATGGAAACCTGGGAGAAAGTCTTCGTGTCGGCGACACTGGGACTTGTCGTGACAATCGAAATGACGAAACTGCTTTGCGCTTACCTTCGTTCGAGAGCGGATGGTCGCACCCGGGCCAATCGGGGACAACAGGCGGTATCTCGATCGAGATGTACGGCTGGACCACGACACGAACAAAGGACACGCCTCGGCGCATGTTGAGTCGTCAGACACAACCACTTGAGGAGAAGGCTCTCCCCTGAGGAGGCAACGGCGGAGTCCGTTGCTGCGCTGGCGAGCCGCGGCCCGGCGCGGCTCGCCAGCGTTCTCCTCACTCCCCGAGAGTTGCAGGCACTCGGCCGGGGTGCTGAGAAATCCGGCTAGGCAGGCCGCGAAGATCGAGCCCGAACTCAAGAAGCCAATCCGCTAGACATCCAAATCGATTAAGATGCATTCGATGAAACAATGGCAGAAAAGCCTTCCGTTCCTGATCAGCGCCGGCCTGCTCGCCTGGCTCGTGTGGCGAGTTTCTCCCATGACTCTGTTCGATGCCGCCAGGCAATTGCAGTGGGAACTGCTGGTTCCGGCGACAGTGGTCATGGTTTTCGCGGTCTACTTGTGGGATTGCGTTTGCCTGCGAGTCGTGTACTCCGTCGGCCAAACGCCGCTGCGGTACTCGGAGATGTTGAGAGTGCGGGGGCTCTCCTACCTGATCGGCGCGCTGCACTGCCAATTGGGACAGGCTATGGTCGTTTGGAATGTGGCCCGGTTCCAAAACACCTCACTCGTCAGTACCGCCTCGCGGGGCATCCTGCTGCTGTATCATGATGCTACCGTGCTGATGACCATCGGGCTTACAGGGGCCTTGTTCAGTAGCAGCCCGATGGCAGCTCGCATTGCAGTGCTCTGTGGAAGTATCCTGATCGTGCTAATTTGCCTCGGTGCGATACCGGCAATGCTGTCACACTCTCAACGCGACCGATTTCAGCGGAGTCGTTGGGGTGTTTGGCTGGGCGTTTGGTCCTGGAGGCACAGTGCTCAACTCGTGCTGCTCCGGGCCGGGTATTACGCGATCCTCGTTCTATATTTGGCGGGGGCTCTGCAGATTTGCCGCGTTTACGAGACTTCGTCCACGGTCCTCAGCACAGCCCCTTTGGTCCTGGCGGCCGATTCCCTGCCCAGCATTTCGGGACTTGGGACCCGCGAAACCGCACTCTATTTGCTACTTGGTCCGGAAAATCGCGAAACCCTCATTGCGATGGGCCTTTTCTGGTCCACGGGAATCATCGTCACTCGTCTGGGCATCGGCGTCACCAACTTATGGGTTTGGCGCGGTGTCCTCCTACCGCGCCCCGTCACCGATGCGATTAGCGGACAATAGCAACCGCATCCTACGGCCCCATTTTATTGAGAGATTCCATGAAACGCTGCTGCGATACGTCACTGACTTTTGCCAAGTTGCATCACAACTTTCCGGAGAGCCAACATGCCTGAACTGAAATCCTATCGTGTCTGGGACGCGCCGACCCGCTGGTTCCATTGGATCAACGCGATCTGCGTTGTGGCGTTGGTGGTTGTCGGTTACCTCATTCTCAACGGCCGTGCCCTTGAAATTCCACGGACCGGCAGCCTGAAACTCAAGACGCTCCACACCTGGATCGGCTACGTGTTCGTCATCAACCTGCTCGTCCGCATCGTATGGGCCTTCTTCGGGAATCGGTACGCAAGGTGGCGAGCAATCCTGCCAGGCGGATGGGCATACCTCTCCGCCACTTGGTCCTATATCAAGGCATTCTTCTCCCGCCACCCCGAGCAGTATCTCGGCCACAACCCGCTCGGGCGGTTGAGCGTAACGACGATGCTCGTCTTGCTCGTCATCCTGGCCGTCAGTGGTGTAGTACTGGCGGGAACCGACTTGTTCTATCCGCCCCTTGGACAATGGATAGCGCGCTGGGTGGCGGCGCCTGGGGTCGACCCGGCGACGCTCGTGCCCGGGGCAGCCGACATGTACGACAAGGCGGCCTTCGACAGCATGCGAGCGTTTCGGAAACCATTCATCCTCAGCCACCTCTATAGCTACTACGCGATCCTGGTTGTTGCCGGCCTGCATGTTCTTGGCGTTGTGATTACGGAGATCCGAGAAGGCGGCAGCATTATCTCCGCAACATTCACGGGAAGGAAGATCGTGGCCGGCCGGCCGATTGACGAGGAGCCAGCCGGCAGTGGCTGAAAACAGCCGATGAGTTCAGGAGTCATTCATTCGCTCCGGCAGCCCGCCACGTCAGCATTTCAGATCCTACATTCAGAACGGGAGTATGCGGCCTTGGGCAACGGCCCGGGCCGATAAAGTTCAGTTTCAAACACATGAAATGGAGGTCATTATGAAACAGCAGGAAGTGCGAATCGTTCTTCTGGGATGCCTTCTGACTGTCGGCCTGATGGTCACCGCGATTGAGGCGGCGTCGCCAGCCAGAGTCACGACCATCACCGTGAAGATGGAGAATGAGAACTGCGCAAAGCGGATCACAACCAGCCTCCGCGAGGTGCCAAATGTCGGCGATGTTCGTTCCGACGTTGAGAAACGGATCGCGATGGTGACTCCTGCTGGCCTGCGATCACCCTCTGCCCGCGCGCTCTGGGAAGCTGTCGAAAAGACCGGCCATGCGGTCGTATTCCGACG
>CAVPDG010000012.1:0-137183 GCA_963702535.1 uncultured Chloroflexia bacterium | reverse complement strand
GCCCGAGCAGGATGTCATCAAAGCCGATGAGAGCCACCCGGTCGGGAACGTCGATGCTGAGCTCCGAGCACGCTTGTAACACCCCAATAGCAATTAAGTCGTTGTAACAAAGCAATCCATCAATGTCCGGATGGTTTTGAAGCAAGATTTTTGAAGCTGTTCTGCCATCCTTCGATCGTTGGACCGCAATGGATCTGCTTCCCTTCCGGATACTCCAAACCCGCCTCAAGAAATGCCTGGCGGTAGCCTCTTGCGCGATTCCCACCAGCGAAGGATTGGGGGGGGCCAGCAACCAAAACCGATTTTGCGCCGGTTACGGGAAAACAGGTGGCGCAAAGCATTAAGTGCGCCTTCGAAATCATCAATATCTCTCGACCCGACTTCCGGGTGGGTAACCGAGCGATTTACCAAAATAGCTGCTTTTTGTTTCGATAATAAGGGCACCAAACGTTCTTCGGAAAGACGGGGACTACAAACGATCACACCATCTACACGAGTTTCCTCCATCACACCAAATAGGGCTTCCTCGCGCTCAGGGTTCTCCATGGTATTGAGCACGATCAGGTTATATCCCTGGGTCAATGCATGCTCTACAGCTCCCAGGGCAATTTCCGAAAAAAATGGATTTGTAATGTCGGGGACGATCAGGCCCAGGATCATTGTCTGATCCGTGACAAGACTACGAGCAATGCGATTAGGCCTGAAAACCTAAACGCTGCGCCACCTCGAGCACGTGTTGGTGCTTGCCCTTTCGCTACTTCCTTCATCATTGATGGCGCGGGAAACTGTCTGAGCGGAAACGCCAGCTTCGTGGCTACGTCAGCAAGGGTTACCTTGGATTTCATCTCCGCCTCCACCATGTCCATCGAGCATAGCTTATGGCCTGCATCCCAAAGGGGTAGCAAATCCCCTACCGATAGTACGTTAGCGTTCACGTGAACGCTAACGACATTATAGTACAACCCGGAATATTCGTCGGAACCGTTTAAATAATCGCTTTAAATCACAACATGAGACGCAAAGCATTAATCGCGGATTGCCAGTCCAAGCCTTTACCTTATCATTTTAGGCAGGTCTTGTGTACTTAAATAGGAAGCTCCCAGTCTTCGAGCATACCAGGATCAACTTCGTGGATATTGATATCCAGCTTACGATGGTTATAAAGAATAAAATACCAGATCCAGCCATTGAAAGAAACTTTGGTAGGAGATATCCGTTCGTTTTGTTTTACCTTTGGGCTGGACGCCGTTCTCGATGACGATGCGCGGCGCAGAAAAGATCAAGCCCCCGTTCTCCCGAACTCCTTGCGCTTCGCGTGGGCTACGGAAAGCCATAACGGCGTACGGTTCTTCAGGCTGGAGTAGGGGCTCAAGCCGCCCATCGCGCGGTGCCATCGTTGTTGTGAAACAGGATGCAATAAAGCGACCATCTCGTAGCTTGATCAAAGGGGCAGGTGCAATGGGCTGGCAGAGAGCGGTGTCCCGTGAGGTGCGCTGCGGAATATCTCTGGCTGGCTCCAGTGAGCCCCACCGTCATCGCTCAGGGCATGGTAGAGATAGCCTGTATCGGTGCGCATAACGGCTCAACAACCTGCCGGAGGCAAGGGCAACCACGCCTAGCCTCCTGGGCAAATGGTTTACCTGTCCGGTTATTCGGGACGATCACTCCGTGCTGCCCTGCTGGATAGGTCGTAAATTTTAGCCGTGCAGGATCCGATTTGTCGAGAAGGTTCTCAGCCACCAGGAGAAGAAGACCTCTGTCCGCCAGTTTTCAGAGAAGCCCAGGCACAGTTGTGGGCTGTATCTTGGTGAAGCTCACCATCACTTTGCCATTCGACAAAATAACCGGTGCGCCATAATTCCAGCCGTGCATGTCTAGCCCTACCTCATCGATGTCTGTCTGGGGATGGGAATTGAAACCGGTCAGACCAGGTAATCCCATCATCGTCAGAGTACTTAAAATACAAATGACCTGCATCCCGGTAAATATTTCCATTCGTGTTGTACCAGTAGAATATATATAACTGATTGTATAAGGCACTGGTAAATATGGTGGGCCAGGCTGGCACCCGCTCTCTGCACAATCCTGCCTCCACGGTCGGGCTGCCACCTTCATGTTTTTCAGAGCTGTTGAGTGCTCCTCTCTACGCTTCCATAATCCGGTTGGGGCGGCAATGGTAACCTCCTGGGCATCGGCAGGCTCGACTACAATCTCTGGAGCTCCAGGAAATTCCATGATCAGTGCTGCGGCTGCAAACAGCTCGCTGGTCTGCGTGGAAACCCGGCTCGACCTCTCTCGCTGGTTTGTTTGGAGCACACGATCCAAGTGCCCTTGCTTGTGAATGTAATGTATGGCTGGACGTTCGTTTCTTCACCACCCGGACCACTGGCTTTAACCTGGGCATAGAATTCATCTGCAAGAGTACTGTATTTTGGATTGGAATTTGGCATTGGGTGATCTTCTTGTTATTTAAGGAGTGGGCATATACGGTATACTGTATATGGTATACTGTATATGGTATACCAAGATAGATTATATAGGATGGTATCTAAGCTGTCAAGGAAATTACCCGGGAGCTATCCGTGTCTGAAACTGCCGGTCATTTGTTTAAGGTTCACTTGATTGATTATGACGATGATCTATTCGATATCAACCGAATCAACGAAGCAGTCCATGGATACCATCCTATCCACAATCGGTGCAAAAAATGACAGACCAGCCAACTGCGCCGGCGCAAAATGAGGTGATCGATGTCGCCTGCGGCTGCCGATCTGATTTTGATCCAATCCCTCCGATCCCTGTTGACTGGATCAGCGATCGGCAAACTCGACCGTTGCCGTGGGATCATCCGTTCCGGGTGGCAATACGACACGATCGATCTCCATGCAGCAACCAGAAAGGCATCCCGGTGAGCAATGTGGTCGGCTGGTGCGATCATGAAGTCGCCGAACACGCATTGGCACTGATCTTGCCTGCGTGCGTAACCTTAAGTGTGGGCTCGTCTATACGTCGGGTCATTGGGACCGCCGGGTTGCGACCACCAACACGCGTCTATTCGGAAAAACTCTTGGTGTCGTTGGTTTTGGGCGGATTGGACGCTTGCTCAGCCAAAAAGCCGCCTGTCTTGGGCTGAATGTGATCGCTTGCGACCCATTCCTTGCACCTGAAGATTTCGATGTATATGGCATCCAATCGGTCCATCTGGAGGACCGTTTGTCCGAATCCGCATCATCTCGTTGCATATCCCATTGAATAATGGAACCTACGGCTTAATAAACCGCCAGACTTTGTCTCAGGTTAAAACCGGGGCTATCATCATCAATACCAGCCGGGGGGATGTGATCGAAGAAGCGGCGTTAGTCGAAGCGGTCTCTTGCGGCAAGGTGAGCTGTGGGTCTAGATGTTTTCTGGGATGAGCCGCTCCGAGCAGACCATCCGTTGCTCGCATATGATAATGTCATTACCAGCCCACATATCGCCAGCTATTCCAGGGAGGCGGTTGACGAGCTCTACAAACGCAGCGCCATGATTGCCCGAGATCTCTTGACGAATATCTGGGTCCCTACTATCGTAAATCCACAGGTAAGGGAGCTGGCAGAATCCAGATGGGGCTCCTATCGAGATCTTTCTGATGATAGCCATCCCAATCACGATCCATGCTCCGTGATTGGGAACAAACCGCAGTACAAAAACAGGGTGTTTGGGAATGAATGAGTTACGAACCATCAAGGAAAAGCTTCTGGCAGGTCAGCCGGTCATCGGGAGCATGATCGTCCAGGTGCGCACACCAGCCATTGTGCAATTATTTGCTGAATATGGGCTGGATTTCATTGTAATCGATATGGAACATGGACCATACAACGTTGAAACCGTTGCTGATCTGATCCAGACTGCACGCCTGGCAGGGATTGCCCCACTGGTTCGGGTGGGAGAAGTGCGCTACCACCTTTACTCGCTCGCCTTAGATATGGGTGCCCAGGGGATCATCAGCCCCAGAATTGAAAACGTCGAGCAGGTCCGCTCAATCAACCGCTTTTATGCACTACCCGCCGGCAGGAGAACGTGGCTTCAGCCGGCTGGCGGCGCATGTGAACTTTGCCGAGATCGATTCTCGAGAATATGTACAATGGGCTAATGAATATCTCCTCAACATTATCCAGATCGAAAGTAAACAGGCTGTGGAGGACCTGGAAATATTATTATCTGAGCCCGGCATCGACGAAGTCCTGGTTGGGATTGATGATTTAGCGCTCTCCTTCAATTTACCGGGGGAGACGAGCCACGAGAAAGTGGAAGAAGCGCTGCAGTTGATCTTCGAAACATGTATAAGGAAGGGAGTGTTTTGGGGATTACACTCTCCTGATGCTAACCGCCTGGCAGGCTGGATGGAGAGAGGCATGAACTTCATCCTTTACTCTTCTGATATATGGATGCTACAACAGGCTCTTAAAAAGGACCTGAAGCTGCTTAGGAGCGAGCGCCCGATGATCCCGGATAAACGGTAAGATGACCAGATGAAAAACGACGTTTTATCGTGGGCGCAGGGTGTGCCAACCGGCAAACTCGTCTCTAAAGAGACCTTGAATCACCCTGGATTGGTCGAGCTCGTCTCCGGTATGGACGTCTACCTCAACACACCTCAGGCATACCTCCACGCGTATGAGGTTTTGGGTATCGATTTGGTCAATCGCCTCCCTTTACGAACGCCCCCCAACCAACCACAAGTGGAGCAATCCGAGCCAGCCAACGCTGCCATATCACTATACTTCCCTGGGTGTCTTTGATTCGGTGGTGCGTCATACCTACGCCTGCACAAGCGTTGAAGAGATCTTTCGGCTGGATATGGCTTCGATAGATTACGACGAGCTGCTTACCCCCGTGCCTCATTCCTGCAGCCCCGATGATATCCGCACCAGAGAGTCTGCGCTTGGCGATGTTGGCCTGTATTACCCGATGTTGTACACCACATTATTCATGTGGGCAGTGGAGGTCCTGGGATGGGAGCTGTTTATGCAGGCAGCCTCCACTCACCCGGAGCAATTCCACCAGCATTTCCTCATACCTTGCGCAGAAAAATCCGCAGAAATCGTTTCCCAAATCGCCAGAGCATCCTCTTCGCCTTTCGTCTTTGTCCATGATGACCTTGCCTCCGCTATTGGACCGGTTTTCCGTCCACGCTGGTACGACGATTGGATATTCCCGCACTATCCACAAATCTGGAAAACCGCAAAGCAACTGGGTAAGAAAATCATATTTGTCGGCGATGGAGACTTATCCGTGTTTCTACCCAAACTGGTAGATGCCGGCGTTGATGGGCTGATGTTCGAAACCCCGGCTACACCCATCGAGCAAGGTCATCGAGCATTTGGCGGACCCGGCATGTATCTCATCGGTGGTATTAGCACAAGTATTTTGCGATTCGGTACGCCGGCAGGATGTACGCAACATGGTCATTGAGCTCAACAAGCTTCTCGGGAGTGTCCCGGATTTGCCATCGCCAGCGGAGGTGGCCTGCATCGTGACCTCCCTATGGAGAACTTGCAAGCTTATTTTGATGCACGTGCTGAGATCAACGCAACACCACAAAACTGGAAGGATTATTGGGGCAACCTTTAACGCACCACCTTGTATCTCCGGGATTTGTAAGGGCTGTCGGTGAACAGTAAAGAACACGTTCGCTTATGCTTGGAATCACGAGGAAGCTGATCGTGTTCCTGTATGGGAATTAGGATTTCATAATGAAATCGCAAGCGCCTGACGGGTACATGGCTTGCTTTATCAGTTGGAGGCGGAAAGACAGTCGCAAATGTCCTAGAAGCCAACGCCTCCGGTCCGGAACGCGCGCAGGCAAATCATCCGGCGGATTGTTAACGACACGATGGAATTCTATCGATCATGAGTTTGATCTTGTCCGTGTGCGTCCAACGGATTTCCTGACACCCTTCTCCGTTTGGGTCTGGGAACTGGTCGCCAACGCCCTCCTCGATGTCACGATAAAGAAAATAGACACGGATTGCTGGGGAGGTGAACCATCGGGCGGTTTTTGGTCCATCCATAAGTACAACGAACAAACGCAAACACTCGCCGATGTGGATGATTTTTTAAAACAACGAGGCATCGGGAGCTCACGCTATGTTGAAACATTGGAAGACCAACCGCTTGACCTGAGCATCGAGCCGATCCAGGATGCCCTGGATGGTATTCGGCAGGCAGTGGAGCACCCAGCCGCCGGAGAAATTTTCGTCTTGGGATGGGGAGATGTATGTTATCCCGGCTCAACTGCCCATCTTGGCGGTATTTTTGCAGGCGATGGCTCTAGAGCCTGAGCTAGTCCACGCTATATGGAGGTAACAACCCCGGGCATCCTCGCCCTGGTGCGAGCACAATCAGATATCGGCGTGGATGGCATCATAGGCGGTAATGACTGGGCGTTTAAAATGGTCCCATGTTTTCCACCCGGCACCTGAGGGAACTGGTCGCTCCTTATCTTACGCAGATCGTGGATGAGACACACCGGTGCGGCCTAAAAGACATTAAGCACAATCGCATGGCGATATCCGTAAGCATATCGCTGTATTAGTTGACGAGGTTGGAATTGATGGCTTACATTCAATCGAGCCTGCTGCAAACATGGCAGATTTTTGTAATCTCAAGCGCCAGTACGGCAGACCGTTTTACCTTGCTGGGAAACCGCGATTGCTATTATCTCAGCACGTGGTTCCGCCGCCGAGATTGAAGCTTAAGTAAAATTACTAATGGAAGAAATCGCTCCTGGGGGAGGTTGATGTTTTAGCACCTCCAATACCGTGCTGATGGATGTTCCTATTGACAACCTAGGTACGAGCGTTAAACGCTGCTCGGCAATACGGAACATATCCAATCGGTAAAAACTCAGTCATGCATCGTATTATAGCAATTGAAAGGATCACGAATATGACTGAACCAACGGCTATTCAATCAGCCCTCACCGGATGGGAGACCCGCAGAGGTCTTGGTCGTGTATTCCTGAAAGATCAGGTCAATGATCTTCTGAGGGATATGATCATCAGCGGACGTTTTCCGCCGGGCACCAAGCTGATAGAGCGGGAGATCGCTGACTATTTAGGGGTTAGCCGCGCTCCGGTCCGCGATGCCCTGCTCCAGTTGGAGAAGGGAAGGCTCTGGTTGTCAATAAACCGCAACGGCAGGTATGTCATCGAATTGTCGGAACGTGATATCCGCGAGCTGTATCAGGTACGAAATGCACTTGAAAAACTGGCGGTTGAGCTTGCTACGCAGAATATCGGAGTTGGGAACAGGTAGCGAAATTACAGCATATCCTCGAAGGATATGAAAAATGCTCAAGCCAGAAGAGACTGGCTGGCTTTTTCAAAAAGCGACGTTGAGACCCACCGATTGATCTGGCACACTTTCAGGCAATGGACATCTTGAATTTTACTTGAACTCAATGTCCGGTCCGATCTTCATGTTTGTAGCCAGCAATGCCGAATATCTGGATTGGGATGAGCCTCTCGAATTGCACAAAGAGCTTGTAGACAATATCACAGGCGGAAATATCCTACAAGCAGTGCAAAGCATCCAGCGCCATATGGATAGCGCATTGGAGCGAACGTTGCACGTATTGGAAATCCATAAGCTTCAAGGATAGCGTCATCCGCCTCAAAGTGATCTGGATTGCACTTATTACCGGAGTCACTCCGCAGAGATGGGTGAGTTGCCTTTCCTTCTTCATGCCTGCCAATGTTAAGAAATCTTGGTGCAGTTTTGGTGCAGTTGGCATGGACGGCATGGAAATTATCGAAAAAATGGAGCTCGTAACCCTATATATGGCTATTATACAGACTCCCTATCCCATATATAGGGGGTGGACACTAGTAGACAGCCCCCAAGAGTGGCTTACACAGAGGATGTCGCAGGTTCGAGTCCTGTTCCGCCCACTCGAACACCCCTACCAAGTGAAGGTTTCTCCGAGAACGCAGCCCATTGATAACTAACACAAACCGCCTCCGGCAATCCCGGAGGCGGTTCTTGCTAAAGCGGCAATCCCAGCGGAGATTCTCTTAGCGCATCACCCGCCGATCGTAGCTTTGATGATCAGCTTATAGCCTTCCTTTTGGAAAACATTTGCGATCTTATCCTGCAGCTCTTTCCCCGGTGTCAGGGCAACCATGTAGCCTCCCCTACCGCCGCCAGTTACCTTAGCTCCCAGGGCGCCATGCTCGCGGGCAAGATTGCAGAGGTGATCGAGGATCTCGTGGGACATCTCCATATCGATCAGTAGTTTGTGGTTTTCCGTCATGATCTGTCCAACCTTTTCCAGATCACCGGCTTCAAGAGCCGCTTTCATGTCAATGCCTTGGGAAACAATCTCCTTGAGGCGCGATCCGAAGAGGTCGGGATTTTCCTTCTTCTGCTTCTCGATGAATTCATCCAGTGCTGCCGTGTTGGCGGTAATGCCGCTGTTGCAAAGCACGATCTCGAAAGCCTTGGGAGTTTTGATATGTTCGAAATTTTGCTGCCCGTTCTTCAGCCAGAAGCGCAGGAGCCCGCCATAGGTGGATGCAGTATTATCCACCCCGCTGGCAACACCATGGTAAGGAAACTCACCCTGCCAGGCTACGCGGTTGATCTCCTCGATCGAGTAACCCAGTTTGAATTCTTCGTTCAACGCCCGCGCCAGCGAAACACAGCTCGCCGCGCTGGCGCCCACGCCACTCCCTGCCAGCAAGTCACCCCCGACTGTAATCTTGATCGGATTCTTCTTGACATCGATGTTCATTACCTCGAGAACCCGGTTGATCGAGCCCACTTGCTGTCCCTTCTTCTTTTCCTTGTATCCCGGAACCTCGATGCGATTGTCTTCCAGCACCCACCCCTCGCCGTCAATCCTTTCGACGATTGTCACCGTCTCGTACGAGATTGCCGAAACGATCGCCGGTACTTCATCTAGAACGAACTGATCCCCAATCAGGATCGTCTTTCCAAAACCGGTTCCACTAGCCATTACGATTCTCCTTGTAGAATTTTTTCCATTTCTTCGATCAGTTTTTCTTCTTTGCCAATGGCTACCGTGGTGGCAGCCGTCAGGGTATGGCAGGCATCCGAGAACCCACCCAGCCTGCCAGTTGCTTCAGGAAGGAAGGTGTTAAGACCCAACGCTCTCCCTGCCCGGATCTCCCCTTCCATGTATGGAGAAACCCGCATCGAAATCTTCACCTCGTTGAAGGCGATCGTTCCAAATCCCGGGATCTCGTCGGGAATGACCTGGAAACCCGCAAGATACTTCAAGGGATCGATCAGGTTTGTGTCTTTAATCGCATCGCACAATGCCCCGATCATTTTCACGCCCATCGGCATCAGTCGCCTCCCGACGTGGAACCACTGGATATGCGGGGTCTTTATCAAAGCGCCCGCCTTCAGCCTGGCGATCTCTTCGTCGAACTTCTTGGTCCTGATCGCCTTCAGCTCCTCCACCATCTGGTCCAACTCGGGAGAAACCCCTTCAAGGCAGGTCTTTACACCCATATCCGGTCCATTCTGGTAATAGCCCACCCCCCCTAATAAATCCAGGTAATCGCCAAATTCTAGCACCGGGAGGACCCCTTTTGGACCTATTAAATAGGTACTCTTCGCCGGTTTCAGCTTTCCTGATCTGCATCTTGCCTTGTTGCACGGCTTCCAGCGCTGCTTCCCGGTTCTGGCTCACCAGCTCGCCGTTGACAAAAAAGCCGTCTGCCACCGCCCCGATCGCTGCAACCTGGGCAAGGTCGTGGTTGGCAGCATCCATGGTTACTGCAAAGAGATAGCACGTTGTCGACCCGGATATATCGCGGTCGCCTTTCAACCCAAAGAGATCGGGGTCAAGATTGTGAACCATCGGATCGGTAGCGGCTTCAGCTACATGATGGTCCAGGATCAGCGTCAGATTCCTTCCCCTGTTTAGCTCGGAAATCAGCGGCGCGATCCGCCCCGCAAAATCGGCAAAGACGATCAAGCGACCCTCTTGCTCGAAGACCTTTCTCAGCACCGCCGGATAGGGCTTTTCGAGGCAGGACCGCCGGACTTTATAACCTTCCCGTTCAAAGGCGCGTGTCAGGATGGCGCCGGATGTGATCCCGTCCGCATCGTTGTGGTGAAACACCTGGACGTTCTTATCAGGCCAGCGTCTGACCTCGGCAATCGCCTGTTCCATGGCGTTAATTAGGTTTTTTTGCATAGTTCTCCTTCCCCATTCAAAGCATTGGGAGGCAGCCTGCCCTGAAGTTCACAAGAGCATTGGCGCCACCCATTGGCACAATTTGACGATGGGTCGGGTGTGATTATAATCCACTTGGTTGTGTATTGGATTTTTTTTCACAAGAAGCAGTTTGGGAAAAGTACAATGGGTTCTCTTCGCCTGCGGATTGGACGCCGGCCCGTCCATTGCCTTTAGAATCGCTGGCGCTGAGGAGAAGCAGCCTCGAAATCATGGGATGAGAGACGGCCTTGCTCGTCTCTCATCCCATTCTTCTGTGAGTAGGTTGACCAGGTTATTGTTCTGGCGGCGTGAGCGCGCTCCCGCAGTACGGACAGTGGCTCCAATCGGGATTAACTTCGTGCTGGCAATTCGGGCAGGCGCGGGCCGGGGTTGTCACTCGGTCGGGTTCGTTGACCGGATGGACTGGTGAAGCTGTTGCCGTTGCAGGCTTCCGGGATTGCGTGAAGGCTGCAACCAGCGCAGCCACACCCAGTCCGAGCAGCGCCAGGAATCCCAGGCAGAACAGGACGCGTAGAAGCCCGCCGAACGGCATAAAACCGTGCATCCAGAGGTTGGGGCGCATTGGCACAAGGTTCCAAGGGATATCATTCCTGGGGTTCAGCCGCCCCCCGTCCCAAGCGTGTGGCAGTTGGGCGCCCATCATCCAGCCGGTTCCTCTCAAGGAGCCGAAAACCATGAAAGCCAGCCCGGCGATCACGCACACCAGGAGCAGACCGATGAATATTCCGATGAGCCATTTCCATGTCTTACTCATATTCACCTCCGGTCAGCGGTCAAGGATAGGATTTGGCTGCTTCGCCACATTTCAGTGCTGTGAGCTTGCACCAGTCCTGTTTTTCCATTGTTGAGCATAACATGGACTTGTTATGAAATTATGAAGACAGCATTTGGAAAATGTTAGCGGTGCTTTTTTGCCCGTGGATAGGTACGCTCTGTTCTACCCCAAAAAACTGCCTTGCTGATTCGATAACAAGGGTAAAATTACACGGGTTACCAGTGATCAAGGGCAGGCGAATGAGCTTGTCTTGATAGATATCCAATTATGGTGAGTTGAGGTGGTAAGATGAGCATCCAGGTTCATCCATCCGACAGCACGTTGACCCCCGATTTACGCATCCTGCCGGTCGATTTGCTGGTGGAGCACGAGTACAACGATCTGCAGCGCACCGAGCCGCTTGCCCGGCGGCTGGAGGCGGAGGGTCTGCTCAAAAACCCGCCCGTGGTCACCCCGTTGGGTGACGATCTCGGTCGCTTTGTTGTCTTGGATGGCGCCAACCGCTTGGCGGCGCTACAAGCTTTGCAGTATCCGCATATTTTGGCGCAGGTGGTGCCGTATGAAGAGCCCCAGGTCACGCTCACCACCTGGCACCATGTCATCGAGTGCATGGATCCGCGCAGCCTGACAGCAGAGCTAACCAACCTGGAAGGCGTGGACTTGATCCTCACCGATCGCATGCGCGCCCGCGCCGGGCTGGCGTGGCGCGAGTACCTCATGTATGTCATCCGCTCCGATGGGGAGGTTTTCGCCGTTCGCTCAGAGAAGCCGAAGCGCGTTGTGCACGAACAGAATCGGCTACTGAATGCGCTGGTTGATACCTATAAAGACCGCTGCCGCTTACACCGGGTGATGACCGAAGAATTGGAGGAAGTCAGGACACTCTATCCCGATATCGCCGGGCTGGTTATCTTCCCCCAATTTGATACCTCGGAGGTGCTCGAGCTGGCTGGAGAAGGCGAGCTGCTGCCCGCCGGCTTGACACGCCATCTTATCCAAGGCCGGGCGTTACGGATTAACTATCCTTTGAGCGAGTTGAGATCGTCTGATAGCCTGGAAGAGAAAAACAAACGCCTGAGCCAATGGCTGGCTCATAAGCTCTCTACTAAAGAAGTGCGCTTCTATGGCGAGGCTACCTTCCTTTTTGACGAATAGCTCACATGAGTCCGGTTATCCTTTACTGATATTACCAATTTGAGCGTTAGTGGCATCCAGGCAATCCTGACCTGCGCCCAATAGCAGCATAATCAACTCCAGGGATTCAATTAATCTTACTCTTCCAGTGAGATATACCGTTTATTCAGTTCATTGGAATTGAGCATGGGCTGGAAAATTAACATGACTTCTGTTTCACCCACGCCAACTTCAAGGATTGACCAACCTTCGCATTCTCCACCCGGATAGACAAAACAGGCAAGGGCTGGATCGGGCAGATACATGACAGCCAAATTGTCATAGATGACATTTTCACTTCCCGTGGTAGCATATAAACCCCCATTTCCGAATACAAGCAGGGGATCATCTTCAGAATGGATGGATCGCACCCGAGAATTGACGGCAATATATTCCATACCACTCGCAGGAGGCTCATTATTGGAGCTCGCTTCGTTTGCCATGCGCCAGGCTTCATCCCCACGGACAACCTCCAAAACGGTGACTTCCCAATCTTCTGTGATTACCTTTTCGTTCATAGGAGCTGGGTTACTCCGGTCCGTTCCCGAGTCATTCGGTTTTATCTCTGCCAGGTCAGGGGATACGCTGGTTGAGGCGCCTTCATCGAGGGCGATAAACCACTCCGATCCTCCATCAAAATTCATCGCTTCATCGAAAACCAGGATCATGTTCCCTTCGCCCTGAGCAACCATAAATTGAGCCCATGCCTCAGCTTCTTCCCCGCGAACAAGGTCAAAATCAAGCTGAGGCTTTGGACCAATGACCGGGGCTGAGCCGCAGCTATATAGGTTCAGGCGATCACCGGCAGCACTAAAATTACACAAATTAATATTGTGTTCTTCGCTATCGGCATAGGTGCTCTTGACATACAGCTTGATGAGCAGATATTCCATCCCTTCGTAAGCCGCAATATTATCGTAATTGGCTGACTGTATCGCTTTCCAGGCTTCTTCACCGCGGATGACCTCAAGGACTTGCACATCCCAGTTCGGCAGCGAAGCTAGCTCGTTAGCTGGGAATGGATTACTCCGGCTCATTCCCGGGGGAGATGCGACGGGAGTATTCGTGGATACTGGCGTATTCGCGGAAACAAGGGTTTCAGTGATTGGAGGTAGTTCGGTGGGTGTGGGGGTTGCCGTGTTTTCGAGCACAGCGGTTGGTAGCGTTGTGTTTGTGGGTTCGACCGGGGCTGGTTGGACAGTCGAGGCTGGCAGAGCAGGATTTTGAGCGCCGCCCATAATACATGCCACCGAAACTGTTGCCCAAACAACCGATAAGAACAAGCAAGCCTTGAGCATTCGAAAAGTTGACATAAAATTATAAGTCTCCTCCTTGCCGGCTAAAAATAATTTTCTTCTCGAAAAGCATTTTTCCGAGATTCCACGTCAAATCAATTTTGCTAACATTCTCCCATCAGCAAGGAGGATGGTTGGGGTGGTATTCACTTAAACTTTAACATTTCTCCTCCATTTTGCCCTCGTTCTTCCCTTGAGTTAAGCAAATGCTTTGGCTGAATACAATGGAGATCCTTGAGTATGAACCGCCGAATGTACATCGGGACCCCAGCCCCGGATATGGTGCGATTGCCTGGTTGTGGTTCCAAGTACTATTTCATTCGGAAATGGTACAATTTTCTACCTCCAATTTAGCTATATTGGAGAATAATAGATCTGCCAGTGATGAACAATCCGGCTTTTTTTGCCTACTGGCAGCTTGATTGATGGTCGAAACAGTGTACATGCGGAAGAGCAGCATCAAAATTATTAAATGAATGAGGTTTCTATGGGACAGGTGCACAATTTTAACGCTGGACCCGCTGTGTTGCCACGTCCGGCCTTGCTTCAGGCACAGGCTGAGCTGCTGGATTTTCGTGGCACGGGTATGTCGATCATGGAGATCAGCCACCGCTCGGCTACCTTTGAAGCAGTGATGGCTGAGACGGAAGCGGACTTGAGGGAAATCTTAGGCATTCCGGCTTGCCTACCATGTTCTTTTCTAGCAGGGCGGTGCAAGCCTGCAGTTTGCCATGCTGCCGATGAACTTGATGACCACCGGGCAGCCTGCCGATTACATCGTCAACGGCGCCTGGGGCACAGCGCCCTTAAAGAAGCCCAGAAGCTGGGTCCGGCGCGCCTGGCGGGCAGCAGCGAGAACACCGCGTTTGACCGCACGCCTCAGAATCTCGAGCTGAGTCCCCGGGCTGCTTACCTGCACTTCACCTCCAACGAGACCATCCATGGCGTGCAGTTCCAGGCAGAGCCAGTCTCGCTGCAGGGTGTCCCACTGGTTTGTGATATGTCCTCGGATTTCCTCAGCCGCCCGGTTGAGGTCGGCAAATACGGGCTGATTTACGCCGGGGCGCAGAAGAACGCCGGACCGGCGGGCGTGACGGTGGTGATCCTGCGTGAAGATCTGCTGGAGCGCGTGCCGGCAGGTCTGCCGGTGATGCTGGATTACAGGGTGCAGGCGGCGGGCGGCTCGATGCACAACACACCACCCTGTTTTGCCATCTACATGGTTGGCTTGGTTTTGAAATGGCTGCAGGGTGAAGGTGGGGTGGCTGAGATCGCCAGGCGTAACCAGCAGAAAGCCGGGCTGGTCTACGCTGCCATCGATAACAGCGGTGGTTTCTACCGCGGGCACGCCCTGCTGACGGATCGCTCGACGATGAATATCACCTTCCGCCTGCCTACCCCAGCGCTCGAGGCGCAGTTCGCCAGAGAGGCGCAGGCGCAGGGCATGGTGGGTCTCAAAGGGCACCGCTCGCTGGGCGGGCTGCGCGCCTCTTTATATAATGCCCTGCCGCTGGCTTCTGCGGCTGCGCTGGCGCAGTTCATGGCAGAATTCCAGCGCATAAACGGCTGAGATGAGGGAGGTTTGCATGGACCGGCGAGTCTACATCGCCTACACAGGGGGGACGATCGGCATGCGCGACACCGGGCGGGGTTACATGCCAGCTCCCGGCTTTCTTCAAGACCTGATGTCAGGCATGCCCGAGTTCCACCAACCCGGCGTGCCTGAGGTCACCCTGAATATGTATGAGCCCTTGTTGGATTCTTCCAACATCTTGCCGGATGATTGGTGGGCGATCGCCAGGGATATCGCTGAACATTATGACCAGTACGATGGCTTCGTGGTGCTGCACGGGACAGATACCATGGCATATACCGCCTCTGCCCTGGCATTCATGCTCCAGGGACTGGCAAAGCCGGTCATCCTCACCGGGTCGCAGATCCCTTTGTGCGAGCTGCGCAACGACGCCCGGGATAATCTGCTCACCAGCCTGCTCATCGCAGCCGGGTACCCCATTCCTGAGGTCTGCCTGTATTTTGCCAACAAGCTCCTGCGCGGCTGCCGCTCGGTGAAAGTGAGCGCCAATTCATTGGATGCCTTCGCCTCGCCCAATTATCCTCCCCTGGGCGCTGCAGGTGTGGAGATCAGCATCGACTGGGGGCGAGTTCTGCCGGCTCCGCCTGCCGGAACAGCGCTAACCATCCAGCAGCTGAAACGATCTTATGTCGGCGCGTTGCGCTTGTTTCCCGGCATCTCAGCCCGTGTGCTGCACAATATCCTGCAGCCTCCGTTGCAGGGTCTGGTGCTGGAAGCCTACGGCGTCGGCAATGGACCGGATCGTGATGCAGAGCTTTTGGATGTGCTGCGGCAAGCCACGCAACGCGGTGTGGTTGTCCTCGACTGTACGCAGTGCCTGCAGGGGAGCGTTGACCTCGATGATTATGCCACTGGCGCGGCGTTAAAAGATTGCCGGCGTGATCAGCGGCTACGATTTGACCAGCGAGGCTGCCCTCACCAAGCTTTTTTACCTCTTCAGCACCGGTTACTCGCCAGAAGAGGTGAAAGCGAAGATGGGGGTGAGCCTGCGCGGCGAGCTGACCCTGCCTTAGTTCAGCGTTATGCTACGGGTTTCGCATCTTTTTCAGCCAGAAAATCTTCCAGTTCTACCAGGCTCTCATTCAACCGGGCTAACATCGGGTGCATGGTCTCCTGGCGTTTTTCCTCGGCTTTTGCTGCCCTGCTGGTCAGTTCTTGATGCTCAAGATAAAACATGGATATGATCGTCTCAGGATCAGGAATTAGCCCCTGGTCAGTGGCAATACCCAGCCACACACTCCCGTTATAGCTGATGATGCTGACGCCCAGGCTGATCCTGCCGGATTGTGGCACCCATCCCATGAGGCTGGTAATCGGTACGCCAGCCAGATAAAGCTGCTGGCGTGGGCCAGGCACATTGGTCATAATGGTTGTGCCCTTCGTGTCAAAAAAGTCGACCGCAATCCCCTCGACCCAGGTGGGAGCTGCACCAATCAGGTTGATGATGCCGAATGTTGCTATCGCTTCGGCAGACGACTTGAGCTCATCCATATTCTGTTTGATTTGATACAGCCTATCCACCGGATCTGTAATTCCAAGCGGCAGTGATAAGAAAAGCAACCCAAATTTGTTGCCCAGGCCTTCGTCTAGTTTCACCGGTCGCAGGTTGATGGGGATAAAGCTACGGATATTCAAATCTTCAGCACTTACGCCACGATCTGCAATATACCGCCCCAATGCCCCTGCGACTAGTGTGACTAGAATATCGTTGATTGTGCAGTTGAAGGAAGTGCTGATGGCTTTAATGCTTTGAAGATCGAGCGGCTCAGACCATGCGGCGCGTTTCGCTTTTCCAAGTGGACCTTTGAATAACGTCTCTGGGTCAGGCTGACGCAATGCCAATTTTCCAACTGCCGAAGCGAAATCGATCCCCTGGTGAGCGCGATCAAGGGCATGAGAGGGATGAAGCAGCAGCCAAATTCCTTCTACCAAAAAATCCCTGGCATCCATTTTTTTAGCTATGGATTTGGATTTGAGCGTACCGGTGAACTCTTTGGCTGGTTGTCCTCCACTCGCCGCGGCTTGATCTCCACTTTGATGAAGGATTTGAGATTGAACCTCAGGAAATACTTCGCGGGCTGGTTCTGTCATGGATAGCAGCACCTGCACCAAAGATATGCCATCGGCGATACTGTGATGCAGGCGGGCGATAAATGCGCTGCCGCTGCCATAATTTTCGACCAGGTAAAACTTCCACAGCGGGCGTGTGTAATCCAGCTCGGTGCTCATCAATTGGCTGATCAGATCTTGTAGAGCTTTCTGATCGTTGGGTGGGGGAAGTGTCACTCGTTCGATGTGTGCTTCCAGGTCGAAGCAGGGATCATCCTCCCAGTAAGGTCGCCTGAAAGGGAGTCTCGAGGGTACCAGGCGTTGGCGGAAGCGTCTGAATCGGAATAGCTGATCCTGTACCAGGTTTTTCAAGCGCGCATAATCTAAAGGAGCGTCAAAAGTCATCAGGGCTGTAATAACCATGAGGTTGTTCGGGTCATCCATTCTCAGCCAGGCATGGTCAGCATAGGATATTCGCTTCTTGATCATTTTGTTTTCCAGGGTTGACAAAGGATAAGAACCTGTCCGAAAATTCGAGGAGCTCCGATTTTGGGGTGTGTGCGGCGAAGCCGCACACACCCCAAAATCGGGTTTCACTTCTATTTTCGGATAGGTTCTAAATATATAACTCGTTTTCTGGTTTGAGAATAACATGTATCGTATTGGATCGCTAGGATAGAATACCATGGTTATCTGGCAGAATCAATACGTAAGAAAATACGGGTGTTGGGGAGGTTAGTCCGCCCAACACCCGTATTCTCGAGGTTTCAGAGCTCAGGATTTATTTGTCCTTCTCAAACTCCGCAGTGTACTTTCCCGTGATGATCGCCGGTGATTCATCGGTCATCTTGTACCACATCTGATAGCCGTTGCTGTTCGGGCGGTTGCCCAGCGATCCCACCCCCCAACCCTTTCCGCTGGTGTAGGTAACACCTTGGATGTCTGTGGATGCGATCCGGTAGCCTTTCCAGGTGCCATGATCGGTCACCAGCTTGAATTCATAGGCGGTCCAGCCGTAATCATTCCGCGTGGTGTCATTCCAGCCAACGATGGTCTTCAGGGTTATTGTGCCGGCGACCATTGGATCGCTGGATGTGTTCTGGCAGACTTGGACCTGCCCCCACACCTTGTGCCAGCCTTCCCCGACATCTTTATGGGTTCCCTCCTTGGAAATCTTGCACATTTGCTCTTTGGCAATGTAGTTGACCATGGGCTTGACTTCTTCCTTAGCCGGCAGTGCACCTACCAGGAGCATGGCAACCAGCAGGATCGGGATAGTGAACAAAACGATGCGCTTATACATTTTTCCTTCCTCCATTTCATCTCAAAATCTGGATCGGTCCTTTCGATATCTCACAGTATATCCATCTTGCGTAAGGAATTCGTTAGCCCAGCGTTGGAAGCCACAGGAAATCAGCTATTATTTGGTTTCTGTGGCGCCACAACACTGGTTTCGCTACCGCGGGTTTGCTCCTTTAAAAACACGAACATGCTTTCCAGTGAGGCGAATCCATGTTTCTCGCCGCTCTGGGTTACCTCCAGGGAGGCGCGCCAAACGCTATTCCCATTTTCTTCGACTAACCATAGCCGGAGCAGGTAGGATTGATACTTGCTTTTAGTGTGCACGAGGTTGTCCATATTTGATCGTCCGTCTCGGTCATTTGGATCGGTTCTCCCGGTGATAAATCGGATCTAAATCACTATACCAATCCATCGTTAGGAAACTGTGAGAAGTCAGGGGATCAAAAGCAAAAGTTTTGCTATATAATGTAATTGCATTTGAAATGGTTCAGTGGGAATCGCCGTGGAAGTACCCGGATTAGGGGGAGTGAAGGCGGTGTAGCCGCCTTCACTCCCCCTAATCCGGAAATTATCACGGTAGATCCCGATGAGCTGTTGATATTCGTCCATTTGCACCGCAGGTAGTGTGCTATGGCCTTGCTTAAGATCTGCTTGCTGGGCTCATTTCAGGCTTGGCTTGGGGGAAATCCTGTTACGAGCTTCGAATCGAATAAAGTCCGTGCTTTGCTGGCATACCTGGCTGTTGAGAAAGATCGCCCGCATTCCCGCGATACAATTGCTGGCTTGTTATGGCCTGATTACCCCCAAAGATTCTGCTCGCAGCAACCTGCGTTGGGCGCTATCCAGCCTGCGCAGGACAATTAATGACTATTCCCCGGTTGAGTTCAAGCGCCAACCCCCCACACCTGCTGGTGGACCGCGAGTGTATGCAGTTCAATTCTCTCAGCGATTACTGGCTGGACGTTTCTACATTCAAGGAAATCTCAGGTCAGAGCGATTTCGCCTCACAGCCGCTTGAGCATCCACAAATAGAGCACATAATCCAGGCAGTCGCCGTATTCCGTGGTAGTTTTCTGGAGGGTTTCTCCCTGCCGGACAGCGCACCGTTTGAGGAGTGGGTACTCTTACGGCGCGAGCAATTAAACCGGTCTTATCTTCACATGCTTTCCCAGCTCGCCGATTATTTTGAGAGTTGTGGCGAATTTGAGCAAGCTCAACAATATGTCTGGCATCAGATCGAGCTTGAGCCCTGGCAAGAGGAAGCCCACCGCCAGTTGATGCGCCTGTTGGTGCTGAGCGGCAGGCGCTCTGAAGCCATGAACCGTTATGAAGTTTGCCGAAATCTATTATTGGAGGGTTTGGGTGTCGAGCCTTCCAGGGAAACCCGAATATTATATGAGCAGATCCGTGATGGTTTGCTGGTTTCAACCTCGCCAATCGGAGCTGCGAGCCGTCATGCGGTCGAAAATGCCCCAAAACCGGTATTTGTAGGCCGCGAAAAGGAATTATCGCAGCTTACCTGCATCATGGAGCGGGTTCTATTGGGTCATGGACATGTGTTATTTGTTACGGGGGAGGCAGGGATTGGGAAGACCGCCCTGCTTCGAGAATTTTCATGGCGCTCACTGGAAAGAAACAAGGCGCTCTTGGTAATCCTGGGAAGCTGCAACGCACAGCCAGATATCGCAGGTGCCTATCTACCGTTCATTGAGGCATTCCATATGCTGACGGGTGATATCCAGTCTCAGTGGATTAACGGTGCAATATCTAATGAGCATGTCCGCCGGTTGAGAGTCATTGCTCCAGAAGTGATCAAAGTCATTCTAGAGGTCAGTCCGGCTTTGCTTACCAATTTGGTTTCCGCAAGCGAATTGGCTGCCTTTTCACGAATGGATAAAGACAGGCATACCCTGTTACAGCTTGACCACCTCTCCGACCCAGCCTACAAGAAGGGGCAGGTGTCGCAGGCGGGTCTGTTTGAGCAGATTTTACTCGTTTTGCAACGTCTGGCGCGGGATCATCCAATCCTGCTTGTTCTGGATGATCTGCAATGGATTGATGCTGCCTCGCTCAGCCTGCTTTTCTACCTCGGCAGGCGACTGGCGGGTAGTCGCATTTTAATCTTGGGGGCTTACCGGCAGGATGAGCTCGAACATGGGCGGCGGGGTAAAAGGCAGACGCTTGACATGGTCATACACGAGCTCCAGGAGTCGTTTGGAGATGTCTTGCTGGATCTTTCCCAAACAACTTCCCGGCCTTTCGTCGATCGGCTGGTCGATTTGCGCCCCAATCGATTGGGTGATAGCTTCAGGGAAAAACTCTTCCACCATACGGGAGGTAATCCCCTTTTTACCACTGAATTGCTGTATAGTCTGGCTGAGCGCGGTGAAATCGTCCAGGATCGATCCCGTGATTGGATAGAGGGCAGGGCAAACGGATTGGAACACCTTACCGCCCCGGGTTGAAGCGGTGATTGCTGAGCGTCTCTGCAAGTTACCCCCCCATGGCCGCGATCTTCTCAAGGCTGCCAGTGTGCAAGGAGAGACGATTATTGCTGAAATTTTGGCAACTGTCTTGGGTGCCAATCTGGCGAAAACCCGGGAGCTTCTAAGCGATGTGCTTTGTACGCAGCATCACCTGGTAGATGCTTTGAGCCTGGACCAGATTGAAGGCGCCAGTGTTACGCGTTACTGTTTCCACCATTCCCTTATCCAGAAGAATCTTTATCAAAGTTTGGATCCCATCCGGCGGGCAGTATCTTCACCAGAAAACAGGCGAGGCTCTTGAAGCGCTTGCATCCTATCCGAATTCCAGCTTCAGCGGTTTGGAAGCTGGCGCTGCTAATCTGGCTTGGCATTTCGAACAGGCAGGATTGGCTGAAAAGGCAGCAGATTATTTGCTCCGCGCAGGCAGGCAAGCTTACGCTTTTAGCTCAAACGAACAAGCGATTGCCTTCTACCAGCGCGGGATCCGATTGATCTCCGGTCTTCCTGTATCTCAATCTTGTTTACAAAATGAGTTGTCTCTGCAGATTGCATTGCAAGCAGTCTTGCAATCGGATATGGGTTACGCGATTCCTGAGGTGGGTCAGGCTTGCGCCAGGGCTGTCGAGCTGGCTTATCAGGCTGGAGATTGCGCCGCGCTTTGTGCATCGTTGTTCTCGCTGGCTACATTCTATTTCAACCAGGCGGAATACGGGCGTGCGCTTGATCTGGCTGGTCAGCTGGATAGTCTTGCTGCATCCAGCCAGGAGGTTGGACCATCGGTATATGCACGTCTTACCCGAGGCCTTTTGGGTATTTTCCGGGGCGATTTTGAGGTTGCTCTTCAGCACCTGCGCTACGTCATTGCCAGTCCGCCCTGGGGTAAGGTTGAGGATTTTCTCTCCCCCCTTTTTCAGGATATTCGCCTGATCGCCAGAATATTTATTGGATTGCCACTGTGGTTCCTGGGCTACCCAGACCAGGCTGACCAGGCGGGTGATGACGCAATTCGGTCCGCTCAAGCGCTGGGACATCTTCAAAGCCTCGGACTGGCATATGGCATGGCTGGGATCATTAGTGTGCTTCGCCGCGATTGTTATAAAACGCGTGATTGCGCGCAGAGCTTATTTGGCTTATCGAAGGCGAAAAATCTGCAATCTATCAATGGGCTGGCTGCAATTTTCCTGGGACGCTATCTCACAGAACAAGGGCAGATGGAAGAAGCTTTTGCTACGCTTCAGGATGGATTGATCGCCTGCCACCAGCAGGGCGTTAAGTCGATGTCAACCATGTTCCTGGCTATGCAGGCTGAAGCCTGTCACAACCCGCAAGAGGGGTTGAGTATTATTGCGAGTGGGCTGGACCTGGCGCGTGAAAGCGGGGAGCGTTTTTTCCTGGCAGAGCTCTATCGCATTCGTGGTGAGCTTTTATTAGCCGGACCGGGAACTGAAGCCGAGGCTATCGCCAGCTTCCGCCGCGCCCGGCTTATTGCGCGCATGCAGGGCGCGCGCTCGTTGGCATTACGGGTAGCGATGAGCCGGGCAGGTTTGTTCGCACAACAACACCAGACCGAGACAGCCTATTCCAGGCTAAAGGGACTTTACGAGCAATTTAGCGAGGGATTCGACACGCCAGATCTACGGCGTGCCAGCCGTTTATTGGCGGAGCTATCATCCAACGCCTCTCCGGACGTATCAGATTAGTGCCTGCAAATGATTGCCCGGCATGTAGAATTGCTGCACGGGGACGCTTCTTCTCAGGATTGCCACCGGTGTACAATTCTCTCAATTAACGGCTAAAATACATCCTGGAGAAGTTCCAGTGATGACTCAGCCCCCAATCACCCGCATCCTGGTCTTAACTGCCGACGCGGGTTTCGGTCACCGGCGTGCGGCTGTCGCCGTCGCCCAGGCGTGTAAAGAGCTGTACGGTGAAGCCTGCTGGATTGAGGTGGCTAACCTGCTGGATGATCCGCGCGTCCTTTCCCTGCTGCGCAACACGCAATCCGACCACAACGAATTCGCCCGCGGCTTGCGCGATATTTATGAGGTCATTTGGCAAGCCAGCCGTTCTAAGCTGCCCAGCGCTCTGCTGGGCGGCGCGCTCACTGCTGCATTGAGCCGCGTGCTGCGCGACTGGATCCAGCGCTTTCAACCGCATGTGATTGCCAACACCTACCCGCTTTATCACCCACCGCTCGCCTCGTTCCTCAAGTCTGCTCAGGAGCGCCTGCCCGTGGTTACCATCATCACGGACTTTGGATCCGTGCATACCTTGTGGTATTACCGCTCCGCCGCTGCTTGCCTGGTAGCCACAGAGAAAGTGCGCCAGCAGGCTATCAGCTTCGGCTTGCCGCCGGAAAACGTGCACGTATGCGGTATACCCATCTCCCCGGCTTTCTCGAAAGAAACGCGTTCAAAAGATGTCATCCGCGCCAGCCTCGGCTGGCAGAGCGGCTTGCCGGCTGCCTTGGCGGTGGGGAGTGTGCGCGTCCCGCACATGGCAGACATCCTGCGCCAGCTCAACAGCTCGGATTTGCCCATCCAGCTTGCAGTCGTAGCAGGCGGCGACGCTGGCTTATTGGAGGAGCTTCAGCATATCCAATGGCGACTCCCGGTGCACATCTACGATTGGGTGGAAGATATGCCCGCCCTGCTCCACGCAGCAGATTTCGTCATTTCCAAGGCAGGCGGCTTGATCATCTCTGAGTCACTTGCCTGTGGATTGCCGCTGCTCCTGGTCGACGTGATGCCAGATCAGGAAAAAGGCAATGTAGAGTATTTGCTCCAGGCTCAGGCGGGCGAGCTGGGTCTGGGTCCGGGTGAAGCGGTAAGCATCATCCGCCGCTGGCTGGATGGCGGTGCCGAGTTGCTTGCCATCCGGGCGCGCAACGCTCAGGCAGCCGGGCACCCGGATGCAGCTTATTCCGCCGCTCGGCTGGTCTGGCAACATGCGCAGAGCGAAGCTTAACCCCCTTATATGCCTTTCGTCACTTGACCCGCGTATGTCAGGGGGATAAAATTTAGATATAGCTATCATATTTTACTAAGGAGATCTAAATGTCCGACTATCTCGTTCGTGGGAGCCTGTCCGATCTCGATCCGGACCTCTCCCTCTTGTTATCCCTTGAGGCAGAACGCCAGTTCAGGAAGCTGATCCTGATCCCCAGCGAGAGTGCTGCACCCGTTGCCGTACGCGAAGCGCTGGGATCTGTTTTTAATAACATCTATGCGGAAGGCTATCCAGACGAGGAGACCCGCTGGATGCTCGAGGATGAGATCCTGGATTACGAAGCGCGCCTGGCGTTCTTCCGGCGCTACTCAGATCCGCGCTACTATAAGGGCACCGAGTACGCAGATACCGTCGAAGCCCTGGCGCGCCGGCGCTGCGCTGAGCTGTTTGCCGCCAATGGCGTCTCTCCCGACCGGATTTACGTCAACGTGCAGGCGCTTTCCGGCGCTCCCGCCAATAACGCGGTCTACCATGCCCTCGTCGCCCCTGGCGAGACCATCATGGGCATGAACTTGCTTCATGGCGGGCATCTTTCGCACGGCTCACCGGTCAATCGCTCCGGCAAGTTTTATAAAGCGGTGCATTACACCGTCGATCCGCAAACAGAGCAGATCGATTACAACGCCGTCGCAGAGCTGGCTGCCCAGTCCAAACCCAAGTTCATCATCGCTGGCTATTCCTCCTATCCCTGGGCGGTGGATTGGGCGCGCTTCAAGGAGATTGCCCGCTCGGTAGGCGCTTACCTCTTTGCCGATATCGCCCATGTGGCAGGACTGGTGGCTGCCGGCGTCTATCCCTCGCCGGTGGGTTATGCCGATATCATCACCTTTACCACCCACAAGTCGTTGTGCGGACCACGCGGCGCCTGCATCCTCACCACCGACGCAGCCCTGGCGCGCAAGATCGATCGCGCCGTTTTTCCCGGCGAGCAAGGCGGACCGCATGTGAGTGTCTTCGCGGCTCAAGCCCTTACATTCAAGCTTGCCGGGACTGAATCCTTTCGCCAGATGCAAGCCCAGGTGGTGAAGAACGCTGTTGCCCTCACTGCCCGTCTGCAGGAGCGCGGTTTTCGCATCCCCTACGGCGGCACCGACACGCACCTGACCAACCTGGATTGTTCTTCGGTTACGGGTCCGGACGGCGCCACCCTCTCCGGCGACCAGGCTGCTCGCATCCTGGACCTGGCTGGCATCGTTGTGAACCGCAACACCATCCCCGGCGACCTATCTGCCGCCGACCCCTCCGGCATCCGCCTGGGCTCTCCCTGGATCACGCAGCGCGGCTTCAAAGAAGCCGAGACAGTGCAAGTCGCTGATATCATGGCGGATGTATTGCAGTCTGTGACGCCCTTCAACCTGGAAGGGCGCAAGGGTGGGCTGCGCCGCGCCAAGGTTGATTTCTCGGCGCTCGAGGAAGCTCGCCTGCGCGTGCGCAACCTCGCCGAGGGCTCCGGGATCGATCCCCAGCCGGAGAAGCATGGTTACCCGCATTTCTACTACCTGGATGAACAGCCAAAAGAAAAGGGCGGCTGGCTAGCTTATGACCTGCGCGGCGAGCGCCTGCGCCAGTTCCTGGATTATGCCCTCTGCGCAGAGCTCTCCGGCCTTGCGCCGGGAGAGAGCACGCCCACCTGCCTGAATACTCCCAAAGGTGCAGTGGAAGGTGCACTTACCTGCCTGGCGCCGCATTCGTTCCGCCTCAGCGTTCCGGCTGAGGGGGCTTCGCTGGCTGCCGCATGGCTGCGCGACCTGTCCGATGGTTTTGTGGCGTTTGATGGTCAGGACCAGGCCGGTTTTGCATTGCTGCGCAAGCTGCCCGGTCCCATCGTGGTAGCTGAATCGAGCGCTGAGCCGGTCAAGATGCGCTGCTCCGATCAGCCGGAACATTCCAAGCGCTGCTGTGCATCCAAGCCTTACTTCATCGGCGCCGCGGGAGGCGAAGGTGAACCCCTCCCGCTCTTTACCTGGCAGGAGCCGGCGGAGCCAGCCCTGAAGCGCACGCCGATCTATGATGTCCACAAGCAGCTTGGAGCGAAGGTCATCCCCTTTGCCGGTTGGGAGATGCCGGTCTGGTACACCTCCGTGCTGGAGGAGCATCTAGCCACCCGCCAGGCGGCAGGGCTGTTCGACGTCGCCCACATGGGCGTTTATCAGGTGGAAGGGGCGGAAGCCGCTTCCTTCCTCGATAGCGTCACCGGCAACGACATCGGCGGGTTGGGTGTGGGCGAGTCGTGCTACACCCAGTTCTTCACGCCCGATGCCGAGATCATCGACGATACACTGGTGTACCGGCGCGGCGCCGAGAAATTCCTGGTGGTGGTGAACGCCTCCAATGATGACAAAGACTGGGCCTGGCTCAACGCCGTCAAAGCAGGCAAGGTTCGCGTCGATAATCGCCGCCCCTGGGCGCTCGCCTATGGGCGAGGTGCCATCCTGCGCAACCTGCGCGACCCCAAAGAAGGCGCTGATATGCGTGTAGATATCGCTCTCCAGGGACCTAAATCGCGCGATATTCTCCTCGCCCTGGGATGCGACGCCGCCACCCGCGCTCGCATCCTCAAGCTTACCCGCACCCAGCTCTGCGACGCCGTTGTCGGTGGTTTCGACCTCATCGTTTCACGCACCGGTTATACCGGCGAGAGGATGGCTTTCGAGCTGTTCGTACACCCTGCTCGCGCCGCCGAGTTGTTCCAGGCGTTGCTCAAGGTGGGTGAGCCCTTTGGTATCAAGCCCATCGGTCTTGGCGCGCGCGACTCCTTGCGCACCGAGGCGGGTTTGCCGCTCTACGGGCATGAGATGGGCGCCGGTTCCGGCAAGGGCGGCGAGGCTGACCTGGGCGTCGCGGAAGGCGGCTTTGGCAGCTATGTCAAGCCCTACAAGCCCTGGTTCATCGGTCGCGAGCCGTACCTGGCGCGCGAGCAGCAGCGCAAGGGCGTGGTAGCGCGCTTCCGCTTCACCGATAAGAGCGTGCGCATGGCGCATAACGGCGACCCGGTGCTGGATAAGCGCGGGCGCGTCACCGGTTGGGTGACAAGCTGCGCCGTCGACGGTGAGGGCTATCTCACCGGTCAGGCTTATGTAGAATTGAAGAATGCTGAGGAAGGCGCCCTGTTGTATATCTTCCAGGGTGCGCCAGATAAAGCAGGTAAGGCGCCTGCAGAGCTCAAGCCGGGCGACCGCGTCACACTCGCCACACCGGCGGTTGTAGTGAGCAGGTTTCCAAAATAAAGGAGCCGTGTATGCGTACTCCCTGGGAAGATCGTTACGCCCACCGTACCCAAAGGATGGGCAGCTCAACGATCCGTGAGCTGTTGAAGCTTACCGAACAACCAGATATCATCTCCTTTGCCGGTGGGCTTCCCGCCCCGGACGTGTTTCCGGTGGAAGAGTTTGCCGCTGCCTGCGACCGTGTCCTGTTGTTGCACGGGGCGCAGGCGCTGCAATATGGCACCACCGAAGGCTATCTGCCGCTGCGCGAGCAGATTGCCCGCCATACCCATCGTTACGGCATCCAGGTCGACCCGGATAACATCCTCATCACCTCCGGCTCGCAGCAGGCACTCGACCTGCTCGGGCGCATCTTCATCAACCGCGGCGACCGTATCCTGGTCGAATCGCCCACCTACCTCGGAGCATTGCAGGCTTGGAACGCCTACGGCGCCGAGTATGTCCCTGTGCCCATCGATAAACAGGGCATGAACACCGAATACCTGGAAAATGCCCTGCGCACCGGTCCCAAGTTCATTTACGTCCTGCCGAACTTCCAGAACCCCAGCGGCGTCACCCTTTCTTTGGAGCGCCGGCAGATTCTGGTGGAGATGGCGGATAGCTACGGTGTGCCGATCATCGAAGACGACCCCTACGGGCAGCTGCGCTTCGAAGGCGATCATCTGCCCTCCGTTGTCAGCCTCGATGATCGCTTCCGCAACAACGGCGGTAATACCTACCACGGCAATGTGATCTATTGCAGCACGTTCTCCAAGATTTTAGCCCCCGGGCTGCGCCTGGCTTGGATCATTGCCCCCGAGGAGGTCATCCGTAAGCTCGTGCAAGCCAAGCAAGGCGCTGACCTGCATACCTCAACGTTTAACCAGTTTGTCGCCCACGAGATCTCGCGCGGCGGCTTCCTGGATACGCACATCAAGCTCATCCGCAAAGTGTACCGCGAGCGCAGGGATGTCATGCTGGCTGCCATGGATCGCTACTTCCCGCCCGAGGTCGATTGGACCCAGCCAGCCGGAGGGCTCTTCCTGTGGGGAACGCTGCCGGAGGAGATGAGCGCTGAAGCTTTGCTCAAAGAAGCGATCGCGCAGAAGGTTGCCTTTGTTCCGGGCGGCTCTTTCCACCCGCGCGGCGGCGGGCAGAACACCATGCGGATCAATTTTTCTAACGCCACGCCGGAGATGATTACCGAAGGCATCCGCCGCCTGGGCAGTTTGCTCCAGGAAAAAGCCAGGGTTTGAGTAAAACCCAAAAAAGATGCAGGATCGGCGCAAAGCCGCTCCTGCATCTTTTTTATTGCCCTTCGGATTATTGCGAGACTTCCAAAAGCTCTACGTCGAAGATCAGCGTGGCGTTCGGTGGAATAGGCGCTGATCCTCTCTCTCCATACGCCAGCTCGGCTGGAATGATCAGCCGGCGCTGCCCGCCTACTTTCATCCCGCTCACGCCTTCGTCCCAGCCGCGGATGACACGCCCCGCCCCGAGCTGGAACTCGAACGGCTTGTTTCGATCTACCGAAGAATCGAATTTTGTCCCGTCGGTGAGCCAGCCGGTGTAGTGCACGGTGACCTTGGCGCCGGGTTGGGCTTCCGCGCCCGTACCGGCGACGATATCCTGGTATTGCAGCCCGGTGTCGGTAGTGACCGTCTGGATGCTGGCATCCACCGGCGGCGGACCCTCGACTGCCGTAGCTTCCTGGTTTGGCTGGTAAACAAAGCGGTCGATGAAGTAACCGCCGCCAATGACGATCAAGATCGCCGGGATGCCGAGGATCAGGATCAGGTTGCGTCGCCTTGTCGCCCGCCGCTTTTCACGCGTGGTCGGCGCGCTGGGGATTGGGGTAGACATCGTGGGACCTCCTTAGAAAGTGATTTCTTGAAATTTTAATCGATTCCGCAAAAAGTGACGTCAGATGAGCGGATCTCGTCTCACGCCACTTTTTGCTCTTATCGTCATCTTACCACGAGTCCCAGGAAGGCAGCCGGCGGAGGACCCACCACCAGCGCCTGCGCAAACGTATCACTGCCCAGCGCGCTGGATGCCGTCAGCGTTACCGTATACGTCCCGGCGGTTGCAAAGGTATGGCTCGGTTGGGCGAGGCTCGAGAGCGGAGAGCCATCGCCGAAATCCCAGCTATAGCTCAGGGTGGGCGTCCCGTAAGATAGGTTGGTGAAGGTCACCGGGCGCCCTGCCAGCACGGGCTGGCTGGGGACGAATCCCGCCGCAGGCGCGAGCTGCGGCAGGCAGCTCAAGCTGCCGCCGGACAGGATGATATCGTCGATGTGCCAGCCATCGGCGTTCTTCGTCTGGTCGCTGGTCAGCCGGAAGCGCAGGCGCGCCTGGGCTGCGCCGTCCAGGGCAGGCAGCGCCAGGCTGGTCTGCGTCCAGGAGCTATGCGCTTCCTCGCTGAACGCCGCCGCCTCGCTCCAGGTGCTGCCGCCGTTGGTGGAATATTCAACGCGGGCGTAATCGTAACCCGTTTCCAGGTCGTAGGTATGCCAGAAGCTCAGGCTCACCCCGCTGTATGGACGCAGGTCGTAGACGGGTGAGGTCAGCGAGACGTTGGTGTTATTGGCGTAATGCCCGCCGGGGCTGTCCGTCCAGGCATGCGTCGGGCTGTGCGCCGCCTCGCTGCTGATCCCCCACGGGCTGTTTGCCGTCCAGCCGGTGTTGCCCGCCTCGCCGTCGTCATCGATCAGGGCGCAGGTCGGCGTCAGGTTGAAGTCTTGCAGCACCAGCCGCGGGTCGGTTACCGTCACCTGCGACGTGGCGGTCAGATGCCCTGCTGCGGAGGCGCTCAGCGCGTAACTGCCGGGAAGGATGTGGGTGCTGTAGAACCCGGTGGTCGGATCGCTGCCTGCACTGAATGGACCCGCCTGAATGCTGCCGACCAGCGGCATACCCGTCCCAGCCTGGCGCAGGTAGCCCTGCACGGTGGGCGAGCCGGATGGAGTAAGCAGGTAGAAGAAAGCCGCGCTGGGCGGACCCCAGTTGCCAGCGCTGTCGCGGCCGCGCACGAACAGGATGTGGCGCCCCTGCCCCAGCCCGCGGGTGTCGATCGTTGCCGTTACGCCCTCGCTGCTTTGGTTAAAGCTGCCGTCCGCCGCGCTCATCGCCTGGGTGGCGCCGGCTTGCCAGGGCGGCGCGTCGATTGAGTATTCGGCTGCTGCGATCGCCTGCACCGCCTCGCTCCCCCGGCTGTTGTTGAAGCGCGTATCATCCAGCCTGGCGCTCACCTGCAGGGCGGCGCCGGGCGCCTCAGTTTGCGGAGTAATGCTCAGCTCCAACGCCTCGGGTCCGGCTGGGGAGAGATAAGGGCTGCGCGCGGCCTTGGCTGCATACAGCAGCGCCGGCAGGTTCTGCGGGATGATGCTGTTCTCGAACGTGGCGCAATCCTGGAAGAAGGTGTTCCCCATCTCGATCGTGTATGCCGCCAGACCCAACTCGCCATATGCAAAGTCATCCGTCGTGCCGTCTGTGGTGTAAAGCAGGTACGCTTGCTCGGGAGTGTAACTGTTGAAATACCCCAGCTTGCGCCCCAGGGTCTGCAAGGCGCTGGCGTTAGGCGGCAGCTGGATGGTGTAGCCCCAGGGCCACAGCACCAACCCACCGTAGCTGTGCAGGTCCAGGAAGATGCCGCTTGCATCCGCCGGCGCCGGCGAGTCGGATCCCGCCCCGCGCTGGTCGGGGAAGCGCTGGCGCACGTAATTCTGGATGGCTTGCGTCTCCGGCTCGGAGGCTGCGCTCGGTCCGCGGTACAGCTCGTCGCATGTATTGCCGCTCGATCCCCCGCAGCACCCCCAGGCGTAGCTGAAGTTGCGGTTGAGATCCGCCCCGCGCGACGTCGTATTCGAACAGTACAGATTGTCGGTGTTCTTGCGCCAGGATAGTCCGCCTTCGGCTTGCTTGCGCCCGTCCGGGTTAGATTGGAAGAGCAGGTAGAGATCGGTATAGTCCAGCATCCAGGTCACGTCCGGGTCTACCCCGTAATTTTCCGCCAGGTATTCCGCAAAGCGCAGGTTGAGCTCCGCCGGTGCGTACTCGCGGGCGTGCATAGAAGACATGACGAACAGCCCCGGCTTGGGTCCGGGTATGGCGCTGTTGGTCAGGTGCAGCACCCGCAGGTCATAGCCTGCTAGCCCGCCCGGCTCTCCCTTTTCCCAGGAATCGCCGATGTCCTCCCAGGTCGCCAGAGACGGATACCCGGCGGCGATCTGCTCGGCGGTGGCGTAAGTTTCCTCGACCGTGCGGTAGCAGGGATACGCCGGCACTCCGCTGGCTTGTCCGGGCAGCGGGATCAGCGGCTGCTGCGCCTGGCGGGTGAGCTTTGCATCCACCTCCACGCGGAACCCGGCGGAAAGCATCCATTCATAAGTCTTGCGGTCCACCTCCGCAACCAGGTAGCCCTCATCCGGGTGCACCTCCCACGGCTCCAGGCGCGACGCCAGTTGGCGGGGCAGCGCCGGATCGCTGAAGTACGCCCGCACCACCCACGGTCCCTCTCCCGGCGGCAGCGGCGGGCTGGTTGCAATGGCTTGTTCAAGAACCGGGATGGGTGCGTTGGCTGCGTTTGCCCCCGCCAGCCCTGCCACAGCCAGCAAGATTGCCAGTAGCGCCAGTAACCGGATTAATCCCCTCATATCTCCACATCCTTCACTAAAATCCTGCCAACTGACTCCCGACTGCCCTTGAGGGGTACCAACCACCTTAGCTATGCTTCCACAATTTGAACTCGCGCAGGATCGAGCCGCCCATGAACTCGCGCAGGATGGAGTTATCCGGGATGAGGTCGCTATCCATCGGCAGGAACCATTCCAGGAATGCCAGCAGGCGCTTGGCTTCCACGTACCCCGGCTTGCCGAAAGGCACCTGGCGCAGCAGCGGCTCTGCCAGCGGCTTGAGCGCCGAAACCTCGTAGACCAGCGCCGAGTTGAACATCACGTCCGCATTTTCCTGGTAAGGGAAGATGTAGCGCTTTTCTCCCCTGCGCACCGATTCCCAGCGCTGGATGGTCACATGCGCCGGGTAGCCGCGCTCGCGGGCATCGCGCACGATGCGCCGGATCAGGCGCGTATCGGTGGTCGATATGCGGTTCTGCCGGTCCAGATTGAGCTGGGTCAGGGCGGAAGCATAGATGCGGAAGGCTGTCTCTGCCGGCAGGTCTGGGATGAGCGCCGGGTTCAAGCCGTGGATGCCCTCCACGATGATCAGGTCGCTGGATTTGAGCTGCACCACATCGCCCGGCTCGCTCTTGCCGGTCAGGAAGTTGTAGCGCGGCATCTGGATCGTTTCGCCGGCGATCAGGCGGCGCAGGTCGTCGGAGAGCCGCTGCCGGTTGAGCGCCTCGATCGATTCGAAGTCGTACTCCCCCTTCTCGTCGCGCGGTGTGAAATCCCGGTCGATGAAGTAATTATCCAGCTCCAGCGGGAAAGGCGAAAGCCCGTGCGCCAGGAGCTGCACCGAGAGGCGCTTGGAGAAAGTGGTCTTGCCCGATGCCGACGGACCCGCCACCAGGATCACCTTCACCTGCTCGCGGCGGTTGCTGATCTGCGCCGCGATATCCGCCACGCGCTGCTCGTGCAGCGCCTCCGACACCAGGATCACCTCCTGGCTGCGTTTGGATTGGATGGCGTCGTTCAGCGCCCCCACGCTGGAAATGCCCAGGCGCTCCAGCCAGTCGCCGTACTGCCGGTAAGTGGTCAGCAGCTTCGAGTACTCCGGGATGGGCGAGAGCTGCGTCGGCGCGTGGCGCCGGGGGAAGCGCAGGGTAAAGCCATCTCCGGTAGGCGAGAGTGCAAACCAGCGCAGGTAGCCGGTGGAAGGCACCATGTAGCCGTGATGGTAATCGTGATGCCCTTTCAAGTCATACAGGGTCAGGTAATCTTTTTGGCGGTGAGCGAGCAGGCGCTCCTTATCCGCCTTGCCCTCCAGGCGGAAGTACTCGCGCGCCTCCGCCAGCGGCACTTCCAGGCGGCGGAAGGGTAAATCGGCGTCTACCAGGCGCCTCATCTCCGCCTCCACCTGCGCCAGCTCTTGCAGGCGCAGCGGCGGGCGGTCGATCGCCTGGCAGTAGTAACCGCCGGAAGACACCGAATGGTCCACGCTTACGTCCGCGCCGGGGAAGAGCGTGATGAAAGCCACCTCCAGCAGGAAGGTGAGCGAGCGCCGGTAGATGCGCATCCCGTCGGCGTCGCCCATCGTCACCGGCTGCACCTTGGAGTCCATCGGCAGGCAGAAGGTCAGCTCGCGCAGCTCGCCATTGACGATCGCCCCCGTGATGGGCGGCAGCTCATCTTTCAGCAGGCTGAGGAACTCACCCACCGGCGCACCGCGCGGACCGCTGATCGTCCTGCCGTCCGGCAGGCGCGCTTCCACCGTCTCGCGCGGCTGTGAAAAATGGATCGTCTCGTTGCCCTCTTCGCTCGTCATCGCCTTACCGGCTTTAAATTGTATCACGTCCCCTCGCACCAGCGCCTCCCACCGGCCGCGGATGCCCCTCAATTGCCCGGTATTGTGTCCAATTGTCACACACATCTCCTTTGTCACTACCGTATCCGGCTGCACGGCAAACCAAGAAAAGTGGGAAAACCACAGAGACACGGAGAACACAGAGAAGCAACTTTGGTTAAACTCCGTGATCTCTGTGTCTCCGTGGTTAAGTTCTGATTGTTCTTTCTTAACAGGTTAATGGCGTCCCTCAAGGAATTGTTACACCCTTTGCGAAGCTGTTGGCTCCCCTGCGCTGTGATACAATCCCCCCATCCTGGGAGGTGAGCCATGACAATCCCCGCCAACCTGCAAGAGTTTGTAATCGGTCTCCTCATCCGCATCGCCATCGATGGCTTGGTTATCCTCATCGGCTGGTGGCTGGCGCGCCAGTGCCGTAAGTGGGTCAAGCTCGCCGCCGAGCGCGCCAAACTCACCCTCTCCATGATCAACGTGCTCACCTTTGCGACCTATTACGGCATCCTGGCGCTGACTGCCCTGCTGGTGCTCTCGATCCTGGGTATCCCCATGACCTCCATGGCCGCCATATCCGGCGCGGTGGTGGTGACCGTCGGCATCGCCCTCAAAGAGACCCTGGCAGACCTGGCAGCCGCCATCATCTTCTACACCTTCCAGCCCTTCAAGATCGGCGATACCATCGAGAGCTCCGGGGTGATCGGTAAAGTGCTCGAGATCCAGCTTTTCTTCACCGTGATCCAGACGGCTTCCAACCGCGTGGTTACGCTGCCCAACAGCCGGCTGCAGTTCAACGGCATCACCAACTACTCCACCCTCGACGTGCTGCGCGCCGATGTGCCCGTGGTCATCCGCTACACCGACGACCTGGAGAAAGCTCGCCGCCTGCTGGAAGAGATGCTCCAGGCGGATGAGCGCGTGCAGAAACTACCTGCGCCCACCGTGATAGTGCAGGAGCTGGGCGCCAACGGCGTCACGCTCATGGTGAGCGCCTTCCTGGCTTTCAAAGATTACTGGGACTTCTCCCCCAGCCTGCGCCAGCAGATCAAGCTGCGCTTCGAAGCCGAGGGCATCCGCATTCCGCCGATCCAGCAGGACGTGCGCCTGGTCCAAGCCGAGGGCTAAAGCATGGATGCGGCGACCGAGCGCAGGATCATCGTCGTCGGATTGGTGCGCAATGCGCGTGACGAGTGGCTGCTCTGCCGCATGCCGCCGGATCGCGGCGTCTTCCCCGGGCAGTGGGGCTTGCCCGGCGGCGGCATCGAGCCCGGCGAAGAGGCTGAAGCCGCCCTGCGCCGCGAGCTGCGCGAGGAGATCGGCATGGAAGTTAGCCAGCATCGAGCCGCTCTTCTTCACCGATGGTCTCTACACCAAGCGCTTCAGCGACGGCACACAGCGCCCCATCTACATGATCTTCCTGTTGTACACCTGCCTTGCACCTGGCGAAGCCGTCATGCTCAACCCCGAGTTCGAAGCCTACGCCTGGGTGCCGCAAGCCTCCCTCCCCGAATACGACCTCAACCTCGAAACCCGCAAAACCTTCACCCGGCTGGGGTGGTTGCCCTCGCCGCAAACCTCGCCATAACCGGTAGAGACGCAAAATTTTCGCGTCTCTACGATTTTCCGTTTCGATCAACGCCAGGTGACAGTCACAGATCAAAGTGACTGTCACCTGGCGTTGTTCACCCCCTGTTTACGATGATTTTGTGTATATGTCCTTGAACGAATCCGATCTCGCCCGGCAGTTATCCTGCCCAACGGGCGCAAAGGTCAGCTTGTTATCGCTGAAATACCACTGGTACGTCACCGAACCCTGGCAGTTCGGGTCGCTCTCGTTGGGATTGTTCAGGGATAGCAGGTCGCCTACTACCGTGTAGTTGCCGCTAACCACCGGGTCTTTGCCGCCCAGGTAGAAGGCAAAGGTGCCGTCCGGGTTGAATTCGTAGGCGCGCGCCTTGTCGCTCACGGAGATGAATTTCCCGGTCGGGAAGCCGGCTGACGCTGACGGCGCCACGCTGAACTGCTTGATCATGCCGAGCGTGAAGTGCGGGTGACCTTCAGCCGCCGGGCTGGGGATGTTGCAGATCGCCACATAGGTACCCGGTTGCAGCTCAATTTCTGCATAACCGGATAATCCTTTATCCAGCCCGTTCATGCCGCCAACCGGGATGAAGGGCGGTGAGCCATCGGGCGCGCCCAGGTATTGCAGCACGTCCTCCGCTGTCTTGCCATCTGCCAGGCGCATGATGTTGAATTCGTGCGCTTCGGGTCCATTGTTGGTCACCTGGATCGCCAGCGGTCCAGCAGGCAGCGTATCCGGCAGGTCAAAGACAAAGTCCTGCATGTTCACCGTCAGATCAGCATTGGGTTCAAGCGCTGTAGCTGCTTCTGCCGGCTGGACGGTCATGCTCTTGATCATCCCCTTGGCCACGTGCGCCACCTGGTCGCTCGGCGAGGGGATCAGGCACAGGATCACGTACTCACCTGCCGGGAGGTTGAGTACCGCTTGCGCCGAGAGGCTCGGAGCGATGGCACCCACGCCCCCCATCTGCTTCACCAGCGCCATGGCAGGACCTTCGCCTTGCTTCAGGGCTTCCTCGAACTGCGCCAGCGTGACGCCGTCGTTCAGCCGCAGAAACTGCACGTGGTGCGGCTCCTGCCCCGAATTTGTCAGCCTGACGCGCACCCAGCCCTCACTGATCATCTCGGGTGCGGTGTAGGAGAAATCAGCCGGCATCGATAGAGATTTCGGGTAAGGTTGCTGGCGTCCAGTATATACGTGTCACCGTTTGCCTCTCGGCGTCGCTTGCACGGATCATCAAAAGTAGGAGCAAAGGTCAGTTTTTCCCCATCGAAGGACCATGTGTAGGTTGCCGGACCGGCGCATTTGGGATCTGTGTCGTCGGGTCTCACTGATGTGATACGATCGCCTTCGACGGTAAATTTTCCGACAAAGATTGGATCTTTGCTGGCATAGTAAAACTCAAAAGTGCCATCCTGGTTGTAATTTATACCGATCAGCTTTATCCTTCACCGATACAAATTTGCCAATGGGAAAGTCGCCAGTAGATGCGGGTTGCGGCGCTGGTTTCTCAGTTGCGACCATGGTCGGCATTTCAGTTGGTGTATCCATGGCCATCTCAGAATGGGCTTCTGTCGCCTGCTGGCGCCTCTGTCGAGGCTGAGGCCTGTGCTTGCTCTGACGTTGGCTTGGCAACACTGGCAGGCGCCGCGGGACCGCAGGCAGCCAGCAGGACCATGATCAGGACCAGCACGATCAAGAATAGTTTGTTGCGTTTCATCTTTTCTCCTCCGGCCGGTTGGATTTGCGCTTTTTGCGCTCCGGTCTGGTAGCTTGATGGTAGCATTCGGGGCTTACCAAACTTGCCATTTTCTACCAAAATTCTCCAAAAGCCGAAGAATATGTTATCCTTCCGCACCGGAGATCGGAATGTCTGCTTCTATTCCTGCCAGCACGCTGGAAAAGTTCACCACCTTTGGCGATTTGCTGCGCTTTCTCAGGCGCCGCCTCGGTATCACGCAGATGGAGCTGGCGACCGCCGTGGGATATAGCGATGCGCAGATCAGCCGCCTCGAGCAGAACCTGCGCATGCCGGATATTCCCACCATCCAGGCGCGCTTCGTGCCTGCCCTCGACCTGGACGATGAGCCCAAAGCCGTCGCCCGCCTGTTGGAGCTGGCTGCCAGTGTGCGCCGCGAGGATGCGCCTGCCCTGGGGTTGTGTCCTTACAAAGGCTTGAGCTATTTCGATGAAGCCGACGCCGACTTATTTGTCGGGCGGGAGGCGCTCACCGCAGGATCGTGGAGCGCCTCCTGGCTCTGACCACCAGCGGATCGACTGCCACGTTGCGTTTTTTGGCGGTGGTCGGAGCCTCGGGCAGCGGGAAATCCTCCCTCGTGCGCGCCGGATTGGTGCCGGCCCTGCGTTGGAACAAAGTTTCCGCAGATTGGGATATCCATATCCTCACGCCCACCGCGCATCCGCTGGAAAGCCTGGCAATCAGCCTTACCGAGGAAAATGGCTCTGTTGCTGAGGCAGCCAGTCTGATGGACGACCTTGCCAGCGACCCGCGCAGCCTGCACCTGTTTGCCAGGCGCCAGTCGAAATCCAGCCGTGAAGCTTGCAGTCTGATTGTGGTCGACCAGTTCGAAGAGCTTTTCAGCCTTGTGCCGTTCGGATGCGAGACAGGGCTGCGTTTATCGATAACCTGCTCACCGCCGCCTGCGAGCCAGACGGTCCAATCATCGTCGTCATCACCCTGCGCGCCGATTTCTATGCCCGCTGCGCCGGTATGTCCGCCTGCGAGAAGCCCTGGCCATGCCAGCAGGAGTATATCGGCGCCATGAATCGCTGACGAGCTGCGCCGCGCCATCGAAGAGCCAGCCCGCCGCGGCCGCTGGGAGTTGGAGCCGGGGCTGGCGGATCTGCTCCTCTACGATGTGGGTCATGAGCCCGGGGCGTTGCCGCTGCTTTCGCATGCCCTGCTGGAAACCTGGCAGCGGCGCCGGGGTCGTATCCTGACCCTGAGCGGCTACACCTCCTCGGGCGGCGTGCGCGGCGCCATTGCCGAGACGGCGGAGGCTGTATTTGTCGACCAGTTCACCCCTGAGCAGCGCGCAATTGCCCGCCGTATCTTTCTTGCGCCTTACCGAGCTGGGCGATGAGACCGCTACCGGCGATACCCGCCGCCGGGCGACTTTCAGCGAGCTGATCTTGCAGCCCGAAGATGCCGCCATCAACGCAGAATGTGTTGAAAGCCCTTGCCGATGCCCGCTTGATCATCACCAGCCAGGACTCGGCTGAGGTCGCGCACGAAGCATTGATCCGCGAGTGGCCCACCCTGCGCGGCTGGCTTGAAGACAACCGTGAAGATCTGCGCCTGCACCGCCACCTCACCGAAGCCGCCCAGGATTGGGCAGCCCGCAGCCGCGAGCCCGATCTCCTGTATCGTGGCGCCCGGCTGGCCCAGGCGCTGGAATGGGCTTCCACCCACCCGGATGAGATCAATACCCTTGAGCGCGAGTATCTGGCGCAGCCCAGGATCTGGCAGAATGCGAAGCCAATGAAAGGGAAGCGCAGCGCCAGCGCGAGCTGGAAGCCGCACAAAAACTGGCTGAGGCGGAGCGCAGGCGCGCTGAGGAACAGGCACACGCCGCCTCTCAGCTTCGCAAGCGTTCCTTGTATCTGGCAGGGGCGTTCATCATCGCCATTGCCCTGTTGCTCACCGCCGCCTTCCTCGGCTGGCAATCGCGCACCGCCAGCCGCCTGGCGGCTTCCCGCGAGCTGGCAGCCGCAGCCCTCAGCAACCTGCAAATCGACCCCCAGCGCAGCCTCTTGCTCGCGATGCAAGCCATTTCCACCACCTATACCCTCGAAGCCGAAGACGCTCTTCACCAGTCTATCCTGGCTTCGCATCTGCGCCGCACCCTGCCCGTAGGCAACCCCGGCGCAGCCCTGAGCGTGGCTGTCAGCCCGGATGGCTTGCGCATTGCCACTGCCAGCGCTGCCGAGATCGTCAAGGTCTGGGACTCGTCCACCGGGGAATTCCTTTTTAGCCTGCCCGGTCACGCAGCCCGCTTTAGCCCGGATGGCGGGCGCCTGGCTACCGTCCTATCGGGCGGCGCAGTCAAAATGTGGGATGTTGCTACCGGGGCGGAGATCCCGCTGGCGGGGCATATCAACGCCGATATGGGGGTTGAATTCAGCCCGGATGGCACGCGCCTCGTGACCATCCCCTCCATCAACATGCCCAGGATCTGGGATGTCGAAACCGGCGAAGAGCTGCTCAGCTTTCCCGGGCACACGGATTTTGTCTCCGCCGCCATCTTTAGCCCGGATGGCAGCCGCCTGCTCACCGCCAGCGATGATGGCACAGCCGCGCTTCTGGGATGCCGCCACGGGCGCGCAGCTTCGAAGCCTCTCCGGTCATCCAGGCTGGGTCTGGGCTGTGGCTTACACTCCGGATGGCAGCCGCATCGCCACCGCCAGCGAAAATGAAGCCTTCCTCTGGGATGCAGCTACCGGGGAAAAGCTCAACGCCTTCGCCGGGCACGTCAATACCATCTACTCCCTCGCCTTCAGCCCGGATGGCAAGCAGCTTGCCGCCGGCAGCGGCGACCGCAAGGTGAAGGTTTGGGATAGCCTCACCGGCAATGAGATCCTGCGACCTTGCCGGTCATAGCGGGGCTGTCACCGGCCTAGCTTTTAGCCCGGATGGCTCGTCCCTGGTGAGCAGCAGCGACGACGGCTCTGCTCGCATCTGGGATATCACCCCTGCCCAGGAAGCGCTCACCCTCACCGGCGCTTCCGGCGCTGGCGACCAGGTCGCCTTCACCCCGGATGGCTTGCGCCTCGTCGGGGTCGGTGAAGGCGTCTTGAAAGTCTGGGATTCAATTTCGGGTCAGGAGCTTTACGCCGCCCCGGGAGCATTGTACTCCTCCCTTGCGGTCAGCCCGGACGGCACGCGCATCGCTCTGGTCAGCGCCGGCACGCATGTGAAGCTCCTTGCTGCCGCATCCGCCGTCGAGCAGGCAGACTGGTCTGCCCACACCGGTCGCATCAACGCCCTCGCCTTCAGCCCCGCCGGCGACCGCCTCGCCACCGCCAGCGATGATTTCAAGGTCAAGCTCTGGGATGCCTCCGCCGCAGCGCTGGGCGGGCAGCCCCTGTCCACTCTCGACCTTCCAGATTCCGTCCGGGCTCTGGCTTTCAGTCCGGATGGCGCAAAGCTTGTCGCTGGCGTCAACAATGGCACACTCGTCATCTGGGATCTGGAGTCGCAAGGTGCGCCTGTTACCTTCCGCGGTCACAGCGATGCGGTCGTCTCCTCGCCTTCAGCCCGGATGGCAGGCGCCTTGCCTCAGCCGGGCTGGATGGCATCGCCCGGCTGTGGAGCGCAAGCGCTGGGGAGCTGCTCTCCACCCTGGATGCGCACACCGCGGCTGTGATGTCGGTCGCCTTCAGCCCGGATGGGGAGCGCATTGCCACAGCCAGCCGCGATGGCACAGCCCGTCTTTGGGATGCGGCTTCCGGGCAGGAATTGCTCGCTTTCTCCGGCGATGGCGCCGGGCTGAACAGCCTCGCCTTCAGCCCCGATGGGAGGCGCCTGGCAGTGAGCGGCGATTCCGGTTTGCGCACCTATCTCATGCAGACCGCTGACTTGATCAGCCTGGCTCGCGCCCGGGTCACCCGCCAGCTCACCACCGACGAGTGCCAGAAATATCTCCACCGCATCACCGGCGCCTGCGCAGCCTCGCATCGCGCTACCCACTCCCACACCCTTTCCCCGCGCTCAGAACGGTCGTATTTGCCAGGTGACCAACCTGGGTGGCTTGCTGGATAACTACTTCAACGAGCTCATCTACACAGGCGTTCAAGCCTCCGCCAGCCGTCATGGCTGGCAAGCCAGCGCCCTCCAATCTGCCTCTCGCTCCGACTTTTTGAAAAACATTGAAGCCTTTGTCGGCGCGGATTGTAAACTGATCGTCTCGCCGGGCACCCTGGTCGAAGAGGTCCAGTTCGCCGCCCAGGCAAATCCCGCCCAGAGATTCCTGATGCTCGATTTCCCCTTTGACCCGCCCTCGAGAATGTCTGGACTCAGGTCTACGCCACCGACCAGGCAGCCTTCCTCGCCGGTTATGTCGCTGCCTCGCTCACGAACACCGGCAAAGTCGGCGTGTTCGGCGGTATCGATATTCCCCAGGTCACCGGTTTTATGGATGGATTCGCTTTGGGAGTAGCCTACTATAACCAGAAAAATGGCGCAAATGTTGAAGTGATTGGATGGGACCCCGACAAGCACGTCGGCTTATTTACCGGCGGCTTTTGCTGCACGACCGAAGGTCGCCAGATGGCGCAGCGCCTGCTGGACGCCGGCGCCGATATCATCCTGCCCGTCGCTGGCAAATCCGTCGGTTGGGGCGCCGGCGCCGCAGTCCAGGAGCATGGCGGCGCTCTACCTCATCGGCGTCGACACTGATTGGACCTCACCGCCCCCGAGTTTGCGAATATCCTCCTCACCAGCATCGAAAAGCGTTATGACCTCAGTGTGGTGCTGGCAGCGCAGTCCCTCGTGGATGGTGAATTCACCGGCGGCGTCCACACCGGCACGCTGGGCACCGGCGAAGTGGGAATCTCGCCCTTTTACAACCTGGATGATCTCGTCTCCCCCGCCGTCAAATCCGATCTCGCCCAAATCACCGCCGGTATCCTCTCCGGGGAGATTAAAACCAGCCCATAACCCCCGTGGAGACGCAAAATTTTTCGTCTCTACCAGCATGCGCAATATCCCGCCCTCCCTCTCAGTCAGCCCTTACCATTCGCCCTTCCCGGAGGGGCGCACCTGCGTGTCCGCCTTCTCGTGCCTGACTTCCCTTGTGCCTCGCGGTTCAATCATTCCCTGGCGAAAAAACGGCTCCCCTTATTAACGCAAAGTAGGGGCGAATCACTTCGCCCCTACAATCTGCATTGGCTTATCTTTTACCGCTCTACCTGCCCCGCGCCCCCCTCAACTTCCCTGGCACGGCGGCACTCTCTCACTCCTTAAACGCCCCCACCCCGCAGCACAGCACCAGCTCTTTGGCGGCTTTCACCTCGTCCAGCCTGCCCACCGGCGTCACGTGCGGGGCGCTCTTCAGCAGCTCCGGCTGCGTGTGCGCCTCCTCGGCGATCTTCAGCATCGCATCCACGAAGGCGTCCAGCGTCTGCTTGCTCTCCGTCTCGGTCGGCTCGATCATCAGCGCCTCGTGCACGATCAGCGGGAAGTAGTTCGTCGGCGGGTGGAAGCCGTAGTCCATCAGCCGCTTGGCGATATCCAGGGCGTGGATATCCGGCGCCTCGTCCCACTGCCCTTCCATCACGAACTCGTGCATGCAGATGCGCTCGTACGGCACGTGGTAGGCGTCCTTCAGCCGGCCATCAGGTAGTTGGCGTTGAGCACGGCGTGCTCGGCGATCGCCCGCAAGCCTTCCGCCCCATGCATGCGCATGTAGGTGTAGGCGCGCACCATCATGCCGAAGTGCCCGTTGAACGCCTTCACCCGCCCGATGCTCTTCGCGGGTGTGACGAAGCCATACAGCGGCGGCAGCTCCTCGTCTTCGTCGCCGTCTTCGATGATGTCCACCACCGGACCCGGCAGGAAGTCCACCAGGTTCTCGACCACGCCCACCGGTCCGGAGCCCGGCCGCCGCCGCCGTGCGGCGTGGAGAAGGTCTTGTGCAGGTTGATAGTGCATCACGTCGATGCCCAGGTCGCCCGGGCGCACCATGCCCAGCAGGGCGTTCAGGTTGGCGCCGTCGCCGTACACCAGCCCGCCCGCCTCGTGCACCAGGCGGATCACTTCCTCCACGTTCTCGTCGAACAGCCCGAGCGTGTTGGGATTGGTCAGCATCAGCCCGGCCAGCGTCTCGTCGCATTCAGCCTTGCAGCGCTTCCAGGTCCACGTTGCCGCGGGCATCGGATTTGATCTCGACCACGCGCAGCCCGGTCATGGCCGAGGTGGCGGGGTTGGTGCCGTGGGCCGAGTCGGGGATCAGGATCTTGTCGCGCTTGCTGTCGCCGCGGATTGGTGGTAGGCGCGCATGATCAGCACACCGGTCAGCTCGCCGTGGGCCCCGGCTGCCGGCTGCAAGGTGACGCCGGCAAAGCCGCCGATCTCCTTCAGCCATTCCTGCAGCTCGTACATCAGCAGCAGGCTGCCCTGCACGGTCTCCACCGGCTGCAGGGGATGGACGTGGGCAAAGCCCGCCAGGCGGGCCGCTTCCTCGTTCACCTTGGGGTTGTACTTCATCGTGCACGAGCCCAGCGGGTAGAAGCCGGTGTCGATGCCGTAGTTGAGCTGCGACAGCCGGGTGAAGTGGCGGACCACGTCCAGCTCAGACAGCTCGGCAGCGGCAGGTCTGTGCGCACGAAGCCTTCCGGCAGCGGCTCCAGGGGCACATCCGGCTTGGGGTAGCGGAAGCCCACCCGCCCGGGGACAGAGAGATCGCACAGCAATGGCTCAGTCATGGCGCACCTCCTTCAAGTACATCGACCAGCATGTCGATCTCGGCTTTGGAGTTCATCTCGGTGACTGCGAAGCAGCATGTGGTTCTCCAGGGCGGGGTAATCCTGGCTCAGGTCGTAGCCGCCCAGGATGCCGTGCTCCAGCAGGTGCTCGTTGATCTCGGCCGCCGGCATGGGGCAGCGCACCACAAACTCGTGGAAGAAGGGCGTCTTCGCCCAGAGCTTGTAGCCGCGGCACCTTGTCGATCTGCTGCGCCGCATAGTGGGCTTTGTGGTAGCACAGCTCCGCCACCTGGCGCAAGCCCTGCTTGCCCAGCAGGCTCATGTACACCGCCGAAGCCAGGGCGATCAGGCCCTGGTTGGTGCAGATATTGGAGGTGGCTTTCTCGCGGCGGATGTGCTGCTCGCGGGCGGTGAGGGTCAGCACATAGGCGCGCTGGCCGCGTGTGTCCACGGTCTCGCCGACCAGGCGCCCCGCCATCTTGCGCACGAACTCCTTGCGCGTGGCGAACAGCCCCAGGTACGGCCCCCCGAAGGAGAGCGGGATGCCCAGCGGCTGCCCTTCGCCGGTGACGATATCGGCGCCGAAGTCGCCCGGCGGTTTCAGCAAGCCCAGGGCGAGCGGGTTGACGCTGACGGCGAGCAAGGCGCCAGCCTGGTGCGCCGCCTCAGCCAGGGCGCTGTAATCGTAGATGCGCCCGAAGAAATCCGGGTACTGCACCACCACCAGGGCGGTGTTGTTGTCGATCAGCGGGATGAGCGCCTGCGGTCCGCCGTCCAGGGCGGTGTCCTCGCCGGTGATGACCAGGTTCGAGCCCGGGTTGTAGGTGCGCACGGTCTGGCGGTAGTGCGGGTGCAGGCTGGGGGAGAGCACCACGCCGCTGCGCTTGCCGCGGAAGTTGGCGTAAGCCATGCTCACCGCTTCAGCCACGGCGGTAGCGCCATCGTAGTGCGAGGCGTTGCTGACATCCATGCCGGTCAGGGCGGCGATCAGGCTCTGGTAGTCGAAGATCGCCTGCAGGGTGCCCTGGGATATCTCCGGCTGGTAAGGGGTATAGGCGGTGTAGAACTCGCCGCGGCGCAGGATCGAGTCGACCGCTGCGGGGATGTAGTGGTTGTAGGCGCCGGCGCCCAGGAAGGAGACCAGCTCGCGCGTGGTACTGTTGGCGTAAGCCAGCTCCTGCATCTCTGCCAGGGCTTCCATCTCGGTCAGGCCTGGCGGCAAATCCAGGCTGGGGTAGCGGTGGGCGGCGGGCACAGCCTGGAACAGATCCTCCAGGCGGCTCACACCGATCGCCTCCAGCATCTCCTCGCGCTCAGCCGGGGTATGTGGGATATACATGGGTTCTCCTGAAAGCCTATTCTTTGCTTTCTACGAAAGCCTGGTAAGCGGACGCATCCAGCAAGCCATCCAGCTCTGCCGGTGCGCTGAGCTCCACCTTCACCATCCAGGCAGCGCCGTAGGGATCGCTGTTGACGGTTTCGGGGGCGTCGGGGAGCGCTTCGTTGATCGCGACGATCGTCCCGCTGACGGGCATGTAGACGTCGGCTGCGGCTTTTACGGATTCGACCGTGGCGCAAGAATCGCCAGCTTTGACCTTGTCGCCAACTGCCACCACCACTTCGACAAACACGATGTCGGAGAGCTGGTTCTGGGCATAATCGGTGATGCCCACGGTTCCGGTCTTACCATCAACGCGCACCCACTCGTCGTTTTTGGTGTACTTCAGATCGGTTGGGAAGTTCATTTCGTGCCTCCAATGAAAGGATTAGGAAATTAAAAGGGCGCACACTGAGGAAGTGTGCGCCCCTGTCTTGGACCTGAGAGATTCGCCCGGATTAGATCCGCGCTTGCCCCATCGGTGCCGCCGCTGCGCAAGAGTCCTGCAACGCCAGCTTTCCAGAGGATTTCGAGCGCAGGGTCCTTTTACCTGAGAGTTTCAGCCAGCCTATCCTAAGCTGGCTTTGCACCTTCGGTGCCCGGATCGGCGTGGATGACGCAAAAACTCCGGGACTCTCCCCTGTGCTCGTTTGTATTCTCTTGATGCCTCACAAGCTTCCCGGTCGTGGCTGAGAACGCCGCCAGCAACCCGTAAACTCGGGATCACATCCTGCCCATTCTAAGTGGGAGTGGTGCAAAAGTCAAGGAAAATCGGAAAACCTGCTACCGCCTTACCCTGAAAATAAGACCCCCGCTCAGATTGCAGCGGGGGTTAAATCTGCCGGATTAGACCCAGCCCTGTTTCTTGATGAAATTGCTGATGACCGGGATCTCGGTGTGATTGCCGCGGTACGAGTTGATTGCGGGCCACAGGGTGACGAGCCACACCAGCGGAGCGCAAATCGCGCCGACGACGGTGATGCTGAGGATGATCATGATCACCCACAGGATGATGTTCAGGGCGATCGACTGCACCGCGTGGAACTTGATGAAGGGTCGAGCGCGCTTTGACTCCATCAGCAAGACGATGATGGCGATGAGGCCGATGGGATAGCCGAGAGCTGCCCAAAGCTTATCATCGCTGGTAATATCGGTAGAGGGAACCTGTTCAGCCATTTTTATACTCCTCCATAAATGGATTTGGGATGAGGCGATAAATCCGCAAGACGGATAGATACTCCTCCAAGAGTTGATAACCCCATAATTCGGCAGAGGTTACGCGGATTTTGGAAATAAGCCGGCAATTTGCAGGATTGTTAGCTCAGGGCAGCCAGAGAAGCCAGGTTACGATGAAGAGGATGGTGAACAGCGTGCTGACGATGAGCTGGCGGATGCCGATGCGCGTGGGCTTGTAGCCAACGGCTGGCTTCAGGCTGCCGTACAGGGTTTCGCCCCACTGCAAGGCGTAGGGCAGGAAGAGCAGCGGCGGCAGGTAACCCGCCAGGCTGCAGATGCCTACTGCGATGAGGTTGAAGCTGGTGTACACCAGGGCGCGGCGCGCCATGCGCAGGCGCTCGGGCACGGCGGGGACGGCTGCCAGATCGCGCTGCTCCAGGCGCAGGTAGGCATACACGATAGAAGCTGCCGATTGCAGCCAGGTGAGGGCGAACAGCCACCAGCCCAGCGGGTCCAGCGCGTTGAGCGCCGGCGGGGGTCCCTGTCCGACCCAGTAAGCCGCCGGTGCAGCCAGAGCCAGCACGCCGCTGCCCACCACCTCGATACCCACCTGGCGGCGCTCCTGGCGGCGGCTCACCAGGTACAGGTGCCAGGCGAAGACAGGGATGCCCGGCAGCGCCAGGATCAGCAGCGCGGCATATCCCTCGCTCACCAGCCCGGCGACGCCCAGCAAGGCGATGGCGCCATACACCAGCATCCACAAGCGGGCGGCAGGCAGGTCGCGGCGCGAGCGCCGCCCGCTATAGGCTTTGATGGCGATCGTCACCGGCTGGCGGATGAGGAAAGCCGCCATGGCTGCGATGATCAGGTACACCGAGGCGATGCTGAAGCTGCCGCCGGCAAACAAGCCGATCAGCAGCGGGCTGAGCAGGAAGACCCAGGAGCCGTGGTCGCTGGGCAGGGCGATGTGCCGGCGCAGGTAAGTGGATGAGAATGAGGCTGTCATAGCCGCCATTATATTGCATCCATGGGCAATTAATGCTGCCAACCTTCACCTGTGAGAGCGGACAACCGTCACTCGCCGTTCCCAGGCGCGTATGATATAGTAAGAACCTGACCGAAAATTCGAGGGTTCTCCCATCCATTTTCGGATAGAACAAAATACTCATGAGCCGGTGGATGCGTCTCCTCTCGATCTTGGTCCCATCTGGCTGCCCTTATCGCGCTGGCAGCCGGGGCGCTGTTATGGGCAAGCTCCTTGATGGATTCGCTGTTTGCCTACCGCTCGCCATTGCGCTTCGCGCCCCCGCAGCCGGGAGGCGCATCCGGCGTGGGATCCACCCGGCGCCTGGTTTTCGTCCTGGTCGATGCTCTGCGGGAGGACACCTCGCTCAAGCCGGAGGTGATGCCCTACCTGAACGGGCTGCGCCAGCAAGGCGCCTGGGCGACGATGCACAGCCGCCCGCTCTCTTATTCCGAGCCCGGCTATGCCACGCTCCTGGTCGGCGCCTGGCCCGACCTGCACGATGGTCCCGCTGCGAATCTGGAGTATGCGGATATCCCCACCTTTACCCAGGATAACTTGTTTTCCGCTGCCCACCGCAGCGGGCTGAAGACGGCTATTTCCGGTTATTACTGGTTCGAGAAGTTGGTCCCGCAGGACGCCGTGGATGCCAGTTTCTACACCCCGGGAGAAGATCGTCTTGCGGACGAGCAGGTGGTGGCTGCGGCGATGCCCTGGCTGGAGACGGACTCTTACCAGCTCATCCTGATCCACCTGGACCAGGTGGACTATGCCGGTCACCACGAGGGCGGTCCGCTGGATCCGCGCTGGGATGAAGCTGCCCGGCGGGCGGATGACCTCATCCGCCAGATCGGCGCAACCCTCGATCTGAGTCAGGATACGCTGGTGGTGCTCAGCGACCACGGGCAGATCGATCGCGGTGGTCACGGCGGTGACGAGGCGGTGACGCTGACCGAGCCTTTTGTGTTGGCAGGCGCCGGCGTCAAGCCGGGACGCTACCCGGATATCCAGATGGTGGATGTGGCGCCGACCCTGGCGGCGCTGCTGGGCGCAAACCTGCCGGCTTCTACGCAGGGACGACCCCTGGTGGAGATGCTGGCTCTCACGCCTGGGCAGGTCGCCGATCTGCAGGCGCGCTCGACAGCCCAACAGGCGGGCTTGCTGGCGGCATATTCCCAGGCGATCGGCGAGCAGATCGCTGCGCCGGCAGATGGCTCCGTAGCATCCGCCCAGCGCGTGATGGATGAAGCACGCTCGCGGCGCTTGAACCGCGAGCGCTTGCCGCGCCTCCTGCTGGCAGCGATCCTGGCGCTTATCCCTGCTGTCTGTCTTGATCTGGAAGCGCGGGAAGACCACCTTGTGGATGGTCATCAGCGCTTTGCTATATCTCCTGCTTTTCAACCTGCGCTACGTCGCGCTGGATGGGCTGCCTTACTCGTTGAGCTGGGTGGGGGAGGCGCAGGAGATGTTGAGCTACCTGTCCTCTACAGTGCTGATCGCTGCTGGTCTTAGCTGGCTTGTGTTTTTCTTTGTTATGCACCTCTACCGGCAAGGCGCCGGGCGGGCTGCCAGCCTGTCTATGGTGATGACTCTGGTGGTCATTTATATTCTTGCGCTGCCGGTGCTTTACAGCTACGCCGTCAATGGCGCGTTGGTGACCTGGACCCTGCCAGGATTGCGCAGCACATACGTAGCCTTCATCTCTCTATTCCAGATTGCATTCCTGGCGGTGGCTGGCATTGCCCTGGCAGCCGTTGCAGCCCTGGCAGCGGCAGTTTCAATGGCAATCCGGCGCGGGCGTGAGGCGATCCCGGAAAGTGTAGCATTAGCTTGAGCTCTTATTCTCATCCAATTTAACCAGGAGACCTTTGAACATGGAAACCGTACTCAGCTACAAAGACAAGCAGGTTATCATCTCTCCACAGCAGCCTTTCGTGATCATCGGCGAGCGCATCAACCCCACGCGGCGCAAGAAGCTGGCGGAGTCGATGGCGCAAGGCGATTTTTCGGTGGCATTGGAGGACGCCCGCAAGCAGGTGGAAGCTGGCTCGCAGGTGCTGGACGTGAACGCCGGCATCCCCGGCGGCGACGAGCCGGCGCTGCTCAGCGGCGCGGTGCAGGCGGTGATGGAATTCGCCCAAACCCCGATCTGCATCGACACCGCCAACCCCGAGGCGCTGGCGGCAGCCCTGGCGGTCTACCCCGGCAAAGCATTGATCAACTCCACCACCGCCGAGGCGAAGATGATGGATAAGGTCTTCCCCCTGGCGAAGCAATATGGGGCAGCCGTGATCGGCGTGATCACCGATGAGTTGGGCATCCCACCCACACCCGAAGCGCGGCTGGTAGTCGCGGAGAAGCTGATCAAGCATGCGGGAGAATACGGCATCCCGCCCGAGGATATCGTCATCGACTGCCTGGCGCTGACCGTTGGCGCTGACCATAACGCCGGGCGCATCACCCTGGACACCATGCAGCTCGTGCAAAAAGAGCTGGGCGTCAACCTGAGCCTGGGCGCGAGCAACGTGTCATTCGGACTGCCGGACCGCAAGATTATCAACGTGGCTTACCTGGCGCTGGGCGTGGCGCGCGGCCTCACCGCAGCCATCACCGACCCCACCGTTCCCGAGATCCAGACCACACTGCTGGCGACCGACCTGTTGATGGGGCGCGATGAGTATTCCATGCACTGGATCCAGGCATTCCGCAAGCGGGATAAGGCTGCCAAAGCCGCTGCAGCCGCGGCTGCTGGTGTGAGCGTAGCAGCTAGCAACCGAGTTTGAAAGCCCGTAAGGCTGGGGATAGAGCGCATAACAAGGATGCGGTCGTGCATGCGAGAAATCACGTGCTCGACCGCAATTGATTTCAGGGGTCATCCGGTATGCTCGCTGAATTTGCACAACGGAGAGCCACTATTCCTTATGTATGTAACTGTTCTAAAAGGGAACCGTTGTTTCCGGAACGAAAACGCGGATAGCTGCCTCGCCATTGACCGGGCACTTGTACTCGCAGATGCCGCAGCCGATACAGCGCTCGCGCAGCACACGCGGTAGCTTGATGATCACAGGGGCGCCATCGGCGCCTGGCAGCTCGCTTTCCTGGAGCTGGATAGCTTTCTCCGGCACGGGGCACATCTCTTCGCAAACGATGCAATCGCGGTGATCAGCCCAGGCGATACAGCGATTCTCATCGATATAGGCTTTGCCGATGACCTGCTGGCGCTTCTCCTCCAGGCTGAGAGGTGGGATCGCCCCCACCGGGCAGACCTGCCCGCAGGCGTTGCAGGAATAATCGCAGTAGCCCAGGCGGGGGATGAGCAGCGGGGTGAGCATCCCCTGTACGCCGGCATCGAAGACAGCCGGCTGCAGGGCGTTGGTGGGGCAGGCGCGCAGGCATTCTGAGCAGCGCACGCATTGGGTGAATGCAATCACGTCCGGGTTAGCTTCGCGCACGCCTGGCGGGCGCAGCAGGTGAGGCGGCTCGCGCTTTGCCAGCCAGTCGCTGCGGAATAAGGCGACGCCGGTCACAGCCGCGCCGATTGCCAAGAGCGCATCGCGGCGCGATGGATCGTAGGTATTCCAGCTTGCCGGCTGGATGCGGGCTGAAAAAGCCACCTGCCCGCGCGGGCAGCTTTCCAGGCACTCCAGGCACATCGTGCACTCGCTGGGGTCGCTGGCATAGCTTTTATGGGGATCAATGGTCCCGGTTGGGCAGACGCGTGTGCACAGCTCGCAGCCCTTGCAACCTTCCCTGACTTCGCGGCGGAAGAGAGCGAATTTGCTGACCAGCCCAAGCAAGCCGCCTAATGGGCAGAGGTAGCGGCACCAGAAACGCGGGGCAAACAGGTTGAGGGCGATCACACCCAGGAAGAGCGCGGCAAACAGCAAGCTGCTACGATAAGCCTGGGGCTCCGTAGGTAAGATGCCAGGTCTTATCCAGGCATCAAATTGCGATACAGCCGCGGAGAGTGGCGGCACCTGGTAAAGCAAGCGCTCAAGGGCAGACACGATTTGATCCATTGCGGGCCAGATCGCGACCGACAGGGAGCGGAAGAGGATAGCAAGCGGGTCGAAGACCAGCAAAGTCAGGTTGCCAAGCAAGGCGGCAAAGATGATGGTGAGTAACAGGGCGTATTTCGCCTTGCGCCAGGCTTCTGCAGGGGGAGGTCGCTTGCCTCTCCAGCGGTTCGAGGGAAAAAGGTCCAGTACCGTCCCCAGGGGGCAAGCCCAACCGCACCAGGCGCGGCCGAAGACGAGGGTGGCGAGCAAGGTCAGCAGAGCCAGGCTTGAGCCGAGTAGGAAAGTGCGGCTGGAAAGCAGGTGGGTCAGCATTAAGAGTGGATCCAGCCGCATGGGCAGGTTCACAAGGTCGCCACGCCAGACCACCCTGTTTGGATAGCAAAAATAACAGGATAAAGACCGCCAGCGAAAGGTATTGGACGAGCTTGCGGGCGGTGATCCAGCGGCTGGATAATCCGTATTTACGGGTTATCCTCTTTTTCCTTCCGTTCTAGATAGCGGCGACATTCCGATGGCATTTCACTGCGTGATCTCTTCGATCTTCATGCTTTTAAGGTCGCTATTGCCCAGACCCATGCTGGATGCAGCGCGGATGTAATCCAGCTCTTGGGGAGTTAATCCGAACAAGGTGGCTGCAAAGCTATCCGCAGCGACGATATCCGGGCTGACGATGACGGTATCCATCTGTTTTACATCATCCAGGTTGCCGCCCGTGGGTCCATTCGCCATGAGCATGCGCACGGCGTCGATGACGGTCAGGGTGGGATGGAAGAGGCTGGTCAGGTCGGCGATACGCTGACCCAGGTTGCTATGGATCGCCGAGCGGTTCTTGATCAAGCCCATCAGGTTTTTCATGCCCAGGGTCAAACGGGCGAGACCGTGTGTCTTGGCGACGGGGACGTCGATGAGCACGTCGGCTTTCATGGCGTCATCGAACGCCTGGGTTTTCTTTAAATCTACCCCCTGGGGAATTTTGGTGGAAACAAATTTAAACTCCGGCATGAAGATCATCTCGCCGCCAGCCGCCAGAACCTGCTCTTCAATCCCACTCTTTGAATAAGCCTCCTGGGGGGAGCCGCCAAAGGGGTAATCCAGCACCTGTACGCTGCGCGCCCCGGCTTCCAGGCAGGTCTTCACCAGCGCCCCGACGACCCAGGGATTGGTTGTGGCGGCATACTCGTAGGTGTGATATGCCACGCAGATGTTGGGCTTGATGATCACCCGGGCGTCCTTGGGGACGAACGCCTGCATACCGCCGTAGGCTGCCAGGGCGCGCCTGACGATCGTTTCGGGATCGCTGCCGCGCGCCACCACCAGGTCTGGAGAGCCAGCCGGTGTAGCTGTGAGGGAGGCTGGTGGGGAGGTAGCTGGGGCGGATGCGCTGGTGGGCAGTAGGTCCGTGGGAGATGGCTGAGGTGGTTGCGTTGATGTTGGAAAGATCTCCCCAGGGGTTGGATTCAGCCCGCAGGCAGACATGAGTTGCTGTAAAGTAATTGCAGTGCTGCTGGCGGCAAGCATGCGCAGGAACTGTCGTCTTGATAGTTGAGTCATGGGTTCACCTCTGCTTCCTTACTCAACAAAATATACCTAATCCAATGCGCTTTGTCATGTGTCATTTGAACGTAAAATGTCACATTGTTGGAACTTCCCCCTCTACGGGTGATTAGACCGCATCTAGTCGAGATATTTAAGACCGGAGCCGGTATTAAACAGCACGACGGTCTGGCTGGGTGAGATCCAACCGGTATTCAAGAGATGAGGCAAGGCTGCCAGCGTTGCTGCGCCTTCAGGAGCGGCGAGTACGCCTTCTCGGGTTGCCAGGCTGTGTTGCGCGTCATGAATTTCTGCATCACTGACGGCGATGGCAGTGCCTTTGCTCTGGCGCAGGCAGCTCAGGATGAGACGGTCGGCGAAGCTCTTGGGGACGCGCAAGCCAGAGGCGATGGTGTGAGCATTTTGCCAGGGTTGGCAGGTCTCCGCGCCTTCCTGGAACGCCTGAACCACGGGAGCGCAGCCTTCAGCCTGGACGGCAACGAATCGAGGCAGGGCGGCGCTATCCAGCCAGCCCAGCGCTTCCAGCTCAGCAAAGGCTTTCCACATGCCCACCAACCCGGTTCCGCCGCCGGTTGGATAAATGATGACATCTGGCAACTTCCAGGCAAAGCTCTCTGCCAGCTCGTAACCCATGATCTTTTTTCCTTCAACCCGGTATGGTTCTTTGAATGTCGAGAGGTTGAACCAGCCTTCATCTGTGGCTTTCTGTTCTGCCAGGCGTGCTGCGTCAGAGATCAGACCTTTGACCAGCACAACCTGTGCGCCAGCCGCGCGGCATTCTGAAAGGTTAGCACGTGGGGTGTCTTCTGGCATGACGATGCAAGCCTGCGTGCCGGATCGGGCGCAATAAGCTGCTAATGCTCCTCCGGCATTACCGGCGGTAGGAATGATAAATTTAGAGATGCCAAGCTCTCTGGCTTTCGAGATGGCAGCAGAAAGTCCCCGAGCTTTGAAGGTTCCGGTTGGGTTACGACCTTCGTCTTTCAAATACAGGTTGGGTATACCCAGGCTCAACGCCAATCCGCGGTAAGGAGAGGAGCGGAGTGTCGCCTTCTCCCAAACTTGTGATCAGCGCAGGCTGCTGGAGCGGCAATAACTCCTGCCAGCGCCACATCCCTGCTGGGCGATGGCTAAAGCCATCGCGATCGAGGTTATTCCGTGCAGAAGCCAGGTCGTATTGGGTGAGGAGCGGCGCCTTACATGCCGCGCAGATATGTTTGCGGGACATCGGCTGGAAAGATCTGTCCACAAACCGTGCAGGAGAGCTTGGTAAGGTATGACATTTGGTTACGATTGTAACATTCTAGCCCGCAAGCCTGTAAGTGATCCAATAAAGTGTGCCGATAATCCGATAAATAGGGTTATAATTAGGCGGTTATACTTGCCATTAACCAGTTGTTAACAAAAACGTCATAAGTACTTAACGTATATTGACTATACTATGGCTCAATGCTATAGTGATTTCGTTGGTGGCTCAAGCACACTCCATCGCGCAGGGAATGCGCCGGCGTTACGCAGTTAATCGCCGGCACTTATCTACGGGGCAATGCATAAGGCGCAGAAATAATAGGACAAAAATAGTAACATTTAACCGTTGGATGCGTTTTCTTTAGTGGTCGATGGCGTGGCGCATCGTGCGCTGTTTATTGGGGAGAAAGGATTTCAGGGGGTCGCTTGACTAGCCAGTGGTATGTATTGTGTTGTAAGCCGCACAAGGAGCAGGTCATTTTGCAACAGCTGCAGCAGTTGGGATTTGAGACGTATTTTCCATGCAGCCTGGAGCAAAATGGAAAGACCGGAAAGCTCGAATTAAAGCCGTATTTTCCCGGTTATCTTTTTGTGCGGGTTAATTTGGATGAGGTCAGCCTGTCCACGTTTCAATGGATGCCGCATACCGAAGGATTGGTCTGCTTCGAAACTAAACCCGCCTACGTTCCAGATCACCTTTTAGGGGCGATGCGCCAGCATGTCGAGGCGGTGTATGTCGTCAATCTCCCGGAGAGCAGCAAGGAGATTGATACAAGTTATAACGCCATCATGGATATGAATCTGTCAGAAGATGAGCGTGTAAGAGGATTGCTCCACATTCTCGAAGGGCTGAGCCTGTCGTCATCCTCTGGCAATGAACTGCTTGCATAAATCAAACCTGATGTAACGCCCGGCAAGGCTGAGCATCAGGTTTGTGTCAGGACCACCACTTTTCCGACATTGTATCCCAATGTCGGTAGGGCGGAGCATGGATGCGCTTCGTCCTATCCTCACGAATATCCTATGCTAAAACAACTCAATCTTTATCTGTCCCGGCAAGCATCCGGGTTCTGGCGTTACTGGCTGGAACAGTTACTCTTCCTCTTATTCGGATGGATCCCTTCATTGGTGGGTATCGGTCTGCGCGGGATCTTCTATCGCTTGATCTTGCATATGGATGGCTGGGCGGCAATTGAGAACGGCGTTCGCCTGCAGATATGCAAACCACATCCGTTTAGGGAGTGGAGTCTACCTGGATCAAGGCGCCTACTTGCATGCCACGCCTCAAGGGATTGATATCGGCGCGGGCACCATCGTGATGCATGGCGCCATTCTGCATGTCTACAACTTCCGAAACATGCCGCACTCGCAGATCAAAATTGGACGGGACAGCCTGGTAGGAGAGTATTGCGTTATCCGCGGCCAGGGCGGGGTTACGATTGGCGACCGCGTCTACACTTCGCCTTTCTCACAAATTATTGCCGTCAATCACGTATTCGATGACCCCAACCGTCCCTTCGTGGAACAGGGGATCACCGCTGAAGGTATTGTCATCGAAGATGATGTGTGGATCGGAGCAGGGGCAGTGATTACCGACGGAGTCAGGGTGGGTGAAGGGGCGGTTGTTGCCGCTGGCGCGGTGGTAACGAAAGATGTTCCAGCCCACACGGTTGTCGGCGGAGTGCCCGCGCGGGTGCTGAAGACAATCGAACCTGGGATGTCAGCCGAGCGTCTTAATCATATCTATTGAGTCCGTTAATTAAAGGGAGGACATGGATGACCACATTGTCTGTGGTAATACCGGCTTATAACGAAGAAAAGGGGATTGAAGAGATATCACGCCGCGTTTTAGGTGTGAGAGAGGCTCTGCAACAGGTAGGCGTCGATCAGCTCGAGCTCATTGTGGTCGATGACGGCTCGCGCGACCGCACGGCTGAGATTGCCGGCGCGATCGACGGCGTGCGATTGATCCAACATACCAAAAACCGCGGTTATGGTGGAGCGTTGAAGACGGGTTTTGCACGCGCCTCGGGCGAGCTGATCGGGTTCCTGGATGCAGATGGCACCTACCCGCCGGAATATTTTCCGCAGCTGTGTGTCAAAGCGCTGGATGGTAGTGACCTGGTGATCGGATCAAGGATGGCTGGGGCAGAAAGTCACATGCCGCTCACTCGCCGCGTTGGCAACGTGTTCTTCGCCACATTGCTGACGATCGTGGGGCGCCAGCATGTGACCGATAGCGCCAGTGGGATGCGCGTCTTCAAGCGTGAAGTGCTCGAAAAAATCTACCCCTTGCCGGATGGGCTAAATCTAACCCCCGTGATGAGCACGCGCGCAATTCACGAAGGCATCCGCATGGAGGAGGTGCCCATCCCATACAGCGAGCGCTTGGGTCGCTCAAAACTGAGTGTGGTGCGGGATGGTCGCATCTTCCTCGAGTCAATGATCTGGACAGTCTTGACCTACAACCCGGTGAGGATCCTGGGGTTGATCGGTTTGGGGGGCATGGCGGTTGCAGCGCTGGTTGGATTAGGACTGGTCATTGCCCGCCTGAGCGGCGTGACCACTTTGGGTCCTCTCGGCGTAGCGGCGCTGTATTGGGCTTTGATCTCCGCTGTTGCGGGCATCAGCATCTTCGCCCTGGGTGTAACCTTCAATTATCTTGTCTCGCTGTTTTATAAAGAACCTATCCGTCAGGGCTTATTTGGAAAACCGATCTTTGACCCTCCGCTTGAAACACACTTCGGCTGGCTGGGATTGTTGGGATTAGTGGCTGGTCTTGGGCTAGGGCTTGCCAGCCTTATCCTGGGCTTGAGCGGTTGGGATGCGGCGCGCTTGTGGTTATACATGCTCGGCAGCGCGATGTTCATCCTGGTAGGTGTACAATTGATCATCTATTGGGTATTGATGCATGTATTAAAAGAGTTGAGCGAGCGCGATGAGCTGGCTCGTAAGGATCTGGATGCGGTTTGATTGAGGCGTACCCGAATGGCAGACGATAAAGAGAAAGCCAATCTGGAAAACTTAGGCACGCGGCGGCTGGCGAAGCTGCGCATGTCGGACTTTCCGAATGCGGATGAGATCGTGCGGCAGGGGCTGCTTTCGGCAGGGCGCGGTGCGGATGCGGTGGATGTCTTGCTGGTGAACCCGCCGACGCCGGATGGGGGCTACTGGATCCGGACGCAGCACCGGGTAGGGCGGCGCACGCGGGAGAACATGGTGTGGCCGCAGGTGAGCCTGGCGCAGATGGCGGCGCTGCTGCACCCGACGTACACGGTGAAGGTGATCGACGCCAACGCCGAGCGCATGGGGTGGGAAGCGTTCCGGGTGGAGCTGGAGCGGTGGCAGCCGAAGTACTACGTGACGCAGATGACGGCGCCGACGTTGGAGAACGACATGTACGGATGTTTTCTGGCGCATGCGCGCGGGGCGCAGACGATCGCGTTTGGGACGCACGTGACGCCGATCCCGCGCGAGAGCATGCGCCCGTACCCGAGCCTGGACTACGCCTTGGTGGGGGAGCCAGACCTGACGCTGCGCGACCTGATCGACCACCTGGAGGGGAAGGTGGGGGAGCGAGGAGAGGCGATTGTGCGGATGCTGGAGAAGTGCGATCCTGGGTACCAGCCGTCGCTGAAGGAGGACGGGAGTGTAGAGCTATCGGGGATCCGGGGGATCGCCTACCGGGAGAAGGGGGAGGTGAAGATGACCTTGCCGCGGCCGTTCATCGCCGATCTGGATGACCTGCCGATGCCGATGCACGAGCTGCTGCCGCTGGACAAGTACCGGGAGCCGCTGATCAAGGGGCCGTTCACGTTTATTGTGACGAGCCGGGGCTGTCCGGCAGGGTGCACATACTGCATCAAGCATGTGAGCTACCAGTACAGTGCGCGGGTGAGGTCGCCGAAGCTGATCATGGAAGAGCTGTGGCGGCTGAAGGAGCTGGGGATCAACAACATCCACATGTACGCCGACCTGTTCACGGTGAACCGGGAGCAGGTGATGGAGCTGTGCGAGCGGATGATTGCGGAGAAGATCAACATCCGCTGGTTGTGCAACAGCCGGGTCGATTATGTGGATGAAGAAATGTTGCGAACCATGGGGCGCGCGGGAAACTGGATGATCGCCTGGGGAATAGAAAGCGCCAATGAAGAAATCCTTAAGCATGCGCATAAAGGCGCTTACCGCGATAAAGTTGTCCGTGCCTTGAGCTGGGCGCACGCTGCCGGCATCAAGAACTGGGGCTACTTCATCATCGGGCTGCCCGGCGAGACGGAAACGACCATCCAGGAGACGATAGCCTACGCTAAAAAATTGCCGTTGGATATCGCCTTGTTCCACGTGGCAGCGCCTTACCCCGGCACGCCGTTCTTCTTCGAAGTTGTGGAGAAAGGCTGGTTCCGCCCCGGGACGCGTTGGGAGCAGGTGGATATGGATAAGGGCACCGTGCTGGATTACCCCGAGCTGAGCGCCGAGCGCCTGTTATACTGGCAGAAGCGCGCCTTCCGCGAGTGGGCATTCCGTCCCGGACCCATGCTCACCTACTTGAAGATGCTCGTCTCGTCTCCGTCAACGGTGAAGTCTGCGCTGAGTGTTGGTTTTCAGCATCTGACCTGGCAGACAAGCAAGAGCGATTAGAACTCAATCCAAAAGGATGCAATTGGATATGCCACGCAGGAATAATTTGTTTCGATTAACCCTGTTCTTAATATTAGTGATATTGGTCGCGTTGATCGGGGCCGATAGCCTGCGCGGCTTTGCACAATCGAGTGGCGTCAACTGGACGGCGCCCACGAACCTCTCTCGCTCCGGCTCTACGTCTGATCCTGTTGCTGTCGTTGATGTGAGCGGTCGGGTGCATGTGATCTGGAAGGATGAATTCGCAGACTGGGTGTATACCTCCGGAGATGAATCTGGATGGATCAGTCCTGTAGCTGCTGACTATGTTTTCGATGACCAGATACCTCGCCTTTACCCGGATGCATCTGGCGGGATCCAGATTCTCTGGATTGACGAGGAAGGAGTCTTGTACCAGGGCTGGTCGCGAGGGGATGGATTGGGCTCTCCCAGCACCTGGGCGGGGACGCAAATCATTGGGGCAGCATCTGCCAGCTATGATATGGCGCTGGATTCTCAGGGCGTTCTACATTTGGCGTATGTGCGCAACCTGGATACACCCGATTTCCCCGCCGGAGTGTATTATCGCCAGTCTACCGACAATGGAGCTTCCTGGTCTAACCCTGTAAACCTTTACCCATCTGCATACATGCGTTCACTGACTGAAAAGACGGGTAACATCGATATCGCTGTTACAGACGTTGGCGGTGCGCAAGATGTATACGTAGGCTGGGATAATCCGCCTTTAAAGCGTGTCTTACTGATTAAATCGGAGGATGCTGGACAGACCTGGGGTGAAGCTACCATGATCGATGGTCCAACCGCGACCACGGTGAGCACGGGACCATTTCATATCAAAGTCAACCCTGACGGCCAGAATGTACTTCTGGTTTGGAATGCATCGCTCCAGAGTGATTTCGATTGTACCCAGCTCAGCCAGTATTCTTCCGACGGCGGCAAGACTTGGTCGGAGAGCCAGGTGATGTTTGATAACCTGGTCGGATGTCCACAGGAAAACCAGTTCATTCTGGGTGAGGAGGGTTTGACGTTATTGATGAGCTCCATCCGGGATGAAGCCTATCTCACCGCCTGGGATGGCGCGCGTTGGAGTGAGCCTCAGCCTCAGTCTACGTTGTTCACCTTCACAGACGAGGATAATTTCAGGGCAGTTGACTTCCGCTGCAGGCAGGTATTGAAGACCGCACCCGATCGCATTACGGTTGTTGGATGTGATCAAGCCGGAGGGGGAGATGTATGGGCAACATCTGCCCAAATCGGGGATGTGGAGACCTGGTTTCCTCCGCTTTCTGCGTGGACGAGGCCTCAAGCATTGATCACCGCTGATGTTGCGGATGGCTCTATCACCGCTCTGAGCGATAGTCGAGGCGGTTTTCATGCGCTCTGGAACCAGTTCCAGAAAAATGATAAAGGGGAATCGAAATGGAAGGTCTACTATGCCCGCGAAGAGGAACAAAAATGGTCTGACCCGATCGCCGTTTTAGATTCACCGTCGGGTAATATTGAAGCCCCCTCAGCCGTTATCGACGCTAAGGACCGATTGTTTGTGGTGTGGCGCGATGACCTGACCAGTGAGCTATATTATAGCTGGGCAAATGCCGCCCTGGCTAACAGCACCTTTGAGTGGGTTCCCGCCCAGGTCCTGCCGATAGCTCAAGATGGCGGCAGTGCTCCTGCTGTAAACCTTGACCCGAGCGGCGAGCTCGTGGTGGCTTATGCTGTCCCGGTCAATGAAGGGCGTGGTATTTACACCATCCGCTCGGCAGATGCGGGAGAAACCTGGTCGGATCCCTTATTGGTATTTGATGGTGCTGAGAATGGGTGGGATATGGTGGACAGTCCAAAGCTGGCAATCACAGAAGATGGTATGCTGCACATGCTCTGGACGCAAAATGTGCTTGGAAGAGGAAACCGGGCAGTAGCCTTGTATTATGCCAGCTCATTTGACGGGGGACAGAGCTGGACGGAAGCAGAGCTGGTTGCGGACCAGCCCATCGCATGGGCGACAATCGCCATCGATGGACAGAACAGCATTCATCGCATGTGGTTGAGCGAAGACGGGGAAAGCAATAGCCTGTGGGACCAGATATCGATGGACGATGGCGCAAACTGGGATCAGGCTGTTAATCTCACTCGTTTTGGGGAGAAACCGGGTCCTCCAGCGTGACAAAGGACGCATTGGGAAGATTGAATCTGTTGGAAGCTGTCTCAGATGTAAACGGCAAGGTGTTCATCAGGCACTGGACGTGGGAGAACGAGGACTGGAATGAGCAACCCGTTTTAGAGCTGGGTGAAGCCGATGCGATTCAAGTGACTTCTCTGAGCGCGAACACTTCCTCAGATGGGCGATTGCTCGTTGTCTTTGCTACGGATGACCTTTCGGATACTTTGGTGGAAGAGAGCCTTCAATTCTCCGGTCGCCAGAGCGTCCAGGTCGTCCCCGCTCAAGAAACACCGACTGTAGACGATGTAGTTACCGTTGCTCCTCCGCCACCTACCCCACAGGAGACGCCCATAACTATCATCACCAGCGAGCCTATCAGCCAGTCCTTAGAAACCACTCCTGTTGAAGCGCCAGCGGCAGCAACGGAGATCGCACCAACAGCACAAAGCGGACCGGTCACTGCAAATAGCAGGTTATCCGGTCCGCTGGTGGGTGGTGTACTGGCGTTGCTGGTTGTTGGGCTGGCTGCAGGGCTAGCTCTGATTGTGGTCAGGCGCTCTGCCGGTAAGCGATAGCAGTGCTTTTAGGGCGCTTCGATCGCTGCGACCAGGTTTTGGATATAGAACAAGTCTCCACGCTCGAATGCAGGCGCGTCCAGGTATTTGGTCAGCTCAGCCCGGGTTTCTTTCATGATAAAGGCTTTCGCTTGAAACATAGCCGGTGAGTTATAAAGAGGCGAGACAACCCCTTCATTCATCATCGATTTATAACGGGTGACAAACCAGTAGGGGGCAACATACTCATATTCATCGATTGCTCCCTGAACTCTGGCGTAAGCATTGCGATAGAGATAATCGCCAAGTTCCGGAGTCATGTAGATGAAATTGCGGGCGATATTCAAAGAGCGCCAGTGGTATTGGTTGGTGATATAGGGCGTATCTTTATTAAAGGTGGTCGCCCTGAGGATCGAGATGCGGCTGAGCTCGTTGATAACGCTCGTACGTAGCTGGCTGTCTTCCACGGTCTTACCGGCCATTTCCTGAAGACGGAGAAAGCCGGTATAACCAGCATAGTAAGCATTCACTTCAAAAGGTCGTTGGGAGTAGTAATCCGGAATGGGCGTAGAGGGTAGCGGAACCTGGAGCTTGTTTTTCGCCAACTCATAGATGCGCGCCGCGTCCTGGGGGAAGATCTGAGCATACTTCCACATGGCGTAGAAGTTATGCTGGGGGTAATACCAAGAAAAACCGCCGACCATCTCTCGTTTCGGAAAATCACTCAATGACGCCTGTACCTCGGGCGGTAGAGGCATGGCTTCACGAGCAGCGCCTTCTGCCCAGCCCATACTTGCGTACATCACTGGGTCAAAGTAGCTGGCGAACTCAGTGCGTAAATAGGTGCGAGTGCGATCTTGGAGGGCAGGAGATAGATACGGGTAAGCGATCGACAAGGTATATAGCGTATCTCCAGGGTTTAGGAAATAATCGGCAAGCTCGCCGTACATAAATTGTCCATTATTGAGATAACCTGGGCGCAGATGACCCGCATCGATGATCTTTTGTACCTCAACTTCCAAGCGCCCTTTGAGCTCATCGACGGTCGGGGTTTGGAGCGCGTCGGCGGTGTTCTGGATGCGTAGCAAGGGTATCTTGCCCAGTGACGAGCCAGGACCAAAAGCGATGATGGCATTGCTGCGGTGAATGTAAAGCCTGCCATTATAAGGAATGATGGGGTTCTGATCGCCATGGTTGTGGTATATGCCGTTGATGCTGCCCGTATTCCCCTTATACCAGCCCTGTAACCGGGGCCAGCCGGGCAGGATCGTCCAGGTCTCGTCATAACCGGGGGTTAAATCTGCCAGGTTGTAAGACCAGAGCGTGGTATAGGTGCCCTGACCCGCACGAATATCAAAGAAATCCCCCACGCGATCGCAGCAAAGGCTGCGGTAGATCTTATTACCGCCGGCGGAGATCGCCTCAGGCTCTGCCATTGCACCCTGGTTATTCGTAAGGCTGAAATATTTGGTTCCGAGACGCCAGCCCATGATACGCCCCTGCGGATCGGTTGTCTTGATGTACAAATTGTTGATATAGAGAAGTCCATCCTGGCCGATGATGGGGGGATAGCGGTTGCCGCTGTTGGTTCCCCAGTGTGACACTGGGGCGTATTCACCATACCCGTCGTTGTCTGAGTCGAAGGTATACTCAGAGCCGTTGTTTGTGTTCAGAACGATGACGTTTCGGCGCCACGGTTTGTGCTTGTGAGCGTCGGCGTTGGGGTTGTTCTCAAGGTATTCGGTGATTTTGGATGCGTCGATGGTGGGGTACCCGTTGCTCCAGCTCTGCGCTTGCAGGTTGGGGCTCAGGTAAGATCCCCAGGCCTCGCCAGGGAAAATATCTTCCAGTTCATCCAGGCGAGGTTCGCTATCTCCACCGGGGTTGCGCCCAATGCGGTAACTCAGGGCAGCGGCAAAGATGACCTTATCCTGGTAGATAACCGGCCAGTAGGAGTGGTAGCCATCGCCAGGCATCTTTTGAGATTTCCATACAAGCGCGCCGCTATCCGCGCGTAAGGCGTAAGCGAAGTTATCGTTCGCAGCAAAATAGATCACGCCATCTTTATATGCGGCAGAGAGGTGGATAGGTCCGCCGGTTTTATATTTCCAGAGCAGTCTGCCTTGATTGGCAGTCCCGTGAGCTCCCATCGCGTACATATATCCATCCCGGTTACCGGCAAAAACACGACCGTTGACGACCAGTGGATTGGTATCATAGCCAGATTTGGCTTCCGCAAATTCCCAGAGGTGGGCGCCTGTTGTTGCGTCGAGGGCGTGCATCTTACGATCGTGCCCGCCGACATAAACAACCCCGTTTGCGAGTGTAGGAGAATTTCCCAGTGGCAACTCGGTATCGTAGCGCCAGACAAGATTTCCATTGGCTGCATTGAGCGCATAGAGTCCACGGGCAGTCGAAACATAGATCATTCCGTAACCGGCAATGAGCTGAGCGTTCTGCGGGATGTAAGCCTCAATGGGGCGGAACCATTCGACGCGTAAGTTGCCACCCACCTCGTCCGGTGTCCAGGACGTGCGTTGGGGATTAGCGCCTGCCATGGGCCAACCAGTAGAGGGTGAGCTTGTATTGGTCTCGGGGCGGGCGATGATCGGGAGAAATTGCCGCCTTGGACCGTTCCATTGTTGATCGAGCGCCGCGAATGCTGGCGTCCCCTTGTTGATCGCAGGTTCTGTTACGGTTGTCACCAGGATCAAGACGAGGAACGCCTGGATCCATAGGGTCAGTAGGCGGCGGGCAGATCTCTTGCGCCGCGATCCGCCGAGCGGTGGGCGAGGCGTGATGCCTGGAAGATTGATCATCGGATAACCTTTGGGTTGCAATCGGTAGGATCGGAAGAATGGATTGACAGCATCAGGATCGCTTAATTCCCATTCCAGCCTGCCATGCGAGCCATTAAGACCCACATGGCTTTCGCCATGACCTGCATGCCGAGTGCGTTGAGATGCCCACCTTGCGTTTCATCAGTATACTCATCACAGATCACTTCGATCCCGCTGCCTGGCGCTGTGTAGCAAGGAGAGCCATCGGGACGGTGGGAGGTGATATCTGCAATGTCCATTAATATTTTATTGTGCTGGGATGCGTAAGTGCGCATCTGCTGGTTGAAACTCTGGGAGTCGGGAGTACCGACGATGCGAGCCAGACCCATGGTCCAATAGACGAATCGCTTGCCAGGATGGCGAGTTTCGAGAGCTTCTAGGTCGTGAATGCTGGGGAATTGGTCTCCCGGGTGATAGGCGAAGAAATCGTCGTCAATTCCTGACCCCTGGATGCCATCTACATAGCCGAACTTAAATCCATAAACGTCATAATTGGAGGCGGAGTCCACCCGGTCAATGAACAGCCAGGCTTTATCCCACCAACCAGGATTCTGACCCGGCGGAGGAGCGTGAAACTCGAAGGTCCAGTTGTTGCGGTTGTATTTTGGATCATAGACAATTTGGGAAGACTGCAAACCGGCATCGCAAAAGAACGGGCGAGGGGAGACGCTATTCATCAGACAATTCAAGCCTTCACTGATATTCCACCCTACCGATGCATGGCGGAATATGAAGCGGATGGTAGCTGCAGCCTGTAAGTAGTTCGTGGGTATGCGATCGAATTGTGCGATCGAATTGTGATCGATCAGGATTGCCCCGCTCGATTGAGCGGCGGGGCGAGCAATTACCTGGGGGAGCCAGATCGTCCGTCCGGATGCCAGCGGTTCTTGGGGAGCGTCCTCGGCGTAATCCACCGTTGTTGCGCTGGCGCTGATCGGCGGCAGAAGCATCAATCCAATGAGCAATAAGATGAGCTTGCTTTTAATGGTCATATCGAAAATTCCTCACGTTTCATGATCATCCAGCCGTAACCGATAAAGTAGGTTTTGATCTTCAAGTCACCGGCTGAAATAGTATAGATCGTCACAATCTGACAGTTTTATTATGCCAGGGAAAGCTGTAAATGGATTTAAGGGCGGATAAAGGTCGTATTAAGCGGAACTTAAGCAGTGATGCATAAGGCGTTGCAATATTGAAAGGATCCTCAATCTAATTGCCATCCCAGCCGGCGAGACGAGCCATCAGTACCCACATAGCTTTTGACATGCGGAGTGAGCCCAGAGCATTGAGATGACCGCCTTCTCGTTCGTCGGTGTAATCTGTGCAGATTACTTCGATTCCACTGTCTGGGGTTGTGTAGCAGGGCTGTCCATCCGGGGTATGTGATTCAATATCGGCGATATCCATTAGGATTTTCCCGTGAGCAGCCGCGTAATCACGCATTTGCTGGTTGAAGCTTTGCGAATTTGGAGTACCGACAATGCGAGCGAGCGCCAGCGTCCAGTAAATGAACTGCTGATCCGGATGGCGCTTTTCGAGATCTTCCAGAGCAGAGATATGAGGGTAAGTGCCGCCGGGCTCCTCCAGGAAGAACTCATCGTCAATTGCCGATCCAGTGATGGCATCTACATAGCCAAATTTGAAACCATATGCATCAAAATTCTCGCCCGCAGCGGGGTTATCAACTCGATCTACAAACAAATTTAGCTTATCCCACCAGCCAGGATTTTGGCCTGGTGGGGGGGCGTGAAACTCAAAAACCCAGTTGGAGCGATCATACTTTGGATCCTGGATGACCTCCTGGGGCGGGATGCCGGCATCACAGAAGTGCGGGCGGGGCTGGACTTTACCCATCAGGCAATCCAGACCCTCGGTCATGTTATAGCCGACCGACGCGTGGCGGAAGAGAAGGTGTATGGCGGCTGCCTTCGTTAGATATTCATCGGGGATCTTATCAAACAGCGCGATCGATTCATGGTTGATGATGATGCTCTCACTCGAGGGGACTGATGGTAAGTTTGTGGATTGAATTGGCATGGTGGGGGTCGCGCTGGGAGGTAAAGAGCTCGGCGGAGTGGTCGGGCTGCTGGATGCAGTGGGAGGTACGGCGGTCTCAGTGGGTTCAGTAGGCGCCGTCAAGGTAGCAGATACATCGGGTGAAGCCGGAACGACCTGGCTTGGCTGGGGTGCAGGTGGTGTGCAGGCGCTGAGTAGCAGGACAATCAAAATAGTCAACCATACTTTTTGCTTCACGGGGTTTTCTCCTTGTCTACTCTCGAAATATGGGATGCCCCATATCATTGTCGTGTGAACTGCGAGCAGAGTCTACGAATTATAAATGCAAAATTGGAAGTTCCGGATCCACTTAAAGAAGAGTAGGATGAGAAGGATCCGTCAACGCAGCAACGGATGACATCACAGCTCAAGCAGGATTTCAATAAGCTCCATACCAGCCTGTGGCAGATCAGATCAGACGGGAGGTTCCTGATTTACCTGGGGATCGTCGTAATCATCGGGATTGCCCTGAGGCTTGCCTTTCTCAACCAGCCTATACGCTACGATGAGGCTTTTACATACAATGTATTCGCAGCGCATGGATTGAGGGAGATCCTCACCAACTACGGTCAGCCCAACAATCACATCTTTCACACTATTTTGGTGTATATCGCAACCAGTATTTTCGGAAATGAACCCTGGATCATTCGCTTGCCAGCCTTCATTGCCGGGATCCTGTTGGCGCCGGTTGCGTATATCGCTGCTAGAATCCATTACTCAAAAGAAGTTGGCTTGCTTGCGGCAGTATTTATTGCCACATCGAGCTCGTTAATCGAGTATTCCACGAATGCACGCGGTTATGAGCTTATTTGCTTATTTACCCTACTCATGTTGGTGTTGGTAAAGTACATCAAGGCAGAGGATAACTTAATCGCCTGGCTGTTCTTCAGCATCCTTGCAGTTTTGGGCTTTTTCACAATTCCGATTATGCTTTACCCCTATGGCGGCTTCATGGGTTGGCTGATCGTCTCGTGGTCGGTAAGGGATGTTGGCTCACGTCCTAGAGACAGGTTTCTCAAGCATTTCTTGGTATCCGGTTTGTTGGTAGGCGTATTCGTTGCGTTGTTGTATCTTCCGGTGATTCTTGTCTCGGGGTTGGATAAGCTGGTCAGCAACCAGTTTGTGCGCCCGGAGAATTTATCTCATGGTTTGGAAACGCTTGGGGATTTGCTCTATGTCATGTGGGGGCACTGGAATACGGATATGCCCCTCGTGGGGAGCCTAATCCTGCTCTTGGGCTTCATACTCAGCATTCTCTTTCACAGCAAGATTTCGGATGATAAAATCTCCCTCGCGCTGGTACAAATAATTTGGTGTGTTGTCGTCATGTTACTCACACGCCGAGTGCCTCCCTGGTCGAGGGTCTTCCTTTACCTGCTTCCTATGTATTTGATCTGGTCATCTGCGGGCATCGTGTACCTGGTGTCCACGGTGTTCGAGAGGCGTAAATATTTCAATGCCTCGGTTTTTGGTGCATTTGTTCTTATCCTTGCGGTACTGCTTGGCTTGAACGTACTGCGCACGCGATCGGTATATTATTCCGAGCAAACGGGGACATTGCGCGATAGTCAGCAGATCGCCAACTGGCTTGGCAAGCATTTAAAGGCGGGTGATGCGGTGGTCACGTTTGCGCCATCCGATGCGATTCTTCAATATTATTTTAATAAGGCACATATTCAGGTAAAGTTATATTCTGAGCTTGGCTCTGAGAGGGATTTCGAGCGTGCTTTCATCATAACGAATATCGCTAACAAGCAGTCTGCAGAATTTATCTTATCGAAGGTGGGTCTTCTCGACGATGTTGAACTCTCCAAAGCCAAGCTTATGCAATCTTACCCATCTGCTGATATCATTGAGGTTCGCTAACCGGATACGTGTTTTTGGACAGGTTTACATTCTGATGAAAATGGTCAAAACAAGAAATTGGTTGGGTTACCTGCTAGCTGTGATACTGGTGATCGGCCTCGCCTTGGGTATCCGTCCAGCTCAAGCGCAAACCGATGAGATCACCTGGGATCCTCCATTCAACATTTCTGTCTCCCCGGGTCGCAACTCAACGGATCCCTTTATTCTGGGCGATCCAGATGGCGGGGTGCACCTGTTCTGGGCGGAGAAGACGGGGACGACGCTAGGCGACCAGGCTGACACGTTGATGTATACGCATTGGGATGGCGTGAAATGGTCGACGCCGGTGGATATTTTTATTACGCCCACTTATCTGGGCAACCAGGTCTTGATTTTCCCCCATGCAGTGCTCGACGATCAGGGATATATTCACTTGATCTGGATGGAGGAACCCAATTTCCCAAACTACACGCTTTTTTACAGCTCAGTGTACGCTCCCCTGGCAGGTGACCCTGCGGCCTGGAAAGAGCCAGTGCCTTTAGCACAGGATTTGACCGGCACAGAATATTCCATCCATATCGCTTATGAAGCGCCACACAACCTGCATGTGATTTATGCCCGCGTACCCCAGGGTGATACACCGCCAGATGAGCGTGCGGTGGGTTATACCCGCTCGACGGATAACGGGGCAACCTGGTCCCCTCCGGTTGACCTGTATACGACGCCTGACCCAGCACATGGCGCCAGCAACACCCGTTTATTGGTAGTGCCTCCTGGGCAAGTGTATGCTACCTGGACAGAATGGGATGATACTGGAAATGGCAAGTACATCTACTTCACACGCTCAGAAGATAGTGGTCTGACATGGAGCAAACCGATCCAGGTGGCAGAAAAAATAGATGACGAGTACGAGCGAGACTGGAACAATATGGTCTACCTGGATGGTCAGGGATTGATGACGATGTACGAGGGGGGATGGCGCGCCTACCGTTATGCCAGGTACTCGGACGATGGAGGAAAAACCTGGAGCGCGCCGGTTGATACCTTTCCCTGGCTGATTGGTGAGAATGGTTTCGCTGAGTTTGTCAAAGATAGCCTGGGCAGAGTGCATGTGTTCCTGGCGCAGCGTGTGCGTGAGGATGATATATATCGGGAGAAAGCCGAGGGAATGTGGCATAGTGTTTGGGAGGGCGGATCGCGCTGGCGTGAGCCTACGCTGATGGGGGGCTTCAATTTCATGGTGAACCCCAAAGTCGCTATCGTTGGCGGCAACCGCATTGTTGCTACGTGGTATACCCCGCCCATCTTTGAGATTAATGTAATGACCGGCATCATCGAAGATGCCCCATCGGTCCCAGTCAAGCCTTGGCCAGAACCGACTTCAGCCGTTTTAGCTACACCAGAGCCTACCGTGACCCAGACGCAAAATGTCCCAATGAGTTCATCGCCAACCGCCACACCCCTATCCCAGGTAGCGGTGGATGATAATCCAGCAAATCCGGGTCTAGAAGTATTGATGGCGGTGATACCCGCGCTGATCGTGATCGCGGGGTTGGTCCTGTTTAAAGAATATTATCGCGGAGGTTAATCGGCGGGTATGCACAAGGTTTCCATCGTTATCCCGTGCTACAATGAGATCAATACTATTGAGACCATCATCAACCAGATCATGGGTGTTGATCTGGATGTGGAACGCGAGCTGATCATCGTTGATGATGGTTCCACGGATGGGACGCGCGATTATCTTTCCTCTTTAAAAAATTCACCTGGAGTTCAGATCATTTTTCACGAACAAAATAAGGGGAAAGGCGCGTCGTTGCGTACTGGATTTGCTCACGCCAGCGGTGATATTATCATCATCCAGGATGCCGATCTCGAATACGATCCGTGCGAATATCCGAAACTGATCAAACCGATCCTGGAAGGAAAAGCGGACGTGGTATATGGCTCTCGATTCATTGGGGGTGAGACGCACCGCGTATTGTACTTCTGGCACTCCCTTGGAAACAGGTTCCTGACGCTTCTTTCAAACGCCTTCACGAATTTGAACCTGACCGACATGGAGGTCTGTTACAAGGTCTTCAAGCGTAGCGTTCTCGAAAAGGTACAGTTAAAGAAAATCGTTTCGGTTTCGAGCCGGAATTCACAGCCAAGATAGCCCGAGGTGGTTTTGTTGTTTATGAAGTGGGCGTTTCCTATTATGGGCGCACATACGAAGAGGGGAAGAAGATCAACTGGAGAGATGGTTTCCGGGCTATTTATGTCATCTTAAAGTATGGGATTATTCGTGAATGAACAAGAATGATGTAGCGCAGGTGTTTCCGCATGTCTGATACGAACGCAGACCTTCAACAACAATCGCCTAAGTTGATCGATGGATTCCATGGATTGACCATTCAACCCTCGAAGGGCTGGTCTTCCTTGGGGCTGAAGGATTTGTGGGAATACCGCGAGCTCGGTTTCTTCCTGGTTTCTAGAGAGATCAAAAGCATCTATCGCCAGACGGCGTTGGGGATGTCGTGGTTATTTATCCGACCGGTTTTGAATATGCTGCTTCTGAGCGTTGTATTTGGATTATTAATCCAAGTCCCTTCGGACGGGATACCTTACCCGCTGTTTTCACTCTCAGCTTTGATCCCGTGGGGATATTTTTCAAACGCGGTGCTCAGAGCCTCGCGCAGCCTGGTGGATAATACACAGGTAGTTTCAAAGGTGTATTTCCCCCGCATGTTACTGCCACTGGCATCCGTGGTGTCCGGCCTAGTCGATATGGCCGCTGCGCTTCTGGTCTTCCTGGTAGCACTGCTACTTTATCGCATGCCTTTGCGGATTGAGATGCTGACCCTGCCGCTCTTCATCCTGGTAGCGATTGCCTTTGCCCTGGCATTTGGCTTGTGGCTGGCGACGCTCTCGGTGATTTATCGTGATGTCACATTTGCCATCACGTTTATCCTCCAGGCATTGATGTATGCTTCTCCCGTGATTTACCCGATCAGTATCATCCCGCCATCCTTACAAACGCTTTATGCCCTGAATCCTATGACGGGCGTGATCGCCGGATTTCGCTGGGCGCTCCTGGGGAGTGGAGATCCACCGGGTGGGTTATTTGCCATCTCCGTGGTGATCATCGTACTGGCGCTGGTCAGTGGGGCGTACGTGTTCCGCCGGACAGAGCGCAGGATCGTGGACGTTCTGTAAAAAGATTTGTAGAGTTGTTCAGATTAGAAATTGCAATAAGTACTTATTGGGGACTATCCAAATTGCAATTGTTATGGAATAATTAAATAGTGGAGTAAAATGGTGGCATTATGTAAGGGGAGAAATAAGGATTGTGCACAATGCCAGAGTCAACTCAATCATCATCAAATAGCTTTTAAAACCCAGACCTGGCATAGGGTTATGGACTAGGGGTTGGATATTCGCATACACAGGCTTTGATGAAAAGTATCAAGATACCTGGACTTTTGCTGGTTTTTGCCGTACTGATCGGCAATTTCTCATCTGCTCGGGCAGGATGGAGCCTCGAAACGCGTTCATGGGCAATCCGGCAGCAGGCGTCAGAACAGTTAGTCTCCATATTCTCGGATGGATTCGAGAGTGGCAACCTTTCGGCATGGTCGAGCTCTGTTACCGGCGGTGGAAATCTGAGTGTGTCTGCGGCAGCCGCTATGGTTGGCAGTTTTGGAATGCAGGCATTCATGGGTACCAACCATATTTATGTGGTCGATAATACGCCCACAAATGAAAGCGCTTATCGTGCCAGTTTTTATTTTGATCCAAATTCTACGACGATCGCAAATGGCAATGCCCATCACATCTTCATGGGGCTCAACGGTTCTGGAGCCCAGGTGATGGGGGTCTATATTGCTTATTTATCGGGATCTTACTATCTGATCATCGCTCCCTTCGCTGATGCCGGGTATCCGATGATCAGTGCGTTTATGGACGTCAGTGATGCTCCTCACCTGATTGATGTCGAATGGAGGGCTGCCACAGCGCCAGGCGCCAATAATGGATCCATGGTATTGCGCGTGGACGGTGTAACCCGCTATACTTTTACCGGTCTGGATAATGATACCTGGCGGATTGAGCAGGTGCGTTTCGGTGCATTTAGCTCAATTGGCGGTACTTCAGGAACTTATTATTTCGACGATTTCCGCTCCTGGAGGATTGTCAGTGGAGGGTCTGCGACTCCCACGCCGACTGTGACTGCACTACAGCTACTGCTACCAGCACAGCCACCGCCACTGCCACAGCGACACGGACGCCCACTGCAACGGCAACGAACACGCCGACGGCCACGGCGACGAACACCCCGACCGCCACGGCGACGAATACGCCAACGGCGACACAAACACGCCGACCGCCACGGCGACGAACACAGCCACGGCATGAATACGCCAACGGCCACGGCGACGAATACACCGACCGCCACGGCAACGAACACGCCGACCGCCACGGCAACGAACACGCCAACCGCTACGGCGACGAATACACCGACGCCACGGCGACGAACACGCCAACGGCCACGGCGACGAACACGCCGACCGCCACGGCGACGAACACCCCGACCGCTACAGCGACGAACACGCCAACGGCCACGGCAACGAACACGCCAACCGCTACGGCGACGAACACGCCAACCGCCACGGCGACGAACACGCCAACCGCCACGGCGACGAACACGCCAACGGCTACGGCGACGAACACGCCAACGGCTACGGCGACGAATACACCGACGGCCACGGCAACGAACACGCCAACCGCCACGGCAACGAACACGCCAACCGCCACGGCAACGAACACGCCGACCGCCACGGCGACGAACACGCCAACGGCCACGGCGACGAACACGCCGACCGCCACGGCGACGAACACGCCGACCGCCACGGCGACGAACACGCCGACCGCCACGGCGACGGACACCCGACGGCTACGGCGACGAACACGCCGACGCGCCACGGCGACGAACACGCCAACGGCCACGGCGACGAACACGCCAACGGCCACGGCAACGAACACGCCAACGGCTACGGCGACGAACACGCCGACGGCTACGGCGACGAACACGCCAACCGCCACGGCAACGAACACGCCAACCGCCACGGCAACGAACACGCCAACCGCCACGGCAACGAACACGCCAACCGCCACGGCAACGAACACACCGACGGCCACAGCGACGAACACGCCGACCGCTACGGCGACGAACACGCCGACCGCTACGGCGACGAATACACCGACGGCCACGGCGACGAACACGCCGACGGCTACGGCGACGAACACGCCCGACGGCACGACCGACGCCACGGCGACGAACACGCCGACCGCCACGGCGACGAACACGCCAACGGCTACAGCGACGAACACGCCAACCGCCACGGCGACGAACACGCCGACGGCCACGGCGACGGACACGCCAACCGCCACGGCAACGAACACGCCGACGGCTACGGCGACGGACACGCCAACGCGCCACGGCGACGAACACGCCAACGGCTACGGCGACGAACACGCCAACGGCAACGGCGACGAACACGCCAACGGCTACGGCGACGAACACGCCAACGGCTACGGCGACGAACACGCCAACGGCCACAGCGACGAACACGCCAACGGCAACGGCGACGAACACGCCAACGGCTACGGCAACGAACACGCCGACGGCTACGGCAACGGACACGCCGACCTATACTTTGACGCCGACACTGACTGCAACACAGACACGCACGCCTACACCGACAGCTACCAATTCGGCAACCGCGACGAGCACCGCCACAATGACTCCCACCGCGACGCGCACGCTGACGCCTACGCCTTCCAATACCCCCACCAGCACTCCAACGCCGACGGTGACCAGCTCGCCTACGGCGACCAGGTCGTCGGGCTTGATCCCTGTCTTCTCCGACAACTTCGAATCTGGTAATCTATCCGCGTGGACGTCTGCAGTTACGGATGGCGGGGATTTGAGTGTGAGCGCTGCGGCTGCTCTCGCGGGAAGTTATGGCATGCAGGCTTTGCTGAATGACTCCAATCCAATCGGTGTGCGGGATGACAAACCTAACAATGAGAACAACTACCGGGTGAGCTTTAACTTCGATCCGAATTCGGCGACGATTGCGAATGGTAATGCCCACCACATCTTCTGGGGCTTCTCTGGGGCAGGGCAGGAAATCTTCAGCCTGGTGTTGGGGAACATGGGCAACCAGTATGTCCTCTTCACCGCGAACTTCGATGATAGCGGCGCTCCAGCGCTGGGTGAGTTTGCCGATATTAGCGACGCACCGCACTTGATTGAGCTCGAGTGGCGAGCATCCAGCGCACCTGGCGCTAATAATGGGATTTATACCCTACGCGTGGATGGCGTCCTGCGCTCGAACCTGACAGGTATCGATAATGACACCCGCCGGCTGGAATACGTCCGCCTGGGAGCTTTTGGATCGATTGGCTCGACACGTGGCTCCTACTACTTCGATAATTTCCAGTCGTGGGGCGCGAGCGGTCCGCAACCGCTGCCCTCTGGCACCCCCACAACCGCGCCGACTGCCACCCAGACGCCGGTCTATACGCCAACCCCAGTACCAACCAGCGGACCGGTAACGACCAACCCTGATTGGCATAGTGTGACGACCAGCCCATTCACCAATCTGCAGCCGAACTCGGTAGTCCCCAACCCCGTCATGACAGCGGGAATGGTAACTGATATTCCAAGCACCTTTGTAGCAGACCCGTTCCTCTTCTACGAGAACAACCAATGGTACCTGTTCTTTGAAGTGTATGACATTGGCGGCAAAGGGCATGTTGGGCTTGCACGCAGCAGCGATGGATATCATTGGAATTATGACCAGTTGGTGCTGACCGAAACCTTCCATCTCTCCTACCCATACATCTTCAAGGCAAACGGTCATTACTACATGATCCCGGAGACGTTCCAGGCTAACTCGATCCGTCTGTATGAGGCGCAAAACTTCCCGTACAACTGGACGTATGTGGCTACATTGGTCAGCGGAAGACCCTTCGTCGATACATCCATTTTCTTCCATGATGGCTATTGGTGGATGTTTACCAGCACCACATCGAATACGGAGTGTTACCTGTACTATTCGAACAACCTGACAGGCGGCTGGGTGCAGCATCCACTCAGCCCGATCGTAATCGGCGACGCCAGCCGGGCGCGACTGGGAGGCCGTTCCTTTGTGTACGATACGAATAAGATCATCCGTACCGTTCAAAGAGACGACGTGACCTACGGCTCCGAGGTGCGAATTTTCCAGGTAGATACACTTACCCCCACAACTTATTCGGAGCATGAGATTGCCGAATCCCCCATCCTGACGCATGGACCATCAGGATGGAACCAGAATGGTATGCATAACTTTGATCCGGTATGGACGGGATCAGAGTGGATTATCGCTGTGGATGGGATTAATACCAGCGGATACTGGTCTATTGGAATTTATCACGCAGGACCATAATCTCATTCCTGAGTGCCACTATCTACGTTGTGGGTGGGTCGCAGAGAAAGAACAATATTGCGAATCTCAAGGATCCTCCAGAAATTAAAGGAGGATTTAAGATACCAGACCAGTTAAGGTTGGAAAAAACGGTCTGATCCTGGTTGTTTTTCCCTGTTTTGCACGTATAATTTGGCGCAACTAATTCTAGGGCACTCCCTCGAGTGTGATCAAACTTTGATTGGAACCCGTTGATGGAAGAGCTGGTTATCCGCGTTGATAATTTATCCAAGCGCTACCGAATCGGCAGGCTTGAGCGTCGAGCTAGAAGCCGGAGAGCGTTACTTAGGCGTGTGGTCGACCCATTTCGCTACCTGGTGACCACACTCCGAGAGCCGGATGAGGATGAGATCATCTGGGCATTACACGGGGTGTCTTTTGATGTGTACCGGGGCGAGGTGGTGGGTGTGATCGGTAGAAACGGAGCCGGTAAGAGCACACTCCTGAAGATGCTCTCTCGCATCACTGAGCCAACCGGCGGCAAGGCATATATCAATGGGCGCGTGGGCTCGTTGTTGGAGGTAGGCACAGGATTCCATCCCGAGCTGACAGGACGGGAGAACGTGTACCTGAACGGTGCAATCCTGGGAATGAGGAAGAGCGAGATCGATCAAAAATTCGATGAGATTGTCGCATTTGCAGAGGTTGAAAAATTCATCGATACGCCTGTGAAGCGTTATTCCAGTGGGATGTATGTTCGGCTGGCGTTTGCTGTCGCAGCGCACCTCGAGACAGAAATCCTGATGGTGGATGAAGTACTCGCCGTTGGGGATGTTTCATTCCAGGAGAAGTGCCTGGGTAAGATGGGCGACGTTGCCCGGCAAGGACGGACGGTGTTGTTCGTTAGCCACAACCTTGGGGCTGTCCGCCAGCTCTGCCACCGGGCGGTTTTGCTTGAATCGGGTAGCCTGGCGCTGAACGGTGGGGTGACAGAGTGCATTGTGCGTTACCTGGCGCATGGCGCCAAGAAATCGGGACAAATCATGGATCATCTTGATGAGACCAATCCAGCGGTGGAGATCGAATCGATAACGGTCAACGGCGGCACGGAGGATGAGCTGAGGTTGCTGCCTGGTGACAATGAGATTACGATTGAGGTAAGTGGGCAGATCAAAGAACCGATCCATCTTGAGCTTGAAGCCAGGATATTTGACCTTTATGAGACTCCGCTGGCATTTTTCAGCCCTGGGCACTCTCGCGGCTACACACCGCGCTATGAGCCAGGCCCATTCCATCTGGTGCACACCATGCAGTTACCTGCCATTATGCAGGGAGAGTATTATCTCTACCTTTATCTGACCGAGCCAGGGCTTGCCTATTGGGCGCAGGCGCCCCAGGCTGTGCGGGTGCTGGCTGAAGGGACGCCTACGGCAACCGGACATGTATTCGAATACTATAAAGGCGCCGGCTGGGTGCTGCTGCCTGAAATCGATGCATGAGTCAATTTGAATATGAACGCCTGATCATTACGGCGGCTTCAGCCGATTTCGGTGCCTCTCTTCAGGCGTTGTTGGGCTCAGTAACGCTCAATTGGCCTGCTCACCCCCCTGTGCTGGTGTACGATCTTGGGATGGATGATGCCACAAAAGCGAGGCTGGCGCAGTGCGGCATCCCCGTTCGCCAGGTTCCAGCGTTTTGCCCGCACTGGCGGCAACATTTCAGCTGGAAGATCTGGTGCCTCCATGACGCCCCATCCCGCCATGTGCTGTGGATTGACGCCGGTATCACGGTACTTCACCCACTGGATGATATTTTTCAGGCGATCGAAAGCCTGGGTTATTTTCTGGTGCCCAATTATGAGATGCTGGATTACGAGGCATCTCCGGCGGCGTGTGAGGCTTGCCGCGTCCCGTATGATTTCCGCCTCGGTAAAGCGACTCTGGCTGGTGGTTTATTAGGGTTCCGTAAAGAAGGTGAGACCGAAGCTCTTGTGGCGGAGGCGTTGGATGTGGTGATGGATGAAGCGGCGATGGCTGCGACTGACGTCGCCCACCGGCATGACCAGGCGGTACTTTCTCTGTTGATGTACCGCACCTTTGGACAGGTTGTCATGGGAGATGGACAGGTGTACCTGGGTGGCTTCTCTCCAGAGCAAGTGCCGGGACAGAAGATATGGGTCCACCGTCGAGGCATGCTGCCGAAAGATCAGGAACATTATGCTGCGCACATCAATGTGCCCGGAAATCCATACAAACCGGCGCCGCCTGTCCCTCTTGACAGGGCACGAGCGAATTATGCCCTGTATAAAACTCACTGGTGGTATGGATTGGGCTATGAAACTGAAGCCCTCGCTTCCCTGCGAAATGCTTTCCAGCTCGACCCCGCGCTAAAATCGGATATCGATGGATTTCTGCGCTGGCTATCCTGGAGCCAGAACAACCTTGCTCGCTTCAACACAGCTCCTGAAAAATTCTTCGAGTTTGGGTTCTGGGTGGCTGACCATCTCCTTGATATGGTCAGCGGCGATTTTCGACGCAAAGCCGGTGGTTGGCTGCACATGCAGGCAGCATTCAGGGAATTCCAGGCTGGCCGGTTAAGCGCTGCTCGAAGGCACGTTGTTCATAGCTTTCTTATTGATCCAACGCTGCTGCGAAACCGCGGGCTTTTATCCATTTTGGTAAAAAGCGTCCGGCAAAACCAGCAGAGATCTGGAACCAGCCAATGACATTCATGCCCACGATAGATGACCTGCCCCTGCCACCGGAGGGGAGATCCGGATGGCCCTGGACACAAGCCTCCGATCGTCTTCCTGCAGTTATGCCGGATGGCTCTGCCTGGCCGCGCATCAGCGTGGTGATGCCTTCCTATAATCAAGCCCAGTTTGTAGAAGAAACTCTGCGCTCGGTGTTGCTTCAGGGGTATCCTGATCTGGAGTTCATTGCCATCGACGGCGGCAGCACCGATAGCAGCGTGGATCTGATCCAAAAGTACTCGCCCTGGCTGGCATATTGGGTGAGCGAGCCGGATCGAGGGCAGTCGCATGCCATCAATAATGGATTTAAACGGGCGACGGGAACCATCTTCGCCTGGCTTAACTCAGACGATGTTTTCGCCCGCAATGCCCTCGGCAAGCTAGCTGAGGCTGCTGTAGAGCACCCGGAGGCAGATCTGATCTATGGGGATTGCGATGCGATCGATCGCCAAGGCGGATTCATGTTCAAATGCGAGCAAGTCAGGGATTTTGACCAGCGGTGGCTGCTCGAACATGGAAATATCATCGCCCAACCCTCTGCCTTCTTTCGTCGCAGCGCCTTTGAGGAAATCGGTGGGATTGATGAGGAACTGCACTACGTGATGGATTGGGATCTCTGGCTGAGATTAGGCGCTCGTGGTCGTGCGCTGTACATCCCATACCTTTTATCCTACATGCGCATATACCCGGAGGCAAAGTCCTCTGCCGGTGACCGGGTGTTGTTTGCTGAGCTCAAGCATATGCTAGGAAAACATGGCGGCAGCGGATTATCGGATTACTTCGAAAAGAAGCTGGTCTGGGATCATCTACCTCGGGCATTCGAAGCCTTCAAGCACGAAGATTATGCTGCTGGTAGGGAGGAAATTGAGTACATCCTAGCAAATGCGCCCCAATGGAAAGAGGAACCACGCTTCCTGGCGCAGGAGCTTGCGGATCAGGCTTGGAAGTTAGCCCAGGGCGCGCCTGGAGATGACCAGGCGCCGTTTGTATTTACCCGCCAGGTGTGCAGCAATCTGCCGGCAGATGCATCGCCGGACAAAGTGCAAAAGCAGGCACAGGCATTATTGCACCAGGCGTACGCTTTTCTTTACTTTGAGCGCCAGCACGGGGCAGCAACCCGGTACCACGCTTGGAAAGCGGTTTCGAATGACGCCGATCTTCTAGCCAACCGGGGTCTATGGTCGGTAGTGGGACGTTCGTTGCTCCTACCAAACAAAACCAGGTCAAGTGTGGACGGCTAGAATGACCGACCCAAAAGTCAGTGTGGTCATGAGCGTGTATAACGGCTTACCTTATCTGGAGTCAGCCGTAAAGAGTATTCTGACCCAAACCTTCGTGGACTTCGAGTTCATCATTCTGGATGATGGCTCGACAGATAGGACATGGGAGGCACTACAGGAATTTGCACACCAGGATTCTCGCATCCGGTTATTCGCCAACCCGAAAAATATGGGCTACACTCGAACCCTCAATGAGGGATTTAAACACGCGCGCGCGAGTTATATTGCCCGGCAAGATGCGGATGATATCTCCCTGCCGCAGCGACTGGAAAGACAGGTAGCTCTTCTGGATGCACATCCGGAGATCGGGTTGGCAGGCACGCGCAGGCAATTTATCGATCCACAAGATAAGCCGCTGGATATGCCTGATAAGCTCACTGCAACCGATAACGCCAGCATCCAGAAACTGCTGCTGGATATTAACTGCATCCACCACGGTTCTTTTATGTTCCGGCGAGAGCTATTGGATTTGATTGGTGCTTACGCGGTTGAGCTTGAGCCGGCGGAAGATTATGATTTTTGCTTGCGCGTCGCGGAAGTCGCGCAGCTTGCCAACTTGAGCGATGCGCTCTATTTGTATCGCGTGCATTCAACCTCGGTTAGCAAGCTCCGGGAGTACCGGCAGGCGTACAACAAAGCCCAGGGGTTGGAGCGCGCCATTTATCGTCGTCATGGCTCTCAACCACCTGTCGAAAAATTTGCCCTTGTCGGGCGCGATTACTTGCGGGCAGCAATTCTGGCATATGCTGGAGACCAGGCTGATGAGGCGCAAAAATCTTTACAGCGTGCCTTGACCCTCTACCCACCCCTCTTGGATTTTGATGAGCCGCTGGCAAGTATGTTGCTCTGGTATGCACCTGGTGAGGATGCCCAAGCCAAGCTGGATTTTACCGAAGCAATCTTCTCAGATCTGCTCCCGAAGACGCCTCACTTGATCCATTTGAAGTCGCACATGGTATCTGATCTCCATATGGGTGAGGTATTCACAGCAACAGATAAGAACGCTTCCAGGGTTATCCGTAGCCATTTGTGGCCCGGTATACGCAACAACCCGGTATGGTTGCTGAACCGGGGGGTGATTGCTATCTTGTTCAAGCAAGTGTTTGCAAACTCGCGGAGCAACGGTGACAGATAGCTGGTATCACCGGATTCGCCGCATGGCAGTGATCTACCTGCGTGAACTAAAGATCGCTTTTATGCGCGCAAGGCTGGCGAATAAGGAACTAAATGAGACGGACCGGTTGATTAAGCATCGCCAGCAAGCCATCGATGAGTATCTATCCTCCCACGAGATTCGCAAGTTACAGATTGGAGCCGGAGAGAACCCTCTTCCCGGCTGGCTGAACACGGATATCGAGCCAAACACTCCGGGAGTGTTGTACTTAAACGCCTCCGAGCGTTTCCCATTCGCCGATTGCACCTTCGATTATGTATTCAGTGAGCACATGCTGGAGCACGTTTCCTACCAACAGGGATGTTTTGTGCTCAATGAAATATTCAGAGTGTTGCGCGCGGGAGGAAGGGTGCGTATCGCCACGCCGGATATGGCTCAATTCATGGAGCTGCTGGCTGATAACAAAACGGACTTGCAGAAAGATTATCTGGCATGGCATAGCAAGAAGGTCATGGGGCTCTACTCACCGGAGACCTCAAGGCTGCAGATGCTTTGTCCAGAATGGGACATCGATTATCAGCATATTCTGAAATATTATCCGGATGCGCGACGTGATACCGCCGGCTTTGTGGTCAACAATATGTTTCGCAGCTATGGGCACCAGTTCTTGTATGATGCCATTACACTGCGGGCGGCGCTAACCTCGGCAAGATTTGATGAGATCGTTCAGCTTGCTCCCGACGTGAGTTTAGACGAAAATTTACGCGGTATCGACGCACACGAACGGATGATCGGGGTAGAGATGAACCGTCTAGAGACGATGGTATTCGAAGCCCGACGCCCTCTCGGAACTTTGTGAACAGGAAGATCATATGCCAGGAATTGCTGGGTTTGTAGGAAATATAGCAGGACAAACGCCGGATGAGTTCATCCGGAAGATGCTTCTCGCGCTGGAGCCAGGGGATGAATTCCGATTGGAGCATGCTCAAGGCTCGGATTTTGGCATCGGACGCGCCAGCCTGGGGATCGTCAATTCAGAGCCGCAACCGGTGTGGAACGAGGCTCACAACCGCTTTATCGTGATGGAAGGTGAGGTTTATGAAACCGGCAGGCTCGAGCAGGAGCTGGAAACAAATGGAAGTCCATACCGCGGCGACAGCCAGTCTGGCTTATTGTTACATCTTTTTGATGTCTTTGGCGAAGCGTTTGCCCAGAAATTGAACGGAGCTTTCATCGCCGCGATCTGGGATGCGGAGAAGAAGAAGCTCTGGATCGTGAACGACCGTATGGGGCTTTATCCGCTCTATTACGCCCAATGGGGCGGTATGTTTTTGTTCGCCTCCGGCGTACGTGGGCTCCTGGCTCACCCGGATTTACCGCGCAAGGTTGATCCGGTCGCCATTGCCCAATTTCTGACGTTCGACCATGTCTTGAATGACCGTACCCTGCTATCCGAGGCGCGTCTCATGCCGCAGGGCACCGTTCTAATCGTTGAAGGTGGCAGGCTCACCTTCCAGAGCTATGCGCGATTTAACTACCCGGATATTTATCCGCTTCGTAAGGATGAGGATTACCAGGAGGAGCTGGTTTTTCTTTTACGGCAGGCCGTGAGGCGGCAGGCAGCGGATGATTTACCCAAGGCTGTTATGCTGAGCGGCGGATTGGATTCGCGCGTGCTCATCGCCTGTTTGGATGAGATGGATGCCTCCTGGCCGTTGCACACCTTCACCTGGGGCATACCCAATTGTGATGATGCCCGCTATGCCAAAGAGATCGCTGCCATGACGCGTGCCAGGCACCACTTTTTTGAGTTGAAGCCCGATTTTCTGCTGCATACGGCTGAAAATAGCGTGCGTGCCACAGACGGTATGGGTAATATTGTCAACTTACATGCCATTGCCAACCTGGACGAAGAAGTTCCCTACTCGCGTGTGATCTTCAAGGGTTTTATGGGGGACGCCATGTTCGGTTTTGCAGTTGTGCCCCCATTCTGGGGTGATTACGACGAGGATACTGCCACACAGGTTCATTTTGGGGTGCATGAGAGCCAGGGTGTCATTACATTCCATCCCAATAGCCATCATAACCTCTTCACAACCGGATTTTTGGCGCAAGTGGGAGACGGTGTGATGGCTGAATACCGTGCAGGGATGGCGGCTGCTGGAGTGCGCCAGCTGGCAAGCCAGCGCCTCTATTTCGACCTGACCCAACGTGTGCCGCGTATGACCCTCAATGGCGTGGAGGTGGTGCGCAGCCAGGCGTTCGTCCGCCTGCCCTTCTGTGACAACGACTTGCTGGATTTCTCAATTCGTACCCCGTTAGGGCTGCTGTTGGAACGACGGCTGGTGCAACGGGCATTTACGCAGGCTTTCCCCGCCATGGCAAAGGTCCCGCTAAGCTGGACGGGGTTACCAATGGCAGAGAGTTTCCGCTCGCTTTTCATGCGGGGTCAGCGCTTGCTGCAATGGCACCTGTATAAACGTGGCTTGAGCAGCCATCCGGATATTAGCTGGAGCCAGTATAAAGATTACCGTACCTGGTTCCGGACGGTACTGCGCCAGTGGTTGGAAGGTATTTTGTTGAGCGACCGTTTCATGGAGCGTGGTTACTACCAGCCTGAGAGCGTGCGCAAAATCGTGGCGGAGCATATGGCGGGTGAAGACCGCACAGTGGCGCTTGGGGCATTGGCTGCCATCGAGCTATGGCATCGACAATTCATCGATTAACCCTGTGGGATTTAGGAGCCTGACCAAGCATGCACGTCGGAGTGGTAATCGAGGAAACCTGGAGTTTCTTTCAAGAGATCTACGCAGAGCTGCAAAGGTCTCATGAGACCAGCTTGTTCGCTCGCAGGACTGTTCACCTGCCCTTTTTTGAAGGGAGAGTCAATAACTATCTCTTCAAACATGACCTGCAAAAGTTTTTAGGATCGAACCAGGTGGTGTTTTTCGAGTGGGCAAGTGAGCTGCTGGTTAGCTCCTGTCGCCTGCCCAAAACCTGTGGCATCGTCACGCGTTTGCATCGCTATGAGATGTACCAGTGGGCTCCGCAGGTGAATTGGGCGTATGTGGATCGCGTGATCCTGGTCAGCCACGCCAAGCTGCGTGAGTTCACCCAGTTGTTTCCGGAACAGGCGCAAAAAGCTGTGGTTATACCTGAAGCGATCTCGTTGGAAAAATTCCAGCCATCGTCCAAGGAGTTTCGTGGAGACCTGGGGATCTTGTGTCATCTTACCCCGCGCAAGCGCGTCTATGAGCTGATCCTTGCCTTTTCTGAGCTGGTGGAGCAGAGACCGGGTTTCCACCTGCATATCGGCGGCGGCGAGCACGAGCTGCATGGTGATTATTACCAGGCAATGCAGGTGCTGGTTCGCCGGCTAAACCTGGGGGGCAGCGTCACATTTTACGGGAACGTAACGGATTCTCGCGCATGGCATCAGCGTGTCGATATTTTTATCTCCAACAGCTACTCGGAGGGTTTGCAAGTTTCGCCAATGGAAGCGATTGCCTCAGGCTGTTATTGCCTGTCACATGCCTGGGATGGAGCTGATGAGCTGCTCCCGCCGGAGGATATCTACATTACCGACCGGGAATTGATCCACAAGATTTTGGCTTATGCGGATGGCACGCTGCAGGAGCGCAGGGAGAAGCAAGAAGCCCAGCGCACGTTGGTGCATGAGCGCTTCGATGTTGACCGGATCAAGGTGCAGATTCGCAATCTCGTTGAAGAGGTTGGGAACAACTGGAAGTAGCTTCGTGAAGATCGGTTATTTGCTCCAGCTTGGCGAAGAGGTGCGTTACCCACCCTTCAACGGTCCTGCAATCCATATCCGGCAGGTATGCCGGGAGTTAGCCCGACAGGGTCATAAGGTGCGCTTGCTCATCCGCCTGGATAATAAAATCTGGAAGACTGACGATCTTGTGGATTTTCAACCTGTCAGGGTGCGGCTTGCGGATGGTGGTCCGCTGCGCTGGATTGAGCGGCTTGTCCGCCGAATACAGTTTGAGCTGCGGCTTCCTTACTTTGGGTTATTCGAGAGTTTGCGATTTGCATTGGCGTGCCGGCAGGAGCTTTCGGGGAGTGAGATATTTCTGGAGCGTTTTAGCTGGATGAGTTACGGCGGCTTGCTGGCAAGTAAATGGCTTGGCGTTCCGCTCGTAGTGGAGTACAACGGTGATCCAGTCGCGGACCTGGATGCCAAGCGAGAAGCGCCAACCGGCAGGCAATTCAAAATCTCGTCTGCCATCACCCGGTGGGTTTTAAGGGAAGCGCCTCATGTAGTTGCCAGCGGTGAGGGTTGGAGAAAGAATTGCACAGAGAATTGGCGCGTCCCGCCGGAGAAGGTAGCCACCATCGAGAATGGCACGGATCTGCTGCGCCTGCTCAAGCGTGAAGATCTTCGCTCATTTGGACCTTGCCCGGGAGAAGATGAGCCTGTAAACCTGGTTTATATCGGTAGTTTCAATGCATGGCATGGCGTCCCGATACTCCTGCAGGCTTTCCATGACGCGATCCAACAAAGCCAGAACCTGCGTTTGATGCTGATCGGGGCAGGGGATGGGTATCAAGATGCCCGCGAGTTATCCGCCCGGCTCGGTCTGGACGGCTGGGTTACTTTTACAGGGCGCCTGGTTATCGATGATTATGCCAGATACCTGGCGCAGGCGGATATCGGTCTCTCGCCTTATTGCGGTTGGGAGGAATACTCGGGGCTGAAGCTCTTCGATTACAAGGCTTCCGGTCTGGCGTGCATCGCTTCCGGGAAGGATGGTCAGCCAAAAACTCTTGAGCACGGCAGGACTGGCTTGATCGTGCCTCCTTGTGATGAGCAGGCATTGTGTGATGCGATCTGCACCCTGGCTTGCGACCGAGATGCCATCCGGCGCATGGGGCAGGCTGCCCGCCTGGATGCTGAGAATAAACACGGGTGGGATCATACCGTGCGGCAGTTGGTACAGGTATTTATTCGCCTTAAGGGGCTTGAATAATTTCATGAAATCCAGTCTTTTCATGTTCTTGCTCCTCGTGCTTGTCCTGATTGGATGTGTAGCGCTGATAGGGGGAACACGCTGGGGCATCGGTGCGTCTCCTGACTCAGTCTATTACATTGGAGCTGCGCGCAATATGCTGCAAGGACACGGCTATAGCTTGCCAGCTGTAGATGGGAGCAATACCCCGCTGACGCATTTGCCTCCGCTCTATTCAACTCTCCTGGCTATCGTGGCAATATCGGGGGTGGAAGCCTTAATCGCTGCCCGTTGGGTAAATGTAATCTTGTTCGGGGCAAACATATTTCTGGTTGGATGGATGATCTCCCAATGGGCTGGCTCAGGTGAGCGCTGGATAGCCCTGGCTGGCGCGCTGCTGTATATGTCATCGGTAGTGATGCTTGAGATCCACTTGATGGCTTGGTCGGAGTCGCTTTTTATTTTCCTCGGTCTGCTAAGCATGATCGTACTCGGGAGGTATCTAACCACTCAAAGAATGGGCCGGCTGGTCAGTGCTGCTATTCTCGCCAGCCTTACCTTATTGACCCGTTTCGCCGGTGCGGCTTATATTCTTACCGGTGCTATCGCAATCCTGCTTTTGGTACCGGCAAAACCGGCACGCCGCTTGCGAGAGGCATTGATATTCACGGTGATCAGCTCAGCGCCCATGTTGCTCTGGCTGCTCAGCAATATCACAGCCACGGGTACCGCTGCCAATCGCGAACTTGCATTTCATCCAATCGGTAAGCTTCAGATTTCCCAGGCATTAACAACACTGGCGTCCTGGTTTTTTATTCCGGACAGCGCTCGCACCTGGGTTAAAGCGGCGGTTGTCGGATTGGCGTTTCTTGCAATCTGTGCGGTTGTTTATTATGCCTTGATCCAGGGGAAGGTGGATCGAAGCAGGTCCATCGCTTCTCGCCTAGAAACTGTTCCGGCAGAAGTGAAACTACTCCTAATTTTTCTTCTGGTCTACCCCTTGACCCTCGTTTTCTCTTTAACATTCTTTGACGCCAACACGCCGTTGGACCGGCGTATCCTATCGCCAGTATTTGTTGTTGGGTTAATCCTATCTTGTTACGCCTTGATCGAGGCTAACACGCTATTGGGCAAGCACGGTTTTATTAAATGGGCGCTCTTGATCCTGCTCGTCGTATTTTGTTCTACCTATCTGGTGACTGGCAGCGAACGCTTGCAGCAATCCTACCAGGCAGGAAATGGCTTTAACAGTGCTGCCTGGCAGCAATCTCCGGTGCTAGAAAGCCTGCGCAATGCTCCGGATGGAACGGTCATTTATAGCAATGCTCCCGATGGTATCTTCCTCCAAACCGGTAGACCGGCGCAGGGGCTGCCTCGAAAATTTGACGTGATGCTGCAACGCCCGAATCAGGATTATCCGGCGCATATGCAAGCCATGTTAAAAAGCATTGAAAAGGGCGGCGTGTTAGTTTATTTCAAGGGATTGGACTGGCCTAATTTACCCAATGAGCGGGAGCTGGCGGGTGAGTTGAGTTTCCGGGTCCTGGGACAATACGCTGACGGGACAATCTACGGAGCGCTGCAAAGATAGAACCGGGAGCCTATTGAATAGCAGCTAACACGGTTTATAATAGCAAAATTATCCGGTTAGAGCCGTTTCGAGGTAGGGAAATTTTAGATGCCAGAAGGGAATCATGCCATAGTTCTATGATGCGAGTAATGATCCTTGTCGGCGCTCGTCCCAATATGATGAAGGCTGCTGCCATTATGGATGTCATGGCAGGGGATACTCGTTTTAGCACGCGATTGGTGCATACCGGTCAGCACTATGATGACGAGATGTCCAAGATCTTCTTTGATGAGCTGCGGTTGCCGCAGCCGGACATTTACCTGGGCGTTGGCGCGCTCAGCCCACTACAGCAGATGGGGCGAATCTTGATCGCGCTTGAGCAGGAAGTGATTGACTGGAAACCCGATCTATTTATTGTGGTTGGGGATGTCAATTCCACGGTGATGGGCGCCCTGGCAGCGAACAAGCTAGGTGTCCGCCTGGCTCATGTAGAGGCTGGCTTGCGCAGCTATGACCGCGGGATGCCCGAGGAATTCAACCGAATCCTAACCGACCATCTCTCCGATTACCTGTTTACTCCTTCCAGAGATGCTGATGAGAACCTGCAACGAGAGGGCATCCCTCCAGGAAGAATATATTTCGTCGGGAATGTTATGGTGGATACGCTGTTGCGCTTCCGGGATATTGCCCACCAGCGGGAGGCATGGAATGAATACCGGGTTTTACCTGGCAAGTACGCCTTACTCACGCTGCACCGTCCCTCGAATGTGGATGATGTCATCTCGTTGAGGGGTATGGTGGATCTGTTGGAGGAGCTGGCAAGCAAACTGCCGGTAATTTTCCCGATTCACCCACGCACACGGGCGCGCCTGGAGGAGAGTGGACTGGCAAAAAAAATCCACTCTTTTCCACAAGTGATTGTGACGCCACCTCTCGGGTATTTGGCGTTTGTCAGCCTGATGAGCGAAGCTCGTCTGGTTTTAACGGATTCGGGAGGCATCCAGGAAGAGACGACCGTATTGAGAATACCCTGCATGACGCTGCGAGAGAATACCGAGAGACCGGTCACGATTTATCAGGGGACGAACCGGTTAGCAGGGACGGACCCCCACAAAGTCTCAGCCATCCTGGATGAGGTGCTCAGCGCCCCACCAACGAGCGGCAGACAGCTTCCAGAATATTGGGATGGTCGGGCGGCTGATCGGATCGTCGAGATCCTGGCGCAAGCCTGACACCAGTAATCATTGGTTTATTTTTCTTCTGGTTAAGGGGATAGAAGACATTTGAAATCGGTCGGGGAAACTCCTGGGCTGGTCAGTGTGATGATGCCAGCCTACAATGCTGAAAAGTATATCCAGCAAGCGCTGGATAGCTTACTGGCGCAAACGTACGAGAATTGGGAATTGATCCTTGTCAATGATGGGTCGACCGATTCTACAATGGATATCGTCGCGCGCTATGCAGACAGCCGGATAACAATCGTCAATCAGCCGAACGGCGGCGAGGCGGCAGCACGCAATACAGCTCTGGCAAACATGCAGGGCGAGTTTGTGGCTTTTTTAGATGCCGATGATGTATATTTGCCGGAGCATTTGGAATTAACTGTGGCTTATTTACAGGCTCATCCCGAGCGTGGTGGTGTTTATGTAGATGGTATGCATATCGATCAGGATGGGCGGATGTTGAAGCCGCTATCCAGCCGTCGTCGTGGTCCATTTGAAGGTTGGGTCTTCGAGCAGGTTGTGCGTGCTCCGAATGTGTTTGGTCCTCCATTAACCCTGGTGTTGCGTCACCGGGTAATTTTGGAGCATGAGCTTGGCTTTGATACACGCATTGGGTTAGGCACTGATTGGGATTTTTATACGCGCTACGCGGAGCTGGTTGATTTTGGATATGTACCTCAGCAGACGTGCTTATACCGCATCCACCAGACAAATATGACCATCTACACCAAGCGAGCAGATCGCGCCAGGTCGCACGCACTTTGCCGGGAAAAAGCTATAAGGTTGAAGAGTTTTTCCCGCTGTTCGCTTGATGTCCGAGTTTATGCTTTCTACGAGCTCCTGGTCGACCTGTTAGTTGGAGACACCGAGCGCCAGGCAGAGGTGATCCGGTGGCCCGAGTTCCTGGACCTGCCTGTACAAGAGCGTGCGCGTATCTTACGTTTGATGGCGGCCAGTGCGCCGCAGGAAAAGAAATCTCAGGAATATGTAGGTGAATGGCTGAAAGAATCCCGGCGCCTGGATGCCTCCGATATTAAAGGTGAGGTGCTGTACATACTGTACCGCATCAACCCAAAGTTATTTGCGTGGGTGGTAAATTTGAAACGGGGAATTTTTACGAAGAAAGAACTGGAGTATCCCTATAGTGATCTGTTCGATGATCAAAAATCACCTTCCGCTGAAGCGGTTGTCCCGAAAGTCTGACCTTTTATTGTAGATCAACTCTGGGAGTACAAATAGCACCATGTCGAATGTAAAACAATTACTGCGCGAGCGAGTTCGATCACCGCATACGCGATTCTATCTGGGCGTATCGCTCCCGCGGCGACGCCTCCGTCGCTTCGGCTGTGATGCATGGCGCCCTGGGTGTGCCCTATGCCGTTGGCTCTAATCTGGAACACCTACAGGCGACCATGTCCTGGTTATGCGCGGCGCAAGATGCCACAGCTGATCACGGCGTCTCTGCTTTTTACGATGTCCGCAGCGGGAGCTGGGGACCCTCCTACCCTGAGACAACCGGTTATATCATCCCGACATTTTTCGATTACGCTGCCAGTTATGAGAGTGAAACCTACCGCGAGCGTGCGGTTCGCATGGCAGATTGGTTGCTAACCCTTCAACTGGACAGCGGAGCTTTCCCCATCGGACCTCTCTGGCTGGATTGGGAGCGCGCCCCAATCGTTTTCGATACTGGACAGATTATCCAGGGGCTTGTCAGAGCGTTTAATGAGACTTCTTGCCAGGAATATCTCATATCTGCTAACCGAGCGGGTAACTGGCTTGTGGACATACAGGATGATGACGGCTGTTGGCGTAAATATACATCGCAGAGCTACGTGCACACCTATAACGTCCGCACAGCGTGGGCGCTATTACAGCTTAGCCTGGTCAGCCATGATGAACGGCAGCGGGCAAGCGCCGTACGGAATTTTGCCTGGGCATTGACCCAGCAAGATGAGGACGGCTGGTATCGCAATGCTGGCTTTACACCGGAAGAGGATCCCCTTACGCATACGATCGTTTACACCATCGAGGGCATTCTTGAAGCGGGGGTGGTTCTGGATGACAAAAGATTGATCGGCTCGGCGCGCTCCGCAGCAGATAGCTTGCTCAGCCTCCAAACCCGCGATGGTTACTTGCGCGCGCGCTATGGCGTGGGCTGGAAATCGCAAACATCGTGGAGCTGCCTGACCGGTGATGCTCAGATGGCGCTTGTCTGGCAACGCCTCTACCAGATCACCGGAGAAAGAACTTACCTGGATGCCGCGATTACTGCCAACCGCTATCTAAAACAAAGACAGCCACGATTTTCGGACCAGCAAGGGGTAGCGGGTGGTGTTGCGGGCTCTTACCCGATCTATGAAGGTTATGAGCCGTATCGCAATTTGAATTGGGCGGCTAAATTCTTCGCGGATAGCTTAATATTGGCGGAGCGCCTGGAAGCAGAGCCGGCTATAAGCAGCGAGTAGAGCCAGATAATCAGCATGCGAGTTGTTTTGATCAATGGGCGGGCAGATTCCCTGAGCAATCCCGGGGGGGACACCGTTCAACTGGATAAAACCAGGAGCGCTCTTGAAGACCTGGGGATTGAAGCGCTAACCTGCCACCTGCAAGACGTGGATCAGTTGGCGCGTTGTGATGTTGCTCATCTATTCAACATCCAAATGCCTGAGGATGCCTGGAGTGCGTTTCACATTTTGCAGAAGAAGGGTATACCCACGGTGCTTTCCCCGATCTATTGGGATTTGCTGGCATATTGGTATGAGATGGCAATCAAGGATCGGAAGCGTTGGCGAGCGCTGACGAGCCGGTTGGGTAAGCCCATTGTGAAGCGTTTGTACATCCAATGGCAGCGGTTTAAAGCCCCGCTCAACAACCAGTGGCGCTTACAGCGCAATCTTCTGCAGCAAGCTCAGAGGATTTTACCCAATTCACAATCGGAGGCTGAGCTTCTCCGTAAATCTTTTAGCCTCCCAGCCAGCTTCCTGCGCCGCGTGGATGTAGTCCCCAATGGCATTGATACAGACCTCTACAAGCAACTTCCTCCGCCAAGCCAGGCATTCCTGCAGAATTATGGCTTGCGAGATTTTGTGCTGGAGGTGGGGATGGTTAACCCGGTGAAGAATCAGCTTGGCTTGATCGAGGCAACCTTTGATCTGAATGTGCCGCTGGTGTTTCTAGGACAGTTCCATCCTGCATTTCCGCAATATGGTGAAGCCTGCAAGTCGCGAGGTGCCGAACGGGGAAATGTGATCTTCATCGATAGGCTACCGCACGACGAGCTGCCGGGCATCTATGCCCTGGCTGCCGTTCACGCCCTACCGAGCTGGCGAGAAACTCCAGGCTTGGTATCGCTAGAGGCAGCTGCGGCTGGTTGTCGCATCGTAAGTACCTCGATTGGATCTGCGAAAGACTACTTCTTTGACGATGCCTGGTATTGTGAGCCGGATGAACCACCGTCCATCCGCCAGGCTGTGGTCAGTGCATTAAATTCACCGGTGCCACAGGATTTGCGCCAGCGTGTTCTGGCAGATTACAACTGGCGCCGGGCTGGTGAAGCAACCCTGGCAGCATATCAGAAAGCGCTGGCATGACCAGGGTCAGATGATGGCGAAACGGTAAAGCGGAGGTCTTATGGAATTTTCTTGGACGGATGATCAGCTTGTCTTCAAGAAGGCTGTAATTGATTTTGCGCAGAAAGAGTTGAACCGCGACATGATCGAGCGCGACCGGCAGGGGATTTTTTCTCGGGAACTCTGGAAGAAATGCGCTGATTTTGGTATTCAAGGATTGCCTTTCCCTGAAAAGTATGGCGGCGCAGATGCAGATATCCTGACCACCATGCTTACTATGGAAGGGTTGGGATATGCCTGCCGAGATAATGGACTGGTGTTTGGCATCAACGCTCAAATGTGGAGCGTTCAGATGCCGATATTTACCTTTGGGACAGATGCGCAGAAGGAAAGATACCTGCCTGCCTTGTGTCGCGGCGAACTCATCGGGGCGCATGGTATGACCGAGCCTGATACAGGCTCAGATGCTTATCACCTGCGCACCCGCGCTGAACGGAGAGAGGGTGGTTATCTGCTCAATGGCAGCAAGATGTTCGTTACAAATGCACCCGTGGCTGATCTTGCAGTGGTTTTTGCAACAGTCGATTCGACGAAAGGAATGTGGGGTATTACTGGCTTTATCGTTGAAAAGGGCACGCCTGGATTCTCTATCAGCCGGGATATCGAAAAAATGGGCTTGCGCACATCGCCGATGGGCGAGTTGGTGTTACAGGATTGTTTCATCCCTGAGGAGAATCGTCTTGGTCCGGAAGGCGCCGGGTCGCGGATATTCAATCACTCGATGGAATGGGAGCGCAGTTGCATCCTTGCCAGCCACCTGGGAGCAATGGAACACCAGTTAGAGACTTGCATCCAGTATGCTCGTGACCGGGTGCAGTATGACCAGCCGATTGGAAAATTCCAGTCTGTAGCCAATCGGGTTGTGGATATGAAGGTGCGCCTCGAAACGGCACGCCTGCTCTTATATAAAGTGGCGTGGCTTAAGAAGAACGGTCACTCGGCGGTTATGGAAGCTGCCATGGCGAAGCTCTATTTGAGCGAATGCTTTGTCCAGTCAGGGTTGGACGCTATCCGCACGCTTGGGGGGTACGGGTATATGACCGAGTTCGAAGTGGAAAGAGATTTACGCGATGCCATCGGCGGGACGATATATTCCGGTACGTCTGATATCCAGCGCAATATCATCGCCCGCCTACTGGGATTATAAGCAACAGGAGTAGCGCAAAATGTTATACCTTCTCCCTCAGTCGATAACCAACTCTGCTGAAAGGCACCCAGACCGCCCAGCAGTGTGCTTTTCAAGCCAATGCCTATCGTTTAGCGAGCTGGAAACACGCTCAAATAGCCTGGCGCGCTTGCTCCTTGAACAGGGTTTGAAGCGTGGCGAGCGTGTGGGCATATTCATGAACAAAGGGCTGGAGTTGGCGGTTGCTCTGTATGGTATTATGAAAGCCGGCGGCGCATACGTGCCGCTGGATCCATTTGCTCCCGTGGCGCGGATTGGCTTTGTGATGCGGGATTGTGGCATACGCCATTTATTGACTAAGGATGCAAAGGTCGAAGCGCTGCGCCAGGTTTATCATGAAGGCGACGGACCACAATTTCTCATCGGGATCACACCGCCGGCTGAGTTGCCTGCCGAATGTGTCAGCTGGGAAGATGTCTTTTCTACCCCGTCGCATTCGTTGAATCTCAATCTTACTGAGCAGGATCTTGCCTATATCCTGTATACATCCGGTTCCACCGGCGTTCCCAAAGGGATCATGCACACCCACAGGAGCGGCTTAAGCTTTGCGGAATGGGCGGTAGACACTTACGCTATCACCTACGAAGATCGGTTAAGCAACCATGCGCCTCTCCATTTTGACCTCTCGACATTCGATTTCTTTGCCGGCGCCATCGCTGGCGCGGCAACGGTGATCATCCCCGAAGCGTTGACCAAATTTCCCGCGGATATGTCACGTTTGATGGAGAGAGAGCGAATATCGGTCTGGTACTCAGTGCCCTTTGCCTTGATCCAACTGATGCAACACGGCGCTGTCCAATCCAGAGACCTCAGCGCTCTGCGCTGGATACTGTTTGCAGGGGAGGTGTTCCCTACAAAACACTTACGCACAGTCATGAGCATGTTCCCGGATGTCCGTTTTAGCAACCTGTATGGACCCACTGAGACCAACGTTTGTACGTTCTACCATGTCCCTAAGCTAGCCGAGGATTCTGACGAGACTATTCCCATCGGGAAAGCATGCGCAAATATTGAGGATCTGGTACTTGATCTGGATGATAAACCGGTGGCTCCCGGGGAAGTGGGTGAGCTACTGATCCGTGGCGGTGTTGTGATGAAGGGTTATTGGGGGCAACCGGATAAGACCGCACAGGGATTTTACAAGCGTCCGGCTCTCGGGAACTTTGAGGATATCTTCTATCGCACGGGTGATCTGGTGCAGATGGATGCGCAAGGTGATTATCGCTACCTGGGACGGAAGGACCGGCAAATAAAAACGCGCGGTTACCGGGTCGAGCTGGATGAAATTGAAGTGGCTCTGCTATCGCATGCTTCAGTGCAAGAAGCAGCAGCGTATCCGGTGCCGGATGGGCAAGGGAGCAACCTGATCGAGGCGTCTATCATTGCCCGACAAGGTCAGAGTATCAATGAGAGTGAGCTGGTTGAGCATATCTCTCGTCGCTTACCTCCTTATGCAATCCCGGTGCGAATCCTGCTGGCGCCTGACTTTCCTCGCACCTCAACAGGGAAAATCAATCGCCGTGAGCTACAGGCGCAAGCCCTTGCTCGCCTGGAAAACCAGAAGTAGAGGGTGATTAAAATATCCGTGGAGGCGAACCTGCGGGGTCACTCAAGCCTGGGGTTGCCAGCTACGAAAACCGATTTTCAAGCAAATAAGGAGATAGAAAATGGATCGAAAAACTATTCTCATAGATTACATTAAAAACGATATCATGCGCAACCGAAATGCAAAGCTGAGCGAAGACGAAGATCTACTTAGCTCTGGCATCCTGGACTCACTTGGCATCTTACAGCTTGTCAGTTTTATCGAAAAAACGTTCGGCATCCGCATCCCGGATGAAGACGTCATGTTTGATAATTTTCAGAGCGTGAGTGCTATGGTAGATTATTTGCAGAAGTTTTCGCCTGGTACGTGACATGCTTGAAGGGTTAGTTTGTGGGGTGAGATCACACTAAATGGTCCGCAGACTCTTATATATTAATGGTCTGGCGATTGTTGCTGTCGTCCTTTTTCATTCGGCAGGGATGGGATTCGTCGCGATGTTTTCCTGGTATCACCGGTATGGGAGTGGTTTGATCCAGCCTCGTATGTGGGTCGGAACGCCGGAGTATTATGGATTGCGGTTGATTGAGCAGGTGATTGTTTTTGCGATTCCAGCTTTTCTGTTTGTCTCTGGATATTCAATTGCTGTGGCGACCGGGAAGAACCAGAAAACAGTGAGCTGGAAGTTGATTTTCAGCCGCATGCGTTACCTCGTCATTCCATATTTGGTTTGGACGACAGTTGTTCTGCTCTTGAGTATCCTTGAGACACGGACCATCTCTCCCATTTTCATCTTGCTGGCATACGTAACCGGTAGTAGTAACGAGGTGCTGTATTTTGTACCCTTGTTGCTTCAATTTTATTTGCTCTCTCCCCTGTTGGTGCGCTGGGCGCGACAGAATTGGAAAGTATTGTTATTGGTGACGGCTGTCCTGCAAGTGATTGTCCAGCTGCTTTATTATCCCGAATTATTGGGATGGAACTCGCCCCTCATCGAGACGTTGAGCCGGCTGACGCCAAAATGGTTCTTCCTCTCCCGTATTTTCTGGTTCCCGCTCGGGATCATCTGTGGCTTCCGTCCAGTTGAGCTACGCCAAACTTTCGCCCCATACCGGTGGATGCTGCTGGGAGTCGCTTTGGTATTGGTCCCGATTGGCATGGTGGAATGGGAGCTGTACTACGGGTTGGCAGGACAGGAATGGCTCTCTCACCGCGAGACGCTGCTCGATAGCATATTCACCATCGCTTTGCTCTTAAGTTTGCTTACGCTTGATGAGAAATCTCTTCCCTGGCTGAACCAGACCGGCAAGTTGGGATCAAAATCCTATGGTATCTACCTGACCCACGCCATCTTTATCCAGTACGCTGCCCGGCTGATTTATCATCTTGCCCCAGGCATGCTCGCCTATCCAATTCTCCTCCAACCTATCTTGATTGCAGTGGGGTTTGGCGTTCCTTTGACGTTGATGACGCTGGTTGACCGGTCGCCTTTCCGGCGTTACTACAGTTATCTCTATGGTTAGAAGACTCCTGTATCTGAATGGCCTGGCTGTTCTGGGCGTCATTCTGTACCACGCTTCAGCTTGGGGATTTATCGCCATGTTCTGGTGGACGGATCGCTACCGGGGTGTGGCTGTGCCAGACTTTGATCAGCTAGGTGGATTTGCCTATTTTTCGCTGCGAGCGGTAGAGCAGCTCATCATTTTTAGCATTCCGTCCTTTCTGTTTGTGTCCGGATTTTTTATCTCGGTTGCAACCGGTAAGTACCAGGAAACTGTAAGCTGGAAGGTGATCTTTGCAAGAATAAAATCTCTGGTCATCCCATTTATTATCTGGTCGGTGATAATTCTTGGTTTAAAAAGATTACAAGGGCAAGTCTATTCTCCAATCGTTATGCTGGAAATGGTCTTAACGGGTGAGGTCGAGCCGCCGTATTACTATGTACCTGTCTTGGTCCAACTCTATTTGCTCTCGCCATTGTTGGTTCCTCTGGCAAGGGTTCGCTGGCGACCCATTCTGGCTCTCGCTGCCCTGGTGCAGATCGTTGCGGTGGGATTGAGGTATGCGCCTGTTCTGCAGGTCTATTTTCCGGGACGCGACATTCTCATACTTTTGACTCAGAACTGGTTATTCCCGGCATATTTATTTTTCTTTGTGTTTGGCATGGTTACCGGATTCCAGCTCCCCAAGTTCAAGCGCTGGCTGCAACGCTACCGGTGGGTATTTGTCTGTGGCTTGACTTTGTTTTTCGTCCTGGGAGTCATGGAGTGGGAGGCAATCCTACTCGGTTCAGGGCAGACCTGGATTGCCCCACAGGAGACGATCATTGATAATCTGTATGCAGCAATGTTCTTGCTCACTTTCCTGGCTTTTGAGCAGGTCAGGCTGCCGTTTGTAGAGAAGCTGTCGTACCTGGGAAGCAAGTCCTATGGGATTTATCTGGTACATTCACCTGTGCTTGAATACACTGCCCGGCTGGTGTATCATCTTGTTCCAGTTTTGCTTTCCTTCACGCTTCTGTTCCAGTCGGTTCTATGGATAGCTGGGTTGGGAATACCGCTGCTTCTCATGGCGATCGTCAACCGTTCGCCCTTCCGGCGTTTTTATGGCTATTTGTTTGGGTAAATTAGAAGAGCAGGATGCTTAAGTTGCGGATTGGAGGTTCTGGGCGCCTGGATGGCGGATCCCGGGACCCTGTTACGAAAAAACTGAAAGCGAGGATTGCATGGAAAAAGTTCTGGTTACTGGCGGGGCAGGCTTCATAGGCTCTCATGTTGCCGAATGTCTGGCACGGGGTGGTTACGCTGTAACTGTGCTCGATGATTTAAGTGGGGGCTTCGAGGATAACCTTGTTGAGGGGGCAGAATTTGTCAAGGGAAGCATCAACGATGTTGCACTGGTAAATTCGCTCTTCGAGCGCCAGGACTACGATTATGTATTCCACCTGGCTGCTTACGCAGCGGAGGGCTTGAGCCACTTTATCAAGCGTTTCAACTACAACAACAACTTGATTGGCAGCGTCAACCTGATCAATGCAGCGGTCACGAGCGGAGTGAAATGCTTTGTGTTTACATCGTCCATTGCTGTCTATGGAACAAGTCCTGAGCTGCCGATGACAGAGGAAACGCATCCCCATCCGGAAGACTTATACGGCATTGCCAAGCTCGCCGTGGAGCAAGAGCTTCGGGCATGCAAAGACATGTTCGGTCTGGATTATGTTATCTTCCGCCCTCACAACGTGTATGGCGAGCGGCAGAACATTGGCGATAAGTACCGGAACGTGGTGGGGATCTTCATGAACCAGATCCTGCAAGGTAAGTCGATGACGGTATTTGGAGATGGCTCGCAAACTCGCGCCTTCAGTTATATCGGCGATGTTGCCCCGATCATCGCTGATTCGATAAAAGTGCAGGCGGCGTATAACCAGGTTTTCAATGTCGGCGCCGACCAGCCCTACAGTGTGAATGAGCTGGCTAATTGCGTCGCGCACGCGATGGGAGTTGAGCCCAATATCGAATATAAGCCGGCGCGCAACGAAGTGCTCAATGCTTACTCTTCCCATGAGAAGGTGAAGCGGATTTTTGGCGACCGTCCATTGGTTGACCTGGAGGATGGTCTATCTCGTATGGCTGCCTGGGTTAAAGCACACGGGGCGCGAAGCAGCCAAAAATTCAAGGATATCGAGGTAATGAAGAATTTTCCCAAAGCCTGGTTGGAGTGAGCTGGCACTAACTCGGATGACTTCACCATGAATCCACCCCTGGTAGTTACCGTTATCCTGAATACCAACCGCAAAGAAGATACGCTGGCGGTGCTGGCATCGCTCTCCAGGAGTGATTATTTAAATAACCAGATTATTGTCCTGGATAATGGCTCGACAGATGGCTCTACGGATGCTATCCGGGCACAGTTCCCCGACGTCAGCATGATGCAATTGGAGCGCAACCTGGGTTATGCCGGGAATAATAATGTCGGCATCGAAGAGGCTTTAAGGCGTAATGCGGATTGGGTTTTTGTCCTGAATGAAGATACATTGCTGGCGCCAGATTGTATCAGCCAGTTGATGAAAGCCGGGACATCCCAGGAAGACATCGGCATTGTGGGTCCGATGGTCTATCATCATAACGAGCCGGATATCATTCAATCCGCTGGAGGTAGGATGGATCGCTCCTGGCACGCCTGGCATCAGGGGCAGAATCAACCGGACCAAGGCCAATTTTCCTCCTGGCAGCATGTGGAGTGGATTTCTGGCTGCGCCATCATGGTCCGGAGAGAGGTCATAGAGCAAGCTGGAGCTTTGGACGCGCGCTTTTTCTATTATTGGGAAGAGACTGAATGGTGCGTGCGGGCAGCCAGGCAGGGTTGGACGATATTGCACGTACCTCAAGCGAAGCTCTGGCATAAAGGCGTGCAACGGGATTACCGTCCTGGACCGAATGTCACCTACTACAGCACGCGTAACCATTTCCTCCTGCTGGCAAAACATCACGCGCCTGTGCGGGCGTGGCTGGCAACCTGGGGAGAGACGCTGCGCACGCTCACAAGCTGGACGCTCAAACCAAAATGGCGCTCGATGCGCGAGCATCGCGATGCCATGTGGCAAGGAGTAAGGGATTTCTTTCGACATCGCTGGGGTATTCGCCCGGTCTGATAGGATCAAGGAAATAAGTATGAGCCGTCAATATGGAGCGTTGAGCGGACTGGCAATCCTTTTGATCGTGATTAACCATTCCATCGAGTTAGCGATCAATGCCACACCTTCTACACTTGCTGCATGGCAGGATTACTTGCTGACGATCTTGCAAGCATTTGGCGTATTTGCTGTTCCCGTCTTTCTATTCATCTCCGGAAGTTTTGTCGCTTATGCTGCACAAGGAAATCCACCGCGATTGTCGCGCAAGTTCTTGACATCCAGCTTGCGCCACATTATCCTCCCTTACCTGATCTGGTCAGTCGTTTTCTATGTGCTCGTATTCTTTTTGCGGGATGAGCGCTTTAGCCCTGCAGGTTATGTGAAGAATTTGCTGGTCGGATTTCCATTCCATTTTGTACCGTTATTGGTTTTCTACTATATTGTTTCACCTCTTCTGGTGCGAGTTGGGCGAACGAAAATCGGCATCTTGCTGTTGGTTTTGATCGGCGTATACCAGCTAATCCTGATTAACCTATTGAATCCTGGTTACCTGGGCTTTGAGCTGCCAGGAGGCGCGCGTTACCTCGCCGTGCCTGTGCTGAGATCTACCCTGGCGGATTGGGCGATCTATTTCCCACTCGGGGTGGTGCTTGGCTTACGGGCGCGCAGCTATATCCGCTGGGCGGAGAAGCTGATGTGGGTGCTTGTTGGGCTGACTTTGCTTTTGTTTGTATTGGGATTATTGAATGCGTTTTCAGTCATCAATTTCCCACTGGCTCGCTTGTTATGCCCGATCCCTCTGGTTTTTCTTTTGCCGGGGATCAAGCGGGACCGTATTCCATTTGTGCGTCCGCTTGAACGTGTTGGGCGCCGCTCCTACGGTATCTATCTCACGCATTTGATCATCCTGAACCTGGCGCTGTTTTTGTTGGTTTCCCTGTTCCCCAGTGTCCTGACATGGCCAATCCTGGTATCCGGGCTGTTTTTCCTGATCGGCGTAGGAATCCCCTTGTTGGTCATGGAGAGTGTTGCCAAAGGACCAGCCAAACCAGCATATCGATATATTTTCGGGTAAAGTATTTCCTCTGGACCTGACTGTGCACATCCTATTCCTTTCGCGCTGGTATCCATACCCAACGGATAATGGGTCGAAGATCCGCATCTATAATCTGCTGCGGGGGTTGGCAAAAAACCACCGGGTAACATTGATTAGCTTCTATGATGCGAATCTTGGCTTGCCGGATAAGAATCACCTGAGCGAGCTTTGCCAGGACGTGCAGACCGTTCCCTGGAAACCTTTTCAGCCCCACAGTCAAAAGTCCCGGATGGGTTTTTTCTCGGCTACACCCCGCGCCTACCTGGATATGTACTCAGCCGAGATGGAGCAACGCATTAAGACGGTCCTCGGCGAGCAAGATATCGACCTTGTGATTGCATCCCAAACGGATATGGCAACTTATGCCTCGGCATACGCCGGAAAGCCTGCGGTATTTGAAGAGGTTGAGGTAGGTGTATGGCGCGACCAGATGCTTAATGCGCATTCCATATCTGCCCGCCTGCGTTCTAACCTTACCTGGGCTAAACACCGCCGTTTCCTGGCTGGGTTGATGCGATACTTTCGCTATTGCACGGTTGTGTCAGAGAAGGAACGCCTGCTACTTCAGCAAGAAATATCCAGGGAGATGAGGATCGAGGTAGTTCCTAACTGCGTCGATTTGAAAGATTATCAAGATACCCTCGCGTCGCCTGTACCAGAGAGCCTGATTTTCACAGGCTCGCTGACTTATCGACCCAATTATGAAGCGATCTGCTGGTTTCTGGAGGAAGTCTTTCCACACGTGCTTGAGCAAGCGCCGCAAGCACGCCTGGTGATCACCGGCGATCATGGCGGACTGCCCCTGCCGGATACGAAAGGCGTATTCCTGACGGGATTGCTACCGGATGTTCGTCCTGCGATCGCTTCAGCCTGGTGTAGTGTTGTCCCGCTGCGCACAGGTGGCGGCACCCGGTTGAAGATTTTGGAAGCAATGGCGTTACGCACGCCGGTTGTGGCGACGTCTAAAGGTGCGGAAGGGCTCAGCATCGAGCCGGGAAAAGAGGCGCTGATTGCCGACGAGGCGCAGAAATTTGCTGAGTGTATCCTGCGCCTGTTCAGAAAGCCGGAGTTACGGCAGCAAGTCGCAGAAGATGCCTTCCGGCTCATCCAGGCGCGGTACAATTGGGAAACTGTAATGGCGAGCTACCTAGAATTGATCGATCTCATGGTACCAGCCAAAGCATCTAAGGGGACGCAATTCAGAACATCGAACCATAACCTGGTACACAAAAGATGACTAGTCGGGGTCGTTTCTTACATTCTTTACCAGACTGGCTTTTCACACCCGGCTCACAGCGCCTGGTGCGGTTCGCTATTATCAGTGCGGTCTTCGTGCTCAGCCTGCTGTTAGCGGTGCGTAACAACCAGCAGCTGATGTTCATTGCCTTGCTGCTGGTAATTGCGGCAGCCGGCGCAATCATCTTGATTCGCAGGCTGCCGCTCGGTTTGCTTCTACTAATATTCACAGCATTGTTGGTGCCATCGCCTTTTCAGAGCGGCGCTGCAGCCAACTTTATACCGCCTATGATCCTGGTGGCATTGCTGCTCGGATTATGGGTTGTCGATATGGTTGCTCGCCAACGGCAGATCAAATTGGCGAGATCGCGGACTATGTTGCCCGCTGCGATATTTTTGATCGCTACATTCATTTCATTTTTCAATGGGCAGATCAACTATTATTCATTCACACAGAATGCGCCATTATCTGCCCAGATTGGTGAGCTGGCGGTTTTCCTCTTCTCTTTTGGCGCATTCATCCTGGTAGCCAACCTGATCAACGAGGTTAAATGGTTGGAGCGGATGACCTGGCTCTTCTTAGGGCTGGGCGGTGTGTATATGTTCGCCCGGTTGCTGCCGGTTACTGATGACATCATCCGCCCCCTCTACCAATATGGCTCGGATGCCAGCTTATTTTGGACCTGGATGGTAGCCATGACCGGCAGCCAGGCTCTCTTAAATTCTTCCCTCAGCAAGCGTATACGTTATATTCTCTTCGCTTTGCTGGCAGTTAGCCTCTACGTTGCTCTGGTTCAAGCGTACTCCTGGAAATCTGGATGGATACCGGCTCTGGCGGGATTATTTGTGATCGTTTGGTTGGCTAAGCCTCGCTACCGGGTGGCGCTGATCGTATTCGCTGGTTTGGCGCTGGTGTTGAATTCGTTTGTACAAGTCGAACAGGTGGTGACAGGTGGGGAGGATTACAGCATCCTCACACGCTTGGAGGCTTGGCGCATTATCCTCGAGATCGTAAAAGTAAATCCTTTGTTGGGTTTGGGATTATCGAATTATTACTGGTATACCCAGCTATTTCCGATCCTGGGTTATGCGGTGAAATTCAATTCGCATAATAATTATGTGGATATTATTGCACAGGTTGGTCTGATTGGATTAGCGTGTTTCCTTTGGTTTCTGTGGGAGGCAGGCAGGCTGGGATGGGAATTGCGTCATGAGGCAAAAGAGGGTTTCCAATATGCCTTCGTGATCGGGGTGCTCGGCGGTCTGGCGGGAACGGTTGTGGCAGGAATGCTTGGGGATTGGATACTGCCCTTCGTATACAATGTCGGTGTGCATGGATACCGCTCGAGCATCTTTTTCTGGCTATTCCTGGGCGGCCTGGTTGCACTGGAACAAATCATTCGCCATCCGAAGACCGCCGCTCCTGTGGACTGATGTGATGGATCTATCCGTGGTCATCGTAAATTGGAATACGCGTGAGCTGCTAGCGCAATGCCTGGATTCCGTTTATCACGATATACCGCAAAGGGCAATTGAAGTCTTTGTAGTTGATAATCACTCATCGGATGGAAGCTCTACCATGGTGAGAGAGCAATATCCACAGGTGCGCTTGATCGAGAATGTTGAAAATGTTGGATTCGCCCGAGCCAATAACCAGGCTATCCGATGCTCTGAAGGAAGGTATATTCTATTACTGAATTCAGATACAATCGTCAAATCCGGCGCCTTCGATGCTCTGATTGAATTTATGGATGAGCATCCCCGTGCAGGCGGGTGTGGCGCGCGCTTGCTGAACTCGGATGGCAGCCTGCAATATTCCTGTTCGCCCGCCCCGAGTTTGGTGGGTGAATTTAAGCGCTTGTTCCACCTGCCAGGTATTCGCCCAGATGGCTATTATCCAATGCATCAATGGGACCAAAGCCTGGCGCGACCGGTCGATGTGCTCCTGGGCGCCTGTCTTTTACTGCGCCATGAGGTTCTCGACCGGGTGGGTCTGTTGGATGAAGACTATTTCATGTATTCGGAAGAGGTCGACCTGTGCCATCGCGTGAAGTCCGCAGGTTGGGACCTTTTCTGGGTGCCTCAAGCTCAGGTTATCCACCTGGGAGGGCAATCAACTCGCCAGGTTTCCGAAGCGATGTTTCTGCGCCTCTATCAAGCCAAGCTCATTTACTTTCGCAAGCAGCACGGTCGCTGGCAGGCTCTCCTGTATAAGTTAATTCTCATGGCAGCCGCAAGCTACCGGCTGTTATTGACTCCACTGGTGTGGCTGCAAAAACCGTCCAAACGGCAGGCGATCTTATCCCTGGCTGGGAATTACCAGCGCTTGCTGCTGCGCCTACCCGGTATGTAATCCGCGGAAACACATCTTTAATCGGAGGTACTTGTATGACACTTGAAGCAGAAATCAAGGAGTATATTGCGCACAACCTGTTGTTCAGTGACAACGGTTATCCCTACAGTGATGATGTATCTTTTTTGGATGAGGGGATTGTCGACTCTATTGGGGTAATGGAGCTGGTGACCTTCGTGGAAGAAAAATTCAAGGTCAAAGTGGATGATCTGGATGTGACCCCGGAGAACTTTGATTCGGTAAGTCGCATGGCTGCCTATATCCGCCGGAAGACGGCGTAGAAAATCAGCCAGCCGACAGTTTCGATTCGCGAAGGATGCCTATGAATCCAATGGCAATTCTGGTACGAGATTTCCTCGAGAACAGCGCAGACAACTTGCCGGAGAAGACAGCCCTGGTTTGCGATGGTCGCCGCTTGACGTATGCACAAATCGATGGGATGGCAAACCGCCTGGCAAATGCCATGTTGCAGCGGGGCGTGCGGCGCGGGGATAGGGTGGCTGTATACCTGAATAATTCGTTAGAAGCCGTGGTGGGTATCTTTGCTGCTCTAAAGGCGGGCGCTGTCTTCGTCCCAATCAATCCGACGACAAAGCGCGATAAGCTGGTATACATCTTAAATAACTGCCGCGCTATCGGATTGCTGATCGATCAGCGCCGCAAAGCGATGCTTGAGGAGATATTGCCAGAGGTCTCCTCGTTAAAATTCTGCGTGTTATGCGGAGGCGCTGCAAGTGAATCTTCCGCCGCCTCTGAGCAAGTCTTGGATTTTGAGCTGATCCAGCAAAATTTTCCGGATGAACGCCCCCCGCGCACCAATATTGACCTGGACCTGGCTTGCCTGATCTATACCTCGGGGACCACCGGCGATCCCAAAGGCGTGATGAGCGATCATAGCAACGTGGTCTTCGCTGCCAGCTCGATCATCTCCTATCTTGAAAATGTCGAGAGTGACATTGTAATTAATGTCCTGCCCCTTTCCTTTGATTATGGGCTGTATCAGCTGCTCATGGTTTTCAAGTTTGGTGGTACGTTGGTTCTGGAACGCAGCTTTACCTATCCGGCGCAAATTCTGAGCCTGATGGCAAGGGAGCGCGTCACGGGGTTCCCCGGCGTTCCGACGATCTATGCCATACTATTGCAGATGGACCTCTCGGCGTTTGACCTCTCGAGTTTGCGATACCTGACCAATACCGCAGCCGCCCTGCCACCCAGCCACATTCTACAATTGCGCGATAAATTCCCCTGGGCTAAGCTTTTTTCGATGTATGGATTGACCGAGACAAAACGCACGCTGTATCTACCCCCAGACCAGCTCAATAACAAACCCGGGTCAGTGGGTATTGCCATTCCGGGGACGGAGGTCTGGATTGAAGATGAAGAAGGGAATAGGCTTGGGTCAGGAGAGATCGGCGAACTGGTGGTGCGCGGGCGGCATGTGATGCGCGGCTATTGGGAGGCACCCCAAGCAACCGCGCAGCGTTACCGCCCGGGATCGATTCCCGGAGAGCGATTGTGCTATACGGGTGACCTGTTCCGGTTGGATGAGGATGGATACCTGTACTTCGTTGGGCGTAAAGACGATATCATCAAGAGCCGGGGTGAAAAGGTGGCTCCCAAGGAAGTGGAGAATGTGCTCTATGCCCTCCCTGGGGTGGTAGAAGCTGCGGTAATCGGAATTGATGATCCCGTGTTGGGGCAAGCCATCAAGGCGATACTGGTGATCGAGGGCGAGCCGCTCAGTGAAGCGCGAGTATTGGCTCACTGCCGAGCAAATTTGGAGGATTTCATGGTGCCCAAAGTCGTTGAGTTCCGAACAGAGCTTCCAAAAACCGACTCCGGGAAAATCAAGAAAACCGATTTAACCTGACCAGACAACAAGATCAACTGTGTTCACTCAAACCTTACGTTACACCAGGGAATCCTATGTGTGGAATTACCGGTATACTCAATCTTTCTAATGACGCCCCGATCTCTGAGCTAACCTTGCGCCAGATGTTAGGGATGATCCGCCATCGCGGTCCGGATGGTTTCGGCATCTACATCGATGACCAGGCTGGCTTGGGTAGCGCGCGCTTGAGCATCATCGACCTCAGCGGCGGTGATCAGCCGATGACCAACGAAGATGGAACGCTCTGGATTGTATTCAATGGTGAGATTTTTAATTACATTGAGCTTCGTCCGCAACTGGAGGAAAGGGGGCATCATTTCTCCACCAGCTCGGATACAGAAGTGATTTTGCATCTCTACGAAGATTATGGTCCGGAATGCTTGCAGTATCTGAATGGGCAGTTTGCCATTGCCATCTGGGACAAACGCCAGCGTTCCCTCTTTTCTGGCACGCGACCGCCTGGGGATTCGACCGCTCTTCTATTCGCGCTATCAAGGCAAGCTCATCTTCGGTTCTGAGATTAAGACATTGCTGGCATATGGCGTTCCAGCGCATATCGATCCGCTGGCATTGGACCAGATCTTCACCTACTGGAGCACGCTCTCACCTCGCTCTGCATTCAAAGAAATTAACGATGTCCCGCCGGGCAGCTATCTTGTAATCCAGGACGGTGAGATCTCCACTCGGAGATACTGGACGCTCGATTTCACGCCTTCGGAAGGAAAACGACGCAGCACTGAAGATTACTTGGATGAATTTGAACAACTACTGGTTGACGCTACGCGCATCCGCCTGCGGGCGGACGTACCGGTTGGCGCGTACTTAAGCGGTGGTCTAGATTCTTCTACTACGGCTGCAATCATTCGTAATTTTACGGATACGCCTCTGGATACTTTTTCAATTTCGTTCAGCGATCCAGAGTTCGATGAAAGCCAGTTTCAACAACAGATGGCGCGGTTCCTCGGGACACAGCACCAGGTGGTATACGCCCGGCATGCCGATATTGGGCGGATTTTCCCCAACGTGATCTGGCACACCGAAGCGCCGATCCTGCGTACATCGCCCGCGCCGATGTACCTTCTGTCCGAGCTCGTCCGCCAGAACCATTACAAAGTTGTGCTTACCGGCGAGGGGGCGGACGAATTCCTTGCCGGGTATGATATTTTTAAAGAATCTCAAGTGCGACGCTTTTGGGCGCGCCAACCGCAATCCAGGATCAGACCGCTCCTGCTCCAGCGTTTATACCCGGAGATATCCGCCTTACCCAACAGCAGCGCTTACCTGGCATCCTTCTTCGCAGAGGGCTTAACCCGGACCGATCTCCCGGAGTATTCGCACGCCATCCGGTGGCGTACTACCAGTCGTGCGAAGCGGTTCTTCAGCAATGAGCTACGCAGCGCAATCGAAGAGCAGGCACTTCGGGAGCCCATTTCAATTCCTTACCCGCCGGGCTTTATGAGCTGGCACCCCCTCAGCCGGGCGCAATGGCTGGAGGCAAGCATCTTCCTTTCGCAATACCTGCTCTCGGCTCAGGGGGATCGCCCGGCTATGGCGCACTCTGTGGAGGGGCGTTTCCCCTTCCTGGATGTGCGCGTGGTTGAGTTCTCCAACCGGCTGCCGCCAGATTTGAAGCTATTTGGATTAATGGAGAAATTCCTGCTAAAACGCCTATCCAGCCAGTGGCTGCCGGATGCGATTTGGAAACGGCGGAAACGACCGTACCGGGCCCCGATCCACCGGAGTTTCTTCAATGACCAGGCGCCTGGATGGGTACGGGAGCTGCTCTCGCCTGATTGGCTCCGGCGGGCTGGATTTTTTAAGCCTGAAGCTGTTAATCAGATGGTACAGAAATTGGATAGTGGTAAGCCTCTGGGAGAAACGGATGATATGGCGTTAGCCGGCATCCTCTCGACACAGCTCGTTTACCAGCAATTCGTGGACAATTTCCAATTATCGCCGCCTGCAACGGATAGCGAAATACACAAACGCTATCTGATGCAATCCGCGCCGACAGGACAAGGATAGCATTTATGGACTTCTCGAGAGAAAGCATTCTGATCGATCCTGCAGCAGAGACTGAGCGCATTGTCTCTTTCTTGCAGAAAAGCGTCCGACACACGCTACACCGCTATGGTGGGGTGGTGGGCATCAGCGGCGGGGTAGATTCTTCGCTCGTATTGGCGCTATGCGTGCGCGCGTTTGGGACTGCCCGCGTGACGGCGGTGATGATGCCTGAGAAGGATTCCGATCCAGAGACGGAAAGGTTATCTCGGCTGGTGGCTGAGCATTTCGGGGTTGATCCAATCCTGGAAGATATTACTCCCGTTTTGGATGGTTTTGGCTGCTACCCGCGCCGGGACGAGGCGATCCGGCGGGTGTTTCCCGAATACGATGCTTCCGCGGGGTATAAAGCCAAAATTGTATTGCCGCAAAATCTCCTGGAGGAAGACACCCTCAACGTTTTTTCCCTGGCTATCATCACACCGCAAGGTGAAGAGAAAAGCCAACGCCTGCCCCTGCGAGAATATTTTCAAATTGTAGCGGCTTCAAATTTTAAGCAACGCACGCGAATGTCGATGCTTTATTACCATGCCGAGCTGCGGAACTATGCGGTGATTGGAACCGCCAACAAGAATGAGCATGATCAGGGCTTTTTTGTGAAATGGGGAGACGGCGGCGTCGACTTGAAGCCGATTGCCCATCTTTTCAAGAGTCAGGTATACCAGCTCGCTGAATATCTGGGTGTGCCGGAGGTAATCCGCAGCCGCCCGCCCACGACAGATACCTACAGCGCTCCCAGCACACAGCAGGAATTCTTCTTCCGCTTGCCGTTCGAGACCATGGATCTACTCTGGTACGCACAAGAACATGACGTCCCGATTCAGCAAGTCGCGCAAGTCATGAACTTAAGCGAGGTGCAGGTGCAACGCGCCTTTGACGATTTTACACGCAAAGGTCGCACCACGGATTATTTGAGGATTCAGCCCATGGGCGTAGAAGACTAGCGTGGATTTACCTGTTGTCCTAATCCGGTTTGAACTTTTTATCGATTAATGCGACTATATTGATGAATTAATGGAGTTTGCTTGGGCGCTTTGAGCCAAAGAGTGGATATCTAGAAGGAAGTATAAGAACTTTGTTCATAGGGAGGGTATGATGAGAATTACCTGGCATTTCGGATCATCCGTGTGGTTCAAAATTGTAACAATTACGCTTCTCGTAGCAGTATTGCTTGTAAGCATGCCGGCGCCGCGCGCGCTGGCATATACGGGTGGCTATGGCTTGAATTTTGGCGGCGACAACGAGGTGATGCGAGCGGACTATTACGGCGTCTTTGGTGCAGACCCTGCTTGCCGGGATACTTCCTCGGTCACACTTTGGGTGAGACCGCTTGGAGTCGCCGCAAACCGCCTTCGAGCCGGGAGCGCTGCCAGTAATTTTTACCAATATACCCAACTGGATTGGGGTCGCGCAAGGGATCATTCCGTTCTTCGATGGGAACTCATGATGCGCATCTGGGTCTGGATTTCTGAGTATTGGTGGCACGAGATATATCGAGGTCCCGTACACTCTTGGGGAGTGGGTGCATATCGCCCTGGTACACGGTGATGGGCGTTTGAAAGCCTATAAAAATGGCGTATTGGTGGGAGATATCGCTGCCGGGGCGATGGGCGGGCTAACTTGCGGGCGTGTTGGTGTTGGGGCGTATTTACACAGGTGATCTAGGAAGCCCACCGACCATCGATCATTCAGGAATTTAACGGACAAATCGATGACGTAGCTATCTTCCAGGCGGCTCTGACGGAGAGCGAGATTCGCGAGTATATGTATCGCGAGGTAGACGCTGGTCACCCCAAGTGGGGGCAGATCGGCGCATATTACAAAATGTCCAACGGATCTGGGACCGCGGTAACCGATAACGGCACGGGGTCGTACCCGGGACAACTCTTTGGTGCTGTGGATTGGATCACCTCTGCTGCGTATGCGGGTCCACGCAATGCCCTGGCGTTCGATGGCGTGGATGAGTATGTCAGCGTGCCCGACCATACGAGCCTGGACCGGACGATGGCATTATCCTTCGAAGCCTGGGTTAATCCGAGCAATTGGAATAACAATACTGCCACGCCCTTTGCTGTAAAAGGTGATGCATCTGGCACACCCGAGGTAAATTACTATTTCGGAAAATCGGCGACGAACCAGATGATGTTCTCGTACTACAGCGGCGGCAGTCGGGTGGATGTGGTGGATACGAGCGGAGCCACTTATTCTGATGGCGCCTGGATGCACCTGGCTTATACGGTTGATGAGACCAACAATCTTGTGCGCTTCTACCGGAATGGGGTGTTGCTCAGTGAAGTGGCGCACAATTTTACTCTATCGCCGATCGCTGCCAATGATCGATCGTTGACCTTCGCCCGCTTCCTGGGCTCGGCGGATGCAGCCTATCAGGGCAGGCTGGACGAAGTGCGTATCTGGAGTGCTGCCCTTTCTCAGGGAGATATCCGCCAGAATATGGTTCAAACATTGAAAGGCGACGAAGCTGGCTTGGAGGCTTACTACAGATTCGATATGTATAACGCTGCCACGCAGACCATCGCCTATGAGATGACCAACGACAAGATCAACGGCACTCTGCAAAACATGGAGCCAGCCTCGGATTGGGTCGCCGCTAATCAATTCAATACCTGGGTTGGGACCGATGGCAGCTCATGGAGCGGAGCAGGCAATTGGAGCCGCAACTCAGCGCCGGCTGCTGGCGACAATGTGGGCGTGTATGGCTATACTGGCGGCAATAATCCCAGTTTCAACACACCGCAGACCGTGAGTAATATGGTTGTCGCTTCATCCGGCTCCTTAACCGCAGATGTCGGTGGCAGCCTGGCGGTGACCGGACGCCTGTTCAACTATGGAAGGCTGCAGCAAACACAGGCCGTAAGCGGGGACAGCGATATCGGCTTCTTCAATACCGGGAATTACGGGGGCCTGTTGCTCGACCCGAACACCGACGACATGGGTAATACCACGGTGGTCATACGCGGCAACCAGGATTGCACCAATGCCGCCGGCGATACCGTAAAACGTTGCTTTGACATCGCACCGAGCAGTAACAATACATCGCTGGGCAAAACAGTTACTTACTTCTTCGATCAAAGCGAAGAATCGGGGAATTTATGCAGCAGCTTGAACGCTTATCACTATGCGGCGGGCACCTGGACTCCGCTAACCCTGGATCTGACCTACGGTACGGCCGGTCGATTGTGCGGCGTTGAGCCCCGTTCGGTGCGTGCGATCAATGTCACAGCATTTTCGCCTTTCGTACTCAACCAGGACGCTCCGACCGCGATCGAGTTGGTAAGCTTCAGTGGTACCACCCGGTCGGGTAATATCATCCTGGCAGCCGCCTTTGGGGTTGCGCTCGTGCTCCTGGGTGTGGTGTTGTGGCTGCGAAGGCGTCCGACCGCCGGTTAATTGCGTTTGTTTTTGTTCAACAACGATAGGGTCGCACGGCAGGTCAGCCTGGCATGGGCTGCCTGCCGTGTACGCACTAATCCTGGGGCGGATACCAGCGTTATTATTCGGCAGATATCGCTTATGGACTTTTCGATGGGTTCCACATCTTTCTATAACCCTTGTGGATGACCCGCCCTGGGTGTCAATTATGGGGATTCACCATTGCGCATCCTGTTCTTAACTCAAATCATCCCATACCCACCTGATTCAGGTCCTAAGGTTAAGACCTGGCATGTCTTACGCTACCTGGCTGAACAAGGTCATGCGATCAGCCTGGTCTCTTTTGTCCGTCCGGACGAAATGGGCTATGTGTCTGCCCTTCGGCAGGTTTGTGCTGAGGTGCAGACCGTGCCGATTCATCGCTCGCGCCTGGCGGATATCGGGTATTGGCTACGCAGCCAGCTAACCGGGCGTCCGTTTCTCATCGAGCGTGACGATCTCTCTGGTATGCGCCAGATAGTAAGTGAGTTAATGAAGCGTACAACTTTTGATTTTATCCATACCGACCAGCTCAGTATGGCGCAGTTTGCCTTACCAGCTCCGCGAATGTTCACTCGCTCCAATATTCCGAGCTTGGAGCGGGCGGCAAACGCTCCTAAGCTGGTGTTCGATGCTCATAATGCGGTGTGGACGATTGTTGCCCGCATGTCTGAAAATGCCCCGTTTTTTCTCAAACCGGTTGCTAACCAGGAAGCGCGGCGGGTTAAACGCTATGAGGGCATGCTGTTGCGGACTTTCGATCACACTTTGGCTGTAACCGATATTGACAAGGGCATGCTGCTGGAAGCTGTTGCAGATTACGATCAGAACGCCGATCATGGAGAAGGTGCAGTTACGCTACACCAGCCGCAGATTACAGTGGTCCCGATTGCTGTCGATACCCGTCTGCTAAAACCGATTGAATGCCAGCCTGGATCGATGAATATTTTGACTTTGGGTACGTTGCACTACCCGCCCAATGCTGATGGGATTCGTTGGTTCGCCCGGGAGGTGTTTCCGCTGGTCATCCGGGAGATACCGCAGGCTACGCTGACAATAATAGGAAAGAACCCCCCCCAGGATTTCCAGGAAATGGCTGCCAGCCAGCCGGAAAGGATTACTGTCACAGGGTACGTGCCGGATCTTGTGCCGCAGCTAGAAAAGGCAGCCGTGATGGCTGTCCCTGTCCGGGCGGGAAGCGGAATGCGAGTGCGGATATTGGAGGCGTTGGCGCATGCACTTCCGATTGTTACAACGACCATTGGTTTGGAAGGTATCGATGCTGTGCCAGACCAGGATGTTCTGGTAGCTGATACGGTTGAGGACTGTGCGAATGCCGTCGTTCGTCTCTTGCAGGAGCCGGAATTGCGTACCCGGTTGGCAGAGAATGGCAGGCGATTGGCGGAGAATCGCTACGACTGGAGAGTTGTACTTCGAAAGATGGATGAGGTTTATGGAGAAGCTTAGGCATAAGTTGGCGCAAGTTCATCCTCGAACATGGCTCTTGCTTGCAATCGTCGTATCCGTTGTCCTGCGAGTTGGCGCCGCGCTGGCGCTTGGCGATCGTGTGGTGGACTTGCCCGGAACCAATGACCAGATCTCATACCACACGCTTTCTTTGCGCATCTTGAATGGTTATGGATTTACCTTTGGTGAGCCGTGGTGGCCAGCCACTCCGGCTGGAACACCCACCGCACATTGGAGCTTTCTGTATACGTTCTATCTCGTGGGAATCTATATGCTTTTTGGGGTGCATCCGCTGGCTGCACGACTGATCCAGGCGACATTGGTGGGCATTCTTCAACCGCTGCTGGCGTATGCGATTGGCGGGCTTGTGTTCAGGCGCAGTGTGGGGCTGGTGGCAGCCTGGTTGTCGGCTGTCTATGCATATTTTATATACTATGCCGCCGCGCTGATGACAGAACCGTTTTACATTATAACTATTTTATTTTCCCTCTATATCGCCATCCGCTACGTTCAGAACAGTGGGAATGCTGCACAGGCGCACTCAAGAGAATACCTGCTAGGAGCACTCTTAGGGCTCTCCCTGGGTGCTACGGTGCTTTTCCGGCAGATTTTTCTCCTCTTCCTACCTTTCTTGTTTGCTTGGATGTGGTGGGCTAGGCGCCACCGGGTTGGAAAAGCGTCCATTCTGCCATTGGCGCTCTCTGCGGTCATCGTGTTGGCAGTGGTGCTGCCTTTCACTTTCTATAATTACACCCGCTTCCATCGCTTTGTGTTGCTCAATTCCAACGCGGGCTATGCGTTCTTTTTTGGGAACCATCCGATCTACGGCACGAAATTCATCCCTATCTTACCGGATGATACCGGTGGTTACGTGTCTCTTATTCCTAAAGAGCTCTTCGGGATGGATGAAGCAGCGCTCGATCAGGAGTTGCTGCGTCGGGGATTGAATTTCGTTCGCGAAGATCCGGGACGCTACGCTCTGCTTTCCTTGAGCCGCATCCCGGTCTATTTCATGTTCTGGCCTTCTCGCGATAGTGGCATGCTCAGCAACCTGGCGCGGGTGACCAGCTTTGGAGTGTTGTGGCCTTTTATGCTCTATGGTGTAGTGCTATCCTTGCTGCTTCGCCCATGGTCTCTTGCGCGCCTGGTCAGCGCTCCGGCATTCCTGCTCCAGATGTTCCTGGTGATCTATGCAGCCATCCACGTTCTTACCTGGGCGCTCGTGCGCTACCGTATCCCGGTTGACGCAGTGCTGATCATTTTCGCCAGTCTGGCATTTGTCGACCTTTCCCAACGATTTGTCGCCTGGCAGAGAAAGAAATCCGGTTTACCTGAACAGCCAGGTTTGGTTTAAATATCCTATGAAACCATTAAATATACTGACAATCTTTGGCACTCGTCCAGAAGCGATCAAGATGGCGCCGGTGGTCCGCCAACTCCATCAAGATCAAGAGCGGGTCATTGTGCACGTATGCGTCACTGGGCAGCATCGCCAGATGCTGGACCAGGTGCTGCAGCTCTTCGCCATCACTCCTGAGGTCGATTTCAATATTATGCAGGCAAACCAAACGACCAATTACGTAGCCTCGCAGGTTTTCCAGTACCTGGATGGCTTGTTAGAAAAGTTAATGCCAGACTGGGTGCTCGTGCAGGGAGATACCACCACCGTTATGGCGGCGGGGATTGCGGCGCACAATCGTAGGGTCAAAGTGGGGCACGTTGAGGCAGGTCTGCGGACATATGACCGGGAAAATCCATTTCCGGAGGAAATGAATCGAGTAGTGGTGGATCATGTTTCGGATGCTTTGTTCGCTCCGACGCAACGCGCGTGTCAGAATCTGTTGCGTGAAGGCATCTCTCGGCAGAATATTTTTATCACTGGGAATACTGTGGTTGATGCCCTGGATTGGGTGGTGAGCCAGCCATTACCTGCGGCTGTCCAGGATTTACTGTTGCGTCTCGGCGTTTCGGAAAATGGCTCTGGTAAATCGTTGGTGTTGGTGACAGCCCACCGCCGTGAGAATTTCGGCGAGCCCATTCAACAAATCTGCAGGGCGTTGCTGCAACTGGGTGAACGAGAGGACTTACAGGTGGTATATCCAGTGCATTTGAATCCCAATATCCACGATCCGGTTTATGCGATGTTAGAGAACGCGCCCGGCATTACCCTTCTTCCCCCGCTTGACTACCTGACACTGGTGCATCTGATGCGCCATAGCCGGTTGGTATTGACCGATTCTGGAGGCATACAGGAGGAGGCGCCTACCTTCGGCGTTCCCGTGCTTGTGCTGCGGGAGACAACCGAGCGTCCGGAGGCGATTGAAGCCGGAACTGCCCGCGTTGTAGGGACACAACCCCAGAGAATCCTGGCTGAAGCAGGACGATTGCTCGATGACCCGCAGGCATATGCGGCAATGTCGCAAGCAGCCAATCCATTTGGGGATGGGCTTGCCTCCAAACGCATTGCAGATGTGCTGCTAAATGGGGGCTGCCAGGAGTTTGGAGCGGCGCCATGAATATTTTATTCATAGCGCCGTATGTGCCCAGCCTGATACGGGCACGCTCCTATAATCTTGTGCGTTACCTGGCGCACCTTGGGCATCAGGTTACGGTGGGCACGCTGTGGGCAGATGAAAGGGAAAAAGCCGATCTTGTCTCCCTGCGCAATGAGCCATTGCGTGTGGAAGCATTCCCGCAAGCCAGGTGGCGATCGCTGTGGAATTGCCTGCTCGCCTTGCCGTCTCGAACACCGCTGCAAGCTGTCTATAGCTGGAATCCGGAACTTGCCAGATTATCAGGTCGTCTCTTACAGTGTAACGATAAGGATGCGATTGACGTTATCCATGTTGAGCATCTGCGTGGGGCACGCTACGCCCTGTACCTGAAGTCCCGTTTTCCAGATACTCCAATCGTGTGGGATAGTGTAGACTGTATCAGCTATCTGTTCGAGCAGGCATCAGGGCAGAGCCGCAGTGGCTTTGGCAAGGTTATTACCAGCCTGGATCTCAATCGTACACGTCGTTACGAAGGCTGGTTGCCAGCGCAGGTCGATCATGTGCTGATCACCTCACAGGTAGACCGGCAAGCTTTGCTCGATTTACAAACCGGTCAGAAATCTTCGACGCCAATCTCCATCCTGCCAAACGGCGTCGATTGGGAATATTTTAGCCAGAGCAGAGGGGAAGAGCGTGAGCCATCCACACTGGTATTAAGCGGGAAAATGAGCTATCACGCCAATGTGACAATGGCGTTGTTCCTTGTCAATGAAATAATGCCCTTGGTTTGGGCGATGCGTCGGGATACGCGAGTGGTGATCGTTGGAAAAGATCCACCTGCGGCTATCCGCTCCTTAGCAGAGAACCCAGCGGTGAGCGTTACCGGTACGGTGGATGACATTCGACCGTATCTGCGGAAAGCCAGCGTCGCTGTGGTACCCATGCTCTACGGAGCTGGCTCGCAGTTCAAGGCATTGGAGGCTATGGCTTGCGGGACGCCCGTGGTTGCAACCCCACGCGCAGTGCAGGCGCTAGATGTTGTACCCGATCGCGATATCCTGTTAGGAGATTCGCCTAAAGAATTGGCGGGGCAGATCCTCAGGCTCTTTGAGGATGCGGATTATCGAAACCAGGTTGGTCAGGCAGGCCAGCGTTATGTCGAAGAAAACCATCAATGGGCTAAGATCACAAAGATCTTAGAAGGGGTGTACCATGAAATCGTCAATACCCGGCGTGAGCGCAGTATCCAATGATGCAATCCGCCCTAATCATAAATCGCTCCGAGGCGCACTAACCCGCAGGCTTGCCTGGTCGGGCTACGTGATTAGCCTGCTCATCACTGACGCCCTGATGACATTGCTGGCGTTCAGATTGGCATATTACTTCCGTTTTGAGTTAAATTTGACCTTCTTTCGCCTGGAGGCGCCGGCTGTTTTCCCCTTCTATACCAGCCTGAGTTATGTCTTGTTGATTGCCTGGCTGGCAATTTTTGCGCTCGTCGGCTTGTACAAGAAAGAGAACTTGTTGGGCGGCACAGAAGAATATGCCCTGGTCGGGCGAGCGACCACCATGGGCATGCTCGTATTGATTGTGGCCGGATTCTTACAACCTGCCTTCATCATCGCGCGCGGCTGGGTGTTGATGGCTTGGTTGTTCTCGCTTGTCTTGATTGACTTCGGTCGATTTTGCTTACGGCGGGTGGTTTATTTATTACGCCGGAGAGGGTTTTTCCTCGCCAAGACGATTATCGTTGGTGCAAACGATGAGGGCCTTTCATTGGCTCGCCAGCTCAAGGCATGGAATACATCAGGCTTGGATGTCATCGGGTTTGTTGACAAGAAATTCAAACCCGGTACCTTACTATTCGGGAATATGCGCGTTTTGGGTGATATGGAACAATTGGATGATGTCATTCAAGGCTACGGTGTTGAAGAGCTGGTTCTGGCGTCTAGTGCAATTTCATCTCACGATAAGATGCTCGAGATATTCCAACGCTATGGCGTGAACAGCGGTGTTAATGTCCGCATGTCATCGGGTCTGTATGAAATTATCACCACCGGTTTGACGGTGAAAGAGTTTGCCTACGTTCCACTGGTCGGTGTGAACAAGGTGCGCTTGACCGGTGTGGATACTTTTATCAAGTTTGCAACCGATATACTGATCACGATCCCAGCGATGATCCTGCTTCTCCCGATGATGCTGATCATCGGAATTGCCATCAAGTTGGATTCTCCCGGTCCTGTTCTACACCGCCGGCGGGTTATGGGTGTCAATAAATGCCAGTTCGATGCGCTCAAATTTCGGACGATGTATGTTAATGGCGATGAAATTCTTGATAAGCATCCAGAGCTTAAGACTGAGTTAGCGCGCAATCGTAAGCTCAAGGAAGACCCCCGCGTCACGCGTGTTGGGAGGTTTTTGCGCAAGTGGAGCCTGGATGAGTTGCCCCAGCTTATCAATGTGATCAAGCGCGATATGTCCGTTGTTGGACCGCGCATGATCTGTCCTGAAGAGATGGGAAATTATAGCCAGTGGAATATCAACCTGCTTACGGTAAAACCGGGTATTACGGGGCTTTGGCAGGTTAGTGGTCGCTCAGACGTGACCTACGAAGAGCGTGTACGCCTCGATATGCACTACATCCGGAATTGGAGTATTTGGTTGGATATTCAGATCCTGATCCGAACGTTTCCGGCAGTGCTCAAAGCACGCGGCGCATACTGATCCAACCGTAGGCAAAACTCAGCCGGATAATCATCAGAGTGTTATTCAAGGAGGACTCATTGAAAGTACTTGTAACCGGTGGCGCTGGTTTCATCGGCTCTCATGTGGTTGACGCATTTCTGGCAAACGGTTATCAGGTGGTCATTGTAGATGACCTTTCTACAGGTCGGGCATCCAATCTAAATCCTGCGGCAAAATTCTATAAGATGGATATCCGGGATCCCGGGCTGGCGCAGGTTTTCGAGATGGAGCGCCCGGATTTTGTCAGTCATCATGCCGCTCAGATGGATGTGCGTCGTTCCATTGTTGAGCCTCTGTTCGATGCGGATGTGAATATCCTGGGATCGATCAATATGATCGAGTGTGCGCGTGGCTTCCATGTCAAACGCTTCGTCTATGTTTCCACCGGCGGCGCGGTGTATGGCGAGCCCCTCTACCTGCCTTGCGACGAAGCGCACCCGATCAACCCGATCTGCCAGTATGGCGCCAGCAAGCATACCGTAGAACATTACCTGTATATGTATCAAGCAGAATTATGGCTTGGATTACGTTGTCTTGCGCTACCCCAATGTCTATGGTCCGCGGCAAGACCCGAAGGGCGAGGCGGGTGTGGTAGCGATATTTACCGGTCAGATGCTCAACGGTATCCAAGTCGTGATCAACGGCGACGGCGATCAGGAACGCGACTTTGTATATGTGGGCGATTGCGCACGCGCCAACCTTTTGGCTGTGCAAACGGAGGGCGCTGGCGGAATCTATAACCTGGGGTATGGATTGGGGACGTCTGTCAACCAGATATTCGACAGCCTTAAGGAAATCACGGGTTATGCGCCCAGCCCCATCCATGGACCGGCTAAGCTGGGTGAGACAAGGCGTATCTACCTGGATGCAAGCCGAGCAGAGAAGGAATTGAAATGGAAACCCAGCGTACCACTTCATGAGGGATTGAAGCGCACGGTGGAATACTTCAATAGCGTGGAGATGGCCGCGTGATCATCGTCCAGACCCCCTTACGGGTGAGCTTTTTCGGTGGCGGCACCGATTTTCCTTCTTTCTATTGCAAAGAGGGTGGTTGTGTGTTGACCTCCACCATCGATAAGTACATTTTTGTAACTGTCAAGAAACGCTTTGATCATTTGCTGCGCGTGGGCTATACCCGGACAGAAATGGCTGAGCGCGTCGATGAAATCCAACATGAGTTGATTCGCGAGGCTTTGCGTACGACGGGTTTTAGCGATGGCATTGAGATCACAACCATGGGTGATATCCCCTCGGCGGGGACAGGTTTGGGCTCTTCCTCCACTGTTACCGTTGGAGCACTGCACGCCCTATATACGCTCATGGGCGAGATTGTGCCGGCTGAAAGGTTGGCGCGCGAGGCATGTGATATCGAAATTGGCAAGTTGGGTAAGCCGATTGGTATACAAGACCAGTACATCGTTGCATACGGCGGTTTTCGCTTTCTGGAATTCCTGCCGGATGGGAGGGTAATCAGCCAGCGTATACACCTGGATACGCACCAAATGCGCCGGCTGAACGAAAGTTTGCTACTTTTCTATACGGGGGTGACGCGCAATGCGGACACAATCCTCGTTGAACAGAAAGCGAATATCAAAGACCGCCAGTCTATCTTGCGGGAGATCAAACGCCTCGCTTATCAGGCACGTGACGAGGTGCTTGCCGGAGATGTGGATGCTATTGGGAAGTATCTCAACGAGGGTTGGCATCTCAAGAAGCAGCTTGCCAGCCAGATAACAAACTCAGGTATAGACTCGATGTACAACGCAGCCATCCAAGCGGGCGCAATCGGGGGCAAGATTACTGGAGCAGGCGGAGGTGGTTTCCTGATGCTCTATTGCCCGATCGAAAAGCAGGATGCCGTGCGGAGTGCTCTGAATCACCTCCAGGAACTCCCGTTCCAGCTTGAGCACGATGGTAGCAAGGTGATCTTTAATTACAAACGTTAGGTGTTGCCGCAGTACGGTAGGCTGGGAGATAGGGGATGCAGAAGATCGTCAATTACATCAATGACCTGAAGGGAACGCTCGAAGCCCTACCCTTGGAGAGCATCGACCAGGTTATCACTATCCTGCACGAAGCTCGCATGCGAGGTCGGCAGATATTTATTATGGGTAACGGCGGAAGTGCATCCACGGCTTCTCACATGGTTTGTGACCTGGGAAAGAATACCCGGCACCAGGGCTGGCCTAACTTTAAAGTGATTGGGTTGGCAGATAACATGGCAATATTCTCGGCTTATGCGAATGATGAGGGTTACGAGAATGTCTTTTGCAACCAGTTGGATAGTTTGCTGCTGCCGGATGACGTTGTGATTGCCATCTCTGCCAGTGGCAACTCGCCTAACGTGATCAAGGCTGTCGAGCTGGCGCACACCCGCAGGGCAACAACGATCGCATTCACGGGTTTCGACGGTGGACGGCTGGCGTCCCTGGTGGACGTAAATCTGAATGTTCCTTCCAACTCGATTGAACAGGTGGAGGATATTCACCTGATGATGGAGCACCTGATCACCAAGGTTTTACGCGAAGAGGTAAGGCAGGTTTCCACATCTGGTGAGCTGGAAGAGCTGTTTCCCCAGTCGATGCACCGTTTCAAAACAGAGGCAGAGGATGCGCCGTTAGCGTTGGATACTGCTAACCCGGTCACATCGGATCGATCGCAGACATCTTTGGATTTATTTACGGCTATCAGCCGGGAGCTCGCCGTTGAGCTGAACTTACGCGATCTGCTCCGGCGTATCCTGCGCATTACACTTGACAATATGGGCGCCACGAGTGGGAGTATCCTGGTTATTGGCGAAACTGGTCGAGTTCTGGAAGGCGCTTTGGTATATAATGGAGTTTACCAGACACACGCACCTCAGTATTTTGCTGAGGTTCTTGAGCGTGGTTTGGCAGGATGGGTGGTTGAGAACCGGCAAGCTGCCTTAATCTCCAATACACAGGATGATCCCCGTTGGCTGCGGCGTACCTGGGATCAGTCAAGTGACAAACCTCGGTCTGCGATCAGCGTGCCTTTGATGGCAAATGATCAGGTAGTGGGTGTCTTGACATTGGCAAATTCACAAGCGGGAAAATTCACCGATGAAGACCTGTCTTTGCTGACCGCCATCTCAACCTTTGTGTCGTTAGTGAATGATGTTGTTTAACAGGTATACCTTATGGAACTCAAGACATATTTCAGACCACTGATTAAATGGTGGTGGCTGCTCCTGGCTGCAGCGGTAGTTGCCGCTGTTTCCAGCTTTGTAGTCTTGCGGCGGCAGCCATTGCTTTTCCAGTCACGCGCCACGCTGGTGGTAGGGCGCACCGTCTACGAGGCAAACCCTAACGGCGGTGATTTTTACCTTAATCAACAGCTTGCCAGTTTTTATGCAGACCTGGCGACGCGTGAACCCGTTCGGGACGCCACGCAAAAGGCGCTTGGCTTAGAGTTGCTGCCGGAATACACCGCCAGGGCTGTGCCGAACAGCCTGTTGATCGAGATCCTGGTCGCGGATGCTGACCCGATCCGATCACAATCGGTAGCCAATGAGCTGGCGAATCAGCTCATCAACCAGACACCTACCAATGATCAAACGAGCGGGGAGCGCCAGAAATTTATCGAGAACCAGCTCAACCTGTTCGAATCGGATATCACCAAAACCCAGGATGAGATCGATAAGAAGCAGCTTGCCCTGGCAAGCATGACCAGCGCACGGCAGATTTCGCAAACTCAGAACGAGGTCACTGCACTGGAGCAGAAGCTCTCTTCCTTGCGCTCGGACTACGCTGCGTTGCTCGCAAGCTCAGACCGTGGGGCGGGGAACACACTCACACTGATCGAGCCTGCGAGCCTACCGACGCGACCATCCGGACCGAACACCATGACCATGGTGCTGCTTTCGGCTGTGGTTGCCGCGGCAATAGCAGCCGCAGCAGCGTATCTGATCGAGTATCTCGATGACACCTTGAAATCTCCAGAAGAGATTAACCAGCTTCTGGATTTACCGGTGATCGGGTTCATCACTGAGATAGAAAAGGGAAAGACCCTGGAGGGATACCTGACCAACCAACCGCGCTCAGGGGTGGCTGAGGCATTCCGGTCTTTGCGAACCGACCTGGAGTTCTCCGGTGTAGATAAGCCCCTGAAGACAATCTACATCACCAGCTCGGAGATGGAATTGGGCAAGACCTCCATTGCGGTCAACCTGGCAATCGTGATCGCACAGAGCGGCAAGCGAGTTATCCTTGTGGACGCCGACCTGCGCCGCCCGAGCGTTCACCGCTACCTGGGGCTCACGAACCAGCGGGGTTTGAGCGATGTATTCCGCGGCAATCTGGATATCTATAATGCAACCACGCCTTACAAAGAAGGCAATATATTTGTCGTTACCAGCGGTACCCCGCCACCCAATCCATCGGAGCTGCTTAGCTCCAAGAAAATGGACCAGATCCTGGAGAGCCTGAAGAAAGTGGCTGACATCATCGTGGTCGATGGTCCCCCATTCCTGGTAACCGATGCTACAATCTTGGCGACGAAGGTGGACGGCGCTCTCCTTGTTGTGCGTTATGGCTTTACGCGCAAGAACGGGGCATTGAATGCTGTAAAACAGCTCAAGCGCGCCGGGGCACGAACGATCGGCGTTGTGCTCAACCGCATCCCGCGCACAAGCGGGGCTGGTTATGGTTACGGATCCTATCATTACTATCCAGGATATTACCTGTATGAGGATGAAGCGAAGGCTGGGGCTGACGAGTTTACCGATAAACCCAAGCATCCAGGAAGGTCGACGCGCAAACCGAAAACGCCCCCGGACCAGCTTGTTCCGGAAAAGACAGAGGGTTAACTCACCCTTAACTCGTTCTAAACCTTCTTTCTATTGCCTTCAACGGGCGCATTCCATATAATGTCACAATGGGATTGCGCCCGTTCTATTTAACTCGCCTGGCGCTCATCGGCTTTCTCATTGTCTGCCTTGCTGCCGGGAGCCTTGCTACTCGCGTTCAGGCGCAGTCAGGTGGACCGCCACCGGTTTACATCCCCCTGGTGATGCGGGGCGACACTGCAGCCGCCGCGCCACGCGTAAACGTGCCAGGTTTTCAGGAAAATATTTCCTATGTAGAGTTGGCAATATTCTGGTTTGGGAGCGTGACCTCGAGTGAGAATTATGCCGACGTGCGGATGGCATACAACAACAGCGAGCTGCGTGTTTACGTTTCAATCTTCGATCGGCTGACCTGGTATGACGGGAGCCCCACACCTGGAGACCTGACGAACTGGGACGCCATCACGCTGCTGCTGGATAAAGACGGCAACCTGGGAAGCGCTCCGGATGCGCGCTCCTATCGCTTCGTCGGACAGCTCCGCTGGTGGGAGACGCCCTCCGATTACCAGACGGCATACCAGGGCACCGGGAGCGGCTGGAATTCGGCGCCGACGCCATTCACGACGGAAGCGACTTGGGTGAGCTACAACACGCCCGGGGATGACGAGGATGACCGTGGCTGGATGATCGTATTTCATATTCCATTTTCCAGCCTGGGGATATCCGGACCCCCAGCCCAAGGCACGCAATGGGGGCTGGGCTTGATGCTGCATGACCGGGACAGCGCTGCAGGACCGCCATTGCTGGTGAAGACCTGGCCAAAGCTGCTTGCCCAGGACCGGCCTTCTACCTGGGGACAGCTTGTCTTCGGGCTGCCAGGGTATACCCCGGCAACTCTATCCCCTTCAGGCGCCACGAACATCCGCCAGGGATTGAACGGCGCGATCGTGAAGGACGCGCACGTGGGCGGGCATACCCTGTGTGGCGAAGAATTCAACCCAGATTTCTTCAATGGCTGGGGCGACCGGAACTTTGCAGGATATGATCAGATCAACATCCAGAACCAGGCTAACCTGGGGGATTGGCCGTGTTTCTCTAAATATTATGTCACCTTTCCACTCGATGCCATCCCGCCGGGTAAGACGATCCTATCTGCCCAGCTAACGATGTACCAGTTCGGCAACTCTTCGCCACAAGAGGCGAACTCTTCGCTGATCCAGGTGCTTACCGTAAATGAGGACTGGAATGAAAGCACGATCACCTGGAATAATGCCCCCTACGCCTGGGAAAATGTGGGGCGGGCATGGGTTGGGGTGTTGCCCGCCTATCCGGGTCTGCCTGGAGTGGCGCGCGAGTGGGACCTTTCACGCGCAGTGGCGGAGGCATACCAGAAAGGTATCCCACTCCGGTTGGCGCTCTACTCCGCCGATGGGGCGATGCACAGCGGTAAGTATTTTTTCTCGTCCAATATGGATGACTACACTCAAACCAGCCGCCCGGTGCTGACCGTCACCTGGGGCGGGTAGTTCCATTCACCATCTGATTCTTCCCCGTGAAAAAGAGCGTTTGCAGCCGCCCCCCAAACGCTCTTTTTCGATTCTAGCGACCTTTTCTTGAAGGGATGCGTTCAGGATTACCTGAATGAGAAGGGCAAAGCAGGTTCGGGCGCCTCGCCGTAGCCAAACGCCTGCTCTAATCTTCAGCAAGGCGACTTGAATGGATGCCACCAGGCTGCCCATGCGCCGCCAGGTGGGTGTCTCCAGGCTGATTTCGATCGCGCCGCGCTGCAGAGCGACCGCTCGACCGGTTACAGTGCTGAGAGGCACCGGAGGATCGGGCTTGAGGGCATGGTCGCCTTGCGCCAGGCAAAGCGGATCAACCTCGCCGGCGTTGCGAATCGTGAGCAGGCGATGGGCTACCAGCCCATTCATGCGAGGGAAGACGATAATATCACCGGGCTGGGGATGCTCCTGGAGGGGGCGTACATGCAGGCGGTCGCCATCTTTGAGCAGAGGGTACATGCTGTTTCCCTTGACGAGCGCCAGTAAAGCCCCGTCACGAGATTCGAGCATCTCCAGGAGGGCGGAAAGGCTTTCGGGATTGTCGAGCGGTGATGCCATCAAATGGGCGCGCCTGTGCAAGTAGATTATACAGCAAGGACGATGCGCGGCATGGATTTGCCTATTGACTTTTCCATGATATTCCGGTAATATGTAGTTGTACGACATATCGCATAGCGACATAAAGAAGGGGTATGCAGGTGAGATATGGACGTAAGTACACATCTTCCCTTGACTGAAGCGACATACTATATCCTGCTCAGCCTGGCGCCAGAAGCCCGGCACGGTTACGCCATCATGAAGGATGTGAGGGCGCTATCTCATGGGCGGGTGGCGCTCAGCACCGGCACCCTTTACGGAGCCTTGAAACGACTGCTTGAATTGGAGTGGATCCTGCGGGTGGATGATCCGGAGGCGGATAGCAATGGTCGGGAGCGGAAGCTTTACAGCCTGACACGCGCAGGCAGGCGCGTGCTCGAAGCGGAGGTCGCCCGGTTAGACGCATTAGTCGAATCGGCGCGACGTCAATCTATAGGACCGCTGGCGCCGCAGGGCGCCTCTTCCGCTTTGCCCACGAATCCAGGGCGGCAGGCAGTCGATGGGGAGCCGGCAGGCTAAGCCGGGGACGGGTATTGAAATGGGGGCTGTGCGTTTCAAGCGAAAACGAATAACAGAATACTTCACCGCGCTGGCTGTGCGAGTCTACAACGCCTGCCTGCGGTTGCTACCCGCCAAATTTCAGAGAGGACTATCAGGCGGAGATGCGCACAGTATTCAAGCAATCCTTACAGGAGGCGGAAAACACCAGCTGGCGCGCGCCTTGCTCCCGGTTGTTGCGCGAGCTCTACGATTATCCGGCCTGCCTGCTGCAGGCTCACCTGGCTGAAATGCGCCGGAAGGAGGCAGTGATGTCACTGGATGGTGACTTCATCAACCGGGAATTGCTCTTGCGACCAGCGGATGACGGGAATCCGGGTACGCGCCAGGATGCCTTGCTGGCAGCTCTGCCCATGGCGGCAGTGGGGTTGTTAGGCGGTGGAATGGGGTTCCGTGACAGCCACCACACCTGGGGCAAGCGGCGGCTGGCAGGTATTTGTGCGGGTTATCGAGATCGGTTCGGTCAATCCTGCTTGTTGCTTTCCTTCCTCGGCATGACAATCCTGGCCTGGCGGCGGGGATGGCCGCGCTGGTTCGCACCGTGGATGCCATTCTGGTTGGTGCCTGTGCTGGCGCTGATCAACTGGCCTCTGCAAACGCTTGGATTGTATTGGATCCAGAATATCCTTCTTTACATCCAATTTCCGCTGGCGTTGGCGATCCTGGTTGTGGCGCTCGGTGAGCGTGACCGGCTGCGCGGGTTGCTGGCAACTTTACCGCTGATTGCCTTGTTATGGAACGTGACGCTAGAGTTCACGATTGCAGAATACCGCAACCTGGTCACCCTGCTGGCCTGGCTACTGGGCGGGCTGGTAGCCTACCTCATCCTGCGTAAAGGAAGCGTGCGCTATGGATTGTGGCTGGCGCTGGGGTATAACCTGTTTGTAGGGCTGATGTACTCCTGGGCGCGTACCTACCACAATAACATACCGCTGGAGCACGTGGCATCCCCGCCTGGCTTTGCGGAATTCATCAGTCGCGCCTTGTCGGGGTTCCTTGCCCTGTCAACCCTGCTGCTGGCGCCTATGCTGGTATGGGCGATCCGCCGCATGGGCTTGCAGAGCGGCAGGCGGGGTGTGGTGGGTTACAACCTGGCATTGGCGGGATTGTTCCTGGAATTGACCGGCTACCTGGGCTCTTTCTGGTGGCTAGCAAGTGAGCACCCCTCGCAATTCTTTTATCGGGTTCATTCCCCTGGGGGTGGGGGGTCTTGATCAGGACGCTGACGTATCTGGGGATGTTGGTGTACCTGGGCGGGATGGGACTGCTGGCGGTAGCCGCTACCCGGCGCAAAGCTATTGCCGGGCAGGCTGGACTTCTTGCTGCTGGCTTTGATCCCGCTTGCCCTGCCGTTGATCGGCACTGCGCCGATGCTCTTCAATTTCAGCTACAGCCCTCCCAGCATGCCCTACGAGATCGGTGGGCTGCGCAGCATGCCGCTCGCTTTGGTGTATGTGCTGGGAGGCTTGTGGCTCCTGACCGGCTGCTGGCTGGCATCCCGGCAGCGCTGGCTACGCTCCACCAGTGGAGGCAATGGAAGTGGATAAAGGCTGCAACCTGCTGGTGCGTTGCGTAGCGCGCACTTTTCGCATCTTTCCCCGCAGCTATCGAGAAGAGTTCGATGGGGAGATGCGTGCGGTTTTCTTCCTGGCAGCAGAGGAAGCCGGGCGCAAAGGGGAATTTTACCTGCTGGCATGGTTGGCTCGTGAACAGTGGGGCATACTAACCGAGGCGAGCCGTGAGCACTGGCTGCTGGCTCGTGGGAGGGGAGGCGGTCAAACGACTGAATTGGAGGAAGGCGACGATATGGCGGATGAGCGGCAAGATTCGCTAGCGGCAGACTCGCGCTCCTGGCAGACGCTCCTGGCGGGTTCGCTTCTCTTCTTGATCTGGGGATTGCAGAGCGTTAGCTGGGAGGCAGCATATTCGGTCTCCGGATGGGGACAGGCTGTGTGGTTGGCAGCCAACAAGATTTCCTCCTGGCTGATCTTCCTGCTCCCGGCGGTTATCGTAGGATATGCCTGGACGCGCAATTTCCCGCGCTGGACCTATGCGTACGCCGGGTCTGCATTACTCTATACCTATTTTATGGCGGCGAATTTAATCGCAACCCCGCAGACCAGCCTGCTGAATATTTCACCGGAGGTTAACCAGACCTGGGGGTGGCGCGCATGGGTACCGCTATTGCTGGCGCTGGGTGTTGGCATGGCGATCACCCGCTCGCTGCGTCCGCTGAGGCGTTTCTTCGCCAACGCCTGGCAAGATTGGACGGTTCTTTCGTATGCGATGTTCGGTTGGATCCCGCTTTTGCTCTTTGCCAGCTTTGATGAGACTCCTTCCAGTCTCAAGCTGACCTGCCTGCCGATGACTACCGGCATTCTAACCGTTGCGGCAGTCTTCTACCTGGCGAGCTGTAGGAGCTCAGGACGCGCAGGAGCGCTCTTTGGCGGAGCTTACCTGAGCCTGGGGCTCACCCTGATTGTCACTGAAATCTATTGGAGCGGGATAGGCGGTGTGAATCCTGGGCGGATTCTCTTGATTATGATCGTTTTCTTAGGGATCCTATTCTCGCCAGCGCTGATCGGCATAGCGAAGCATTTTCAGCAGCGAGGCGCGCTGGGGCAATCCTAAACCGGGCAGAGCTCATCCGGAGGTCAGCCAGGTGACGATCAAACTGGCAATCCATTGGATGCGGTAAGCCTGGGTGGTTACCAGATAAATTGCGCTGGCGAGCAGCATGGTGACCGGTATGGTGACGCCCCAGGTTATTAGCATATCTGTCCCCACCTGCCAACGCACTTTGTTGACTCTTTCCGCAGCACCTGATCCCAGCAAAGCCATACTGATCACCTGAGATGTGCTGACCGGGGAGCCGCCCAGGGCAGCACCCATCACGATGCCCGCCGCAGCAGCCTGAGAAGCCAGGGCGTTGAGCGGACGGACGCGGTAGATTTTTCCCCCCAGTGTGCGGATCAAGCGCCAATCGCCGCGCGAAGCTCCGAATGCCAAGGCGGCGGCACATACAAATACGACCCCCAGCGGCGTATGAAATGAACTCAAACGGCCTGCCAGGACCAATGCCAGGGTGATAATGCCGATCGATTTCTGGGCGTCATTGGCGCTGAAGGCAGTAGCCAGACCCAGCATAGTGAGGATTTGCAGGCGCCTGAAGAGGGTATTTACCGAGGGTGGGGCATACCTGAAGAGAAAGAGCAGCAAATGCATGATGAGGAAACCGACGATCAATCCCAGGGGTGGGGCAATAAAAAGGGGAAGCAAAACCCGCTGCATAGCCCCGGGTTGGACTGCCTCGGGTCCGCTGGCAATCAAGGTGACGCCAAGCAGTCCACCGATCAAGGCGTGTGAGGATGAAGAAGGGATACCGAAGTGCCACGCCAGCAAAGTCCAGGTGAGAGCGGCAAGCATGGCGATGGCCAGTGTTTCGAGGGTTAAGGCAGATGGCTTGACCAGTCCCGTAGCCACGGTGCGAGCAACCGCAGCGCCAAAGATGAAGGGGGCGATGAATTCTACGCCTGCAGCAAGGGTTAGGGCAAGGCGCGGGTGCATGGCACGTGATGCGATCACACCCGCAAGAATGCTGGATAAGTCCCGGTATCCATTCAAAAAAGCATAAGCCAACGCCAGCAGGATGATCAGAAGCAACATGATTCTGCTCGCACCAAGAAATATGCTGCCCTCCCAAACGGTGCGAGGGCAGCCTGGGGATTATTGTACCTCTAAACCGAGCGAGTTTCGATGATTTGTGTTTCCATGTTGTACAATGGGGGCTATTATGGCCGACAACAAAAAGGGGAAGGGCTTGGCGTACGGGCTGACGGCAGCTGCCATTTGGGGCGGGATGTACGTGATCAGCAAACTGATCCTGGATATCATCCCGCCGTATACACTGCTCTCTATCCGGTTGATCCTGGGATTGTTGGTGCTGTGGGTGGCCGTCCAGTTTTCTGGAGGGATGCGCTTCACCCGTAAGCAGACGATCACTGCGCTCGGTGTGGGCTTTGTGGGATTTGGCGTGTCTGTGGGGCTGCAATTCGTGGGCACCTGGCTATCCACAGCCTCGAATGGCGCATTGGTCACCTCCGCAGTACCGGCGTTCGTACTGCCTTTCGCAGCCTGGCTGCTGAAGGAAAAGATCACCCGCCAACGGGTGGCGGCGTTAATTGTGTCACTGCTGGGGGTAGTGGCGGTGATCGACCCGCGCAGTGCGAGTTTATCTCCTGATTTGTTCTGGGGGAATATCATCCTGGTGGGGGCGGCGCTCACCTGGGCGTTATATTCGGTGCTGGTGCGGCTGACGAGCCGGGACCTGCCGCTGTTGCCGGCTACCATGGTCTTTTTTGCAGGCGGCTTGTTATTTACGCTGCCCGCCTCCGTATTCGAGCTGCAGCGCACAGCGCTGGGCGAGATTACGGCAGGTGTCGTGCTGGGTGTGCTTTACCTGGGGGTCATCTCAACCGCCCTGGCGATGTATTTATGGAACAAAGCTTTTGCCACGCTGGAAGCAGGGGTGGCGTCGCTGACCGTTTTTGCACAGCCCGTGGTCGGGGCAGGGCTGGGTGCGATATTCCTGCATGAGCAGCTCACGCTGCTGTACCTGGTGGGAGGAGCGCTGATCTGCCTGGGGATCTGGCTGGCAGTGAAGGGTGAAGGCTCTCAATAATGGCAAAGCACCCCTGCAAAGAGATTACCCCAATCCTGATCAGGGGATAATTTTATATACAAGGTCGCCGGCGCGGACAACGTCCCAGGTCTTCAATGCCACTTCTTGACCCGCACCCGCAGATTCGATCTTGTGATGCTCGATCTCGAGAAATTTAACCGGCTGGGCGAACTCGGTAGTATGACCGAGGACAGCGATTTGATCACCGAGGCGCAACTCACCTGCCAACTCAACCACGGCTACGCTGAGGCGATTGTAAAAATGGGTGACCTTACCAATGAGAATATCCATAGCATCACCTTGGTTAAAATGGTCAGAAGTAGGCGGTTGTTTTTCTGCTTATAGGATACAGGAAAATTGGGAAGGAATCAAGCAGGTCGTAACATTTTTCCGGAAAAACTTTTACAGGGTTGAGGAATCAATTCGCATAGCCTTGCGATGCGAAACAGGGAATGGCAGATTGCACATTCCCTGTTTTTATTTTCAAGCTCACGGCTTGAGTTAGATTTACAAGCCTCAGGTGCCCCCTGTGTTGCAGGAAGCGGATGAGCTAAAGCTCCCGGAGAAGGCGCTGCTGCCCGAAATCTTGGAAGCAAAGGATGAAATCTTCTTAAAAACTTCCTGGCTGTCACAGGCAGGGCAGCTCACTTCGCTGGTGTCGGAGTTGCGCAGCAACTCTTCGAACTCCCAACCACAATGCTGGCAAGTAAACTCAAATATGGGCATTGTTCTCCATATCATGGGCGACCGCTCAGGTCGCCCGAACAGACGCTTAGATGAAGATAATCTGCGCGCCTTCGGACAGGTCCATGAAGTCGCTGGCGGTGACGATATCGATCACACCATCCACGAAATCATCCTTCTTGAGTTCCATCATATCTACCGACATTTTGCAGGCATAGAGCTTGGCGCCGGCGTCTACCAGCATTTGCATATACTCGCGCACGGGCGGGCACTTCCAGCTTTTCCATCTTGCTATGCATCAGGTGGGTGGCAAAGGCAGTCATGCCAGGCAAGATACCCATGATGTTGGGGATGCCCAAATTGCCAGTTTTGACACCCATCATGCTCATCTTCATGCTGGTATTGGCAACGGGGGCGATCTCCAGGTGATCGACGCGGGCTTTCGTGATCATGTCCAGCCCCCAGAAGGTGAAAAAGATGGTCACGTCGATGCCGTTGCCCAAAGCCGCCCAGCCCATGATCAACGCCGGGTAAGCCATGTCCAGGTTACCCTTGGAGCAGATGAATGCGATCTTGCGGTTCTCTTCAGCCATTATTGTTCTCCTTTTATGAAAATAAAAAAACTAGAACCACAGAGACGCAGAGCACACAGAGTTATTGCAGATGGGGAAGAGAAACTCTAATCCTTCTCGAATATCCCTTTACTCAGCGATCTCAGCGTCTTCCTGTTCTTAGACACAACCTTCGGGCTTGCCCAAACCGGCAATGCGGGCAACTTTCTTAGCCGGTCCCTTTGGGAAAAGGGTAAATAGATCTTTGGTTGAAACACCGGCATTGGTGGTGATATTGCGCAGGGTAGGCGCTTTGCCAGATGCAGCAGCAGACTGCCGGCAGTATTCGATGATCTTCCAATGCTCGGGCGTCAGCTCGGCAATGCCTTCTTCTTTGGCGATCTCGACGGCGATGTCTTTGTTCCATTCGCTGGGGTCGGTCATGAAGCCTTCCTCGTTGACCTGGACTTCTTTGCCTGCTATTGTACGGGTTGCCATTCTATGCCTCCAATCAAGAATAAGATGAATAGATTGAGATTTGATAGCGGGTTTACGCCGCGGCAGCCATCTTGATTTCTTCAGCATTGCCGTTGCCAGCAGCTTGAGAGCCAACGGCGTGCAGCACGCGCATGGTGAGCGCCAAGCCTCGGCGCACTGCAGGATCGCGCATCTGGCGCAGTATACCGGTGTAGGAAATATCCACCGGCTTGTCGATCTCACCTTCAGCCACCAACAGGGTGTTATGGACAAACCCCATGATCTCGGGTTGGGTCATCTCTTTGATGGTATTGAGGATGAGCACGATGTTGTCGCCGAGGGCGTTGACATCTTCCTCGCCGAATTCGGCGACGATTTTATCCAGAATTCGCCAGCCGCCGCGAGCAAAGGCGAAATACCCCTGGCGCTCCATGTGATCCAGGGCAACAATTGCCTGGTGGAATGCCTGGTTGCCGATCGTTTGGATATCATCTGCCAACTCAACCGCCCCTTCCAGGCGCCCGACCAGCTCTGTAAGCAACTGGGTATCCCGCAGGAGGCGCTTGATCAGGAAGAGCAAGTCTTCAAGCTGGAATTCGTTGCCGATCTCCGCCAGCTCGTCGATGGTGAGCTTGATGAGGTGGTTGGCGATGGGAACCACATCGTTTTGCAGCTCCTGCCATTCCTCCTGGCGCTGGCGCTGGTTGGCTACATGCTCCAGGATGGCATCCAGCTTGGCGTGGAGATCATTGTCGCCAACGGAAGAGACTTCGAATGTTTCCAGGCGGATGCGCTGTGCTTCGACAGTGGCAGTGAGGGCGTCAATTTTTTGGTGCAGCAAAGCCAGGTCGTTATCCATACATGCCTCCTAAGCCCATTTGCCCGCCATGCTCATCTGTGATTCGAAGGGCAGCTCCTCGCCCTTGAGCAGAAGATTCCAGTACATCCAGCGGAACATCATCTTGCCCCAGTGATTGGCGGGGGACTCTTTGAGCAAGGAGAAAGGACCAAAGCCGGGGAGGGGGAACTTGCCGGGGAGTGGCTCGACATCATAGTTGAAATCGATCAGGATACCTTTTTCAAAGCCGGACTCGATAAAGCAATTGGCGTGCCCATCGAACTTGGGCAATGGCTCCAGCCCTTCCATGTGGCGCAGCAAGTTTTCGATCAGCACGTCCAACTGGTAATGGGCTACCGACCCCGCTTTGGAGGTGGGCACGTTGCTGGCGTCACCGATGACCCAAACGTTTTCCCATTTTTCGCTTTGCAGCGTATGCTTGTTGGTGAGAACATAATTTAGATCGTCGCCCATTCCTGAGCGGGCGATCACTTCCGCGCCCATGTTGAGAGGCACGGTCACGAGCAAGTCGTAGCCCACTTCGCGCTCATCAAACGAGCGCACCACCTGATTGCCACTATCCACCTCCATGATGGTGAATTCCGGTTCGAGGTGAATCTGCTTATCTTCGAGCATGCTGCCCAGGACAGCGGAGGCACGCGGCTTGGTAAACGCCCCAGGGAGGGGGGTAACATAGGTGATCTCGACATCCTCACGGATATCCCGCTGGTGGAAGAACCAATCGGCGAGGAAGAGGAATTCGAGCGGGGCGACAGGGCACTTGATGGGCATCTCAACGACGTTGACAACCAGCCGCCCGCCCTTCCAGAACTTCAGGAAACGGCTCAGCGCCGTAGCCCCTTCAACGGTATAAAAATCGAAGACGTTTTTCCGCCAGCCGCCATCGGTCATGCCGGGCGTCTCTTGCGGACGGGTTTGGGTACCCGTGGCAACGACCAGGTAATCGTAATGGATGACCTTCTTCTCGCGCTCCAGGCGAACCAGGTTCTTTTCCGGCTCGATGAGCTCGATATCGGAGAAGATCACTTCCACCGATGGGGGCAAGAAGTTTCGCTTGGGCTTGACAACGTCGCTTGGTGAGTAAATGCCAAAGGGGATAAAGAGAAAGCCGGGCTGGTAGTAATGCTGCTCTTCACGATCAACGATAATGATGCGCCACTCGGCGGGGTCGAGATGCTGCGCCATTTTATTGGCTACCATGGTGCCGCCGGTGCCAGCGCCCAGGATTAAGAAGGTTTTCATCGGTTAAGCTCCAGTAGATTGAGGTTTATGATTCGAGCACGGTCTGGGCAAGGGCGCCACGGCTGCGCAGATTATCTCCGAGGACGGCGCGCAGCAGATCGAGTGCCTGGATAATGCGCTGATCAGCCAGCATGTAAACGACCGCTTGACCCTCGCGTTTGGCGCTGACCATGCCACGCTCGCGCAAGATGTTCAGGTGACGTGAGGCAGCCGGCTGGCTGATACCAACCTCTTGCGCCACTTCGCTCACGTTGCGAGGCTGCTCAGCCAGAGCATACAAGATCAAGATGCGCTTGGGGTCTGCCAGGCCGGAGCAAATATCGGCATGCAGTTGGGTAATCTCTTGTGTCAGGGAGGGGGTAACCATCGGTTGTTTTCTCTCTATGTATGCATATACATGTATAGGTTGAATTGTGAAAATAATAACATTCTGCTGGTGTACAAACCAGTGACAAATGACAGGGGAGAGAGCGTGACATTTGTCAGGATTCGTTGGGCGAAGTGCGATGAATCCACCGGTGTGCCAGTTCTCCTCCTTCAATATCCACGATTTTGCAAGGTGTGTAATTAAAACCACCCTGAGCGTTATTCTTAGTGACGCTCAGGGCGAGTGTCGCAAGGGCTAGCCTTCTCTGTTACCTTCCATCGAGAAAACCAGGCTAGCCCGGATTTATTCTGCCACTACCTCCCAACCAGGATAATGCCAGAAGCGACGATCCTGCCATCCCGATCTGAAGGGATCCGGCGGGTAGCGCGTCTAATCCTGGGATCATCCTCGCGACCCCCGTGAAACCGGGCAGGTTTCTGTAATACAAATCAAACCATGGCGTACTTACCCTTAACAAAGCCAGCCAGAACCTTGCCGTTCCGGCGGGCGGCTACGATGAGGAAGACAAGCCCCGGCGAACCGAGCGCAAGTGATGATCCATGAGCGGTTTGCCGATCAGGAGAATACCAAATGGATGACACAGCATTGATCTGCTCCGCCCGGATGGGAGACCTGGAAGCATTCAACCGGCTGGTGCTGACCTACCAGGACCTGATCTACCGGCAAGCGTACCACCTGCTCGGCGACCGGGAGGGGGCTGAGGATGCCGTGCAGGAGGCATTCCTATCTGCGTATCGCCACTTGCGGGTATTCAGGGATGGGAATTTCAAATGCTGGCTGCTGCGGATTGTGACGAACACATGCTATGACGAGCTTCGCCGCCGCAAACGACGCCGGACGGTCGCCCTGGAACCTGTCGACAGCCAGGATGACGCAATCGAGTCAACTTTTTGGCTGGAGGACCCGCAGGAGCCGCCGGAGACGCGGGCTGAGCGCGCTGACCTCAGGCGGCAACTGCAGGGTTGCCTGGATAGCCTGCCGGCGGATTTTCGGGAGGCGGTTGTGCTGGTGGATATTCAAGGGTTGGATTACCAGGAAGCTGCGCTGGCAGCCGGTATCCCGGTTGGCACGCTGAAGAGCCGGCTGGCGCGGGCGCGGATGAAACTCCGCCAGCGGGTGGAGATGCTCCGGATCAGGCATGAGGATACCCAGCCGATGCGCCTGGTACCGGCGAAGAGCAGCATGGATAGCTTCTTCGACTTGCCACGCCCCTTCCCGCGGGAATATCCCTGCTGAGAAGATCATTGACCGGAAATCAGCGCTGAGATAAAACTACGCCTCTCCTGTCACCAGGAGAGGCGCTTTCACTTCCTTTATCGTCCTGTGATAGACGGTAAAGAAATGTTCACCCCACCATGCCGTGTGCTGCGAAGTTTTGAACCTGCCTTCGCAGGTCGGGTTCCTCCTCGGGTGATCCGCCTTGGCTCGGGCCTATCGCGTCACACTCGCAAGATTGGATCCCATTTAGTGAGTGTTGGCTCAAAACCGGGTTGCGGCAACACGCGCACAGCAGGGTGTTTTTCTTATACCACAAATCGTTATGGGTGAGTAGGTGATTTATAGATTAGAGAATATCGCCTAACAAGTGTGAGGGTTACAAACAACTGCGCTTGTTGGCGGGTGATGACGCTGCAAGTTGTATCTGCAAGAACCGGCAGCGGTTTCGGAGAGGGGATATTCCTGGGGCGAACCTGAGGCGGGTATAATGTGCCTGTCTAGCGAACAGCCGCTCGTTCATAATTGTGACTGCGTAGACGGAAGTGTGAAATATGCCTGAGAAAATCCTGATTGTTGAAGATGAGCCGGTTCTGCAAGAGACCCTGGCGTATAACCTGACCCGCCAGGGGTACCTGGTTGAGACAGCCGGGGACGGGAAGCTTGCCGTGGATATTGCCCGGCGCACGCAACCCGATTTGATCCTGCTCGATATCATGCTTCCCGGAATGGACGGCTTCGAGGTCTGCCGCCTGATCCGCCAGGAAATGAATGCGCCCATCCTGATGCTCACGGCGCGAGATGATGAGATTGACCGGGTCATCGGGCTGGAGATCGGAGCCGACGACTACATCACCAAGCCTTTCAGCATGCGCGAATTGATGGCGCGGGTAAAAGCCCAGCTTAGGCGAACACGGTTGCTGCGCCAGGAGGCGGAGTCCCAGGCGGGGGTGGTTGTCAATAAAGAGATCCTGCGATTTGATAACCTGGTAGTGGACCTTTCCAGGCGAGAAGCGGTGTATAACGATAAAGTCCTGGCGCTCAAGCCGAAAGAATACGATCTGCTGGTGTATTTTGCCCGGCACAAGGGACAGGCGCTTTCGCGGGACAAGATCCTGGAAGAGGTGTGGGGTTGGAATTACGCTGGCGGCAGCCGGACAGTGGATGTTCATGTGCGCTGGCTGAGAGCCAAAATTGAAGTTGATCCTACGCAACCTGCCCGCATCGTGACGGTGCGGGGTGCAGGTTACCGTTTTGAGGGCTGATGTTCCACAGCATTCGCTGGCGTATAG
>CAVPDG010000011.1:0-357812 GCA_963702535.1 uncultured Chloroflexia bacterium | reverse complement strand
TTCAGATGGTGGCTCAACCCACGAAGAACCACAGCGTGTACATTGCCGAAGCGATCAAGAGTAGTGTCACGCTGGCAAATATATAGAGCAATCGAAGGCGGAGCGACATGCTCAGTACCCAGTTTGCCAATACCACAAAAAGTGGGAATAGCCCCAGCACATAACGCGTAGCGGATTGGTACGGAGATACCAGGTCACTCTTCCAGGGCAGGAACGCCGCCAGGGTGACGGCGCAGTATATGAGCAATCCGGTTTGTGCTCGGAATTTTTTCTGCAGGATCATCGCGATGAACAAACACCCAAACAAGACGATTGAGATCAAGTCAGCCGCCAGGTGTGGATTCCGGGATTCAAACAATTGTGTCAGTGCATGAAATAAAGCCGAGAATGGATCTGCAACTGTGATCTTTGAGAATTGCGAGTAAGAGGCAAATAGCCCGCCCTGATCTTGTTGCGTGCGCCACCCCATATATCCGAGCCATCCCACAGGTACTATCAGGAGCGAGAGCAGCGCGGCTGCACTGGCTTTGATGCCTCTCAACGCAATATATCGAATAACATCATAAGCCATTGGAAAGAGCAGCAAAATGCCCTGGGCGCGCGTCAGGCATGCCAGGCAAGCCAGGAGACCCGCAATCAGCCAGCGCTCTTCTTTCAAGCATAAAAAACAACCCAGGACAAAAGACAGGTAAAGTCCCTCAGAATAGGGAGCAAAAAAGAAAAAACTCGTAGGGTAAATCGCCCATACGACAACAGACCATCTAGCCAACTGGGGATCTTGCCAGGTATACCGTGTGAAGCGTTGGAACAAAACAAAAGCCAGGATTGCAAAAATCGTCGAGATCAGTAAACCGGCTACTTTAATATTATTAAAGGCAAATACTTGCGCTATGCGCACAAACCAGGGATACAGCGGAAAAAAGTTCATGTTACCGGGTTCTAACTGCGCATACCCATACTTAGCGATCGCCAGGAAATGGGCTGCATCCCAATGTACCCAGGCATCGGTAAGCATCCTTCCCAGTAAGGTCGGTTCAGCCGGCACCCCGGAATAAGCGCCGCGTATCCATGCCCAATTCTTTTCGAGGTTGAAATAGGGATCGACCCGCGCCCAAACCAAGGCGACCCACAGGCTGAGCGCCATTCGCAAACCAAGACCCAGGACAATGGGGAACGCGATTTCAGATCCCAAAATCCGGGAGAGCGATATTTGCCTTTCAATATTGCGAACCATAACAGCCAATCCGGCTACGTGCAAAATATTTGATCGCTTATAATTTTTATCGAGTGCTGATCGCTAATACACTTTATGAACATAGCAGGTACCGCAGGAAATAGCGACAATATTGCTGGAAGAAGATACCAGGCAACTCTCATCCTGGTATTGTTTCTATTCGCCTTTTCGATCAAAATCCTCCCTGGTCCTCGCACCATCGATGACTCTTTCATCACATTTCGCTATGCCCGTAATATTTTAGCGGGTAATGGATTCGTATACAACCCTGGCGAGCACGTTTTAGGCACCACAACCCCCCTCTATACATTTCTGTTAACTGGCTTGGGGGGCTTCTTAGGCGGCGTCGCTGCGCCTTTTCCCCTGCTCGCCTGGCTGGTCAACGCGCTTGCAGATGGAGTAACCTGCGTTCTACTTTATCTGATTGGAAAAGCTCTAAAAGCGCCACTCCCTGGCATCGGCGCCGCGCTCGCCTGGGCAGTCGCCCCATTCAGTGTTACTTTTGCTATCGGCGGTCTCGAGACAAGCGTCTTTGTGTTGCTCATAGTCTCGATCTTCTATGCGTACCTGAATAGCCTTTATCGCTGGACTGCATTCCTATCAGCCCTGGCTGTGATGACCAGACCCGATGCATTGCTCTTCCTGGTACCTTTGGCTGCCGACCGTTGTTGGATGGTCCTGCGTGGTAAGCCCAACCGGATTCACGACACGAGTGGTGCGCAAGCACAACCCAGGTTACAACACGCTGGCTCCGCCATTGCCGGGGAAGGTTTGTCCTTCGCTATTCCGCTAGGGATCTGGCTTGTATTTGCGACGGTCTACTTTGGCAGCCCAATTCCCCACTCGATCGCCGCCAAGAGCCTGGTCTATCGCTTACCGCCAGATGCCGCCTTCGTCCGGCTGCTTCAGCACTACACCACACCCCTGCTGGAGCACCTGACCTTTGGCACAACCTGGATAGCTGTTGGGCTGGTGCTGGTCCCGTTTTTGTTCCTGGTAGGCGCATTGCGCATTTTCAAGGTCACTATACGCGCCTGGCCCTTCCTCATCTACCCCTGGTTGTACTTTGCGGCTTATTCTCTTGCAAATCCTTTGATCTTCCGCTGGTATCTCACGCCTCCCTTACCCATCCTGATCCTGACGATGCTGATCGGGATGGATGGTCTTCTCTTATCTTTCAAGTCCCTTGCCAGCCGGCGTGCACCGGAGAAAAGATCTGCCAACATCAAGATCATCTTTACTGCCGTCACGGTACTTCTGGTGGTACTCGCGCCGGTTCTGCTCTCACTCCGCGGATGGGTGGTAAAGCCAGATCACGGCTTGACCCGCCCCGCGCCGGAAATGGCATGGTACCAGCTCGAAATCCTCTACCGCCAGGCGGCATCTCGGCTCAATCCAGAGATCGCCGGTCATGCGGGGGAGACCACCATCGCAGCGGGTGATGTTGGCGTGTTAGGCTACTTCACAGGCGCGCGTATTTTAGACACCGTTGGCTTGAATTCCCCCCAATCTCTGCGCTATTACCCGCTTGATCCAGCCTACTACGAGATCAATTACGCCATCCCCCCTGACCTGATCCTGGATAACTCGCCCGATTATGTGGTTATTCTGGAAGTATATGGACGGCGAGGATTATTGAAAGACCCGCGTTTTCAAGAAAGCTACCAGTTGGTTGAGAAGATACCCACTGACATCTACGGCAGCGACGGGATGTTGATATTCAAACGGGTCGTTCAATAATAGGGCTGAGAATCAAACTGAGCAGGCAATCTAGCGCCTGCTCAGTTGTTCTCATGCGGTTTAGCCCAGGTACTCGCGCAGCTTCCTGCGGATTGCCGGGTGGCGCAAGCGGCTCAGGGCTTGCGCTTCGATCTGGCGCACGCGCTCGCGCGTCACACCCATCTTGCGCCCCACTTCCTCAAGGGTATAAGCCTGACCATCCAATAATCCGTAGCGCAATTGTAAAATGCGCACCTCTCGTGGGGGCAAGCCGTTCAGGACGCTGTCCAGATGCTCGCGCAGTAAATTATAAGTGGCGGTCTCATCCGGGGCGGCCACTTCCTCATCCTGGATGAAATCACCTAAAACCGAGTCCTCCTCATCATCCGTCGGAGTCTCGAGGGAAAGTGGTCGCCGCGCGACCTGGATCATATTCTCGACTTTTTGTGGAGTCACATCCAGCGCGCCCGCCAGCTCCTCAACGGAAGGGTCCCTTCCGAGGCGCTGGGTGAGCTGGTGCTGCACGCGCAACAACTTGTTAATCTGATCGCCCATATGGACGGGGACACGGATCGTCCGTCCTTGATCGGCGATGGCACGCGTCACTGCCTGCCGGATCCACCAGGTCGCATACGTGCTGAATTTATGCCCACGGCGGTAATCAAACTTCTTCGCCGCCCGGATCAGTCCAATATTCCCCTCCTGGATGAGGTCCAGGAACGGCACTCCGCGCCCCATGTACTTCTTGGCGACGCTGATCACGAGGGCGCGAGTTGGCGGTGATTAAATGCTCACGCGCCGCCCAGCCGTCCTCGATTAATTTCTGCAGCTCCATGCGCCGGCGAGGGTTGACATTCCCGCGGGCAAGCTCCTCGCGCGCCAGGCGTCCTCGCTCGATGCGCTGGGCGAGCTCGACCTCCTCCTCAGCCGTCAACAGCGGGACGCGTCCCACCTCCTTCAAATAAAGCCCGATCGTATCGTCAGTATCGATATTGGCCAGGTAGTTATCATCCACCGAGAGGTCAGGCGGCTCCTCTTCGACTTCCTCTTCAGCCAGCTCTTCCTCGCTCGGTCCACGTGGGATGCTTTCCTCCATCACCGCAATCCCCGCGCTGATCAAAGCAGCAAAGGCTTCTTCTAGCTGGTCGACATCTTGCTCCGCTTCGGGAAAAAAGCTAAGGATATCGTCAATCGTAACGTAGGATTTTTGCCTGCCTAACTCAATAAGCCTGGCAACGGCAGGGTGATCATCCTCATGTTCCTCAATCGCACTCAACAAATCTTCATCTATCATTTATTCTCCACTCGTCATCAGCCTGCAAGCTCATTGGTTTTTGCTCTTTCGGTTCATCAGGGCTGATCGCTCGGGGTCAGGTCCAATCCGTAAAGATACGGGTATCTCCCAAACTCTATTCAGAATACACTTTTTTTCTCTCAAAATCAATACCCAATCTTCGAAATATTGCCTAAATAAGCAATTCCCCAACACAACAAAAAGCACGCCAGCCTTCTTCAGGCAGCAGTGCTTATCACGCGTGTGGGGCAGAGACCCCTCTGCCCACAACTTCCTTAGAAAGACTATACATTAATTAATTAATCAGAGTCAAGTTAATTACCAACTTCTAATTAAACGCTAATGTTTGGTAACACAGTAATTTTAGAATTTTACGCTGCTTGACACAATTGGCAGCCGCACGTAAAATCTAACGGAAAGAATTATTAATACTTACTCATCCAAGGATTTTCACGGGAAGGGCGGAAGCCTACCCACTGGCGCAATCGACAACTTCTTAGGTTCTTATCTCCGGAATGACTGGAGGCATTTGCGGTATAATATTCGCTTGTGTCAAAAATCACGATCGAGCTTGACTGCAAGACAGCAATCTACAAAAGAAATTTGTTATCTCAAACATCGTGGAGGTGTATTGTATGTATGGCTTGAGTACTTTTGAACAAATTGCGATCTGGACAGTCCTGGGTATTGCCATCCTCGGCTTGCTCTATGCCATCTTCCTGCGCAGCCAGATCCTCAGGGAAGATAAGGGTACTGACAAGATGCAGAAGGTATGGAATGCGATCAAGGATGGAGCAGACGCATACCTGAAGCGCCAACTCAGGTCGATCTTGCCCTTGATTGCTCTATTGACTCTGGCGCTCTTTGCCTCGGTTTATATCGTCAAACCCACTCCAGAAGCATCCGAATGGTATTGCATGGCGTTTCAAGGCGTCCCACGTGAAGCCGCAGCAGCCTGCGCCAAAACCCTCACACCTGCTCAGAACCAGCAATTGAGTACCCTGGTTGGACTCGGTCGGGCTCTGGCGTTCGTCATGGGAGCAACCTTCTCTCTCATGGTGGGTCAAATCGGCATGCGCATGGCTGTGCAGGGAAACGTACGCGTTGCCTCCGCCGCCCGGCGCTCCTTTGGCGACTCATTACGGATTGGCTACCGGACCGGGACAATCACCGGTATGTTGACCGATGGCTTAGGTCTGTTTGGTGGAACCATCATTTTCATCATCTTTGGCATTGCCGCACCGGATGTGCTTCTCGGCTTTGGCTTTGGAGGCACGCTGCTGGCGCTCTTCATGCGCGTGGGAGGCGGCATCTTTACCAAAGCCGCTGACGTCGGAGCGGATCTTGTCGGCAAGGTTGAAGCCGGCATCCCTGAAGATGACCCGCGCAATCCTGCGGTTATCGCAGATCTCGTGGGCGATAATGTGGGTGACTGCGCAGGCATGGCAGCAGACATCTTTGAGTCATACGAGGTCACGATTGTCTCCAGCCTGATCCTTGGCGTAGCGCTGTATACCATGACCGATCGCCTCGAATGGGTGATCTTCCCCCTGCTCGTGCGGGGTGTCGGCGTGCTGGCATCCATCATCGGCACCTACCTGGTCAAGGGCGGTTCTGGAAAGAGCGGCGATGCGATGAAAGCCATCTTCACCGGCTTCCTTTCATCGGCTGGAATCTCTGTCGTCATGTTCGGTCTGGTCGCGCTGGTCTACATGCGTGGCGTCGATGGCGGATGGTGGCGACCCTTCCTGGCAACTGCTGTGGGTGTTCTATTGGCGATCTTGATCGACCGCCTGACCGACTACTTTACTGGCACACACAATACACCGGTAAAGGAAATCAAGAAATCCGCAGAGACCGGACCAGCCACAATCATCCTGAGTGGTATTTCTGCCGGCTTCGAATCATCGGTCTGGTCAGTCCTGGTTATTGCGGCAACGATTTTCGCCTCTATCCTCATCTTCGGTGGGATCTCCGGCGAGGCGGCGCTACAATTTACATACGTCCTGTACGGCGTGGCTCTGACCGGTATTGGCATGCTCACGCTTACCGGGAACAATGTCGCCATGGACTCCTTCGGGCCGATCGCGGATAACGCTAACGGCATTGGAGAGATGGCGTGGCAGGATATGCGAGATCCGGAAACGGATGCAGCCCGCCAGATCTTGGCTGACCTGGATGGCGTTGGCAATACAACCAAAGCAATCACCAAGGGCATCGCCATCGGCTCGGCGGTTATCGCAGCTGTATCCTTGTTTGGCTCCTTTATCACAGACGTCAGCCGGGTCGATACGACCGCGCTCGCCAATGGCATCCGCGTCTCCATGCCGGTTGTATTTGTCGGCATGCTGATCGGCGGCGCCGTGCCCTGGTTGTTCTCGTCCTTCTCTATCCAGGCAGTCAGCCGGGCGGCATCGCTCATCATTCTCGAAGCACGCCGCCAGTTCAAGCTGGGAGTGTTGGAAGGCAAAGTTGAACCAGATTACCGGCAAGCCGTCGGTATTGCTACAGCCGCTGCCCAAAAAGAGTTGATCCCCCTGGCGTTATTAGGCGTCCTGACTCCGATCATCGTCGGGATGGTGCTGCAAGTAGAAGCGCTGGGCGGGTTCCTGGCAGGGATCATCCTCTCCGGGCAGTTGCTGGCTGTCTTCTTGAATAACGCAGGCGGCGCCTGGGATAACTCAAAGAAGTTGATCGAAGACGAGCCCCGAGATCCTGCCAATAACCTGGGCAAGGGTTCCGAGCGGCATAAAGCTGCCGTCGTCAGCGATACGGTCGGAGATCCTTTCAAAGATACCGCTGGTCCGGCGCTTAATCCCATGATCAAGGTGGTAAATCTGGTCGCATTGATCATAGCGCCTATCGTTGTCGCCTACAAGGACCTCTCCTGGATCGGCTGGGCGATCGTCCTGCTGCTCGTTGGTGTCCTGGTCTGGGCAATCCTGCAGAGCAAGAAAACTGCGCCCGAAATCAAAAAATCGGCTGAATCACCCTCAGGCGATTGACACCAGATCGCTAGAATTTCGACGATACTGCTCCCGGCAGCATGGCTGCTGGGAGCAGCTCTATTAACCCGATAAACTTACGATTTTGTATCACACGTTCGCAAATCCTTGCAACTTGACCAAGAATAAGGCATACTAGATGCAACTGGTGAATGATAGGATGGTAATTCACTACTTTGGATTCCAAATATATTACCCGCATCGTTTGATGCTCAATTTTAAGGGAGTGTTGATATGGCGAGGACTTCTCTACGAGCCTACCAGCGGGATGTTGAAGAGCTGATCGAAACCCATCAATTCGATCAGGCGATTGCACACTGCCGCCACATTCTCAGGTTCTACCCAAAAGAGGTCAACTCTTACCGTCTGTTGGGAAAAGCTTACCTGGAGAGCCAGCGTTACGGTGATGCTTCGGATATATTCATCCGTGTGCTCTCCACGATCCCAGATGATTTTGTATCTCATGTCGGCATGAGCATAATCCGAGAAGATGAAGGCAACCTCGATGAAGCCATCTGGCATATGCAGCGCGCCTTCGAGACCCAGCCGGCTAATAGCGCCATCCAGGGCGAATTACGCCGGCTGCATGGTCGCCGGGAGGGCATCGAGCCGCCCAAAATCCGGCTGACACGCGGCGCCCTGGCGCGCATGTACCTGAAAGGCGAGCTCTACTCGCAGGCACTCGCCGAGCTGCGCGCAGGTTTGCATGAAGACCCCAAGCGCTATGATTTGCAAGTGGTTCTCGCCCAGGCGTACTACCTCGCCGGGCAGCGGGTTGATGCAGCCGAGGCTTGCAGCTCCTTACTCAAATCCTTGCCCTATTGCCTGGAAGCGAACAAGATCCTGGCGGATATTCTCTCCCATAGCGAGCGGTCAGAAGAAGCGCAGGTCTACAAAAATCGTTCTCAAGCCCTGGATCCATACATGGCTCACCTCTCCCCCACAGCCCCTACACCTGAAAAGGTTGCGGACTCGGCTGTACTTCTCGAAAAGCTGGAGTGGAGACCCGGATCGCAATCTATCGATGCAGTTCAGCAGCCAGAATGGGCGACTTCGTTAGGCGTTGATCTGGGAACCGTGACCGGACCTGAAAGCCTGCCAGATTGGCTCGGAGCAACAGAAGCTAAAACAGCGCCCAGCGCGGCGGAAAATATTCTGCCGTTTGAAGAAACGCCCACCGAAAGCGCCAAGCCAGCTCCGCTGGTGGATAGCGAGGTGCCCGATTGGATGAAAGATGCGGGCTGGACCGAAGCTCAAACAACTGAAGCTCAAGGCGACTTTCTGCCGCTCACAGAGACAGAGGGCATAGAGCAGGAACTCACGCCCGCAGATATTCCGGACTGGTTGAAAACCATGGCGCCTCCCACTGGAGCTGCACCACTTGCGTCTGAGACCTCCGGTGTACCGGTAGAAGAAACGGAACAAGCAGCCACCTTACCCTGGTTGGAAGAAACACCTCCGGGTCCCACCGATAGCGTAGCAATGTGGCTGGATAAACAGGAGCCAGCCGAAAACCTGGATGCGCAGCTGGATATGGGACCGGCAAGTATCGAGAATATCCCAGATTGGCTCCAGGATCTTGGCGAGCCTATGGTAAAACAGGCATCCTCCCCTGCAGTATCGGCTGAAGAAGCCCAGCCAGAAGAGCTCAACTTCGCGGAGGAGTCAGAGCCAGACCGATCAGAAATAGAATCGGCAGCGATATTCGCAGTCGCCTCAACAGCAGTAGCAGCCAACCGGCGCGGGGAAGAAGCCGACCAGGAACCATCGGATGAGTTGGCTGAGGAACTCAAATCGGAAGCGGTTATGTCTGCAGGGATAGAGGATTGGCTTAAGGAATTAGGGTCCGCCGGAGCGGAGAGTGAAGGGGAACGTACCGACGATTTCCAGATCGAAACCACGACACCATCGCCCGAAGAACCGCTCGCAGAAGCACAAATACCAGAATGGATACAAAACCTGGAACCGGAAGCACAACCTGGCGACTGGGTAACTGAGCTGAGCGAAGGAGCCTCATTCGAGGAAGTTCCCGCCAGCGAGGCAGAGACAGCCTCATCCGCTGAAGCTAAGTCCATCGAGGAAGATGAGGCGTTTGCCTGGCTCGAAAACCTGGCTGCACGCCAGGGAGCGGAGGAAGCGCTGCTCCTCAATCCGGAAGAGCGCCGGGAGACTCCCCCGGATTGGATTCTCTCAGATGCAACCGAGGAAGAGAAAACTTCGGAGCAAGCGGAACTTCGAGCGGAGGCCCTTGGAGCAGCGGCAAGCGCAGCAATGGTCACAGCTCACGCTGACGAAGAGCAGGAGGTCGCCGCGCCAGTAGAGCTGGCGCAAACGGAGATCGCAGAGCAACCGGAGACTGAACTCCAGCCCGAAACGGTTGTGCTCCCTGAGCCCGAGGCTCCGGTGGCTGAACCCGGGCAGATCATAGAGCCCGCTCTGACCGAAACTGGATCAGCGCAGCAGATTCCAGAAGAGTTTGAAGCGCTCGGGGCAGATGAGCCTGCGGCGGAGAGCCAGATGCTCTTCTACCCGTTGGAAACTGCCGGGACAGCTGCGGAAGCCATAATGCTGGACGAAGGTCCCATCGCGGCAAGCGATACAAAGCCAACAATCGTTAAGGCGCCTCCCGTAGAAGCGATTGCAGCACTCGCCGCCGCGACTGCCGTCATGGATGCCGCATCCGGTGAAGATGAAACCTTTGAGACACCCCCAGCGACTCCCACGCCACTCACGCCTGCTGCTGACTTCGGTTCACAACCTGAGCCGCCCGATTTTCCCGAGCCATCCGGAACCGGCGGCGAGATCGTTCAGCCCGCCTTCAAGCCAGAGAAGCCGATCGCTGAAGGTGTCGTTTTACCCGAGGAAGATGAAGCCTTTGCCTGGTTAGAGAGTCTGGCAGTGCGACAAGGCGCCGAAGAAGCGCTCCTGCTGGCGCCTGAGGAAAGGCAGGAAACCCCTCCGGAGTGGGTGATCCAGGAAGCCGCTGAAACCGAGGAAGCACAGCCCGTTGAGAAATTTGAAGAGGCCGAGCTGCCCGCCTGGTTGCAGGAAGAACCTGCTCAAGTACCTGAGGTTGCAGAGACTGTCAAATCCGGTGAAGTAGTGCCCGATTGGTTGAAGGAGCCCGCAGCCATCTCTGAAGAAACCCCCAAAGAGCAGGAACTTCCCCCTCTCGCCCCGGAGCTGCCAACCTGGTTAGCCGGGGTAGAAGACACCCAACAAGAGGCGCAGACGGCTGCATGGACGCCCACCGAGGAGGGCTTCGCTGCAGGTGAGCCGCAGGAAGACCTGGAACTACAGGAAGCACTTTCAGAGACCGTTGATGAGATTGTCCCGGCTCCCACACTGGATCTCAATCAAGCGGGTCTGATCGATTTGGAACGCCTGCCAGGCGTTGGGTTCACCCGAGCTCAAGCCATCCTGGATTATCGTCAGCAGCACGGTCCTTTTCAAGAGATTGACGAGCTACTGCTGGTCAATGGGATTACCCCAGATTTGTTGCTCGACTTGAAACAGGTTCTGACCGTGGGTGGTACGCTGGTCACCGCCGCGGTTGAGCCACCCGCAGAAGATCACCAGATCCTCCTGATGCAAGCCCGGAATGCCCTTGTCCAGGGGGATATCCCCCTGGCGATCAGCCGGTATGGCATCCTGATTGAGAAGCAAGTGCTGTTGCCCGACGTAATTACCGACATGAACGAAGCGCTCTACCGTTTCCCGATCGATGTCTCGATCTGGGAAGCGCTGGGCGATGCCCAACTGCGCGCCGGGCATTTACAAGAGGCGCTAAATGCGTATACTAAAGCCGAAGAATACTTACACTAATTCGCATCGAAGCTAGGAGGACGAGTCATTGGAACGCACATTAGTCTTGGTCAAACCGGATGGCGTACAGCGGGGGTTGGTCGGAGAAGTCATCTCCAGATTAGAACGGCGCGGCTTGCGGCTGGTAGGCGCAAAATTCATGCAAGTGAGCCTAAAGCTCGCCCAAACCCATTATGCCATCCATGAAGGAAAACCTTTCTATGATGGATTGATCCAGTACATTACCTCTTCACCGGTGATGGCGATGGCGTGGGAAGGTCCCAACGCGGTCGCGGCAGTGCGGCAGACCATGGGATCGACACGACCGACTGAAGCAGCGCCCGGCACGATCCGGCATGACTTCGCCCTGGAGGTCAGTTACAACCTGACTCACGCATCCGATACCGTGGAGAACGGGCAGAAAGAGGTGAGCCTCTGGTTCCAACCAGAAGAGCTTGTCAGTTGGGAGCGATCGTTGGATCGTTGGATATTCACCGCGTAGACGATCAGGCGTAAGCAAGCATCCAACTCGCCCCCGGCTTCCATCTCTACCGGGGGCGAGGTCTGTTTGCACGTATTCCTGGTTCCGGTTTCCAAGAGTGAGACAAACCCGATCCGTTAGCTCTTAATTCAACCCTCCTTTGTTATAATTTGTAGCCTGGTGGAGATATCACCGGAGCAATCAATTAAAACAGAGTCTCAGCTTGAAGGTACCTTCCGCATTGGCATCACTCAAACAGGTAAATATCTTATGGGTATAAAATCAGTGAGTCCAGACGAGATCAAACGCACATTAGACTACATTCTACCCACGGTAGCCAAGCCGGGTCGCTATGTTGGGGGTGAGCTGAACCAGGTTGTAAAAGAATGGCATCCGGAAGTTACCAGCATCGCTCTGGTTTTTCCCGATATCTATGACCTGGGCATGTCTAACCTGGCTTTGGCAATCCTTTACGATCTCATCAATCACCGCCCGGATGCTTTAGCCGAAAGAGCATATGCACCGTGGATTGATATGGAAGCCGCTATGCGATCAGCCGGCTTACCCCTTTACTCGCTGGAAACCAAGCACCCCCTGGCGAGTTTCGATATTATCGGCTTTACCCTGCCTTATGAGTCTTTATATACCAACGCCCTCAATATACTCGATCTCGCTGGCATCCCGTTGTTCGCCGCTGAGCGGGGCGTAGAGTCGCCATTGATCATAGCCGGAGGCCACGCCGCCTATAATCCAGAACCGATGTCCGCTTTCATCGATGTCTTTGTCATTGGGGAGGGTGAGGAGGTCATCCATGACATGCTCGATGCCTACCGGCTGTGGAAAGACAGCGGGGCTGATCGCAAGGCATTGCTTCGCTCCCTTTCAAATATTTGGGGTGTATACATCCCCTCGCTCTACCAGGACCACTACCATCCAGACGGCGCCTTCTCCCATATCGAAAAGCTGAGCCAGGACGCCCTGCTGCCGGTCACCAAGCGCATCGTAGCCAAGCTACCGCCGCCAACGACGAACTTTATAGTTCCCTACATTGACACTGTACACAACCGCATCCCCATCGAGATCATGCGCGGCTGCACGCGAGGTTGCCGTTTCTGCCAGGCCGGCATGATCACGCGCCCCGTACGCGAGAGACCGGTTGAAGAAGTCGTGACGGCTATCGAAACCGGTCTGCGCAATACTGGCTTCGAAGAAGTCGGTCTGTTATCGCTCTCATCCTCCGACTATACGCATATCCTGGAGCTGGTCAAGGCGGTTGGCGAGCGCTTCGCCTCCCAGCATTTGTCCATCTCCCTGCCATCCTTGCGCATTGAGTCCTTCTCGGTTGAGTTGATGGAGGCGCTCAAAGACACGCGCCGCAGTGGCTTTACCTTAGCCCCTGAAGCTGCCACCGAAAGGATGCGCGAGATTATCAACAAACCCGTCAGCACCCAACAACTTTTAGAGACTGCCGAAGCAATCTTCTCCCGCGGTTGGACAACGATCAAACTCTACTTTATGATCGGGCATCCCTCCGAGACGATGGAAGATGTCCAGGCAATCGCCGACCTTTGCAAAGCCGTTCTAGCCGTTGGTAGAAAAACCATTGGGAAGAAAGCCCAGGTCAATGCCGGGGTTAGCACCTTTGTCCCCAAGCCGCACACACCCTTCCAATGGGTGCCCTGCGACACACGCGAGATGATCCTGGCGAAACAAGAGCTGCTCAAAAGGGCGCTGCGCGGCCCAGGCTTCAAACTCAACTGGACACCGCCGGAAGATACCATGCTGGAAGCCTGGTTGTCGCGTGGCGACCGGCGTCTCGCTCCCGTGATTTTTCAGGCATGGCGGAACGGCGCCAAATTTGACGCCTGGAACGAGTGCTTCCGCTACGATGCCTGGATGGAAGCTTTCCAGAGCGAAGGTCTGGATCCTGCCTTCTACACCCATCGCGAGCGACCGATCGATGAGACAATGCCCTGGGAACACATCAGCACATCGGTGCGCAAGAAATTCCTGACCGAAGATTACCTGTGGAGCCTGCAGGGCAAGACCAGAGTTGATTGCCGTCAGCGCTGCTTTGCCTGCGGCATACTCCCAACCTTTTCCGACCTGCGCCGGATGAACCCTGGCGATGTGTGGCAATGTCCGGAAGTCAAATCCAGGGTAATTCCGGTTGAAGATATCACCCAGCCTCGAGACCTGGCGATAGAGCTCACGTAGGTTTATCTCTACGGGATCGGACGATCCCCCATGCGAGTGCGCGTACAATTTGCCAAAACCGAAGCCATGAAATACACCGGACATCTGGATCTGTTCCGTTCCTGGGAACGGACTATCCGCAGAGCAAGCTTGCCGCTCTCCTATAGCCAGGGGTTTCGCCCCCATCCACGGCTAAATCTGGCTGCCGCTCTACCCTTAGGCTTTACCAGTGAGTGTGAGCTGCTCGATATCTGGTTGGAGCAGGACGAAGAGCTGGATAAAATAAAAACGGCGCTGATCCAGGCAGCGCCGCCGGGTATCGACGTCATCAGCGTAGAGCCGGTTGATCCACACGCGCCATCTCTCCAGTCCATTGTAGAATCCGCAGAGTATCTCATCAGCATCCAGCCGCTACCTGAACTTCGTCAGCGCGTCGAATCTATGCTCTCAAGTGATTTGTTGCTGCGGCGCTGGCGGGATAAAGATTACGATCTCAGAGGCTTGATCCACAAACTTGAATTCAGCGGGGAAGATGAGGATGGACGGCAAAAGCTCATCGCACTTCTTTCAGCCAAGGAAGGTGCAACTGCTCGCCCGGAAGAGGTAATCTTAGCGCTCGGGGGAGAGCCAACAACCAGCCGGGTTCACCGCAGCCGGCTGGTGTTTCGCCAGGAGCCGGTCAGCGAATCCACCAGCTCCTGAATAGAATTCTTTGCATCAAACATCTTGAGGAATGCCGATCTGGATCTCGCCATCCTGGATGCGTACGGGATAGGCGGGAATATTTACAATTGCCGGCAGGCTCAACACCTTACCGTTGCGTATATCGAAGCGCGCCCCATGCCGCGGGCACACGATTTCCATGCCATCCAACTCCCCATCCCCCACTGGACCGTCATCATGCGAGCATACATCGGCAATGGCATAGTACCCACCCGCAATATTGAAAACGACGATGGGGAGATTGTCGATCGTCACGTAAAGGCGCTCACCATTGGGAAGCTCGGATACCTGCGCAATACTCACATATTCGCAATTCACTGGGTCGATCATGGTCATATTCAAGCATGGCTTTCACTCCACCAGGTCATCGCTGGCTTGACCCAGCCCATACGCTCCGGCTTTAAGCACCTTAAGCGATAAAAGAGCGCATTTCAGCCTGACCGGTCCCAGCTCAATACCCAGCAAATCAAGAATATATTCCTTGGTCAAAGATTTAATCTTCTTCGAGCGATTTGCCCTGGATAAATTCGAGGAGTAAGTCAGCCGACGCCTGGGAGATTGCGCAGCCGTGACCGTCAAAGAGCGCTTCACTGACATTGCCATTTTCATCAAGCCGGACGTCAATTCGAATTCGATCGCCACACAAAGGATTATCATCCTCAAATGTGATGTCATTCGGCTCCAGGTGGCCGCGAAAGGATGGATTTTTATAGCGGTCGATGATCAGTTGGCGATATAGATCGTCCATAGTTATCGTAGTCAAGTGAGTGATGCGTGGATTTTGAGCCTGCTAGGAGCCAAACAACTGTTTTACTTTATACAGCGAATTGACCAGTTGATCGATTTCTTCCACCGTATTGTAAAGATAGAAGCTGGCGCGGGTTGTGGCTACCAGGTTGTATTTTTCATGCAGCGGCATGGCGCAGTGATGCCCGGCGCGAACCGCAATGCCATCCCGGTCCAGGAGTTGTGAGACATCATGCGGATGGATATCATCCAGGGTAAAGGAAGCCACGCCGCCTTTGTGACCTGCTGAAGGTCCAAAGACACGCACCCCAGGAATCTCCTCCAGGCGTTCCAGAGCATAATGGATTAAAACGTGCTCGTACGCTGCAATTGCATCCATCCCGGTACGGTTTAGATAATCGACAGCCGCACCCAGCCCAACCGCCTCCGCAATCGCTGGTGTGCCGGCTTCGAATTTGTGCGGCAGCTCATTGGGAATGAACGAGCGCAAATGGACACGCTTGATCATGTCCCCGCCGCCCAGGAATGGCGGCATCTTCTCGAGCAAATCCTTCTTACCGTAGAGCACGCCTATCCCGCTCGGACCGCACATTTTATGCGCTGAGAACGCCAGGAAATCCACATCCAGCTCCTGAACATTCACCGGGAAATGCGGTACAGACTGCGCCCCGTCGAGCAAGGTGATCGCCCCCGCAGCGTGAGCCTGGTCGATGATTTCTTTCGCCGGATTGATCGTGCCCAGGACATTGGACATATGGGTGAATGCGACCAATTTTGGTTGCATGCCCAGCAAGCGCTGGTACTCATGGAGATCCAGCAGCCCTTCTGGAGTAACAGGGATAAACTCCAGCCGGATACCCTTCTCTTCCGCCAACATGTGCCAGGGGACCAGGTTCGAATGATGCTCCATCTCCGTCAGGATAACCAGATCACCCGCTTGGAGAAAGGTTCTTCCCCAGCTGAACGCCACCAGGTTCAGTGACTCGGTTGTATTTCTGGTGAAGATGATCTGGCTGGGCTTAGGCGCGCCGATAAATTGGGCAACCCGCTCACGCGCCGATTCATACATCGCAGTCGCTTCCTCTGCCAGCACATGGATCCCACGGTGGATGTTGGCATTGGATTGCCGGTAAAACGAATCCATGGCTTCGATCACCGCCGCCGGCTTTTGGCTGGTTGCCGTAGAGTCAAGGTAAACCAGGGGTACACCCGGTCTAACTTCCCTCTGGAGAATAGGAAAATCCGCGCGAATCCTGTCGGTGTCTAAGGTGGCTTGTGCTGTGAGGACTGGTTTCATTCGATAGCTCGATGCCTCTCGGGGTCAGGAACACACACCTATGTTTTTGAGCGGGCATGTACCCGCCGCCGTCGCACCTGCCGCAAATAAGTGGATGTCTTCGGGTACCACAGGACATGATCTGGAACCATCCACCCATCGGTTAGATAAACATTCTCCTGGAATTGAACCGCGATCATCTTGGGGTCCACCTGGACTACCGTGCCGATGAGCCAATCACGGATGCGATTCCCGCTTTTATCATGATCGCAAAATACTTCGACATGATCACCAACGTGGTAAGCTTCTTCCGCATTTGGCGCCGATGTAAAATATAACTCTGTCAATTCCGCCTCCAGTACCTCTGTCAAATAAAAGCATCAGAGGCGAGCCGCATATTAGCTCGCCAATCCTCGCTTACCCACCACTCGCCTCTGATCGCTCGAAAATCTTCAATCCAGAAAATTCTGCAAGTATTTTATATCATTTTCTCCAGGATCGCATCCTGGAAACGCTGCCGAACAGCTTCAAAGGGAATGCGTTGCATGATTGGGTCGAAAAATCCTTCAACGATCAGTCGCTCAGCTTCCGGATACGGTATGCCCCGGCTGAGCAGGTAAAACACTTGCTCAGGATCGATCTTGCCCACAGTAGCGCCGTGAGTGCAGCGCACATCGTCTGCCAGGATCTCCAGACCGGGAATTGAGTCTGCTCGCGCCTTGGGGCTTAATGTCAGATTGCGATTAGCCTGGTAACCATCCGTTTTCTGGGCTCCAGGGGCGACGTAGATCATACCTTGCCATACCGAGCGACTCCGATCCTTCAATGCCCCTTTGAAGAGCAGATCACTGGTGGTGTGCGCCGCCAGGTGATTTTGCTGTGTATCGTGATCCAGGTGTTGGACGCCGTCTGTAAAATAGAAGCCCGACATACGACCCGTCGCCCCCACGCCGATCAGATCGAGATCGGAAAAATTCTTCGTCAGGTGACTCCCAATTGCGCCGAAGATCCAGTCGAGGTTTCCATCCTGGTTGACCCGCGCCCGCTCATGGGAGAAATTCCACACATGCTCACCCCAGGACTGCAGCTCCACAAAACGCAGGCTGGAACCTTCACCCACGTGCAGCTCTACAATTCCCGCGTGCAGGGTCTGACCATGGGATTCGGTATGCGAGGCTGCTTCGTGGACATACGTAAGCGCTGCGCCGTCATCCACATAGACCAGGATATGCGAGAAATACGCCAGACCCGTTCCCGGACCCCATAAGACACTGTGCAGTGGCTGGTCGACCGTTACGCCCTTGGGCACATAGATCAGAACACCGCTACTCGCCATGCTGGCTGCCAGCGCGGCAAACTTCCCTTCGTCAGGGCGGACGATTTTTCCCAGGATCTTTTCCACAATTTCCGGATGCTGGGCGATGGCGTTTTCCAGATCCGTGAATATGACGCCTTTAGAGACCAATTCAGGATCGACCGAGATACGCTTCTCACCGCCTGGCAACAGCACGATCTGCCCACCGTGGTCGCTGCCCGCCAGCGGCTGGAGCAGCTCAGCAGGTGGGGTGGGAAACGATTTGACTATTTCCGGATCGGGGAGGCGAAAACTCCCCGCTTCTAAGCCACGCAGATCTGTCCGCCGCCACGCTTCCTCTTGAATCGTTGGGATGGGGAAGGAACGATAGGAATTCCACGCATTGGCATGATAATCGACCCAGAACGGTGGATAATTACCCTTTTTCCCGTCAAGAGTTGGCGCCATGTCGCGGGTAAATATAAAATCTCGCGAAGCCAGGCTCTCTACCCGGCGGGTCCTTGTTACAACACTTCGAGTTGCTGCCATGATTCGATAACCTTATTCGTTTGTATTATTCAAAACTGTTGCCGTACCCGGTTGAAAAACCTACCCGATGGATCCTTCCATTTGGAGCTGGATCAGCCGGTTCAGCTCGATGGCATACTCCATCGGCAGCTCCTTGACCAGCGGCTCAATGAAGCCGGAAACCACCATCGTTGTGGCTTCTTCTTCACTCAACCCCCGGCTCATCAGATAAAAGAGCTGCTCCTCTCCCACCTTGGAGACGGATGCTTCATGCCCGATGGTTACATCCTCGGCGTCGATCTCGATATACGGGTATGTGTCCGATCGTGAGGTTTCATCCAGTAAAAGCGCATCGCAAACCACATTCGACTTGACGTCCTCGGCATCCTTATAAACCTTGAGCAACCCGCGATAGGAAGCGCGCCCACCGGATTTGCTGATGGATTTTGATGTGATTTTGCTGCTGGTATGCGGGGCGAAATGGATTACTTTCCCACCTGCATCCTGGTGTTGACCCCTGCCCGCGAACGCCATTGACAGAATCTCTCCGTGCGCCCCAGGACCAACCAGGTAACAGGATGGGTACTTCATGGTCAATTTTGAACCCAGGTTCGCATCCACCCACTCCATCGTTCCACCTTCATTGACTATAGCCCGCTGCGTGACGAGGTTATAGACGTTGGTTGACCAGTTCTGAATTGTCGTGTAGCGCACCCGTGCATTCTTCTTCACGACGATCTCGATGACGCCGCTGTGTAATGAGTCTGTCATATAGATGGGAGCCGTACACCCTTCCACGTAATGCACCTGAGCGCCTTCATCTGCGATGATCAACGTCCGCTCGAACTGCCCAATGTTGGCCATATTCAAACGGAAATAAGCCTGTAGCGGCAAATCCACTTTCACACCCGGTGGAATGTAAATGAAAGATCCACCAGACCACACTGCGCCGTTCAATGCAGCAAACTTGTTATCCTCAATCGGGATTACCGTTCCGAAATACTGGCGGAAAAGGTCGGGGTGCTGGCGCAGTCCGTCCTCAATGCTGAGGAAGATCACCCCTTGCTTTTCGAGATGGTCTTGAACTTTGTGATAAACCATCTCGGATTCGTACTGCGCACCCAACCCGGCAAGGAATTTTCTCTCTGCCTCAGGGATACCCAGCTTATCAAAGGTATTCTTGATCGCCTCAGGAACATCATCCCAGGATTTGCTCTCCGTATCCGTCGGCTTAACATAAAAATAGATGTCATCCAAATTGAGGTTAGAGAGATCCCCACCCCATGTCGGCATCGGTCGTTTTTCAAAGTGCTCCAGGGCTTTGAGCCGGAACTCGAGCATCCACGCCGGCTCCCCCTTTAGTTCGGAGATTTTTTCCACGATCTCCCGGCCCAGCCCCTTCCGGGACGTGAATACGGAAGTATCGGGATCGCTAAAACCGTACTTATACTCTCCAATACCCTCGAGTATCGTTGCGTCGGAACTCATTGTATACCTCCAAAGGTATCCTGTACTAATCCCTTATACACCGGCTTTTTCCCGCAACCAATCGTAACCATGCTCCTCTAGATGGAGCGCCAGCTCGGGTCCACCCGATTCAACGATGCGACCATCCAGCATGATATGGACATACTCCGGCTTGATGTAATTGAGGATGCGCTGGTAATGGGTGATCACCAGAACACCCAGTTCTGGATTGCGCAAGGCATTCACACCCTCAGAAACGATCCGCAGGGCATCGATATCCAGTCCCGAGTCGGTCTCATCCATAATCGCAATTTCCGGCTGTAAGCTCGCCATCTGCAATACTTCGGCGCGTTTCTTCTCGCCGCCAGAAAATCCTTCATTTAGGTACCTGCCGGCAAAAGAGTGATCCATCTGCAGCAGATCCATCTTCTCCTTCAAAAGCTTGCGGAATTCCGGGATGGGAATTCCTTTATCCGCCGGATTTGCGGCTTTCCGCCTGGCATTGATTGCCGAGCGCAGGAAGTTAGCTACAGTGACGCCGGGGATTGCAATCGGGTACTGAAACGCCAGAAATATTCCCAGGTGAGAACGCTTGTCAGGCTCTAGCTCGAGCACATTCTGACCCTTGAAGATCGCCTCGCCCTCGGTCACCTTATAACCGGGATGCCCCATCAGGGTATAAGCCAGTGTAGATTTTCCTGTGCCATTCGGTCCCATGAGAGCATGCACTTCACCCTGCTTGACATCCAGGTTCACTCCCTTAAGGATTTCTTTGCCGTTCACATTGACATGCAGGTTGCGGATGGATATTTCAGACATGACCTACCAAACTCCTCGAGTATGATCTTGCGTTCGTCCAGAGGACACTACCCCAAACCCTAAGGCGGGGATTATAGCAAATCGCTCCACTTACGTCAATATTTAGCATAAATATCTAGTAAATTCGGGCGTATTATAGCAGAGCAGCGGTGTAAAGTCAATAATATTTAGGATATTATTCTTAATATTGACAAATATTCACCGGCATGCTATACTGCTTCTACTAAATACAACCATACCGGTGGCGAAGTTAATCATCTAAGATGAATCCAAGACTATACGAAGAAGAGCAATTAAAAACCACACGTGATCGCGTGCTACAAACGCTGTTAAGCCGCCAGCGCTGCACCATCAATGAGATCGCAGAAGCCGTTGAAATCAATCCCATTTCGGTCAGGCACCATATCACCAAAATGGAGGCGGATGGGCTGGTTGATTCGGCGGAGGAGCGTCACGGAGTTGGTCGACCGCGAAGGGTGTACTATCTCACCGAACAGGGTTTGGAACATTTCCCCTCCCGTTACTTGCGTTTGACTCTCCGGTTATTGGAACAATTAAAAGGGACGCTCCCGAGCCACATGGTAAGCCAGCTCTTCGCCCAAATGGCTGAAGATGTCGCCTCCGATTACCAGGCGCAGTTAGGTGGGTTAGACATGGAGCAACGCCTCAACCTGGTTACGGACCTGCTCCGGCAGGAAGGCTTCATCGTCCAATGGGAAAAACTCAATAACGACTATATCATTCGTGAGATCGGATGCCCTTATTACCACGTGGGGCAGAACCACCCGGAGGTATGCGCTGTCGATCAGACGCTCATCTCCAGGATGCTATCGGTGCCGGCCGAAAAAGTGCAGTGCCTGTTGAGAGGAGACGCCCACTGCACCTACATCATCCCCAACCTGTCACCGGCGGAGAGTTAATCATGGAGCAAGAATCCAAACCGAAGGTCATCTGGCAAGCGGATAGCACACATCCCAACCTGAGCCCACAACTTCGAGATGCTTTGCGCGAAGTAGTTGACCCTGAGCTCGGATTGAGCATCATCGAGCTCGGATTGGTGCGCGATGTGGCAATTGAAAAAGATCAGGCAAAGATCGATATGATCCTGACAACCCCTTTCTGCCCATACGGACCGGCATTATTGGACATGACCCGGCAAAAAGCCGAAAAATTTCTGAAGCTTCCAACCACTATCGAGCTGGGGATGGAGATGTGGGATTTTTCCATGATGGAAGAGGGGGCTGCAGCGGATTGGGGTATGTATTAACTGCACAAGCCTCAGAAATCAAGACCTGTTTTGCGTGTTACCCAACCTGCAAAACAGGTTTTTTAATCTTGAATTCAGGCACGATTCTTGCTATAAATGTTACAAAGAGAATGATCCTTGCAATCTACGCGTAATTACGGTAGTATGGTGACCGATGGAAAATTCTGCCACGCCTCAACCACAAACCATGCGGAGACGTCCCCAACGCGGCACTTTTTACATCCTTGAAATTGTGCTTGGCGTTGCCTTCATCCTGGCTACCCTGTTCACAGCCTGGACAGATCCAGCATTGTTTCCGACCGACCTGAGGAAGAACCTTACCATAGGGCTGGCTCCCCAGGCAACCAGCCAACCCCTGGACGGGCCAACCCAAACACCGCGCACAAAGCCGCTGATCGGTATCGTAGCGGGACATTCCGGCAACGATTCCGGTGCTGTCTGCCAGGATGGATTGACCGAAGTCAGCGTGAACGAGACGGTTGCTGCATATGTCAAGCAATACCTGGTAGATAAAGGCTATGATGTTGATATCCTCACCGAGTTCGATAATCGTTTGAATGGCTATTCAGCTTCAACGCTGATCTCCATCCATGCCGATTCCTGTGACTATATCAACGATGTAGCTACCGGTTTCAAAGTGTCCGCCCCGCTTGCCAATCCGCATCCAGACCAGGCAGCCCGGCTGACAGCTTGCCTGAGAAATCGCTACGCCCAAAATACGGGTCTTACCCCTCACAACAGCATTACGAATGACATGACCAGTTACCACGCTTTTAGTGAAATCAATGAGGACACCCCCGCAGCGATCATCGAAGTGGGCTTCTTGAATTTAGACCGGGCGATCCTCACCCAAAAACCCGACGTCATCGCGCAAGGCATTACGGATGGCATTGTATGCTTCTTGAACAATGAAAACATCAGCAGCGAGACTGCAACCCCCACGCCATGAGCGACGTTTCCGACGCATATAACTCGCTGATCCAACAGTCCCAGGCAGCAAGCCGGCGCGGCGATCTTGCAGCAGCGCGCAAGTACGCCCAACAATCCGTTTCCCTCGCCCCGGACCGCGAGGAAGGCTGGCTGCTGCTGGCTTCCCTGGCCAGCCCACAAGCCAGCATCGGCTATTTGAATCGCGCTCTGGAGATCAACCCACAAAGCAAGCGCGCCCGCCAGGGGATGCATTGGGCAATTCAGCGCCTGCGCACCCATCCGCAGGCAAGCAGCGAGAAACCCCGGCGACGAGAGCCGCTCGTTGCCTATCCGATTCCGTCCGATGCCCTGGTCCGCCCGCAGACGGTATACCTTCCGCTGGTTCTATTACTGCTGGTACTCGCCGGTCTGTTGCTATGGTTCGGCTCGCCATCCTTAACTCAGGCTTTATCCGTTAAAGATTCCCTCCCAGCCATTTCCCTGGGCTTGCTGAAAGAAACTCGCACTCCAACCCCAACCGCAACTTCTACACCCACAGCCACACCGACCACAACACCAACGCCCACATCAACACCCACTTTTACTCCTAGCCCTACAGCTACTCAAACCGCTACCTCCACGCCCACTCAGACGCCCAAGCCCACCAAAAAGCCCAAGAAGAAGAAAGCCCCCGCCGGACAATACAAGTACCCCGGGCGACCTGCAGGCGTGGGAGAACATCAGCGCTGGATCGACGTAGATTTGAGCTCACAGCGCACCTATGCCTACGAAGGCGACCAGCTCCTGCGCACCACGCTGGTGTCCACCGGTACCTGGCTTCACCCAACCGTTAAAGGCACCTTCAAGATCTACGTTAAGTACCGCGCAGCAGACATGTCGGGTCCTGGCTACTATCTGCCCAGTGTTCCCTATGTCATGTATTTCTTTAAAGACTACGGGCTGCACGGCACCTACTGGCATCACAATTTTGGCACACCCATGAGCCATGGATGCGTCAACCTTCCCACGGATGAAGCCGCCTGGTTTTTCAATTTCGCCTCGGTCGGCACCGTCGTCAATATTCACCAGTAACCGCTCCATCTATTAAAATAACGGCATGAGCAAGATCTCCCGTCGTGAATTTTTAAAGCTAAATGGAGCTGCTCTGGCAGGTTTATTCCTCACGCCGCTGGGCGGGCACATCAATCTTCCGGATGAACAACAAGGCAGGGTGCTGGACGCCAGCATCAACCTGCACGACCGGCCTTCCTTCCAGGGTCAGATCCTTGAGACGTACTGGAAGGACATGCTCCTCACGATCACAGAAACGACCATCGGCGATGAGGAACCAGCCTTCAACCGGGTTTGGTATCAAATCAATCGCAAAGGCTACGTACACTCTGGCGCTATCCAGCCTGTGCGCACGTTGCTAAATCCACCGCTGCCGGATATTCCGGCAAGCGGCGCTCTTGCAGAAGTCACCGTGCCCTATACGGATGCTCATTGGAAACCGGATAAGCGCTACCCGGTCGCCTATCGCTTTTATTACGAGACCACGCATTGGGTTAAACAATTGATTACGGGCGAAGATGGTCAGCCATGGTATCACCTGCTCAATGACAAATGGGAAGTCAGCTATTACGTTCCTGCGGCACACCTGCGGATAATCCCGTATGAGGAGTTGGCGCCGTTATCGCCAGACTTGCCTTTATCCGCAAAGCGCATCGAGGTATTAATCGAAGAACAGGCTGTTGTGGCGTACGAGTGGGACCAACCGGTTTTCATGGCGCGCACCGCAACCGGAGCGCGCTTTAGCAATGGCAATTACGCCACCCCACCTGGCATCCACATCACAAACCATAAACGTGCATCCCGCCACATGGCTCGTGGAAATTTGGCGTATAATGGCTATGATCTTCCCGGGGTACCCTGGGTGACGTACATCACCGAAAGCGGCATTTCGTTTCATGGCACTTACTGGCACAATAACTTCGGCAGACCCCGCAGTCACGGATGTATCAACCTGACGCCGCAGGCTGCCAAGTGGCTCTACCGCTGGTGTTTACCCGTTGTCCCTCCCGCCGAGCCCGGGATTTATAAAAATTATGGCACAAAGGTTGAGGTAATCTAATTTCCGAGCTATGCCTAAAGTTGCAGTTTTCGAAGGGTTGGTTGTCGATGAGCTCGATCGAAAAGTCGGCGTTGCATACGTTGGCGATGAGCCGTGTTATGTCGTCGACGACGCTGGTTTTAAGCGGCACATTCCGGCAGAGTCGATAGATCTCCAGGTGATCCAATTTTTCAGCGAGATGATCAAAGGCTCAGAAGACCAGATCAGCGAGCAAACCGCGAAGATGATCGGTCAGGATGATATTTTCTCGATGGCGATGATCGCTTCGCAGTTGAAGAACCTGGACAAACAGTACGACGCCCTCAGCAGTAGCGGGATACCGGAAGAAGCCCGCGCCTACCTGGGCATGATGGGGTTCAAGATTCACATCAACATCCATGGCGAAGTGCTTGAGGTCGAGCAGCCGGGTATGATCGATCCGGACAGCGAATAGAATGGAGTATGACAGGATGTCATCCGATAACATCATCGATGTTTCCGAATCCGATTTCGAAATGCAGGTGATTTCATATTCTGCGCAGATACCTGTAATAGTCGATTTCTGGGCGCCATGGTGCGTCCCTTGCCGCACACTGAGTCCGCTGTTAGAGCGTCTTACGGACGAGGCGGGCGGAGGCTTGCGCCTGGCGAAGGTGAATGTCGATGATAATCAAAAGCTGGCTGTCCGCTACGCAGTGCACAGCATCCCCAGTGTAAAGGCGTTCCGGAATGGGGGTGTCGTTGCCGAATTTGTTGGCATGCAACCCGAATCAAGGGTGAGAGAATTTTTCCGCGCCCTGGCGCCCACGCCTGCAGACCTGGCGATCGAAAAAGGCGACAGCTTGCTCCTGGATAATAACTGGATGGGAGCAGAAAAAGCCTACCGCCAGGCGTTGGAGTATGTACCATCTCATCCACCCGCGCTGCTTGGGCTGGCGAGGTGCCTGCTGGCGCAAAATCGTCCCGATGAGGCCGAAAAGATCCTGGCAACCTTCCCCACCAGCCGCGAGTTGCCCGCTGCAAATGGGCTTCGCCCACTGGCTGCTGCACTCCTGCGCATCCGGCAAGCCGCCTCATCCAGCGACGATCCCATCGAGGCTGCCTATAACCATGCGCTTCGCCTGGTTGCACGTGGCAATTTTCCCGCCGCGATGGACGGTCTGCTGGATGTTTTACGCCAGGACAAAAAATATCGCAACGGTGAGGCGCGTCAGGTGTTACTCGCCATCCTGGATCTCCAAGGCGAAACGCCTCTTACCCGCCAGTATCGAAATGAGCTCGCCTCGATCCTCTTTTAGTGTGATGATTCCTTGACATTTTGATATCATGCCCGTATAATCCACCTGCCTGCCCAATGGGCAGGCATTGTCATGAAAATCATCCATAGAAATCCAGTTTTCCACTGGAACCGGAACAGGAAGTAGAACATGCCCCCACAACCAAAGCGTAAACTTTCCAGAGGCCGCCGAGATCGCCGCCGCGCGCACGATGCATTGGAAACCCAGAACCTGGTGCAATGCTCCAATTGCGGCGAGATGAGATTGCCCCACACTGTCTGCCCAAGCTGCGGACATTACAAGGGCAAAGAAGTGGTCAACATGGAAGAAGATAAGAAGAAAAAATAAATCCAGCTCATATCGATACCGGTCTGAATGAAACATCGGAGCGTGGGGTGGCGGAAAAACAGCCATAGCCACGCTCCTGATATTTCCTGGAGAGATCAGGCGAGCGAGGAGAGTTTGAATGGATCTGGAGAAAACCGCATTCCTTTTTCCCGGTCAGGGATCGCAGGTCGTTGGCATGGGGCGCGAGCTTGCAAGTGCATTCCCCGAGGCGCAACGAATTTTTTCCGAGGCAGATGAAGTCCTCGGTTTCCCGATCTCAAGCCTGTGTTGGCAGGGACCAGAATCCGATCTAAATGACACAATCAATACGCAACCTGCCTTAATGGTCCATTCCATCGCCGCGCTGCGCGTTCTGCAGACCCGGTTTGCAGGTTCCACCCCGGCATTTACCGCAGGTCATTCGATGGGAGAATTGAGCGCCCTGGTGGCGGCAAGTGCATTCTCCTTTTCGGACGGACTCCGGCTGGCGCGCAGGCGCGGCGAGGTGATGAAAATGGCAGGGGATATCGCACCAGGGGGGATGGCAGCCATCCTGGGGCTGGATATCCCCACCCTGGATCAGGTATGCGCAGATGCCAGCGCTCCAGGCGAGACCGTCCAGGTGGCAAACGATAATTGTCCCGGTCAGGTGGTCATTTCGGGCGCCAAAGGAGCTCTCGAGCGCGCCCTTGCTGGCGCCAAAGCGGCTGGCGCCCGGCGAGCGCTGCCCCTGGCAGTCAGCATCGCCGCCCACTCTCCCTTAATGATCCCTGCGCAAGAAGGCTTCAATCAGGCGGTTGAGCAGCTTAGCCTATCCAACCCGGCGTACCCTGTGATCGGAAATGTCAGCGCTGCCCCTCTCGCCTCCATCGAAGCGATCCGTGCTGATCTACAGGCGCAATTGACCTCCAGGGTCCGTTGGACTGAAACGATCCAATACCTGAGCTCCCACGGTGTGACAACATTTATCGAGATCGGCAGCGGTTCCGTACTAACCGGATTGCTCAAGCGCATCAATCCCGAGGCAATCGGATACACCCTGGGAACCCCATCAGATTTTGAGGCGCTATTTCAAGAGGAAGCGTCTTGATGGCGCCTACCCAATATCCAGGGCGGCAAAATCAGCGCTCTTCCGCATAACGAACGCGTCCAGCAACGTGCGGTATAATATTTCAACCTGCCAACTCTGCACGCATCATCATTTTGCTACTATTCTGCAGGAGATTTAAAGGTGCCCGATACAAATCTCTCACTTGAAGGTCGTGTTGCGCTCGTAACCGGCGCATCGCGTGGTATTGGTAAAGCAATTGCCCTCGAACTTGCCAGGCGAGGCGCGGCTGTCGCTGTCAATTACCATAACTCTCCATCCGCGGCTGAAGAAGTGGTACAGCAAATTAATGCCGCGGGCGGGCGCGCCAGCGCCTTTCAGGCAGACGTCTCCAGCTTCAAACAGGCGCAGGATCTGGTCAAAGCCAGCATCGATGCTTTGGGTGGCTTAGACATCCTGGTCAATAATGCCGGGATCACGCGCGACAACCTGATCATGATGCTATCAGAAGAGGACTGGGATATCGTTCAAGATACCAATCTTAAAAGCACCTTCAACTGTTCTAAAGCCGCAGTCCGCCACATGATCCGCAAGCGCTATGGGCGGATCATCAACATCACCTCGGTGGCTGGCGAAATGGGCAATCCGGGACAAACCAACTATGCCGCTTCCAAAGCCGGGCAGATCGGCTTCACCAAGGCTCTGGCGCGTGAAGTAGCTTCACGGAGCGTCACCGTTAACGCTATTGCGGCAGGCTATATTGAAACCGATATCTGGGCTAAAGTTCCCGAGGATATGCGGCAGGCAATCTTAAACCTCATCCCCCTGGGTCGCAAGGGAGAAGCTGAAGAGATTGCCTTTGCGGTGGCTTTTCTCGCCTCCGACCAGGCCTCCTATATTACCGGACAGGTCCTCGGCGTCGATGGTGGAATGGCAATGATGTGATGGGTGCATGGAGGAAATATGATCGGTGGTAAGACAACAATAGCTCCTGATGTTTTGGTCTCGATCGCCCGCCTGACCACCTTGAATGTTGATGGTGTCAGTCGCATGGCTGAAGAGCCTTCCAGTGTCAATCGCCTGCTCAAAAGAAGCGCAGGGGGTGGGGTACACCTGGAGGTTCACGACGACTCGGTCTTTGCCAACCTTTCCGTGATCCTTAAGAACGATGTCAACATCCGCGAGGTGAGCCATCGTATCCAGCAACAGGTTTCGCGGGCGATCTCTGAGATGGTTGGCATGCAGGTCGGTAGGGTGAACGTGCATATCCATGATATCGACTATGTCGAGGTGTCAGAGGTCTGATCATCGCATGAAACCACGTACCAGGGCACGCAGCATTGCCCTGCAAGCACTTTACGAAATCGATCTTACCGGTCATCCCGCTGGTCTGGTGTGGGAGCAGAGAGTGACTGAAGAGGAGCTGGATGAGACACTGGCGGAGTTTGCGCGCCAGATCGTCATGGGCGTATGGCCCATCGCCAGCACCCTGGATGGGTTTATCGCCGAGCATGCCCCGGAATGGCCGCTCGACCAGGTTGCAACCATTGATCGCAATATCTTAAGAATAGCACTCTGGGAGTTTGCCGTCTACAGTAAGACGCCGATCAAAGTTGCCATCAATGAAGCAGTTGAGCTGGCGAAAGTGTATGGCTCCGATAGTACCCCCCGTTTTGTCAATGGGGTCTTGGGCAGCCTGGCGCAAAGACAAAATGAGATCCGCCAATCCATGCAAAATATTCTGGGCAAAGACCGTCCAGATGAAACGGTGTAGATGCGAACCTGAGTAAATATGGATATTCTTGGCATAGGTCCCCTGGAGCTCTTTTTCATTATACTGATTGCACTCATCGTTCTTGGACCCAAGGATATGGTGAAGTCCGGGCGCACAATCGGCAAGAATCTCAGGAAGATCGTCACCTCCGAGAACTGGCGCACGATCCAGCAAGCCTCCAACGAGATTCGCACCCTGCCAAACCGCTTGATGCGTGATGCAGGTCTGGACGAGATCCAAAAAGATATCAAGACCTCTACCGACGGTTTGAAATCATCTCTGTCCAAGGATATCGATCCAATCAAGAGCGAGGCGGCGAGTTTTAATTTCGACGACTGGACAAAGTCGCCCAACACGATCGCGCCTCAAGCAAAAACGCAACCCGACGCCCCGGTCGAGCCGCCTGCAGGCGAATCCACTGGCTCCTCTGAGCAGTCCTGATCTATGCGAAAATTCCTCTCCGGGTTCTGGCGCCTTCTCACAGCCCCCTTCCGCCTGCTGGCTCGAATTTTCAGTCCCATCACGCGTTGGTTCAGCAATCTTTCCACCGAAATCAAAGTTCTATTTACCGAAGAGCCAGAAGACGAGCCTCTGCCGGATACCTTCGCTAAGACGATGGAGAATCCGATGGGGCTGATGGAGCACATCGGCGCCTTGCGCAAGCACCTGCTGCGCGCCGTGATCTTCATGGCAATCACCACCGTTTTCTCCTTCGCCTTCACAGCCAGGATCATCGACATTCTCGCCCAACCGGTGGGAGGCATCAGCGGTCTCCAAGCCATCGATGTCACTGAATCGGTTGGCACTTTTATGCGCGTTGCGCTGCTCTGCGGCTTTGCCCTGGCGCTGCCCTACATTGCCTTTGAGTTATGGCTCTTTGCCGCCCCGGGTCTATCCAGACGCTCCCGTATCATCGGATTATTCGCTATTCCATTGGTGGTATTGTTCTTTCTGGGTGGGGTCGCTTTCGCCTACTTTGGGATGTTGCCCACAGCCCTACCCTTCCTGCTCAATTTTATGGGCATCACAACCATCCCCCGCCCATCCACATACATCGGTTTCGTCACATCGCTCATGTTCTGGATTGGCGTTGCTTTTGAATTCCCGCTCGTCATCTATGTCTTGGCAAGCATGAACCTCGTCGATGCGCGCACCCTGGCTCGCCAGTGGCGATTAGCAATCGTCATTATCGCTGTTATGGCTGCGGCAATCACACCCACCGTCGATCCGGTCAACATGTCTCTGGTTATGGGACCCCTGATCATCTTGTTCATTCTCAGCATAGGTTTAGCCTACCTTGCCCAGCGAAGACGCCCTCACGAAGAAATCAGCACTTCATAAAAGGTGAAAATTATGCGCGCTCGCCGTGCTTTGCTGTACGTGCCCGGAGATGACTTACACAAGATCGAAAAAGCCACCTCTTTGGGTGTGGATTGTATTTGCATGGATCTCGAGGATGGCGTGGCAGCCAACCAGAAGGAGCAGGCGCGCAAAACGATTCGCCAGGCGTTGCATTCGCTGGATTTTGGCAGCTCCGAATACCTGGTGCGCATCAACCCCGTCGGCTCCGGTTTGGAGGCGACCGACCTGGAGTTGGTGCTTCCTGCTCGCCCGCAGGGCATCGTAATCCCTAAGCTGGAGAGCGGAGAGCAGTTGCGCTGGGTAAGCGATCGGGTTGAGGAAGCCGAATTGAGCCACTCCTCAACCCCTGGCAGCACAATTCTGATTGCGATTGTCGAATCTGCCAGAGGCATCCTCAACCTGCCAGAGATTATTACCGCCGCACCGCGCCTGCAAGCGCTCATTTTTGGCGCCGAAGACTTTGCAAACGACGTGGGGGCGACGCGTACGCCGGACGGATGGGAAGTCTTTTACGCCCGGAGCGCCATCGTCACCCATACCGCTGCGGCAGACCTGCAAGCGATTGACCAGGTCTACGTGGACTTCAACGACATCGAGGGATTAATGCGCGACGCACGCCAGGGGGCAAATATGGGATTTTCGGGTAAGCAGATTATCCATCCCAGGCAGGTTCAGCCGGTACAGGAGGTGTTCACCCCAAGCGACGAAGCCATTGCTCGAGCAAAAAAGATCGTCGAAGCGTCCAAAAGCTACCAAGACGCCGGGAAGGGCGCATTTGCCCTGGAAGGTCGGATGATCGATGCCCCAATCATCAAGTCTGCCCAGCGTGTCCTGGATAAGGCGCGTGCTGCGGGAAAGATTTGAGCAGGAGAGGAGGTAGATGATGAATTACCGCGTCGCAGTTGTTGGCATTGGATGGTATGGCTTTAGATCACGCACACCGGAAGTCTCTTATAAAGAAATGGTTTATCAGGCTGCTGTGCGCGCCTACGCCGATGCCGGCGTAGATCCGCGCAAGGATATCGAGAGTTTCGTGACCGTAGCTGAAGATTTCCACGAAGGGACGAGCATTTTCGATGAATATACCCCAGACCAGCTCGGCGCAGCGCTGAAGCCTATGCACACCGTAACCGGAGATGGGCTGCATGGGCTGGCTACCGGCTATATGCTGATCCGAACCGGTCAATTTGACCTTGTCGCTGTCGAGGGTCACAGCAAAGCCTCTAATATTCTTACCCTGTCTGAAATAAGCGCATACGCCCAGGATCCGGTGATCAACCGTCCGCTTGGGCTGAACAGCCATTTCATCGCCGGATTGGAGATGAATTGCTATCTGTTCGACACAGGTACAACGCGTGAGCAATGCGCCGCGGTTGTTGTAAAAAACCGCCTGAACGCTTTGAAAAACCCTTCTGCCCCGTACGGAGCGGATCTCGCCGTAGATGAAATATTGAGCGGTCCACTTTTGTCCTGGCCCCTGGGGAAAAGGGAGGCTGCTGAAACCTCAGATGGCGCGGTGGTCATGGTGTTGGCGTCGGAGAAGATAGCCGGGCGCCTTTCTCAGCACCCGGTTTGGATTATCGGCGCAGGCTGGTGCAACGATTCGCCATCCCTGGAGAGCCGGGAGTGGGGCAGGATCCCGTATATTGAAAAAGCCGCCCGCATGGCTTACCGGCAGGCGGGGATCAAGAACCCGCTGGATGTGATCGACTTTGCAGAAGTCGACGATACCTACGCCTATAAAGAGCTCCAATCCTTGGAAGCCCTGGGTTTAATGCACCCCGGCGAAGCGGGTGTGCTTACGGAGGCGGGCTATACCGAGGCTGCCGGTGAGTTGCCGGTTAACAGTTCTGGAGGCAGCCTGGGCTGGGGTAATTTACTTGACGCAACCGGTCTGGCGCGCGCCCTGGAAGTGGTGCTCCAGTTGCGCGGTCAAGCCGGTCCCCGTCAGCTTGCGGACGTTCAAACCGGACTTGCGCAATCCTGGCGGGGCGTGCCTACTACGAGCGGTGCTGTGCTCGTCTTTGCCAATTGAGAGGAGGATATCATGGGCATGCGTAAAGTGGCCGTGGTTGGCGCGGGGATGACCCGCTTCGTCCGCCGCGCTCAGGAAACGCCCAAGGAGCTCGCCTGGCAAGCTGCCCGGATGGCGCTGCAATCCTGCGAATTGAACATGGATGATATCGAGGCAGTTTGCCTGGGCACGGCGCCGGATGCATTTGACGGCATCCACATGAATGGCGAATATTTGAGTGATGGCGCCGGAGCCTGGCGTAAACCGTATATTCGCTCGTATGTTGGCGGTGGCACCGGTGTCTTTGTCCCAATTCAAGGCTGGTACCACATCGCATCCGGCTTATTCGATGTAGTCCTGGTCGTAGCAGAAGAAAAGATGTCCAGCTATTATCCCCACGCCCAGGCTGCCTTCTTGACGATCTTCGATCATACGACCGAGCGCCCGCTGAAGCCAAACCTGCTCTGGATCTTTGCACTTGAGATGAACCGTTACATGAGCACTTACGGCGTCTCCAAGGCGGATATCGCTCGCGTTTCCGTCCAACATAAACGCAACGCTGCCGATCACCCTTGCGCCTTACTGGGCGAGGCGGATATCACCGTCGACGACGTGCTCGGCTCGGAGGTCTTAGCATGGCCCGTTCAGCGTTACGATGTCAGTCCGGTCAGCGACGGCGCTGTCGCGGTGGTTCTGGCGGCAGAACATGTTGCCAAGCGCATCACCGACAAGCCCGTTTGGATCGAGGGCGTCGGTTGGAACCTGGATACATCTTACTGGACGAACAAAGACCTGGCATACCCGCGTTATGTCGAATATGCGGCGCGCATGGCATATGACATGGCAGGTATTAAGGAGCCGCGCAAGCAGATTCAGATTGCCGAGCCGTATGACCCGTTCGATTACAAAGCCCTGCATCACCTGGAAGGGTTGCAGCTTGCCGAGCGTGGTCAGGCTGTCCAGTTGTACATTGACGGAGTTGCCTCCCGGGATGGCGATATGCCCGTCTGCCCCTCCGGAGGCTTGCTGGGCGTGGGCAATCCAATCGCCGCTGCAGGCTTGATGAAGATCGCCGAGCTCTTCTGGCAATTGCGCGGCGAAGCCGGCGCACGCCAGGTCCCGGGCAGCCCACGTCGCGGCATTGCCCAGGCATGGGGCGATCTAATGCAGGTGGGCACGGTTGTAATCATGGGAAGATAAAGAGGCGTCCGATGACTTCCAAAATCCGGAATTTTCCAGGAACGTCCCTGACCGAGGATCAATTCCGGCAGGGAGAAGTGCTTTTCAATCATGACCGGTTGAATGGGCGATATGCCTGGGATACCGGCATTGCGATTGGCAGCTACCTTGCGGGCTTGCGAGAAGGGGTGTTGATCGGGTCAGAATGCTCGCACTGCCGGAAAGTGGTCATCCCACCGCGCATCGTCTGCGAGTGGTGTTTCCAGCCTATGGAAGCATACGTGACCTTGAGAGATACAGGCGTGGTGAATACATTTTCGCTCTGCTACGTGACCTGGGATGTCCAGCGCATCACAGAGCCCGAGATCCCGGCCGTGATCGATATCGATGGCGCTTCGCCTGGGCACGGGATTCTTCATAAACTGGGGGAGGTCGATCCGCAGGCGGTGCACATCGGTATGCAGGTCAAAGCGATCTGGAAGCCCAGCGCCGAGCGGACTGGCGCGATTACAGATATCCTGTACTTCAAGCCGGTATCATGAGGAGAGTGAACGATGTCTCTACTTGAGAAGAATTCCCATTCCCCTGATAGCTGGCAGGGAGACCTGCCCGTTGCCAATCGCTATACCTATGGTCTGGCAGGAGAACGCTTCTTCAGAGCGCTTCAGGAGCAAGGTCGTATCCTCGGCGCTCATTGCCCCGCATGCAACCATACGTACGTTCCTGCGCAGAGCTTCTGCGAGCGTTGCCTTTCGCCTTTGGAAGACTGGATAGACGTTGGCTTGACCGGCGAAGTGCATAGTTATACCCAGCTTTGCGTAAAATTGGACGGAAGCCCGCTGCCCGAGCCGCAGGTCATCGCATTTGTCCGCATGGGTGACGGTGGATTGATCCACCATTTGGGAAACACAACGGTAGACGAAGTACGCATTGGCATGCAAGTCCGGGCGGTACTGAAATCCAGGTCAGAAAGGCAGGGCTCCATCCTGGACATTCTTTTCTTCGAACCGGTTGACACATAACGCTATCCCTGCCCCAAACGCCAAGCCCATCCCGAGCAGATCGCTTAGATCTTGGCGATGCTGCTCTTCATGGATCACGGCGTGGCACGACTGTTGCATCAGCTATCACCGATGGAATGGATTTCATCGATTCTTGAAAGTTTGCCAGGCTCGTGCATCTTGAAAAACACCGCTCCTAAAAACCTCGGCTCCTTGATTGCTACGTACCGCTACCGCCCGCTGCGCTGGCGGGAAACAGCTCGTTTACCTGGTCATGGGACTATTGGCTGTCGGGCTTCCCCTCGCGGTGGGCTCGAGCGCGCTACATCGAAGGCTACAACAATCATGGCGAGCTGGCAGCCGTTACCTGGAGCCGGTCATGGTTCATATTAGCGATCTTCGCATTGATCTGCTGGTCGCTATTGATCGTCCACCGCTTACGGCTGGCAGATCGCTACATTGCCATACACCAAAAAGGTATTGCGATCAAAATCCAACAGGCATCCGCGCTCCGTTGGGAAGAGATCAGCGGGATCGCCAGCGGCGCATTTCAGCCTAGCCTGTTCGGGATGCGCGGCGATATCCGTTACAGGGCAACCATCATTCCCAATGTGGGAAAGCCCATCGCCATTCGTGGGTCGTTTGAAAATTTGCCAGAATGCATCACCCGCCTTAAGGCTCGTCTTTACCCAATCCTGGAAGCCGCGCTCAAGCCCCTCTTTGTCGAGGGGAAGTGGATCTACTTTGGACCCGTCGCCGTCCAGCGGGATGCCTTGCGGCTGTTCAGGCTTCAGCTCCCCTGGAATGATGTGAAGCGTGTCTCCATTTCCAAAGGCGACCTGGTGGTAGAATTGAGCGATCAATCCAGCAAGCGAATTGCCGTAGATCAAATTCCCAATATCGAGATTCTCCTGCAGCTTATAGATCAGGGTGTGACTTCGTGAAAAAAGCCTTCCAACTCCCCATGCTATTTCTCATCATTCTTCTCAGCCTGGCTCTGGCATCCTGCTCCGGGTCGAGCTCATCAACGGTTCAAGTAGCCGTTGACCAGCTCACCGCACTGGCGCCCAGGCAGGTTGCAGAGGCGCCCCTACCGGAAGCGGAGGTGACCTTCACAGTCACAATTCCCCCGGGTACTTCCCCGGATGACAGTGTTACGATCAACATCCTCGATGAAGTCTCCGGTTTAGCCCTCAATGCGCTCACCTACCCGCTGGATGCCACAGAGAGTGGCAGCTATGAAACAACATTGAAATTTCCCGTCGGCTCTGTCATCAAATACCGCTATTCACGCCATACCCCCAACTCCACACTGCAGGAGCATACTTCCGATGGTCGACCGGTACGCTACCGCCTGTACAATGTTCAGGGACCCGGCGCTGTGCAGGATGTCGTCTCGCGTTGGACCGATACCAACTTTGAAGGTAAGTCAGGCAGGATCGCCGGTCAGGTGCTGAATGCGCAGACCGGACAGCCTGTTGCAGGAATGCTGGTCACTGCAGGCGGAGCGCAGAGCCTGACGGGATCAGATGGCTCTTACCTGCTCGAAGGTCTACCCCCCGGCACGCATAACCTCGTCGCCTATGCGTTGGATGGCTCCTATACCACTTTCCAACAAGGCGCCCTGGTAGCTGCCGATTCCACCACCCCGGCCGAGCTGCGCGTGGCGCCTGCCAGGTACGTCGCCGTCACCTTCGATGTGACCACCCCGGAAGGGACGATCCCGGCGGTACCCATTCGCATCGCCGGCAATCTCTACCAGCTTGGCAATACCTATGCAGATCTCTCGGGAGGTGTCAGCACAGTATCTACACGCATGCCCACGCTCAACCTCGTCTCCGAGGGCGAGTATTCTCAAACGCTTTCTCTTCCCTGTCGGCGCATACATTCAATACACCTATACCATTGGAGATGGCTTCTGGAATACTGAGCTGACCTCCACGGGCGCGGCGCACATGCGCCAGTTGATCGTCCCGGAGGGCGATATCACCGTCCAGGATAGTATTGCTAGCTGGCGCACAGAGGATGCCACACCCATCACCCTGGATGTGAACGTGCCCGCGGGCACCCCGGCCTCTGATTTTGTATCGATCCAACTCAATCCACTCTTCGGCTGGACCCAGCCAATCCCCATGTGGCGCATCGGAGAAAACCGCTGGGCATATGTGCTCAATGGTCCAACGCAAATTATCAAGAATATCAGCTATCGCTTCTGTCGCAACGACCAGTGTGATTCAGCCGACGACGCCAGTACCATGGGTCCAAACAACCCCGGTTACCGGGTCGAGCCCGCCATGCTCAACGCTACTACGAAGAAAGAAGTCTCCTCTTGGGCGTGGCTTAACCCAGATGCCGCCCCATCGTTGCCGGAGCAGTATCCTGTCAACGCGTACGGAAATGGGTTTATCGCCGGGATCGAATACCAGCCCTATTACCATCCCTCGTGGACGCCCCTGAACGCTCAAATTCTAAACGAAGTGCAGAAGACAGCCGCGAACTGGGTAGTCCTTACCCCCACCTGGAGTTATACCCGCTCGAACCCACCCGTTATCGAGCCGGTTGCCGGGAGAGATCCGCTCTGGCTCGACTCGACGGAGACGATCAGCCAGACGCTGCACAGGGGGCTGAACGTGGCTCTCTTCCCCACGCCTCAATTCCCAGGTGATCCCGATACGTGGTGGGCAGATGCGCAGCGTGATTTCCCCTGGTGGGTGAGCTGGTTCGAGCGTTACCGTAATTTCCTCTTGAACCATGCGGACCTGGCTGCACAAACGGGAGCGCAATCGCTGATCATCGGTGGAGATTGGATTTCCCCTGCCTTGCCCGGCGGTGTCCTTGCGGATGGCACGCCTTCAGGCGTCCCGGCGGATGCCGAAACGCGCTGGCGCAATTTGATCGCCGAAATCCGGGCGCGTTACAACGGCAAGCTCCTGTGGGCTCTTTCCTATTCTCAGGCGCAAGGCAACCCGCCGCCCTTCCTGGATGCCATCGACGGGCTCTACGTCCAGTTCTCTCCCCCCTTGTCCACCTCTACCGAGCCTGCAGTTGACGAGCTGTACTTTGAAGCTGCTCGCTTGCTGGACGAAGGCATCCTGCCATTACAGACACAAACTGGACTACCGGTTATCCTCGCCGCGGCGTATCCAGCGGCGGATGGATCCGCGACGGCTTGTTTGCAGCTTCCCGGGCAGGAGAAGTGTTTAGATTGGCAGGCGCTCTCGAGACCCCATGCGGATATCGCTGAGGTTGCGATCGATCTTCAGGAACAGGCGGATATCTATTCTGCGCTGCTCAGGGCGGTCAACGAGCGACCCTGGATCACCGGCTTTGTCTCGCGCGGTTATTATCCGCCTGCCATGCTGCAGGATAAGTCGCTTTCCGTACATGGCAAGCCGGCGGAGAATATCCTCAGCTACTGGTACCCGCAAATACTGGCCCAGAACCCATAGGACCGTACCTGCACCTCATCTGCGGCGCAGGTCGCCTGTGAGTGAGCCCGCGCATCCAGGGCTAGCGATTACCCGTAACAACGTGCAGCGCCCTGGTAAAGATCGCCAGCGCTTCAGTGATTTGTGATTCAGTGACAATTAAGGGCGGGATCCAGCGAATCGTATTATCCCATGCCCCGCAGGTAAGAAGCATCAATTTCTCATCCAGGCAGGCATGCACAAGCGCCTTCGCCGTGGCTTTATCGGGTCTTCCGCGCGCATCGCGGAACTCCGTACCCACCATCAAGCCCAAGCCACGCACGTCTCCGATGACCGGAAATTCCTCCTGGAGATGGCGAAGCGCGCTGGTGAGTTGTTCCCCACGCGCCTGGGCGTTGGCGAGCATGTTCTCAGCCTTCATCGCCTGCAAGGTCGCCACGCCAGCCGCGGCGGCGATAGCATTACCACCAAACGTACCCCCATGGGAGCCGGGAGTCCACTGATCCATCAGCTCCAGGCGGCTGAAAACGCCTGAGATGGGCAATCCGGAAGCAAGTGCTTTTGCCACCGTCACGATGTCTGGCTTAATCCCAAAATGTTCGTAGGCAAACCAGCGACCGGTCCTTCCAATGCCAGATTGGATCTCGTCAACGATCAGCAAAATCCCGTACCGGTCGCAAACTTCCCTCAATCCCTGCAAAAAGCCGGCGGGCGGAACCACATAACCTCCCTCGCCCAGCACCGGCTCGATCAGGATCGCCGCGGTTTCTTCCGGCGCCGTTTGGGTGGTCAGCAGGAAATCCAGCTCGTCCAGGCACCACTGGCTGGTCTTATCCTCGTCCCAGCCAAATCGGAACGCGTACGGGTAAGGCGCCACGAAGACACCCGGCATCAGGGGTTGGTAACCCACCCGGTAGATGGTCTTAGAGGTGGTGAGCGACATCGTCCCAACCGTGCGCCCGTGGAAGCTGCCCTGAAAAACGATGATATTCGTCCTGCCCGTAGCATGCCGCGCCAGTTTCATGGCGCCTTCAATCGCTTCCGCCCCGGAATTGCTGAAGAAGTACCCGTCCAGCGACGGGTGCACGATCGTGCGCAGTTCAGCAATCAAAGCCAACAGGGGTTCGTGAATGATGATATTGACCTGCCCGTGGATCAGCAAGCCAGCTTGCTTGCGGATCGCTTCTACCACCTTTGGGTGGCAATGCCCGGTATTCGTGACTCCGATGCCGCAGGTAAAATCCAAATAAGGCGCCCCACTTTGATCGTAGACGTAACAGCCCTCGGCGCGCGAGGCTACGATCGGCGTGTAGTGCGGCCACACCGGCGAGATATGTGCGAGAGAATCGGACAACATATGGGTTCCTTATGACCTTTCAGCCAGCCACCACAGCGATGGCTGGCTGGTTTGATGTTATATTCAGGCCTCTTCCGGCGGCGAGGCAAACGGATCGACATCCGGCATCCCTGGCTTCAAATAACGACGGATGGGGAAGTAAAGAACAGCGCCAACCGCCATGAAAGCCAGCGCCCACCCCAAGGAATTGAAGCCTTCCTCCGCAAACTGGCTATAAATTGCCAGCAGGATAATGGCAACCGGTCCGATGGTAACAAGCACCATACCGAACCAGCCGCCTGGCACTCGATCGCGCGGGACATCCGGGTGAGTAAAGCGCAACTTCCACATTGCAGCAAATTCTGCCAGGATCACCAGGCATTGCAGGAAGACATCTGCCACAACCAGGAAAGCGAACGCTTGCAGGGAGAATATCGAGAAAACGACGCTGACCACGAGAATCGAGATCCAGGGCGTGCCATAGCGGTCATGGACCCTGACAAGCCAGCGCGGCATCATGCCGTCTTCAGCCAGCGCAAACGGCACGCGACTCCCTCCCAGGCTGTTTCCGATGAATAACCCGATCATGCTCAGCACAGCCGCCAGCGTGAGCAAGGTGCCAAGGATCGTCGCCAGTGTAGGTCCTGAGACGCTCATCCCGATCGCATGACCGATCTGCGGGAACTCCCACCCGATATCGCTCGCCGGATCCACTCCCCATTCTGCCATTTGCTCGGGTGTGACGCCGTATTCCTCCAGTACCGGTCCTATCCCCTCATCCCCGCCCTCGATCCCCCACAACTGGTATTGCCCGTTCGCGCCTCCGCCGCCATACAGCCCTGCCATGACGGGAATCGCATAAGTGGCGATCGCCGCCACCAGTACCAGAGCCATCGCCCGCGGATAAGTCTTTTTCGGGTTGACGATTTCATCCCCGGCAACACTGGGTAGCTCCCACCCCATGTAATTCCACATCACCACGAACAATCCCACGCTCAGAGCGCCCACCAGGCTTTCATTTTGCGGTAGGAACGGTAGTGACACCGTTGTACCGGATTGGATCCATCCGTAAATCCCGATGATCGACATCAAGATGAGCGGGATGATCATCAGGATGCCTAAGCCATTGGTGAACATGCCAGACAGGCGCGCGCCTCGCACCTGCAAGATGGCGATCAGCCAGATCACGACCAGCGTTACCAGCCATTGCAGCAATGCTGCTGATACTTCGATCCCACCGATCACCGCCCCATCGCGCAGCGGCGGGAAGAAATAGCTCAGGTAGTAGGCTGCCAGGACTGCGTAAATCGGCACATCCAACCAGGTCATCACCCAGTTGTTCCAGCCTGCCATAAACCCGGCAAATGGACCAAACGCCTTCTTTACCCAATGGTAATAGCTGCCTTCAACCGGCATCATGGTGGATAGCTCACGCACCATGAGCACGTTCGGCAGGCTGAAGATGAGCGGGGTGATGATGATCAATAGCATGGCTAATCCGGGTCCTGACCATCCGATCAAGCCTTCGATCCCAAACGAACCGCCGCTGACCGTAAAGTACATCAGCCCGAAGAGCGGCAGAAGCGTCACATTGCGCTTCAGCTTTTTCATCTCAGTGCGGATAACAGCACTATCGCCATTATTCGTGGTTTGCGCCATGAGGTGTCTCCTATCCCGAAAAAATTCTAGCCGGTCATGTCTCTCGAATGCTGTACGGAAATCCGTATTCTGCCATTTTCTCCATGAATGGGACCGCGTCGAACGCCTCCGGTCCCTTGACGCCCGCAGCTTTCCACACGCCATGCTCAAGCAGGTCCCAGCCGATCACAGCGTTGAAACCGGTCTGGGCAACCACTGCCTGGCAGCCCAGTGTGCGCATGCACTCTTCATTGTCCGCAATCTGGTAGATATAAACCTTGCGTGGCTTGCCATTTTTCGTTCCGATCACCTCAGTGCCGGCGCACGTCTTGCCGAACATGCGGTCGCCCAGGTGCGCTGGATCTGGCAGGCAGGCTGCGACAACATCCCGCGGCGCCACCATCACATCTTTGACCTTGATCGGTTCTTTATTGTCCAAGCCCAGCATGTGCAAGGTTTTCAATACGCCGATGAACTGGTTGCCTAAGCCGTATTTGAAAGTCACCCGTTTACACTGGATCCAACGTGGCACCAGCAGCACTTCTTCATGCTCGACGTTGACGACCTCTTGCACGCCAATCCCCTCGGGGAATTCGAACATCTCAGGCTCAGAGAAAGGCTCGGTTGTGTACCAACCGCGCTGCTTCTCCCAGATAATCGGTGGATTCAGGCACTCTTCGATCGTTGTCCAGATCGAGAAATTGGGGGCAAATTCATAACCGCGCACTTCCAGGTTGGCGCCATCGCGGACGTTTACGTATTCGATCTCATCGAACAGGTGGTCTTGCGCATATCGGGCAAAAACATCCGCCATGCCCGGCTCCACACCGAGCCCGAGTAGGGCGAGGATCCCTTTTTCCTCCCACAAGTGGGCGCGCTCAAATTGGTAATCGCCAAGCTTGACGCCGCATTGATTATAGGGATTATCCGGATGAGGCTCGGAGAGCGTCATCGCCATATCCATGTAATTTACCCCCACATTGTATGCCGCATCGAAAATCGGCTCGTTGAAGGATGGGTCACAGGCGTTCATAATCAGATCGACCTGATATTTCTTAGCTAGCGCTTCCACCTGAGCCTGTTCCCCTGCATCGATGAATTCCGCCGGGAAACGAGTTGGATCACCGGTTTTCGCCTGTACTTCTTTTGCCCGTTCCAGGTTGTAATCTGAGAGGACAATCTGCTCAACCCATGCCCGCGACCTGGCAATCATCACAATCGATTCGCCAACGCCGCCAACGCCAACCAATAGCACTTTCATATCAGCCTCCTTCTCTGTAGATTAGTGTTCCGGATCAGCGCGTCCGATCATTTTCCTTTTACTTCTTTCAATGTATCCCGCAAGGCGTAGAGCGTCTCATCGATGTCCCCGTCGGTATGCGCCTCACACAAAAACCAGGGTTCTTTTGCGTCGAGCTCGTACTCTATCCCCCGCTTGCGCATTCCCATCTGGATGAGCTCGTAATACTCCAGATCGGCTGCAATCACATCCCTGTACTCGCGCGGGGCTTGCTCAACACCGAGCACAAAGGAGAACATCGAGGGCACCCCTGTGATGGCGTGCTCGATCTCAGCTTCCATCAAGACGGTGTGGATCCCATCCATCAACCTTTCCCCCCGCTGTGCGATTACTTCCAATGCATTGGTGTTCTCCAGGATCTCGAGCGTAGCGATCGCCGCGGCTGTGCCGACACCATTGCCGCAATAAGTGCCCCCCTGTGCTACTTTCCCCGGTTCGATCACGTTCATCACTTCCCGCTTCCCGCCGAAAGCCGCCAAGGGATACCCGTTCGCCAGGGACTTGGCATACGTCATCAAGTCGCCTTTGACTCCAAAGTATTCTGTTGCGCCTCCCTTCGCTATGCGGAATCCCGTCTTGACCTCATCCATGATCATCACGATGCCGTATTCGTCACAAAGCTTGCGGATATGCTCCAGCCATCCCTTCACCGGCAAAATGCTGGTCATATTACCGGCGATCGGTTCTACCAGGATGGCGGCAATCTCACCCCATTTGGCGCGCACGGTCTGCTCCAGTATCTCGAAATCGTTGTACGGTACGATATACACCAGGTCGCCTAGCGCCCTGGGAATGCCGGAAGAGTTCTGTACCGCGATCGGACTGCGCCTGGACCCGATCGAGCCTCCCGCGGTATAGGCTGTGGAAAAGAGGGCGTAGTCATAAAAACCGTGGTAGCCTCCTTCGAACTTGATGTATTTCTCCCGGTTGGTATAGGCGCGCGCAACCCGCAAAGCGTGCATGGTTGCCTCTGTTCCGGAGTTGGCGAAGCGTACCATGTCCAGACCAGGACACATGCGTACCATGCGCTCGGCGACATCAATCTCCAATAAGTGGGTGTGCGCGAAAAGCACTCCATTCTCGATCGATTGGACAATGCGCTGGTTCACACGCTCATCAGCATGCCCCAGGATGATGGGTCCAAATGCCAGCCGGTAATCAATATACCGATTCCCATCTACGTCGAAGACATATGCGCCTTTGGCGCGCGAGATCACCGGCGTCTCTTCGCCCCAATAGCGGAAATTGGACGATACGCCAAAAGGCATAACCTTGTTGGCGCGCCGGAACGCAGCCTGAGTTTGTTGGGTATTTTTATCCATGATCTTCTGCCTCTTTTTATCGATCGAATGGAGAAATGGCGTTTTCAACGAGCCGCAGTCCGAACAGCAATTCTTCTTGTGAAATAACCAGCGGCGGGCAGGCAAAAACCATATTCTTATTGATATACGTAGACAGCCCAGCCTCGAGCAGCTCTTTACGGATCTGGTTCATGGCATCCTGCCCGAGCGGCTCCTTGCTCGCCCGATCCGAGACAAGCTCAATGACCGAGAAGAGCCCAATCGAGCGCACGTCGCCCACCACTTCATGCCGGCTCTTAATCTCATCCAGCTCATGCTGGAGAAGCTCGCCCAGTCGCTTACTTTTCTCGATCAAATTCTCCTCTTTGTAAACGTTGAGCGTTGCAATACCGGCGGCGCAGGCGAGCGGGTGCCCATAATACGTCAAGCCCATGTAGAGCATTTTGTCATCAAAATAACGGGCGATCGCATCTGACACCACCACACCCCCTAACGGGACGTATCCGGATGTCAGCCCCTTTGCAATCGTCATGATGTCTGGAACGACACCCCAGTGATCCACGGCAAACCACTCGCCAGTGCGTCCAAATCCGCTCATCACTTCGTCCGACACCAGGAGAATCCCGTATTTCTGCGTGATCTCCCTCAGTCGCGGCCAGTAATCATCCGGTGGGACCAGAATGCCGTTCGAGCCTGTCACTCCTTCCATGAACAAGGCGGCGACGGTGTCGGGATTCTCGTATTGGATGACTTTCTCAATATGGGTGATGCACTCCCGGTGGCAGGTCTCGCGCGTATAACCGAACAAACAGCGGTAGCAGTACGGGTCGAAGACATGCACAACGCCGGGTATGCCTGGCTCGACCGGAGGGCGGCGGTAATCACCGCTCAACGTGATCGCCCCGTGCGTTGCCCCATGATAGGAAATGTACCGCGCCAGAATTTTTTGCTTGCCGGTATACTGCCGGGCGAACTTGATCGCATTCTCATTCGCTTCTGCGCCGCCAAGTGTGAAGAAGATCTTGTTTAGATCGCCAGGCGCCACTTCCGCGACCATCTCAGCCAGCCGCGCTTTTGGCTCGGTTGCCATGTTGGGATGAGCCGCGCACAACATCGCCGCCTGTTCCTGGATCGCCGCCACCACCTTGGGGTGCTGGTAGCCTGTGTTCAGGCTGATCAATTGCGCTGAAAAATCGATATAGCGCTTCCCATACGCATCCCAGAAGTAGATCCCCTCTCCCTTCACAACCGGGATGGGCGCGACTGTGTTCTGCACAGACCATGAGAAGAACACATGCTGGCGGCTCAGTCTGACCACTTCATCGCCGTCTACTTGTTTTTTTCCTGTTTCAGACATTCATCCACCTCTCGAATTTCGGAATTGAACTCGAATTGCTGGAAAAAGCGAACGATGATAATCCTCGACCAGAAACCGGACTACCCCTCGCCGGATTGCCAAACGGGGTCAGGGATTTTCCAATCGTAAACATCCTTCAATGTGATAGGTACGATGGATGTCGTTGTCTTGCGTACGCCGGGAATTTTGCCGATTACATCCGTGGCTAACCGGAATACCTCATCGCTATCCCGAGCGACGACTTGCACACTGATATCCTTCTCACCAATCGAACAGGCAACGTAACTGATGAATTCATAAGCCACAAGCTGCCTGGCAATCTCCTGGATCAGGTTCGCATCCGCCTCAATGAACACATCCGCGACAACTGCATAGCCCAGCGCTTTCGGATCCGGGATGGCGCAAATCCGGATGATCCCCTCAGCAATCATTCGGTCAATCCGGTAGCGCACGACGCGCTCCGAGATACCCCCAATATTTCGGGCAATTTCGGCGGCGGATGCTCGTCCATCGACCATGAGTAGTTCGACGATTTGATGATCTGTTTTGTCGATTTTATACATATTATTTGGATATCTTTTCCGAATACGACAGGCGCCACATATACTGTACAAGAATTTCTCATAGAAGTCAAGTGGTTTTATTTTTGAGTGCAATATTCCGGGTCTCAGCGAAAAGAACAACCCATTTCACACAAAGAAAAAAGCAGAAATTCATTCTTGTGGTAGAATGTATGTACTATGGAGACCGGGGAACAACCTCTCGCCCTACCCGCTACAACACCCCCCGAAAACTCACCATCGGAAGAGCTTAAGCGACAGCGCCTCATCATGATCGGCGTGATTGTCGCTGCAGTTATTTTGCTCCTCCTGATTATTGCCAGTATCTGGTTCCTGCTTCAGCCCACAACGGATACCGCCAAAATCAAAGGATGTTTTCATCATCTTCATGGCATTGCAATCATTATTTTTAGGCATCATCCTCGTCGTCTTGATTATCCAGTTGGCGAGACTGATCAATCTGCTGCAAAACGACATTCAACCGATCCTTGACTCAACCAATGAAACGGTCAGCACGCTGAGAGGGACGACTGCCTTCCTCAGCGAAAACGTTGTTGAGCCGGTGATCAAGATGAATGAGTACATGGCAGGGATCACAAAAGCATTGGCAGTACTTGGCTTAACTCGTAGTCGGCAGAAGAATAAATAACCCCAAGGAGAGTGAAACATGTCTGATCAAGATCAAAGCTTTGGCGCATTTTTAGTCGGGTTTGTGGTCGGCGGCTTGGTCGGCGCGGCAGTAGCGTTGCTGTACGCGCCCCAATCTGGCCTGGAGACCCGCGCCTATATCAAGGATAAAAGCATCGAACTGAAAGATAAAGCCGCTGAAACCGTCGATGAAGCGCGTATTCGCACCGAGCAGGCGCTCGAAGATGCCCGTGTCCGGGCTGACGCCGCTCTTGCCGATGTCAAGAACCGAGCGGATGAGTTATCCAAGCTGACCAAACGGCAGAAAGTGGTTCTTGAAGAACAGCTGCCTGGCGGGGAAGCTGCCGCTCCGGCAGAATAAGCTCCCTCGAACCAGAAAAAGCATCCCATTTGTTAACCAACAATCCCGCAAAGACGCTTTGCGGGATTGTTTATCGCTAGTGAAAACTAAAAAATGGCGCGCCCAGTCTGCACACCATTTTTTATTCCTAAATCATTTAGGATTTAGATCCGCTATCACCCATTGCACATTCTCAAGCACATCGCCAGCCAATACGGCCGTGCTGCTGCCCAACCGCGCAGCCGCTTTCAATCCCGCTTGAGCATGTAGCCATGCGCCTGCCACCGCTGCGGAGAAGGCATCCATACCCTGCGCCCGCAAGCCCACAATCAATCCTGCCAGTACATCACCGGTGCCTGCGCGTGCCAGCGCGGGCGTGGCGATCGGAATCACGGCAGTATCTCCGTTGGGAGCAGCGATTACGGTAAACGCGCCTTTCAGTACGATGACGTGCCCCCACTCTTGAGCATATTGTCTCGGCGATCGCCACCCGATTGCTCTGGATCTCTGCGACCGGCAGACCGGTCAGGACGGACATTTCTCCCGGATGTGGAGTTAAAACCGATAATACCGGCAGCCTTTTCGACCAATCCGCTAGCTGAGCTGTGAGCTTCAACCCATCTGCATCTAGTACCAGCGGGGGCAGACCCGCCATCTCCCCCAACCCCCCCATTTTTTGCGCTGGCACAAGACCCATGCCGCTTCGCTTACCCTGCTTCCCGCCTGAGAACAGGTTATCGATAAAATGCCTGGTGGTCTCCTCCGTTCCGAAACCCGGACCTACCAGCAGGGCAGTGGCTCGGGCAAACCCCTGGCGCAGCACAGCGCCAGCATCCGCAGCGATCACTCCCATCTCATCAGGCAGCAGGAGCCATGTCGCCTCCGGGAACTGTCCGGCGAGGGTGGTGTGCAGGGATTGGGGCACCGCCATGGTCACCAGCCCGGCGCCACTCTTATAGGCAGCCTTACCGGCGAGCCAGGCTGCGCCCGTGTAATTAATGGAGCCGGCAACAATGAGAGCCGTGCCAAATGTCCCCTTGTGCGCGTTCAAAGGGCGCTCGGGAAGGGCGTCTCTCACCATCTCGGCATCTGGGACTACACGGCGAATTGCCTCCCAGGCTTTCGGGTACAGCGTGACCTTCCCCTAATCCGATCCCTACCAGCTCGATCCTGCCTGCCAGCTGGTACGCCGGGAAGTGCAGCAAGCCCTGTTTGATCGCCGCCATCGTCACCGTCAGCTCTGCCGGAATGCATTCAGGCGGCGCCTCGCCGGTATCACAATCCACGCCAGACGGACAATCCACAGCGACCACATGCCCATCCTCCACCTTACTGACTGCCTCACGAATAAATGCCATCACCTGCGCCAGGTCCGGCTTTACCGGCAGCTTGATCCCCGTACCCAGGATACCGTCCAGGAACACGGCGTGTCCATGAATCTCAGCGCCCAAAACCTGGAGATCAGGATCGATATCAATGGGTAAAGACCTTCCCACCTGCATCTTGGAAGCGCGTGACTAAGGGGTCATCCTGCGCTCGCTGCCGGATGAGATATGCCGTCGCCCGCCAGCCCCTCTGCGCCAGGTGGGCAAGCGCCACCAGCGTGTCCCCACCATTGTTCCCAGATCCTACCCATCCGAGTACGCCGCGCTCGGAATAGGCAGCATACTCCCGGGCAACGACATTTGCCAACCCGGCGCCCGCGTTTTCCATCATCTGCGCATAAGATAGCCCGCTGGCATCCGCTTCCTTCTCGATAGCAACCATTTCTGCAACGCTCACATACTTCGTCACTTCATGCTGTTTCCTCTCTTCACCTGCTATTGAGTTCTGTATCCGCAGGTACTCGACTCCGCGGATCACAGGTCATCCTTTATCCAGCCCAACCCCAGCCCGGTAAGCTTCTCCCGGCTCGGAAAACCGGTTGCCTCATCCCAACCGCGCACCCGGTAATATGCAGATAACATCCCCTGGATATCCGGTACAAATCCGGAGGCATCCTTTCCTCCATCCGCGTACGGTGTCAGCAACGGTTTGGGCAACCGGTCATTGCTTCTTCGCAATCCCAGGCGGTTGTTGATCGCCCGTTTTAGATTCCAGGCGCGTTCGCCTGCCTGGATCATATCCGCTACAGTCCAATCCAGCCCACATGCCGAGTTGATCAGGGCAGCCACCATCCCCGCAGGGACGTTGGCAAAGATGCACATGACCAGGGAATTCAACAAAGTCCTGTAATCTTGATGGCGGGCGACGCTGGCTGCTTTCTCCGCCCCTCCCAGCCGGGCATGGTTCTCGGTGCCGATCTCGGGCTCCACCTGTCCAATATCTACCAGGAAGTAATCCGATTGGTTGTGACAGGCGCCCCGCGGCGAGGTGGCATAGACGAGCGCCATGCCTGATGCGCCGCGTGGGTCATGATATGCCACCTCCAAGCCATTGACCTGGACAGCCTCGTCCTGCGCGGCGTAGCGGCGTCCCAACGCCAGCGCGCCTTCGGCTAGCTGCGCTCCAAAACCCTGCCGCTTTGCCGTCAGGTGCACAAGCGTTTCAATGGTGGACTGGTCTCCCCAATGGAGCTGTAGCCCGCCGGTATCGCTCATCGGAAATCATCCCCTTCTCGTACAAGGTCAAAGCCAGGCCGATGGTATTGCTCAGGCTGATGGTATCCATTCCGTAGCGGTCGCAGAGCTCCCCCACCCGCGTGATAAACACGGGATCGCTCACCCATAAATTCGGTCCGAATCCGACCAGCGTCTCGTATTCGGGTCCTTTTCTCCTGGCGCCGTCCTCCAACCGCACAACCCGACCGCAGGCGATCACGCACCCATGGCAAGTCGATACACCGTCCAAAATGCTCTCAGCGATGCTGCTGCCGGAGATATGGGCTGCCCCTTCGAATGTATCCGTTTGGAAATAACGTTTCGGCATCTCACCGATGTAATCGAAATAGTCCGCTGCCCCGGCTGAGCCCAGCTCGTGCAAGACTTTCGTCACTGCATCCGCTCGCAATTGGCGATTGGCTTCGGAGCGCAAGGCAGCGTAAGCCGCCGGGTTGTGCACGGGGATTTGCCCCCTGCCTTCCACAAGAATCGCCTTTAGATTCTTCGCTCCCATCACCGCACCCATGCCGGTTCTGCCTGCCACCCTGCCGTGATCGGTCAGGATCAGGGCAAAGGGGATCAGCGCTTCGCCGGCTTGCCCGATGGCGGCAATCCTGGGCTTCCCACCACCCCACTCGGAGGCTACTGCGGACTGGGTTGAGTAAGTATCCATGCCCCACAAATGCTTCGCAGGGTGGATTTTGGCTTCGTTATCCCGGATTGTGAGTACTACCGGTCCCTCGGCGCGGCCTGTAATCCACACCCCGGCGAAGCCAGCGCTGCGCAGCTCAGGTCCCCAAAAGCCGCCGGCGTTAAACTCGCCCCACAAGCGCGTGGCAGGGGATAGGGCGCATACGGTAAATCTCCCCACGGCGGGTCCGGCAGTTCCCGTCAATGGACCGGTCAGGAATAACAGCGGCGCAGTCGGGCGAGAGCGGATCCAGGTCTGGGGTTAGCTCGCCATACAATATTCGCGCCGCCAGAGAAGCGCCGCCCAGGAAATCGTCTTCCCATTCCTTTGGGATGGTGATGGTCTCCGCTCTTGAACTCGAGAGATCTATCTTTAAGATCGGTTGCATTTTACCCAGATGCGGCTGGCAAGCCCAAAATCGTCCTCTCATCCAGTTTACCAGACTATTTGATCACTCCGCCGGCTCACTTTACAATATCATCCGCCAGCGGGGTATTAGGCTTGACGCGAATTTTTTTCAAAAGTATCATACTCCGCGGAAGGACGCCCAGCCATTGTCCGAGCATCCAACGAACTCTTCCGAGGATGGACTTATAGACGCCAACGCGAAGCGCCGTGGTACTGCCCCGGCGCCTGTCACTTTGTTAGGCGTATGCCTCGTTGACCTTTCTGCTGCGGAGATCGTCGCTGCCATCATCGACACCGTAAAAGCCGGAGATCGCGGCATCTTTGCCTATGTCAACATCCACGCCCTTAACCTGGCGCATGCCCAACCCTGGCTGCGGGACTTTTTCAACAACGCTACGCTTGCTTATTGCGATGGCTTTGGCGTATTGCTCGGCGCCCGGCTTGCCGGCTTATCGCTGCGCCACCGCTCCACGCCTCCGGACTGGATATCCTCTTTAGCTGGCGGCTGCGCAGCCAACGCGCTGCGCATATTCCTCCTCGGCGGTCAGCCCGGGGTGGCAGAAGGCGCAGCCGCCGCGCTCCTCCGCGAGCATCCGGATCTGCAAATCTGCGGCGTCCACCATGGCTTTTTTGACCCCCGGCAGGCAAGCGCCGAGAACCAGGAGCTGGTGCGCACCATTAACGAGCAAGTGCCGCACCTCTTGCTGGTGGGAATGGGCATGCCGTTGCAAGAAAAATGGCTCGCAGAGAATTGGAGCCAGCTCAATCTCAGCGTAGCCCTGCCGGTTGGCGCCCTCCTGGATTACCTCTCCGGTACGAAGCGCCGTCCGCCTGCCTGGATGGCGCAACATGGCTTGGAATGGGCTGGCAGGTTATATCGGGAGCCGAGAAGGCTTTGGAGGCGGTATCTTCTCGGAATTCCACATTTCTTTTACCTGATCCTCAAGCACAGGCTGGGGATGGCGAGTTAGCGCCCATGCTGAGAAGGTTTTCCCTCGATTTCGCAATCTTCAGCATCGCTCTGGATGCGGCATTGATCGCCACGGCGCTAGCCATTGCCACGTCCTTTCGCCCCGCTCTGAGCAACCTGGCTTTTGTCAAGCTGATCCCGGGACCCATCCGGCTTCCCTGGCTTGTCTATCTCTCCTTCCCGGTCGTATGGACGGGGATGCTTTACCTGTTTTCTGTATACGATGGTCGCCGAAATCTCCGGGCGTGGAGAGAAATCGCCAGCCTCTCCGCCGGATCCTTGCTGGCGACGGTCGTACTGGCAGGTATTCTTTACCTGACCTTCCGCGAAACATCTCGCTTCCTGTTCATCTCCTTCGCCCTTCTTGCCTATACGCTAATCCTGGCATGGCGCATCCTGTACCGGCTCTTTTTCAGGTTGGGGGTCATTCAAGGAGCGCAGCCGCGCCGGGTGGTGATCGTTGGCTCAGAACCTGCCAGCCTCGAAATCGCAAAGCATGTCCAGTCCTACCAGAAGCTTGGCTTAACCCTGGTCGGTTGGATTGGCGACGAGCCCTGCGCAAGCCCATCACCCTATGAGATCATCGGCGGATTGTCAGACGCTCCAGAAATCATCCGGGAGTTGCAGATCGATGATGTCGTGATCTCGAGCTCTGTCAAAGACGATGAGAGCCTTATGCTTCTCATCACCAGGTTATCCCTCCTGCCCGTGAGAATCTGGGTCATCCCCGACACCTTTGAACCTGCCCTCTTCAAAACCCGCATCGACGAGTTCGCCGGCATCCCCATGCTCGACCTGCGCGCCCCGGGTCTCACCGAGAGCCAGCGCCTGGTCAAGCGCAGCTTTGACTTGATCGTCACCCTTCTGCTTTCCCCGCTCTATTTACCGCTGATGGGGGTGATTGCCGTGTTGATCCAGCGCGATAGCCCGGGACCGGTCATCTTCCGCCAGAGGCGAGCCGGTGAAAATGGGCGCATCTTCACGCTCTATAAATTCCGCAGCATGGTCGAGAACGCAGAGGATTTGCGCCATCTCGTGCAGCAAGCCGACGCCCAGGGGCGCCGCATACATAAATCGCAGCACGATCCCCGCGTCACCCGCATCGGGAAGACGCTCCGCCGCACCAGCCTGGATGAGCTGCCTCAGTTATTCAACGTCCTGCGCGGCGAGATGAGCCTGGTGGGACCCAGGCCTGAGCTCCCCGAGGTCGTTGCACAATACCAGCCCTGGCAGCATAAGCGCTTTTCCGTGCCGCCCGGCATGACCGGCTGGTGGCAGATCCACGGCAGGAGCGATCGCCCGCTGCACCTGAACACCCAGGATGACCTGTACTATATTGACAATTATTCCATATTCCTGGATATATCCATCCTCCTGCGCACCATCGCAGCCGTGTGGCGCCGCAAAGGAGCTTATTGAGAGGCTTTGATCGCCAGCTCGCCCGCGTCCCATCCTTGACACGCCAGCGCTGGATAGCTATAATCGCTCTCGTCAAGCGGGTGTAGCCAAGTGGTAAGGCAGTAGCTTCCCAAGCTACCATTCGTGGGTTCGAATCCCATCACCCGCTCTAACAATCCCGTGCTCCCACGGGATTTTTTTATTCTCTAACCCCTCGTCAAATACATAAATACTTGCAAGGATGATAATTTTGCAAATTGGTTTTTATACTACAATATTGTCACAGATGCACAGGTGATGCGGTGGAGCAGGCAAAAACGATTCTTTACGTTGAAGACAGTCAGGACAATCGCACGCTGGTGCGGCGAGTTCTGCAATCGGAAGGCTTCCAGGTCCTCGAAGCCGAAGATGCCTCGCACGCCATGCTCGTATTGGATGACCAGCGCCCCGATCTGATTCTGATGGATATCAACCTGCCCGAAGTCGATGGCTACTCGTTGACAACCCATTTGAAGCTCCGTCCGGAATTGAAATCCGTCCCCATCATCGCCCTGACCGCCAATGTGATGAAGGGAGATCGCGAGCGCTCCCTGGAAGCCGGCTGTGATGGCTACATCCAAAAACCGGTCAACGTGGATACGCTCGCTGAGCAAATCGAAAGCTACATCCTCCGGTCGAGGTAAGCCGTGCAAAACCATTGATGTTCAATGTCCCAGGTAATCACGATCTTCCGGCAAATACCCTTCGCCCGGATCAAGCCGCGCCAGCATCCCCGGCAACCTCGCCAGACCAAGCCGTGGTACTGGTAGTGGAAGATAATGTTGCCAACTTCGTCTTGATCGCCCGGCTATTAGGCTACATGGGCATTCACTGCGAGTGGAAAACCTCCGGTTATGAGGTCGTTGAGTACGCCGATACCCTGCCAAAATTGGACCTGATTTTGTTGGATATCCGGCTGCCTTATGAAGATGGCTACGCGGCTCTGCGCAAAATTCGCTCTTCTGCCAGCTTGAGCGCCACGCGAGTTGTAGCGGTCACCGCAGAAGCGAGCTCCGAGCAGATGAAAAAAGCCCGTGACCGCTGGTTTTGATGGATTCCTGGGTAAGCCTCTTGACCCCGATCGGTTTCCGGACCAGGTGCATAGAATACTGGCGGGGGATACAGTCTGGGAAATCAGTTAATCCTGGTGGCTCATCCAGCGCCAATCAACTCCCGGGAGGTCCAGTACATCCTTCAACGGTAACCTGACATTCCGGGAGTTGTTTTTTTCACAGCGGCGAGAACGAGCTGCCCCGGCTGGCTGGTTTACAAAACTGAAAGAATAGGGCTATGCTAACCATTTTGACAATAATACCGCACAAGAAATTGAGTTTAATTAGGTGGGAGAAAACCGGCTGCTGACCAGGCGCTGATCGCTGTCTTCCCGACAGTGACCAGAAATTGCTCATTTTGATACGGTTCTTGGAATTGACCAGAGACGATTTGATGATCCATCCAACCAAGGGGCTCCCCCCCACATCTGGAATTCAAGCGGCTGCTGTGCCGGAGACGAAGCTTGTCGAAAAGCTTCTGCAGCAGGGATTGCTGGATGCCAAGGAATTAGAGCTGGCCAGGCATTACCAGAATCGAATGGCATTGAAAGGTCGCATTCAGTCGCTGCCGCAAACCCTGGTCGACCTCGGTCTGGTCGAGAAGACGACCCTGGACCTGATCCTCGCCGAAGAACGCTCCATCACGGAAGCTGAGACCGGTTGACCAGGCAGCACAGATCGATGAGCTCGTCCGCACCAGGACCGAGCAGCTCCAAAGGCATTACGACCTTCTTCACGTCGCCACAGAGATCACCAACCGTATCGTCTCTTCCCCTTCCTTGTATGAGCTCTACCAGAGGGCGTCCAGCTTGATCAGCGACCATTATGGCTATGAGTTGGCTGCCTTCTTTACCCCCACCGCGGACGGAGGGGCATTACGCCTGGAGCAGCAGAGCATTGCGGGCAGCATCGAGGGGTTGCAGCGTGAGCTGGAAATCGCCATCAGCTCCACCAATGGCTTGACCGCGACTTTTCGCCATCGAAAGCCCCTGGTGATCCCACAGCATGCGATCCAGGCGCCCCAACGACCGGAATATCTTCTCGCCGCTACTCGTGCGGAGATAGACATTCCCATCATTGCCGGCGAAGAGATCCTGGCAGTATTTAATGCCCAATCCAGCCAGGCAGGGGCATTCGATGACGAAGCGGTTAAGCGCCTGCAAACCATTCTCGCCAACATCGCTCCGGTAATCCAATACCACGCAGACGATCAACAGCTCCAAAGAAATTCTGGGAAAATTATCCACACTCTACCAGGCCTCCCAGGGCTTCGCCCAGGCGAAGAGCTGTGAAGAGGTTTACCGGCAGGTCTTGAAACACCTTAAACCCCTCCCCTTCAACGCTCTGATCATCTCGGTGCAAGATCATCGCTGGCAATCCGTTGCCAGCAACGATCGCCTGGCGGATCAGGATCAACTGATCCTCGCCCTACAATCGAGCCAGGTCACACCGCACGAGATCGAAGAGCTATTGATTTTTAATGAATACCTGCTCATATCCCGAGATTCTTCGCCAGCCGGTTTGACACAGCGCCATCAGGATCGATCCTCTCCAATCCTGAGCTGCCAGTTGCTGCCATCTTCCCGATGCGCAACGATCACCAGCTTGCCGCCCTGATATTCCTATACCCCGAAAACTCCAACGCCATCGACGATTACGCACTCCAATATTGCGCCAGTATTGTTGATCTTGCCTCAAACTATCTTCCAGCGCGTCAAATCTCTTGAGAATATGGAGAGACGCCTGAACCGGCTTGAAGTATTGGAATCGATCAGCCAGGCAATTTCTATGGAGACGGATGTCGCCAAGCTCTACAAGGTCATCCATGAACAGATCGTCCATGTCATGGGCGATGTAAATCTCATCATCGCCACTTACGAGCAGGAAACCAACACCATCGAGATCCCTTATGCTTACGAGGAAAGCCAGGTGCTCTCGATTCCCCCCTTCGAGCTGGGCGATGGGCTGACATCCATCCTGATCAAAACTCGCAAACCCCTCCTCCTGGTTGAGGATACGGAAAAGAAAGCGCTCGAGCTTGGGGCAAAAGTGGTCGGTGCACCTGCCAGGTCCTGGCTTGGCGTCCCTCTGCTCCTGGGCGGTGAGCCTATCGGCGCCATTATTGTTCAGGATCTCAAACAGGAGCACCGTTTTGATGAAGAGGATCAAAAAGTATTGACCAGCCTGTCCTCTGCTGTTGCCGTCACATCTGCGCAACGCCCGCTTGATCCATACCGCCTCCACCAAAGCCGGCTTCGAGCAAGATGCCATTGAGGTTTCCAACAAGTTGTGGTCAGCGATGGACGTGGAATCGATCCTGCAGACTGCTGTAGAGCAGCTCGGCAAGAAATTACACGCATCGAAGGGAGTTATCCAGCTCGAGCTGGAGGACAGCGAAGACCTCGAGATGCCAGCGGAGGTCGCTCTGTCATGAGAAAGCGGGTCATTCTTAGCTATACAGCTGCAGGCGTCCTTTTTGGTTTGTTATTTCCGCTTACCTCTACACTCTGGCTGCTCATTTCAGGCGGCTACACGCTCACGCTGCAGAACATCTTGCTCGTACAAGCGCAGAATCCACTCGTATGGATGATCGACACTGCCCCCATTTTCCTGGGATTTTTTGCCTGGATTGCCGGCGTGCGCCAGGCGAATATGCTGGATTTAAACCTAGAGCTGACCGCGCAAATATCCGATAAAGAGCGGATGGCAAATGAGTTGGAAAGCCTGAAGAACAAGCTGGAGCATCACGTCAGAAAAGCAGCTCGTTGAGCTGAAATCTGCGGCCCAGGTCGCCCGCGAGGCTGCCGCGATTCACGACCTGGACCAGTTACTGGAAAATACCGTCAACCTCATCTCGAACCGGTTTGGCTTCTACCACGCAGGCATTTTCTTGCTCGACGATCAGCGCGAGTACGCGGTTCTCTGCGCTGCTTCATCTGAAGGCGGCAAAAAGATGCTTGCCAGGCAACACAAGCTGCCTGTAGGCAAAGTGGGTATTGTCGGCTACGCTGCCGGGACTGGGCAGCCGCGCATCGCTCTCGATGTTGGCTCAGACGCAACTTATTTCAACAATCCCGATCTGCCTCAAACCCGCTCCGAGGCAGCCATTCCGTTGAAATCCCGCAATAACGTGATCGGCATATTGGATGTGCAATCCGCACAATCGAACGCATTTAGCGACGATGATGTCGTCATCCTGCAAACCTTAGCCGATCAGCTCGCCCTGGCGATCGATAACGCCCGCCTGTTCTCTGAGATCTCAGAACAATATCAAGGAGCTTGCAGCCGTCAACCGGAGGTTGGTCGCCCAGGCATGGCAGCCACGAGCCACATCCTTTGGATCGGCTTACATCTATGATTCTCTTAAAGGCGTCAAACAGATCGCCCGCAAGGACCTGCCGGATCTGCGATCAAGCCGGTAACTCAGCGCTTGTAGCGCCGATCCTCTTCCGCGGGCAAGCTTTAGGGAAGTTAGCCTTACAGCGTGGGGATGGGGATCCCGCCTGGACGCAAGCCGAGATCGAATTCTTCAACGGCATGGTTGCCCAGCTCGGCATGGTGCTCGAAAATGCGCGCATGTTCGAAGATACCCAACAGCAAGCCGAGCGCGAAAAATTGGTGGGGGATATTTCCGCTAAACTCTGGGCTTCCGCTGACATCGAGACGATCGTGCGGACCGCGGTCGAAGAGATAGGTGTTTCACTGGATCTGGCTCAAGCAGTCCTTGAGCTTGAAGTTCCAAACTACCAACGCTGACCAGGACGAACCGGGAAGCATGATCTAAGGGATGGGTGTGAGCGATTTATCATTAACTCAAGCGCTGCCGTATATCGCCTGGCTGATTGCTCTCATTGAGTTAATCATTGCTTTGTACGTGCTGGTGCTCAATGCGTGGAATACTGCAAACCGCCATACCAGCGCGCTGATCTTGGTTGTCGCGGCAAACAGCTTCGCCATCGGTTCGATGCTCAATGCCACTACCGTCCGCTCAGCAGAGCTGCCCGCCATGGTCTTGGCAGCTACCACCATCGCGATCGAGCCGCTCCTGCTCCTGAATACGATTGCCTTGCTCAAGCCCGAGTGGCTTTCCGGTCGCCTGAAGTGGATTTGGTGGCCCTTTTATGCCCTCGCGCTGCTGCCAGTGATCCTCACCATCCTGGATGCGACACTGAATACCCGCTTATGGTACACGGGTATCGCCCCCCAGTACTCTGGCGGATTCATCATCCTCGATCGCTTCACGCAGGGAACAGCATCGGCTGCGCTCCAGATGGTGAACTATGCCATCCTCACCGCCCTTACGGCTGCGATCCTGCTCTATGTTGCTCTCTTCAATCGCAAAACGTCCCGAACAAACCGCAAACTTGCCTGGATGCTTCTAACCGTCACCCTCCTGGCAGGCTTTATCCAGGCTGTGGTAGCCAGGGTGATAGACCCGGCGCTCGCCACTTTGCTGACAAGCTCGATCTTTGCCATCGCGTACAGTTATGCCTGTTTCTCGCAAATGATTTCCGAGCGGCGCATGCAGCGGGGCAGTTTGCAGCTCCGGCTCACCGCCCTGATCCTGGCGGTCTCTGTGCCGCTCATGGTCACCATTACCATCTTCTTGACCTCCAGCGCCGCAAGATTAATCCAGCAATATACGCTCACGGAGCTTCGCAGCACAAATGAGGTGATCTCAACCCGCATCAGCTCCTGGCAGGATTACCAGGTGAAGTCGCTCGGTTGGCTCGTCGGAAACCCGGCAATCATCAGCATGGACCCCAAAGCACAGGCGCCGGTTGTGCAAAGCATGGCAGCCGCCTTCCCCCAGCTTTCACTGATCAGCATCGTCGATCTGGAGGGGAACTCCATCGCCCGCAGCGATGGGGGCAACCCGCGGAATTACAGCCAGCTTTCCTGGTTCCAGGAAGCCAAATCGGGTCAGCAGTTTGTCTATCGATCCCAGCTCGATGACAGGACAGGAAATCCGGTACAGGTAATTGCTACCCCCGTCATCAATTCCACTGGAGAGATCGTCGGCGTGGGTATGTTCTCTACCTATCCTGGAACTCTGGATGGGCTGTTACAGGATGCAGCCATCGGTGAGACGTTGACCGCCATCGTCTTGAATGAGAACAACCAGGTTATTGCCTCTAATCCTCCCATTCCCAACTCATTTCTTAATGCAGCGCTGTATTCAACGATCTCAGCGCTGCGCGATCGAAATCCCGGCGCCGCCGTCCAGGCTGGCGATGACGATCTCCCGGGACCCTTGCTGGTGCGCGATTCCCAGGGAGTTGAATGGCGGGCTGGATATTCAGCTACTCGAGAACGGCTGGGCAGTGGTAATGCTCACCCCGGAGCCCGCCCTATTAGCGGGTCTGCACTTCTTTCAGCGGGTTTCCTGGCTTGCTTTGCTTGTTGGCGCAAGCCCTGCTGCTCGTCCTTTCCTGGCTGACCATCCGCCAGGCGATCCAACCGGTTCATGCCTTGACGGAAACTGCCACAGCCATCGCCAATGGCGACTTGACCCGTGTGGCGATGGTAGAAACAGAAGATGAGATCGGCGCGCTCGCCCGGACGTTCAATAGCATGACCAGCCAGCTAAGAGAGCTGATCGCCAACCTGGAGCACCGGGTCTCAGACCGGACACGAGATATCGAGCGCCGCGCGGTACAGCTCCAGGTCGCGGCAGAAGTATCCCGGGAAGCCGCGGCAATCCAGGAACAAGAACAGCTACTCGATCACACGGTGCACCTGATCTCACGACGTTTCAACTTTTACCACGCCGGAATTTTTCTGATCGACCCTACCGGGAAATTTGCCGTCTTACGCGCCGCATCATCGGATGGCGGGCAGCGTATGTTGGCTAGAGGTCACCAACTGGAAGTCGGCAGGGTGGGCATCGTAGGATTTGTCGCCGCATCCGGCGCAGCGCGCGTCGCCCATGATGTCGGCTCAGATGCTGTATTTTTCAATAATCCCGACCTGCCCCAAACACGCTCGGAGCTGGCTTTACCGTTGAATGCCAGGGGCAAGATCATCGGCGTCCTGGATGTGCAATCCACGAAACCCGCTGCCTTTACCGAGGGCGATGTAACGACTTTGCAGATATTGGCAGATCAGGTCGCCCTGGCAATCGATAACACCCGCCTGATGTCTGAGGCAAACCAGGCGCTGCAGGAGCTGAGAAACTTGTATGCAATGCAGGTCGGAGAAGCCTGGCGCAAACGCCTGGGTGACCGCAAGATCACCTACGCCTACGGTCGGCATGCCGCGCAAGATCTCACGCAAGCCGGCTCGCCGCAACACCCGAACCCAGAAGAGCCTGCCACCCTCAGGGTTCCCATCATCTTCCGTGGGCACCCCCTCGGTTCGATCACTTTGAAGAAAGAAGGCGAGCTGGCGAGATGGACGCATGATGAGATCCAGGTCGTCCATACAATCGTGACACAGTTCTCGTTGGCGTTAGAAAACGCCAGGCTGATCGAGGAGACCCAACGGCGCGCAGAACGCGAGCGGCGCATCTCCGAGATCACAGCCCGTATCCGCAGCAGCAATGACCCGCAGGTCATATTACAAACCGCAGCCGCTGAGCTGAGTAACGCCCTGCAAGTTACCCGTAGCCAGATTATCATCAACCCGGCGCCTGAGTTCGCTCCAACCTCTGCGGGCGGCAATGGTCATAAAACGCCCGCAAGCGCTTCATCCCCAGGAGAGGAACTCGCTCCCAGTCAAACTACGCCCGTTGCGCAGGTGACAAAATGAGCCATACCATCGCTATCGCAAGTCAAAAAGGTGGGGTTGCAAAAACCACTACCGCAACGTCGTTGAGCGGCGCCCTGGTACAAGCCGGCTACCAGGTCCTGTTGATCGACCTCGATCCGCAAGGCGACCTGACCCTTGCGATGGGTCTCGACCCAAGGCAGGTGCACGATTCGATCGCTGAGGTCTTGTTGAGCTCGGGTAATCTCGCCAGTATCGCCAGGGAAACCGTCGTCCCAGGCTTGGACCTGGTCCCATCCAACCCCGAGATGAACCTGGCTGAACAATTCTTGGGCATCCGCAGCAACTACGAGCAAATCTTGCGCAACGCTATTCAAACCCACCTGCCGCTGAATGCGTATGATTTCATCGTCCTCGATTGCCCACCGGCGCTGGGTGCGCTTACTTCAAACGCCCTCGTAGCGGCGCAGCTATTGATCATCCCTACCCAGCCTGAATATTTCTCTGCCTATGCGTTGAAGAATATGCTGGCGGGTGTGAAGCGTGCCCGCAGCCAGGGCAATCCATCTCTCCAGTATCGTATCTTGATTACAATGCAAGACCTGCGTAACCGTGTCCACCGCAATCTGAGCGCAGAGCTTCGCTCAACATTTGGCAAAGGTGTCCTGCAGACAGTGATCGAGACCGATACCAAGATTCGAGAAAGCTCGATCGCTGGTTTGCCCGTCACTCATTTCTTCTCCAGAACACGAAGCGCGCTGCAATATCGCGCCCTAGCCGGGGAGTTGCTCCAGAATGTCCAGGAAACCACAGCGCCAGCTGTCGCCTGAGCGGATCAACGGACTGTTCTCAGACCTCGGTCTGGACCTGGATGTTGCCGGGGATTTCCCGCTTTCACCCAGGGTCCAGGTGGGTTGGTCTTGGGAGACCGACGGCGCCGGCGCCTATACCTACGTCAGCCCAGAGATTGAAATCTATCCTGGGGTTTTCACCCATTCTGTTCCTTGGGCAATCATTGGCAGAATACCGGCTGGACCCCAATACCATTGCGCAGCTTCAATCCGCGCTGAGTACTGAAGCCTTTCCTTTCGAAATTCATCTCAATTTCCTGAGCTCAAACGATGAAGTAGTGCCAGTGTTGATGAGTGTCTCCTCACGTGCCGCTGCTGGCAATGGCAATCCTGCCAGGAGCGGGTTGCGCGGCTTTGTGCGAGTATTGACCGGGTCAAACTCGCTCCCGCAATCCATTGTTGCACCGGACCATCTCCAAGATCTTCTGGAAATGGGAAGAAGCCCTCGTCTCCAACCGCCCAACCTCCCAATGGGCATAAGCCCAAGCGGGCAAGCCAGAGCCACTCCGCCAAACCGTCAGCAAGGGTCGCCGCTGGCAGCCAAATCTCTCCCCACTTTGCAGCCGGCAGCCGGGCTCAACCCCTTGCCGTAATCGAAGCCGGCGGGAACGGCGCGCCTGCGAAGCTTGCCATACCTGCCTCGCTGGGCGAGAACGGCTCGAGTCTGTTGCTCGAATTTATCGATGAAGAGGCTACCCGAGTATGGACTGAAGATGACCGGCAGCTCGTTGAACAGGTTGCGGGTCAATTGTCGATGGCGTTAGAGAATGCACAGCTCATTGCACAAACCCGGCAGGCGCTTCAGGATAGCGAGGCGCGCGCCAGAGAGCTCGGCATCCTGAACGAGATGAGCCGTGCTTTTGCCTCGAATTTGCACGTCGAATCAATTATCGCCGTCGCCTACCAATCCACATCAGAGCTGATGAATACGGAGAACTTCTTCGTCGCCTTGACCCACCCGGATGAAGACGCCCTTTCCTTCCATCACGTAATGGCAGACGGTGTACTGGTGGATGAATCCCATCCGGAATGGTCCTACTGGTCGCAACGCCAACCGGTCGGTGGTCTTACGGCGTATGTGATTCATCACCGCGCCCCCCTGCTGATCGAGAAAAGCGCCTTAACCTACTCTGGAAGAACACAACCTGCCCTTTATCGAGGTTGGCGCGGGGGGCGTAGAATCCTGGCTGGGTGTACCGCTGAGCATAGGCGACCAGGTGGTAGGGGTAATCGCCGTGCAGAGCGAAACAACGCCCAATCTCTACAACCAGAAACACCGCGATCTGCTGGCAACCATTGGCAACCAATCCGCGATTGCCATTCAGAATGCGCGCCTCCTGGAAGAAACGCGCCGCAAAAACAACGAGCTTGCCGCCATCAATACCATCATCTCCGCCGCCAGCCGCACGCTCGATATGACAACTATGCTCGAAGCCGTCTTGAACCAGGTATTGGCTTCGTCCGGCTACCAGGCTGGCTTGGTGAGCATTTTCAACCCGATCAATAAGTCATTATACCTGGCAGCCCAGCAAAATCTACCCGAGCCGATCATCCAGGACCTGGTAGCAACGAGCCTGGCGGGGTCGCTGAGCGAGCTAGTTTATAACCGTGGCGAGCTGATTTGCATCGAGGATATCGGCGCGGAAGATCGGGTGGATCTCGCAAGTCTTCTTGAGCAGGGCATCCACTCCTACCTGGGCGTCCCCCTTAAATCCAAGGGCAAAATCTTGGGCACGCTGTGTTTGTACGGCTTATCGGCACTGCCCCTCCAGCCCGGTAACATCGCCTTGGTCAAGTCCATCGGTCAACAAGTGGGCGTTGCGGTAGACAATGCCAGGTTATTCGAGCAAACTCAAAAAGCCCTGGCTGAAACCGAGATTCTTTATAACGCCAGCTCGCGCTTGAACAGCGCCCAGAATTACCAGGATATTGTATCTGCCCTATCACTGTATTCGCTTTTGGGTACAGCCGATATCAACCTGACCATCGACCTGTTTGACCACCCGTGGAAAGCCAATCATTTACCGGATACCATCACCATCGCTGCCAGGCGAGTGCGCGGCCAGGGAACCGAGCTCGGGCGTCATTATCGGCTGAGCGCTTTGCCCTCCCTTCAGGAAATATTACGCCAGGACCGGGCAGCGATCATCCACGATTCTGAAACAGATCCCCGGTTGGATGCCTCGCTCAAGAAGTTATTGATCGAAGGCTTCCATGCAAAAAGCGCCATATTCGTCCCATTGGTGGTGAGTGGGCAATGGATTGGCTATGTGAACGGCATTTTTAGCGGGGATATCGAATATGAAGAGCGCGACCTGCGCCGGCTTTCAGCGCTGGCAAATCTGGCAGCCGTCGCCATCCAAAACATCCGCCTTCTCGAAGATTCGCGTAAACGGGCAGATCAGTTGCAGACTGCAGCAGTGATCGCTAAGGATACTTCCAGCACGCTGGCTCTGGACACGCTGCTAGATCGAGCGGTTAACCTGATCCGCGATGGATTTGGCTACTCGCACGCCTCCCTCTTCCTGCTGGATGAAAGTGGTCGCCTGGCTCAAATCCGTGCTTCCACCGGTGAAGCCGGTCAGGAAATGCTCAAGCTCGGGCATGGTCTCCCGGTCGGCTCGAAATCCATTATCGGTCATGTCACCCAATCTGCGCGGCCGTATGTGGTGAACAATGTCCTGGATGATCCATTCCACCTGCCCAACCCCTTGCTCCCGGATACACGATCGGAGGCGGGCATCCCCCTCCAGATCGGCAATCGCGTGATTGGCGCCCTGGACCTCCAATCCAGCAAGCTGGATGCGTTTACCCAGGAAGACATCTCCGTCCTCCAGGTGCTTGCCGACCAAATTGCCGTTGCCGTAGATAATGCCAGGTCGTACGAGCTATCCCTTCAGGCTGTCGAAGAGATGCGCAACGCGGATCAGGTGAAGAGCCAGTTCCTTGCAAACATGAGTCACGAGCTGCGCACGCCGCTGAACTCGATCATCGGTTTTTCGCGAGTGATCTTGAAGGGCATCGACGGACCAGTCTCTGACCTTCAAAAACAAGACTTGAGCGCCATTTACAACTCGGGTCAACATCTGTTGAACCTGATTAACGATATTCTCGATCTCTCCAAGATCGAGGCGGGCAAAATGGAGCTCTCCTTCGAGGAGGGGGTAAATCTTGCCGATCTGATCAATAGCGTCATGTCTTCCGTTGTGGGTCTGGTGAAAGACAGGCCCATCAAGCTCGAACGGAACATCGCGCCAGATTTGCCCCCCCTGCGGGTTGATCCCACCAAGGTGCGCCAGATCCTCCTGAACCTGTTTTCGAATGCCGCAAAATTTACCGATAGCGGGTCGATCACGATCGATGCCCACCTTCAGACTCAAAATGGCAAGAAAGAGGTGTTGATCAGCATCACCGATACGGGTACCGGGATCAGAGCTGAGGATCAGCAAAAGCTCTTCCAGCCATTCACCCAGGTAGATCCCTCCCCCACTCGAAAAACGGGCGGCAGCGGTCTGGGTCTCTCGATCTGCCGCCACTTAGTTGAGCTGCATGGTGGGCAAATCTCATTGAATAGCGAGCCAGGCGTGGGCAGCACCTTCTACTTCACGCTGCCGGTCCCCCAGCCGAGGCAGAGGCAGACCGGCGAGTTCACCACCGGTTACTTGGGACCCGTGATCCTGGCAATCGACGATGATGCTCAGGTAATCGGGCTATACCAGCGTTATCTGGGGAACAATGGCTATAAGATCTTTCCGCTCACTGAACCATCCCGCGCGGTTGAGATTGCCACCAAGCTGCAGCCCGTTGCCATTACCCTGGACATCATGCTGTCCGAGAGGGATGGTTGGGATGTCCTCAAGCTCCTGAAATCCACTCCGGCTACAAAGAACATCCCCGTCATTATTTGCACACTGCTGGAGGAGCATGACAAGGGTCTCGATCTGGGCGCGGCTGATTACTTGATGAAGCCCGTCCTGGAAGACGACCTCGTCAACGCGATCAAGCGTCTGGAACTTAAAAAGCCCAGCAGTATCTGAGCTTCCTCGGAGATTGTGCTGTATCCTGGCACGCTCCAATCGTTCTTTACCACTGAATAAAACCATCTTCCTGGAGATCAAATTGCCTTCCTATATTTTTGTCCATTGTCTCGATTGCGGTGCAAAATTCCCCTATTCGCCATTAACGGTTTATTGTCCCGAGTGTCAAAGCCAATGGGGCGAGGCGCAATACGATTATTCATCCATCGGAACCTCTCTCCCACTCAACCTGAATAAAAGACCTTTCAATCTTTGGAGATACCGTGAGCTGCTGCCGCTGCAGGAGTTCACACCTCAGCTTTCGATGGGCGAAGGGGGCACTCCTCTGATCCATGCGGTCAACCTGGGTCTGATGTTAGGCTGCCCAAACATCTACATCAAAGATGAGCGCCAGGGACCGACCAGCTCTTTCAAAGATCGCCAGGCTGCTGTAGCCATCGCCTCGCTCAAGGAAGCCGGAGTCACAGAAGCTGTCCTGGCTTCCACGGGGAATGTCGCCATTGCATATTCTGCTTACGCAGCCAGGGCTGGCATCAAGCTCTGGGCATTTCTTACCAGCCTCGTGCCGGCAGAAAAGATGCGCGAAGTAGCCATTTACGGCACACAGGTCGTAAAAGTAACCGCATCCTACGACCAGGCCAAAAAGGTGGCTACCGAGTTTGCCAGACAACGCGGGTTGAACCTGGAGCGTGGCGTGAGAACCATCCCCTCCGTTGAGGCGATGAAGACCATTGCATTCGAGATCGTAGAGCAACTTACTGCTTTAGCTGATCCGGATCAGCTTCCCGCCCCCCAACAGCCCACCCCCTGGCGTGTGCCAGATTGGTACGTCCAGGCGGTCAGCGGCGGCTTGGGACCCGTGGGAGTTATGAAGGGCTTTTCCGAGATGATGGCGATGGGATGGATCGATCGGCTGCCCGCCCTGGCAAATATCCAGGCGGAGGGCTGCGCCCCCATGGTGCATGCCTGGAAGCAGGGGCTCGAGATCGCCGAGCCGGTATACTCCCCGCGCACGCACATCGCCACGCTTGCCACCGGCGATCCGGGTCGCACATATTCTTTATTGTTCCAGCGCATGAAACAACAGCAAGCCGGAACTTTCGAAGCCGTCAGCGATGAAGAAACCTTCCGCATGATCCATATCCTGGCGAAAATGGAGGGCTTCTCTGTCGAGCCAGCCGCGGCGGTAGCCTTCGCTGGCTTGACCAAATTGATCAGGGCAGGCGTGATCAAGCCGACCGATACCATCGTCGTGAATTGCACCGGGCATACCATGCCCGTTGAGAAGATCATCCTGGGCGATCATTGGGCGCGTAATCTGGAAATGCCATCCCAGGCAATGGCGGAGACCCCTGAGGAAGGCTTGTTATCCGCGCTGGATAAGATCAGCCCCGACCGCTTCCCGCGGATTGCCATCGTGGATGATATGCCCGACGCTCGCCGTCTGATCCGCAGGATTCTCCAATCTCAAGGCGATTACACGATCTATGAGGCGGATAACGGCCGCGAAGCAATCGTGCTGGCTGAAAGGGAGCTGCCCGATCTGATCATCCTCGATCTGATGATGCCCGAGGTCGATGGCTTTGGCGTGCTGGACGCCTTAAAAGCGAACCCACAGACTGCCCAAATCCCGGTAGTCGTCGTTACAGCCAAGGAGCTGACCCCTGCGGAGAAACAACGCCTGCAGGGGCAAATCCACTCGCTGATGCAAAAAGGCGAGTTCATGAATGATGAGCTGATGGACGAGGTCCGTGCCATGCTCAATTGATCGCCTCATCTCACATCAGGCAAAGCAGAGAGTATTCTCCCCATTGGACACACCCGCAGCAAAACCCAAGACCGAGGCAACGACCCTGGTGAGCAGCGCCCCTCCCCAGAAGGTCAGCTCCTCCGAGAGAAGCCTGCGCACGCGTGGCATCTTTGCCGCCTTGGGTTCTGCCCTCTTTCTGGGGATGGTGCCGATCTTCGGAAAGCAAGCCATCCTGTTGGGTATGCCTCCCTTGGCAGTGGTGAGTATTCGCACCGCATTTTCAGCCTTGCTGCTCTTTCTGGTCGTCTTTATTTTCTTCAGGAAGTCTCTATATATTTATCCTGCCGGTCTGGCAGGTTGCTTGATCGCGGGTGTCATCAATGGGCTGGGGTCATTATTCTATTACAGCGCTCTAGGTCGGATCGATGCATCGGTTGGGCATCTCTTGTACACCATGTATCCCCTCTTCCTGGCGTTCTGGCTGCTTCTCGATCGCCAGCCTCCCAGCCGCATCACCTGGATCAGGATCGCTATCGCCATTCCAGCAGTCTACCTGCTGACAAGATCTGCAGGCAGCAAGGTAGACGTTATCGGCGTGATTGAGATGCTCATTGCAGCTGCTCTTTACGCGCTTCATTTGCCCATCAATCAGCGAGTTCTCTACGACATGCCCTCGCCAACTGTCACCCTCTATACATTGATTGCGATGAGCATCGTTGTTGTCCCGGCATACCTGGTTTCTGGGGTTCAACCTGTGGCGGTCGCCCCTCTGATTGTTACGCCATTAATCGGCTTGACGCTGGTCACGTTCTTATCGCGCTTGATGCTCTTCGCCGGCGTCAAGCATCTCGGCGGCATGCAGACAGCCTTGCTGGGTCTGGGCGAGATGTTTGTGGTCGTTTTCTTCTCCTATATCTGGCTTGATGAAACGCTCACTTCCCAACAATGGCTTGGCGTGCTCCTGCTCACTATCCAGCATGTTGTTGATGTACTTCGACAAATCTCCTTCCTGGAGAAACCACACTTCGGTATGGTTGGGTTGGCTGAAGCCGCCCGGCTTATCGAAAGATTTCCCGTGGCAATCCACCAAGTAAGCCAGGGCGGCAGCTACATCCACCGCCAACCGGGAGCCTGTTCGCCTGCTGCCAGGCGCTAAACCTTAAACGTGACATTTATCAAAATCAAACCTGCCCTAAAGCATTATTCCTCAATTCGCTCCCATGTTATACTGAATTATTGAACCAGTTCCGCGGCTCCAATCAGGAGACCGGACTGTAAGGATTCCCGGGCATCGGAAGGCAGCTCCCAGTCCTCATAATCATGAACCATAAGTTTAGATCAGGACGAACCGAGGTACAGATATGAATATCGGAATCCCCAAAGAACGACGATCGTACGAGTTCCGCGTCGGCCTGACACCATCTGCAGTCTCTATGTTGGTGAAGCAGGGCCACAAATGTTACGTTGAGCATGAAGCCGGGGTGGGGGTGGGTTATAGCGATCAAGAATATGAGCAATCCGGCGCCCGCATTGTCTACTCCGGGCACGAAGTATTTGGCAGAGCAGACCTGCTGGTTAAAGTTGCGCGACCTTTGCTGGATGAGATCGAGTGGCTCCAACCGGGCACCGCGCTGACCGGTTTGCTCCATCTCAACTCCGCCCGCCAGGACAAGATCGATAAGCTTTTAGAAAGAGAAATCACTGCCATCGCTCTTGAACAAATCCAGCTTGATTCGGGCGAGGTTCCTGTACACCATGCACTCGCACAAATCGGGGGGCAGATGGCGCCGCAGATTGTAGCCCGCTTGCTCCAGAACGATGCTGGCGGCAGGGGCGTCCTCATCGGAGGAGCGCCCGGTGTGCCTCCCGCGGAAGTGGTCATCGTCGGCGCCGGGGTCGTTGGCACACAATCGACCCAGGCATTCCTGGCAATGGGGGCGCATGTGACCGTGCTGGATGTCAGCCTGCCAGCGCTTCAAAAGATCCACGACCGTTTCCCCAGTGTGGTAACCATGATCTCGAACCCGGTTAACCTGACCCGCGCCTGCTCTTTTGCCGACGTGGTTGTGGGTGCTGTACTCGTTCCATTTGAGCGAGCGCCGATTGTCATCACCCGCGAAATGGTACAGAAGATGAAACATCGCGCCATCATCATGGATATCAGTATTGATGAAGGCGGTTGCGTGGAGACTTCGCGTCCCACAACCCACGATCACCCCACCTACATTGAAGAAGGTATTGTCCATTATTGTGTACCCAACATGACCGGTGTTGTCGCCCGGACATCGACCCAAACCTTTGTAAATGCAGCCTTCCAATATATTCTGGAGTTGGCAAACAAGGGGGTAGATATCGCCATTGCCGAAAATCCGGCAATAGAAAAAGCGATCAATACGCATCAAGGGAAAATGGTGCATCTCTCCCGTTATTCCCCGCTGGGACAGGAGGAATAACACCATGGCCGCATGGGAAAAAATCTACGAATCGCGTATCGTCACCCCCGAAGTAGCTGCAACGAAGATCCAATCGGATCAACGCATATTTCTTAACCGGCAACTGCTCCGTGCCCCAAAAGGTACTCGCCGCGCTGGTGAAGTACGCTCCAAATGTGCAGAATGTTGAGATCTGTCAGGCGTTGACCGTCGGTCCTGCAGACTATGTTGCTCCGAATATGGAAGGTCACCTGCGCGTGAACACCATGTTCATCAGCGCCAATATTCGCAAAGCGGTCCAGGAAGGGCGGGCTGATTTTACACCTGTCTTACTATCTGAATTCCCCCTCCTGTTTAAGAGAAAAATCCTTCCTGTGGATGTCGCCCTCATCCATGTCTCACCGCCGGATGAGCATGGCTTCTGCAGCCTGGGCATCGAAGTTGGCTTGACAAAGAGCGCGGCTGAATCGGCGAAAATGATTATCGCTGAAGTAAACCAACAAATGCCGCGCACGCTGGGCGATTCCTTCATCCACGTCAGCCGTTTGAATCATGTCGTCCCCGTCGATTATCCCCTGCCTGAGCTCCCCATGGGGGCGGAGGGTCCGTCCGAGATCGTCGAGAGCATCGCCGGTCACATCGCCGAATTGATCCCCGATGGCGCCACGATGCAGTTAGGCATCGGCGCTATCCCGGATGCGGTCCTGAAATTCCTCTTTGAGAAAAAAGACCTGGGTATTCACACCGAATTGTTCTCGGATGGCATCATCGATCTGGTCGAGGCTGGCGTGCTCACCAATGCCAGAAAGACGCTTCACCCGGGTAAGATCATCGCCGGATTTATCCTGGGCACAAGCACTCTGTATCGATGGGTTGACGATAATCCCATCATCGAGCTGCACCCTACAGAATATGTCAATGATCCCTTCGTCATCGCCCAAAACGAGCGCATGGTCGCAATCAACTCTGCAATTGAGGTCGATCTTACCGGGCAAGTCTGCGCTGATAGCATTGGGCACAAGTTGTATAGCGGCGTAGGTGGGCAGTTGGATTTCATTTACGGTGCATCGCGATCGCGCGGCGGAGTACCGATCATCGCCCTGCCCAGCACAGCCAAGGATATCAGCCGCATCGTTGTCGCCTTGAAACCCGGGGCGGGTGTGGTTACATCGCGTAATCATGTGCGCTATATCGTCACCGAGTACGGCATCGCCGACCTTTACGGCAAGACCATCCGCCAGCGAGCCCAATCCTTGATCAATATTGCTAATCCCGTGTTCCGTGAAGAATTAACCCGCCAGGCAAAGGAGCTCCATTATATCTAGGCGAGCCTTTGCCGTTCAGTGCGCTCTTTTCCGCCATGCAGGTTAACAACCGCCGCACAAAAATTATCGCCACCGTTGGTCCTGCCAGCCGGGATGAGCAAGCCTTATTCCGGCTGGTCCAGGCTGGTGTGGATGTGTTTCGCCTCAACTTCTCCCACGGCGATCACATGGAGCACCATCAAATCATCCAGCGCATCAGGAAAATTTCCGCAGATGTTGGGCGCCCTATTGCCATCCTCCAGGATCTGCAGGGACCAAAAATCCGCATCGGCGAAATCGCCAACGGGAGCATCGAGCTATCCGCCGGTCAATCCCTTACCCTGACCACCAAACCCCTGATCGGCGATGCCCACACGGTCAGTGTCGACTATGCGCAATTAACCACGATCGCCGTACCCGGCAATCGCATCCTGCTCGATGATGGGAATCTGGAGCTCGAGGTCACAAAAGTCACTGCGGATGCTGTTGAAACGCGGGTGGTTTTAGGCGGCATCCTGAAATCCCACAAAGGGGTCAACTTGCCAGGGGTATGGATCAACCTGCCTGCCCTGACGGAAAAGGACGAAATCGATCTGGAGTTCGGTCTGGGGGAAGGGGTGGATGCAGTTGCCATCTCTTTTGTCCGCCAGGCGCAGGACCTCCACCTGCTCAGAAAACAAATCCAGGCGCACGGAGCTGGCGCGCACCACCCGCTGATCATCGCCAAGCTTGAACGACCCGAAGCGCTGGATAACCTCGCTGAAATTATCGCATCCGCCGATGGCGTGATGGTGGCGCGTGGCGATCTCGGCGTCGAGCTCTCGCCTGAGAAAGTACCCATCGCCCAAAAATGCATCATCACCTCTGCCAACCAGCAGCGCCAAGCTCGTCATCACCGCCACGCAGATGCTCGATTCGATGATCCACAACCCCCGCCCAACCCGGGCAGAGGCGTCCGATGTCGCCAACGCCATTTTCGATGGCACCGATGCCGTGATGCTATCCGGCGAGACCTCCGTTGGCGCTTATCCCGTTCAGTCCGTAGAGACCATGCATGCCATTATTTGTCAGGCAGAAGAGCACTTCAGCGAGTGGGGGCGCTGGCAAGGTCTGGCAGCCCGGGAAGATAGCCAGGATGATGCTTACTTTATCACCCTGGCTGCTCGAGAGCTCGCCTACGACCGCAACGTAGCTGCAATCGCTGTTTTCACCAAGAGCGGTCGCACTGCCCAACTGATGTCCAAGACTCGCCCATCTGTGCCCATCCTGGCTTTCACGCCGAACACCAGCACATATCAACGTCTCGCTCTACTGTGGGGCATTCACCCCTTTAACGTCAAGCATTCGGAGTCGATCGAAGATATGCTTGCCTCCGTCAAGGCAGCCATGCGTGCATCTACCAGCCTCACCGCCGGACAGCAAATCGTGCTTGTGTGCGGCTTTCCCATCCAGGAGACACAGCCCGCCAATATGGCTCTTCTATTTACAATCGATTAGTTCGCACGGAGCGAGGCGGATTCGCTCACCAGCCTCCACCAAAATTCGCCTGGGAGCACTCAAATGTTGTTAGGATATACCGGTTTTTGGTATACCCATTCACCTTTCTCCTGTTGAATTTTTACAAGAAAACATTATACTTTTGAGGGAGGTAGCAGATGCTTGTGCCAGGCGCCTATATCCCGGGTCTTCCTCCCCCGAAAGTTGAGCCTCTCTCCCGCTTCTTACCACCCGTATCGAGCGGTGTGATCTCATCCTGGCTCGCCGCGCAGATCCCCATTCAGGATCAATCCGCGCATCCCTGGGTCCTCGACCCTTTCTGCGCTTCTCCAAGAGCGGTCATCGAGGCGGCGCGAGCCGGTTACCGGATCGTGGTTGCCGCGAATAATCCTATCAGCCGCTTCCTCCTGGATATGGCAGCCAATCCCCCCACCGAGGCTGACCTCCGCTCTGCGTTAGCCGAATTGGCAGCCGCACGCAAAGGAGACGAACGGCTGGAGCCGCACATCCGCTCACTCTATACGACACGCTGTGATGTGTGCCATACTGATGTAATGGCAGATGCTTTTTTTTGGGATCGTGATAAGAACCAACCCTTCGCCCGAGTGTATACCTGCCCGCAGTGTGGTACTTCCGGAGAGCACCCCAGCACGGACTCCGATCTTGCCAGGCTGACGCAATTTTCTTCAAGCGGGTTACACTCATGCGCGCGCCCTGGAACGTGTGGCTGCCATAGATGACCCAGACCGGCAACATGTAAAAGAAGCCTTAGACGTGTACCTGCCACGCTCGCTATACGCACTCTTCACCATCATCAATCGCCTGGACAGCCTTCCTCTTGCCGATGTGAAGAAGAAGCATCTTATTGCCCTGATCCTGACAGCATTAGACCAGGCAAATACGCTCTGGCAGCACCCCACCAGCCGGGCGCGCCCTCGCCAGCTAACCATCCCCCCCCGTTTCAGGGAAAGCAACGTTTGGCTTGCCCTGGAAAACTCCATCCAACTTTGGGCGTCAGACATGCCTCCCGTCCCATGGTCGCGCTGGCCCGAAGCGCCTCCAGCCACTGGCGGCGTCAGCGTCTTTGAAGGCAGGCTCTCCGATCTGGCAGAGCAGTCTATCAAAATCCAGTTCGAGGCGGTCATCGCCCCGCTGCCCAGGCCTAACCAGGCTTTTTGGACTCTATCAGCCCTTTGGTCTGGCTGGCTTTGGGGGAGAGATGCCCTGGGGCACTTCAAGAGTGTGCTCAGGAGAAGGCGCTACGATTGGAGCTGGCACAGCAGCGCGCTCAAGGCTGGGCTCGAGAGTCTCAACCCCTTGCTTGGGAAAGGCATACCGGTTTTCGGTCTGATCGGTGAGAATGAGCCCGGCTTTCTAACCGCAGCCCTGGTTGCTGGCGAGTCAGCCGGCTTTGAACTGAGCGGTCTGGCGCTGAGGCTGGATAGCGGGCAAGCGCAGATCGTTTGGACGTCCCATCTGCACCGGGCAGATCAGAAGCAGCCCCGAGCGGATCGGAAATTATCCGCCTTTTTGCCGACGCCGCCCGAGAACACCTCCGCGATCGCGGCGAGCCTGCAAGCTTCCTCACCTTACAAGCCGCCGCTCTGAAATCCGCAATCCAACAGCACGCCTTGCATCTCACGCCCCCTCTTGCCGATGTCGTCTCAGAGATCAATAACTCACTCGACGGTTCGTTCTCCTTCCGGCAAGGCTTCATCCGCTATGGCGGCAGCGAAAAATCAACGGAAATTGGGCAATGGTGGCTGGAAAAAACCGGTGAGACCAGTGCATCGCTCTCAGATCGGGTTGAGAAAGAGGCGGTCCGGCAATTGATCGAGTCTCCCGGCTTGACGCCACTCGAATACGACACAGCGTCTCTGCCAAATCTTCACCGGGTTACTGACGCCTGCCTCAGAGCTGGTTCATGTTTGCATCCAATCCTACGGAGAGCCGGTTGCCCCAGAAGATACTCGCTGGCAGATCAGCAAGCAAGATTCGCCGGAGGCGAGGCGCGCCGACTTGAGCGAGATATCCAGTGCACTTTTACACATTCTACACCGCCTGAATTGCACAATCGAGGGCGATAAACCCATGCTCGTTTATGACAGTCACGGCGAGCTTCTCTACGCCATCCATGTGATCGCCTCAGCGGCGATCTGCGACATCATCCTGACGAACCCATACGCGCCGCAAAAGTCGCTGCTCGTCCTCCCCGGCGGGCGCGCCAACCTGGTAGCGTACAAGCTCCAACATGACCCGCGCTTACGCCAGGCTGTCGAAACTGGATGGAGATTCCTGAAATACCGCCAGATCCGCTCGTTGTTGCAAACGCCTACGCTCACGCGCTCCTCGTTGGATGACCAAATCACGCAGGATTCACTCACCTATGACGCCCCGCAATTACGCCTGTTTTAACTGGATTATGGCAGGGGGTTAACTCTCGCCCAGTCTTCGCCCAGCGTCAAAGTGAGATCTGCCTGCGCAACTGGATCAAAGGCATAGCTGAACCTGAGCGGCGCAATTCCAATTTGCTCCATCAAGAAGGTGCTTGTAAACGGCTTTCCGGAATGATCGACCAGAGAAGAGTTGATCGCACCCGAATTAGCCTCCGCTACCCCAACCACGTTCACCCCCATGGCACGCAGGTACTCGGCCGTGCGCTCTGCCAGTCCCGGGCTGGTACTGGCATTGATGATCTCTACTCGCGCCGCTTCGGCGCCCGCCTTTGCCTGCGCATCTCCGGGCGTTAGCGGGCTCAACACCGTCGTATTTGCAAACAACTCGTCCCTCAACAGGTTGATTTTGTCGATTAATGGGATCAAGATCGCCAGGTTGTCCGGCGAGCGCCCAAACAAGATATATTTTTCATCGATGACTCCCTGCTGGATATTGCCATCCGGCACCTTACTCGCAAGCAGCGCGAGCCTGACCACCTGGTCGATCGTGAGGTTAGTCCGGATGCCCGCAGAGAGCTCCTGGAATAATGCGCCAGCATTCGTGATCAGATATGGCAGCAGTTCAAAGCTCAGGATCCTGTCGCGAATTCCCAGGATAACCTGTTGCTGGCGCTTCGCCCGGTCAAAATCGCCCCCATCCGTATGGCGGGCGCGTGCATACGCTAAAGCCCATTCACCCGGTAAGACCTGTACTCCCGGCTGCAACGTTTTCTTCGTCCTGGCGCCAGAGCCCAACAGGTCCACGGTTATCGGCGCGGGGATGTTTACTTTCACACCACCCAGCTTATCAATGAACCGGACAAACGCCTGGAAGTCGATCTGGGCGTAGAAATTAACCGGCACGCCCAGGAACTGCTCGACGGTATCCACCGCCAGCCCTGGACCACCGCCTGGCAGCTTATACGCGTCGCCCAGGTAATATGCGGTATTGATCTTACCGTGCTGGAACCCAGGAATTGCCACCCACATATCCCGCGGGATGGAGAGAATCCCTGCCGTTTGTGCTAATGGATCAAGGGTCAGCAAGATCATGGTATCGCTGCGCGAAGCCTCGCTCCCCGCTTCCCAATCGCGATAATCCAGTCCCAAGAGCAGGATGGTCACTCTGCCAACGCCGTCCCAGGCAGCCAGGGTTGGCTCCGGGATAGCTGCCGTAGGGCTGGGCAGCGCCGGTGAGGTCGTCTGACTCTGTATTGGCGCCGTGCTGCTCTGGTGCGGCGTGAGCTGCACGGCAACCGGCTTACGGGTATGGCTGGCAACCTTCCATCTCCGCATGGCTGCATACGCAAAGAAACTGGCTAAAACGGATACCAACAGTAATACTACAACAATGGCATACGTCAGCCAGCGGTTGCTTTTGCCGGAGGGTGGAAGCGGGTGATAATCCTGGTGCTCGCTCATAACATTGACCAGTTTGGATGGCGTCAGGGGCTTTGATCTGGAGGCGGGGTCGGCGTCTCAGATGGCGCTGGCTGGGACGTGTCGGACGGCGCCTGCGTGGGTGTCGGCGTGGCTACCTCCACCTGTGTACCGGTCGGCGTCGGGGTGGTCGGATTAGGAGAAGGCTCACTAGCCGTGCTGGTACCCAGAGCGATCGTTGCCGTGGCGGTCTGCAGGGGAGCATAGGTCTGGGATGCTGCGATCTGTGTGGGCAATGCGCACTGGTAGCTCACTTGTGTCGCTTGAGCATAAACCTGCGGCTCGTCACGAATAGCCAGCGCGAGTGCATACTGCTCCTGTGCTGCACACCACTGCCCTTGCCCAGCCAGTTGGTTGCCGTATTGGATCAGGGAAGCGCGATACCTTTCTGTGGCTGTCCAGCCGGAAGCATCCCGCAGGTATGGCGCCCCAGCGGCAACCTGTCCGAAGAAATAGACCGCTTGTTCCGGAGACACCTCCCAGAAGCTAGAGCCGATCAGGTACAAGCGTGCCAGGTTGCGCCAGCCCTGCGCGGTTGCATCCAGCGGTCCAAATTTCTCAGCCAGGCTGAGATCATAGATGCCGCCCTCCAGGTTGCTCGCCTTGCGGATCTTATCCACCCCACGGCTCTGCAATGCCCGGTACAACAGGCTGTCCACATCCGTCACATGGAAAGCGGCATCCGCCTGGCGCAACGCGATGCACGTGTCAATCACCCGATCCCAATCGTTTTCCGAGAATGCCGTTTGCGCCTTGGCGTAGATTGCCTCAGCCGGGCTGAAATCATGCGTGGCGGTGGGGGTGATGGTTGGAGCTATTGCTGCCGGCGTCGCTGTAGCCGTAGCGGTCGTTTGCAGTACGAGGTACACCTCTTTCAAGCGGGCGGATGCGCCAGGGTAGCCCGGGTCTCTGGACAGCACATACTCGAAGCGCTGCCGCGCCAGGTCATACCTGCCGGCGTGATAATCTTGAATTCCCAGGGAATACTGCTCTTGGATAGAAATCAGGTTATCCACCGCCTGCAAGCGCGCCACTTCTGCGCTGCCGGATCGATAGCCCAGCGCTCCACCCGCAACAACCATCCCCCCCACCAGGATGGTGGCAAGCAGCAACCAAACGAGCCAGTATAAACGTGACTGTTTCTTGAAGGCTCGGTTTGGTCTTGTGTCAGATAACGGGTCTTCGATCATTCTCAGTTAACAACGGCAAATCTCAGATAATGGTTCCCAGGAAATGGCGCCGCTCCCCCGGTCATCCGGGGGATCAATTCCAATTCCAATCCGAATTACAAATAGCTATCCGTGATCTCCCGGCAGCAGCGCACAAAGTCCAATACTGTCGGGATATTCCTCATCAGCACCGCCATATTCCCTTGCACGCTGAGCTTGCGGGTGAGCATCGCTTGCATGGGATCGAGATCCCCTTTGATCACCTGCATGTAGTTCCCGTACGGCGCTTTCAGCACGAACGCCGCCTTCTTCTCCGCAGTCGCGTCCAAGGCGTAAGCATCCCGGCATTTTCCATGCCATAAATCCAGGTAGTAGGTGATGCGCTCCGTCAGCGCCCCACCCGGCTCGACCTGCACCAACAGATCGCCCTCCCAGTTGCGCGCCACCTGGGCGTACTTCGGATCAGTATTGAGCTTATCTTTTAAATCACTGATCCACGCCTCACTCGGGAATCTTGCCATAAGTTTCTCCTCCGGAACCGCCAACCTCGCGGCGATGAATTTTTAAATTAGCCGCTGATTACTCTTGCAATTTTTGTGGTTATCGTCTATCCTACACCCTAATTTGTGGACCGGGTAGGTCTACAACCTTCAGAAACGGCGCCCAACACCCAAAGGAAAGGAGAAAGAGATGAGTATCAGCAGGAGAACCACTTTCATTATAGCCCTCTTCGCCGTAATGACTGTCATGCTGCTTCTTGCCGGCTGCGCGCAACCCGCCACGCCTCAACCGGCAACCGAAGCGCCGCAAGCGCCCGCCGGAACGATGCCGGATTTAAAAGGGCGCACGATCACCGTCGCGGTTGAAAATGCCTACCCGCCGTTCAATAAGATCGACGAGGCATCCGGTAAAGGCGTCGGCTGGGATTATGACACCTTAACTGAGATCTGCAAACGCATCAACTGTGTCGCTGAGTTCAAGCAGGCGGCTTGGGATGGCATCTTCCCCGCCATGCAAGCCGGTGAATACGACATGCTTGCCGATGGTGTCACCATCACCGATGAGCGCAAGGAGATCGTCGATTTTTCCCTCCCCTACGTCACGGTCGGTCAGGTCCTCCTCGTCCGGGCAGATGAAACCGCCTCCATCGAACAGATCAAAGCCGATTCAAACCGCCTCGTGGCAACGCAGCTAGGGACGACGAATGAGATCGTCGCCAAGGAGCACTTCCCCACGGAGCGCATCAAATCCTTTGAGGATTTCGGCGCGGCAGTCCTGGCGCTCATGTCGGGTGATGTAGACGGCGTCGTGATCGATAACGTGACCGGTACGGGCTTCATGAATGAAAACAGCGGAAAGCTGAAGATCAATGGACAGCTCACCTCCGACGAGCAGCTTGGCTTTGTTTTCCCTCCCGGCAGTGAGTTGAAGGATGCCGTGAACGCTGCCCTGCAATCGATGATCGATGATGGCACCCTGAAGCAACTGAATACCCAATGGGGTCTGACACAATAACACTTTTGCTCTTCGCCGTTTCTGAATGACCGGGGCTGCCGTGAAAACTATAACGCGCAAGTGCGTGCGCTGACCTTGCCGGGTAATCACATCCCTTGATCGCCCTTCCCGGCAGCCCCATAAACTCTTCCTGAACGGACCGCTTTCATGAACAAGTCCCTTGAGTCAAGCCAGCCAGCAACTTATACACCATCGCGTGGTTCCCTCTCCAATCTCCCCTGGTGGGCGATCGTTCTCGTCCTTGCCGCCCTGGTTGTCATTTATCTCATCCTGGCTGATGGTAATTATCGCGCGACGTTCATCTTCCTCGCAGCCGGCGTCGTCATCACCCTGCGTATCACGTTGATCGCCTTCCCGATCGCAACCTTCATCGGGTTATTCGTGGGACTGGCGCGTTTATCTAAAAATACGGCCTTGCAAACCCTTGCCACCCTGTACATCGAGGTGGTCCGCGGCATCCCGCTGGTTGTGCTGATCTTGCTGATCGCCTTCGGACTCGTGCCGATTTTCGTTGAACTGGTGAAAAGGCTCGGAGAGCTTGGCTTGACTTTCACCAGCACCGGCATCCTCGGCAGTATTTTCAACGCCCTTGCCAGCTTCAATATCCGCGCCATATCGTTTGAGTTCCGCGCCATCATCGCCCTCTCCATCGGCTACGGAGCGTTCGAAGCGGAGGTATTCCGCGCCGGCATTCAATCCATCGGCAAAGGTCAGATGGAAGCCGCCCGCTCGTTGGGGATGAGCTACGTTCAGTCTATGCGCCTTATCATCCTGCCCCAAGCCATCCGCCGCATCCTACCGCCGCTGGGTAACGATTTCATCGCTTTGCTGAAGGATTCCTCCCTGGCAACCGTGTTGGCGGTGAACGAGCTCACCCAGCTCACCCGCCTGCGGCGCTCGAGCACCTTCCGCCCCATGGAAGCCTTCAACGTCGCCGCATTTCTCTATCTGTCGATGACGCTGATATTATCGGGGTTTGTCCGCTTCCTGGAGCGCCGCCTCAAGATCGCCGAGTGATAGCCGTCCTCCCCCACGGCTCGAGAATTCTGTTGGAAATAATATAAAAAAAGCCGCTCAGAGCGGCTTTTTTTGTGCGCTGGGTGGGAGTTGAACCCACACGCCTTGCGGCACATGGCCCTCAACCATGCCTGTCTGCCAATTCCAGCACCAGCGCGAACGTAATCGTATTATAATCTGCTCCAATCCTATGTCAAGCGGTGTAAAAAATCACGATTGCTCTCCATATTCCCCCCTCTGCCGGTTGACCTGTCCGTGAATCACCCATACCAGCCTCTCGGGATGTGACCATGCGAATTGTTCTAGATGCCATGGGTAGCGATACCCATCCGGACCCTGAAATTCAGGCAGCCCTCGATGCCGCCCGACTTTACGGCGATGAGATCATCCTGGTTGGCAACCAGGAAATGCTCAAAGCACGCCTGCCTTCTATCGACAGCCAGCCCGGCATCCGGCTGATTCACGCGCCAGAAACGTTGGAGATGTCAGACAAGCCCGCCGAGAACGCCCGCCGCAAATCCCAGAACTCTATGGCAATTGGCATGGACCTGCTCAAATCCAATGAGGCAGATGCATTTGTCACTGCCGGAAACACCGGCGGGGCAATGGTAAACGCGCTGTTCCACCTCGGTCGTATCCGCGGCGTGAAACGCCCGGCGCTCACTGCGCTGTTTCCAGTCAAAGGTGGTCGCTGCGTGGTCCTGGATATCGGCGCCAATGCAGATTGCAAGCCCGAATATCTGCTTCAGTTTGCTGTGATGGGTTCCGTTTATGCCGAGGCAGTCCTGGGAAAAGTCAACCCGCGCCTCGGGCTGCTCTCCAATGGCGAGGAAGCCGGTAAAGGCAATGAGTTGATCAAGGAAACCTTTCCATTGATCCAAAACAGCGGCTTGAATTTTATCGGCAACGTCGAGGGCAAAGAGCTCTTCGGCGGTCAAGCTGACGTGGTTGTCACGGATGGCTTCACTGGTAACGTGCTGTTGAAATCCAGCGAGGCGGTCGCCAGGCTGATCACCGATATTCTGCGCCAGGAGCTGACCAGCAGCTTTGTCACCAAGATGGGCGCCTTGCTTGCCAAACCGGCTTTCGGCAAGATCAAGAAATTGCTCGACCCCGCCGAAGTTGGCGCCGCCCCACTGCTCGGCATCAACGGGCTGGTATTTGTCGGGCATGGCAGGTCAGACGCCCGCGCCCTGGTCAATGGCATCGGCGTCGCACGCCAGGCGGTAGAAGCGGATCTGCTCACCGCGCTCAGCCAGGCCATTCAACAAAGACTGCAAGCCACACCCGAATAGAAGGGACATTAACTCAGATGCAGATCATCACCAATGATAAGCTCGTTCGCCGAAATCGCGCCATTGCCCGTTACGCCAGCATCGTCGGTCTCATTGTGTTGGTTGGCGGTATGATCGTCTCTTTTTCCCGCCCTGAGCTGGTCATCGTTTCTTTTGCCGCGCTCATCCTGGGCTTTTTGCTCTCCCAGGTCGGTATGTACTTTACCAACCGCTGGGGAAGGGAGCCGCGTCCCGACCAGTTCCTCAATCTAGCCTTGAAAGGTCTGGATAACAAGTATACGCTGTACCATTACACCGCGCCCGTCCCGCACCTCCTGGTGGGTCCTGCCGGGCTCTGGATATTAATGCCCAAACACCAGCGTGGCGTCATTACATACGAGAAGGGACGCTGGCGTCAGAAAGGCGGCGGCTTTCTACAATCTTACATGCGCCTCTTTGCCCAGGAGGGTATCGGACGCCCAGACCTGGAAGTGGCGGGGGAGATCGATAGTCTCGAGTCCTATCTAAAGAAAAACCTGCCCGATATGGATAACTTCCCCATCCAGGCAGCGCTGGTTTTTACCAATGATAAAACGGAGCTGCAAATCGGCGAAGACGTTGAGGTGCCCATCCCAACCTTAACCCTCAACAAATTAAAAGACTGATTCGGAAAACAGCGAAAGGCAAACCCCTCTCCGCTGAGCGGCTGCAAACCATCCAGGCGTTGCTTTCCCCAACCGAAGAGGTCACCACGCAAGAAGAGGAAAGCGATTAGCTCCAATTCAGGTGGTTAAGCCCGGGTCGGGTCGGGCGTACCCTGATTTAAAATAAGCCGCGCAGCACCAACAGCAGACCGAGCAGGATCATCGGTATCCCGATGATCAATCCTATAATGGTGATGCTCACCAGCACGCCGGCAAGCATCAGGATAAAACCCAGGATCACGGCGACTATCCGTCCCGTGAAGCCGACGATCCAGGCTACCAGCCGCCAGATTGCCCAGAAGGGCCACAAGAACCAGGGCACAGATTTGTTATTGTCCGTCACGATTTCACCTCATCCATCGATAAACATCTCTCTTCATAATTAATACGTTCTTGCTCCGCTTTGGTTGCACCCAGCATAAAGCAAAAAGGGGTGCTTTGCAGTCCAGGCTGCAAAGCACCCCTTTCGATCGATCATGCTGGCGCCAATCTGGGAGCTAGGTCTTATCTTTGAGCCATTCCTCGATATTCACCGGTAGCCCCTTGGCGCCTTCCAGGTTGGCGTAGATCAGGTTCGCTTCTGTCAGGTCAGCATGCCACAGGTTTGCGTGGCGCAGATCGGCCCCGCGTAAATTTGTACCCCTCAAGTCTGCCTTGCTCAGATCCGCGTCGGACAAATCCGCTGAGCGCAGATCCGCGCCTGCCAGGTTGGCTTCCTTCAGCGTGGCGCCATGCAGGTGGGCTTCACCCAGGTCAGCGTAGCTGAGATTTGCCCCGGTCAGGTTTGCTTTGCTCAGGTCCGCCTGCGTCAGATTGGCGCTGCTCAGGTTTGCCAGGCTCAGGTTGGTTTCAGAGAGAGACAACCCGCTCAAATCAAGCTGGCTGAGATCGACGCCCCTCAGCACGATGCCGCCGGGACCGCTGCCCTGCAGCGCCACAATTTTGATCACATCTGTGCGTGACAGATCAGCCATGATTCTCACCGACCTCGGCTAAAAGCCTACCTGGGATGAATTGAATCCTGTCTCAGCCGTGAATCTAGACCAGCTTGCGTACCGCCGGTAGCTGCCCCGCGCTGCCAAGCTTCTCATTCTTATCGGCAATGAACTTGGCATACTCCGTCATGAAAACCTTGCCTGGCGGACGCAGATCGAAGTTCTCCGGGTGCTCGTTGAAGTACTCGCGGTGCACGCGCGTCCACACCAGGCGACCGTCGGTATCGATGTTGATTTTCACCACGCCCAGCTTTGCAGCCGGCTTGAACTTGCTCGCATCCACGCCCTTGGCGCCTTTCAGGCTCCCGCCCGCGGCGTTGATCCGCTCGACCTCTTCCTGCGGCACAGAGCTGCTGCCGTGCATCACCAGCGAGAAACCAGGCAAGCGTTTCTGGATCTCCTCTAACACGTCCAGCCTGATCCCCTGCCCGCCGGAAAACTTGTAAGCGCCATGGCTGGTGCCGATCGCCACTGCCAGCGAGTCGACGCCCGTGCGCTCCACGAATTCCTTCGCCTGGTCCGGGTCGGTCAGGCGGGCGTTCGCTTCGCTCACAGAGACGTGCTCTTCCACGCCGCCGAGCTGCCCGAGCTCTGCCTCAACCACCACGCCCTTGGCGTGCGCAGCCTCAACCACGCGCTTGGTCGTCGCAATATTGCCCTCGAAAGGCTCGTGGCTGGCATCGATCATCACAGAGCTGTAAAATCCGCTGTTGATGCAGTCGTAGCAGGTCTCTTCATCTCCGTGATCCAGGTGAACCGCAAAAATGGCATCCGGAAAAACATCATCGGCGCTGCGGATCAATCCCTCCAGCATATTCTTGTGGGTGTACGAGCGCGCCCCCTTGCTGATCTGGATGATGAACGGCGCCTGGCTATCCAGGCAGCCGCGGAATAACCCCATGGTTTGCTCGAGATTATTGATATTGTACGCACCGATTGCGTATTTCCCATACGCAGCTTCAAACAGCTTCTTTGTCGTTACGATCATGTGCTTGCTCCTATCGAAATTAATATGGAAGCAGTTGCGCAGGCGAGCCGGGACGCTCCCTCCGGTGTTCCCTCCACCGGTCTGCGCACCGCTTGAATTGTTTGACCGTCCGGTATTATAACCCAAAACAAACAGGAAACTTTTCACCCGGCTCGACGTATATATACAGGATGAGATAAAATGACGCCAGGCGCAACAGCCAGGAGCACTGATAAGTTGTGGAATGATTCCGCTTTCAACCTTTTTGTGCACCCGTGGCAGGATTGCATCTGGCGAAGAATACGCTATAATGAAAACAACAAGCCACTAGACCATTAAGGAGTGTCATATGAGCGATCTACCCGAACAAATTGCCGCGAAAGTCGTTGGCGATCTTGACCCCTTCAAGAAGATCCTGAGCTACATACCCGGCTTCAAAGGCTATATGGAACGCCAGAGCCGGCGCGACTCGGACAAACTGCTGCGCGATACCATCGCCAATCGCTTCGAGGAGCAATGGCAACGTATCTCGGCGCTTCAGCGGGATTTGATCAACCAGGGAGGCATTGCCTACGTCGATGACCTGGAAGCTGCCGCAATCCAGTTACGCACATTTGCCGATCGCATCCGCCGCGCCACGCGTGGCTATTCGAGCTTGTTCGAAGCTACGAAGATCAACCAGGAAGAGCTGGCGCAAATCTACCAGTACGATGCTGCCATGCTGGCCCTGGTGGATCAGGTAGCCTCTGCCATCGACAATGTGGAAGCCTCCATCGGTAGTGATGGCTTGCCCGCCGCGATCCGCCACCTGGTCAGCATAGCCAGAGATTGCCAGGCCGTATACGACCGCCGCGCAGAAGTGGTCTTCGCCCCTGCCGGCAGTCCGGCGTGAGCTGATTTGTCCTCGACCGTATCAACAACACAGCATTTATTAAGGAGTGAGACGAATGGCTAAAATCTTCGATGTAGTTGACTATCCAAATGAAATGCGCGATGAGATCGTCCACCGCTTTCCTGAGACGGGACCCGGAAACTTCCGCATCGGCACCCAGGTGATCGTGCGCGAATCCCAGACCGCTGTCTTCTTCCGCGACGGCAACGCGCTGGATGTATTTGGTCCCGGTCGCCACACTATCGTAACCTACAACATCCCGCTGGTTGTTGAGGCCATTGGCAAGACCTTATTTAATGACGCGACGCCTTTCCCGGCTGAGGTGTACTACATCTCCATGCGAGAATTTGCGGATAAGAAGTGGGGTACCCCCCAGCCGATCATCGTCCGCAATCCAAACATGGGTCTCGGTGTGGCGCTCCTGCAGGGCTTTGGCACGTACTCCTTCCAGGTGAAGGACCCGCAGCAGTTTGTCACCCAGATCGTCGGCGCCCAGGGCATGTACTCAACCACGGATATCGAAGGGCGCTTGCGTTCCATGCTGCTTTCCAAGCTTCAGGACCTGCTGGGTGAGACGGCTGCCAAGCACAGCGTGCCGGAGCTGATCGGTCTCACCGAGGAGCTCGGTGCTGGCGTGCGCGCCAAGACCCAGGACGACTTTGCCGCCATCGGGTTGACGCTCAAAGCTTTTTATATCGAGAACATGCGCCCCTCCAGCAAATCTGCCGAGGAGCTGCGGGCGATGGGCATGCTCGATATGCAAACCTACACCCAGCTCCAGGCTGCAGACGCCCTGCGTGATGCCGCCCAGAATCCCAGCGGCGGCGCGGGCCTCACCGCCGGTATCGGAGCAGGGATCGGAGTGGGCAGTGTCATCAGCCAGAGCCTCAGCGGCATGACCGGAGCAGCCGCAAGCGCCGGTCAGACGCCCCCACCCACCACACCGCCCGCAAACAGCACGCCCGACGTAATGACCCCCTCCGAAGCAGCTACCTACCTGCGCGTTTCGGAAGAGGATGTCGTGGCTGCCATCACCGCCGGCGACCTCAAAGCCAAGAAAATCGGCAACGCCTACCGCATCAGCAAAGAGGCGCTGGACCAATTCCTGAAAGGCTAAGCCGGATTTTCCACCGCTAAAACAAAGAGAGGCTGGGTGCGCCAAAAACGCTCCCAGCCTCAAATTTTGTTAAGACATAGATCAAGCGCTAGCCGCCGGCATCCTGGCGTTGCAATTTCACCGTGAATGTGCTCCCCTTGCCTGGCTCGCTCTCAGCCAGGATCATTCCGTGATGCTGTTCCACAACCTGCCGGGCAATTGAAAGCCCCATCCCCGTCCCGCTGAAGAGGTGCCCATCCACCTCGTCCAGGCGGAAAAAGCGGCGGAACAGGCGCGGCATCGCTTCCGGTGGAATCCCCACCCCGCTATCGATCACTTTCAGCCACACATCGCTCTCATCGAAATCCACCTGAACGCGCAGATCGCCGCCATTTGGGCTGAATTTGATCGCATTATCCAACAAGATACTGAGCACCCGGTCCATCGCCCTGGCATCGGCGCTCACCAGGGGCAGCTCAGGGGCGATGCTCAGGTGGATGCGCATACCGCCTTTCCGGGCTCGCTCTCTGAAGCGCCCCACCGCCGCCCGGGCGATCTTTCCCAGGTCAACCGGCTCGAAATCCAGCAGGATCAGCTCCATCTCCTGCAAAAACAGGATGTCGTTTACCAGGGTGATGATCTTCTGCAAATTCTTCTCGATGGTATCCAGCGTCGAAGTGAATGCCTCGCCGTGGATCATTCCCATGCGAATTGCCTGCACATAACCATAGGAGGCGGTAAGCGGTGTGCGCAGCTCGTGGGCGATTGAGCTCAGGAATTCATGTTGGGCGTAGTCTTGTTCGGCGAGCTGCTGGTAAGCCAGGGCAAGCTCCTGCGATTTGACACGCAGGTCTTCGATCGCCATCTCGTCATTCTCCCGCAAGCGCCGGCTCACCTCCCTTACCATCGCCAGGGATACGCTGGCATTGCGGTGCAGCATCTGGTCGAAGATGTGCTTGTTGATTTCCAGAACCGTGGTTGCGACGAGCGTTGTCACCGAGGCTGCCCTGGGCGCGTTGTGGATCAGAGCCATTTCGCCAAAAAAGTCGCCCGGTCCCAGGATCTTCAAAATGCGCACCTCAGCCTGGTTGATCACCTTGGTGACCTGTACCTCGCCCTCCAGAATGATGTAAAACACCCTTTCTAAAGCGCCTTCTTCGCACAACACCGTATCTGCCGGATAGCTATGCACCTCGCCGGAGATTGCCATCTCCCCCGCTTCTTTTTGCGAGACGCCTGGAAAAGCCTTCTGGATGATTTCACTCGGAGAGGATTTGTTTGCCATCATTCCCTCACACACTGCTCCCGGTATCCTCCGGGCTACTGGCTTCTGGCTGAGCTGCGCGCTCGTAAAAAACCAGGATGGTGCTTCCATAACGGCGGGTATCAAATTCTGCCAGGTTCTTCAAATCCATCTTCGCATATTCTACGGGGTGGATTTGCACGATCACCCAGGCATCCGGCGCTAACCATTCTGGACGATCGTCCAGGATACCCAGCGCCCGCTTCCAGAGCTCCTTGTACTGCGGAGGCGCGATATACACGTAATCGAAGGACCGATCCGCCTCTCCTTGTAGAAATTGAAACGAATCGATGCGCTTCACCTCGGCGCCTCTCGTTGTCTCGCTAATCTGGAGATTGAGGCGGATCGTTTGCACCGCGTCCTGACTCTTGTCCAGGAAGCGGGCGAAAGCCGCCCCCCGGCTGAGCGCTTCGATACCAACGCTGCCCGTGCCCGCAAAAAGATCCAGGAACGTGGCGCCCTGGATATCGCCCCCCAGGATATTGAAAAGCGATTCTTTTGTCCGGTCCGTGATGGGACGGGTCGTATCGCCGGGGACAGACCGTAGCCTGCGCCCGCGAGCGCTGCCCGCGATCACCCTTAATCCGCTCATCGAGATGTTCGGCTTGGTCTAGGTCTCAACGCTCAGGCGCGCCGCCAGCAGGTTGGCGCGCGGCGCTGTGATCGGCACAACGCAGCCGGTGCCCAGGATGAAGCGCTCGCCTGCGGTGGCTTCGATCGCCGCCTTCGCTTCAGCCGTCACCGTCTCCGGCGTCCCCAACACCATGGTTTCCTCGCGTTTCAATCCGCCGCAAACCACGCCTGAATACAGCTCCTTGCCCTCTGCCAGTGACGGGAACGTTTCCAGGTCATGCCAGTTGATCACGTCCACCGGATATCCTGCCACGACCTCGAACATGACATGCTCGCCATGCAGGTGCAACATATTCAGCCACAATTTTTCGCTGGACTTGAGCACCTGCAGGTCATAAGCTTTTCCAAACTCCAGGTATTCCTCCCTGGACATCAAGCCGTATTGTGCGTGCTGCACTGCAAAAAATATGCCGTCCACGCCGCACTCGATCACTGCCTCAATGTAGCGTTGCGTGCTGGCGGTGATCGTTTGCAGCCCGGTATGCACCGCTTCCGGCGCCTGGCGCAGGTGCACCAGCAGCATATCTTTGCCCACCAGGTACTTGGCTTGAGAGAGCGGGTTGAAGATGGTCTGGATCACAGGCACATCCGCTCCAACCTCTTGCACGACCCTGCGCAGGCTTTCCAATTGGGCTCCCAGGCGCCCCTTGTGCGGGTCGAGGAGCGGCAATTTCAACCAGTCTTCTGGCTCGTGGATGGCGTGAGCGGTATAGGTGCGCGTACCCTCCGTCGCCCCGCGCCACTCGTCATCCACGCCCCAATCCTTGGTGCAAAAAGATGAAGCCGGCGTGACCTTTACCAGGTCAAAATCGTAGGTTTTCTGAAAGTTTATCGTGGCTTCAGCCAGGCGACCCGGCGATTGGTCATCGACTGGAAAATGCCGCCACAATGCGACCGGTGGGCGGTCGATCTTGCGACCGGATATACAGGCTTCCAATCTCTCGCGATGGTTCATTCTGACCTCTTCCAAATCTCTTTCTCAAGGTCCCAGTCGCCGCTTCTTAGCATGTTCATATGCCCAATTGCCAGCCTGCGCATTATTTGCGTCCGGCTCCGATCCTCAGCGCTTTCCGGGTTCAGGGAATCCACAACTTGCTGAAAGGCAGTTATGGCTTCCTGCCGGCGGTCCTGGGCTTTCAACACCAGCCCCAGACCGTAATAGGCGTCTGCGGATTGTGGGTTGAGGGCTATGGCTTTGCGAAAGTTTTCTTCGGCGGCGTCTTCATCTTTATGGGCATGCCGCAACCATGCTTCTCGGAAATAATCCTCGTACGTTTTCGCTTGCGTCGTGCTTGTTGTCTCCTCGGGCGCCATAACCTCATCTCCAATATGAAATAAGCTCAAACATGCGGTTTTGACTCGGCTCAGGCGGGGATGGTTTCCCGCAGCACATTAGCCAGCTCATCATCTTCAACTTGCTGGTGGCTGAAATATTCCTTAATATAATCCGAGCGGCGTAGCCGCAATGCCATCGGCGCAACCACCTGCAGGTCGGCGGGCGCCACGCGGCTCCGTGCGTCTGCAGCCGCGTACGCTCGCGCCGCCTCGAACAGGGTGATCTCCGCCCGCAGCGAGTTCGAGCTTCAAGCGGCTTGTCAGCTCCAACCCCAGTTGGGCGACATCTTCCGGGAGGTTGACTTTGGGTCAGTAGCTCCCGGGCAGCCTGGATCTCTTCGCGCGCCAGTTGTGTCTCCGCGGCGTAATCCGCTGCCACCCGCCGCGGGCTCATCCCAAACGCCTGTACCCGGCGGTAGGCTTCCAGCCTTTCTCGGGGCAGCCTTCAAGCCGTGCACCACCACGCGCAAGCCGAAGCGGTCCATGATCTGCGGGCGCAGGCGCCCTTCCTCCGGGTTCATCGATCCGATCAGCACAAAGCGCGACCAGTACGAAGCCGAGAGCGGACCCCGCCGCACGGTGTAGCTGCCTTGCGCCGCGGCATCGAGCAGCGCGTCGATCACCTCATTGCTCAACAGGTTGACCTCGTCCACGTAGAGCAGGTTGCGGTCTGCCTGGTTGAGCAGTCCCCGCCTGAGGCGCATGCGGTCGTGCAGCACTGCCCGCTCGTCAATGCCGCCGATCACATCGTCCAGGCAGGCGTTGAGCGGCAGCTCCACCAGGCGCACGCGATCCGTCTTCGCCAGCGGCTCTCCCATGGCGTACTTCCTGGCGCAATCCGGGCACACGGCGTCAATCCCCCCTTGCTCGATATCCTCCGGCAGGCAGCCGTAATAGCACAGGCTGCGCGCCGCCGAGGGGAGTAAATCCACCAGGCTGCGCACGGCGGTGGTCTTACCCGTGCCCCGCGGTCCGACCAGGAGCACGCCACCCACCGCCGGGTTGATCAGCGCCAGCAATAGCGCCAGCTTCATTTCCTCCTGCCCCACCAGCGCCAGGAAGGGAAAGGGCAGGGTTTCCGCCAGCCCGGCTGGCTCGACCGTTTGCGGGGGCGAGAAGCCGCGTCCCGTCACGCGGTCGATCAGCTCGCGCAAAGAGCGCACCGGGGGGCACTCTCCGGCTGGCTGGTGATCGGCGCATCCTCTTTCTCATCCATCTCGCAGCATCTCGCTCAAGAGCAACGCTAATCCATATCCTCACGCAGGTCGCCAAAATCTTTCGGCGGCAGGAGGTCCTGTCTCTCTTCGAGCACATCATAAGCGCCGATCGGCACCTCGCTCATCATCGGCGCCAAGGGTACCGTAGCCGGCGGCTTAAGCCGCTCCGGCTCGGACGGCGGCGCCAGGCGCGGCTTCAAATAGCCTGAAGATTGCTTGCGGATGATGCGCGGCTCCTTCGTCAGCCAACCCACGTAATGCCCGTGCACCGAGTATACCTGTCGGGTGGGTGTAACCCAGCCGATCCACTCGCCCTCCCGGTTGAACAGGTAGGGGTATTTCAGGAATCCCCCTACCTCGCCGCCCGATTTATAGATTGGGATGATCCGATCAGCTTCTGTCATCGCTGCTACTCACCTGGTTTCAGATCCTGTATGAGGAACGCAGTTGAAGTGAGACGATCCGAAAAACGTGGCGCAGGGCGGGCACAAACCGGATTGCGCCTTGTTTTTCGCTATTGGCTTCACCGGTCTACGTATGTCCAGTACTATACAACATCATTATATGTCCAATAACGGTTTACGAAGAAGTTCCAGAACATCACCACGATGACCGCGATCGCCAGGGTGATATTTTTTGCCAGAAACTCAGGTGTGAACAGGGTTGCAGGCAGGGGCAATCTCTCAACCACTCGCAAGACCACGGGCTCCAGGAACTTGAGAATGGGGATGCGGATCGCCAGCCCCATCACGCTGATGAACGAGAAGAGCATTAGCTGTCGCAAGATCGGCTTCGAGCGCGAATCGGGATACGTCCAGTAACGGTTCCAGGTGAAATTGCTCAAGATGGCGGCGATGAAAGAGATGGTGCCAGCCCACACCAGCGGGCTGATGACCACGTTTCCGATCACGATGGGTACTGGGAACAGAGACGAGAGCAGGTTCATCACACCAAAATCGACCACCGCGCCGATGATGCCCACCACGGCAAAGCGCAGAAAGCGCGTCCTCTCCCGTGGGTTTGTCAGGATCGCCGTCATTCCAGGCCCATCTTCCTTCTGAAGTAGGGTACCGTGCGCTCGATGCCTTCTTCCAGGCTCACCTTGGGCTCCCAGCCCAATACCGACCGGGCGCGCGAGATATCCGGTCGCCGGCGCTGCGGGTCGCCTTCGCCGCGCTGCCCGGGCTTGAAGACCACGCCCGCCGGGTTGCCGGTCAGGCGGTTGATCACCTCGGCAAACTCGAGGATCGTCGTCTCGTGCGGATTGCCGATGTTCACCGGGTCGTGCTGGTCGGAGTACAGCAGGCGCACGATGCCCTCCACCAGGTCGTCGCAGTAGCAGAAGCTGCGCGTCTGGCTGCCGTCGCCGTAAACCGTCAGCGGCTGCCCCAGCAGCGCCTGCTGCAGGAAATTGGGCACCACCCTGCCGTCATCCAGGTGCATGCGCGGACCGTACGTGTTGAAGATGCGGATGATGCGCGTATCGATGCCGTGGAAGCGGTGGTACGCCATCGTCAGCGCCTCTGCGAAACGCTTCGCCTCATCGTAAACCGACCTTCTGCCGATCGGATCGACGTGCCCCCAGTAAGCCTCGGTCTGCGGGTGCTCGATCGGGTCGCCGTAAATCTCGGATGTGGATGCCAACAGGAAGCGCGCCTGTTGCGCCCGCGCCACACCCAGGGTATTGTGCGTTCCCAGGGCGCCGGCTTTCATGGTTTGGATGGGCAGGTTCACGTAGCCGTACGGCGAGTTGGGGTTCGGGCTTGCCGGTGAGGCAAAATGCAAAATGGCATCGATCTTACCCGGAACAAAGATGAAATTTGAAACATCGTGGCGGATGAAAAGAAAGTCCGGGTTGCCCGCTAGGTGCGCCAGGTTATCCGGGCTGCCCGTGACGAAATTATCCATCCCCACAACCTGGTGGCCTTCACCCAGTAAACGATCGCATAAATGTGAGCCCAAGAAGCCCGCCGCGCCGGTGATTAAAATTCGCATTCGATTTCCCCTTTCAGTTTTTTTGACCATTGAGGGATTGTCCCTCGAAAACACAACGAAGAATTGTACCATGTACCCTAAAACGGACGGCAAAATTGCGACTGAAACTAACGAAATGGTTGTGGCTGGCGCACCAGTCAATTCTAATCCAAAGTCCGCCAGCCAGGCTCCTTAAACGATTACAATAAAGGGAATGCCGAAAAATGGGGGTGTGTGCGGCGGCTTCGCCGCCGCACACACCCCAAAAGAATATTTATTTTTTTGGATAGGTTTTTAGGCACCATTTTTAAACAGGATGGAGAAAATGACTGAAAGCGCTGAACCGGCCGAAATTGTATTGAACCTTGCTGACCTGGTTGAAATCGGGGTTGGATCCAACTTACGGGGGACCATAATCGGCAACCAGTTGATATTGGTGATCGACCTTACCGCTCCCGATTTGGGGCTGTCGTCAACTGGGAAGACCCTGGGTGTTGCCTCCACCCACGGTTTTCAAAAATTCTTACGCGATGAGCTCAGGGGGAACATCTACATAGGCCGTAAGGTAAAACCAACTTCCTGATCCTGGTTTTATTATTGCCCGGACTGTGCTATGGAAATATGCGAAAATCCTGCCAGTCTAAATGTAGGGTGGGTTGGCGAAGTGATAGCAATACGCTTTCTGATGAGCGCATTCCACCTTTTATAACACCGCCAACCCACCACGCATTTCGAGTCGGCATGATTATCCAAGTAGATAAATCCCGGTGCGTTATGTCGAACGCACCCTGCTGCTTACTGGAAATTAGCTGGCTGGCGGAAGCGGCTCATTGAAAGAAGCTGGTTTCTCGGGTTTGTTGCGAAGGGTCAGAACACCTACGACAATGGGAATGGCGATGAAGATCAGCGCCAGGCACAAACCTACAAACCCCAAATATGAGGGGACGGTCGCAGTGACTTTGCCAAAATCTGATGAGTAAGGAAATTCTGATGTGTAAGGCAATTGCCCCGTGGCAGCAATAGCCCCGAATAAGCACAAGCATATTCCCGGGCAGCCACATAAGAGTACGGCCACAAATGTTGCGATGATCCCACCAGTTTTCCTGCCCATAATCTCCTCCTCCTCACAGGCAAAAATTCCAAAAAGCCGAGATCCCACGTCGAATAAATGCGACCAGCCTTTTCACCTCAAACGGTGCTGAAACATGAAGAGTGATATTTCTAAGACAGGCTTTGGCTCCTTACCGGCTGGAGTCTGGCAATTGCTTGCCGATGAATTTATTCTGCCTTTGACCATCCCGTAAACCCACCCAATTATTCAACAACTTTGGATTCACGTAGAAGTTGAAAAACGGCAGGAATATTCGTACGCATCCTCGCCACAAGAAAAACCACCCTGGTCATTCCATGAAGTATCGCATGATAGCCAGAATCAGCGCGAAAACAATCCATATTACAATCACACTCCAAGAGGGTAAACCTTTGATCCTCGCCCGAAACCGTTGCCATGCCGTCGTGGTGGGCATGGGGATACTCTCGGCAGGACGGGGGACCTGGTCTATCCGCAGTTGTTCCGGCACGTGCTCAAGAATCTCGTTACAGATGTGCTGCCCGGAGTGCCAGAGCGTTGGCTCAATCATCACAGACGCAGCCTCAGAGCTGATTAATTGCAACGCTCCATCTGGATAACAGAGAACCGCTGCCAGCTCAGAATAACGTACAGTAAGCTGCGAACCATCGGTCCCATGAAAACTCACGCCATCCGCACCGTAAACAAGCACTTCTCCCCGTATGGGCGAATCCCAGTGCTTGATCCTTCGCCCCTGTACGGCAGTTGCTGTCGAGACGGACGCCCGCGTGCCAAACCCGGGCGACAGGCGCGCCTCACCCGGCAGGGCGAAGATGGCGCTCGCTTGTAAAGCACGCGCAAACGCGGAAACCTCCTCTGCGGTTACTGAGTTAAGCTTGGCTCGCGGCGGACTCTAACGGATTATATTCACTGCCGAGTATCCATTCTCTCGCCGCTCGTTGGACTTCCATGATTTTTCGATCTGCAGGCTGTAGTGCGAGTGTGCCATTCCAGTGTTCAAGAATCTGATTTCGGACAGACTCGAGTTCCCCCTCCGCGAGAACACTGAGCTGCTGAAAAACCTCATCGAAAGCTTTAGCCAGTTCTTCCCGCCGGCCCTTATCCGAGTCTGCAAAGAGCACCATGTGAGCCAGATCCGTATTGAGTGGCTCGTAGCCAACAAAAGGGGAGTAACTCACAGCCTGCTCTGTACGCAGGCGCTGATATAAACGCCTGGTGGCGATTTCGCAGAAGATCGTGGCAGCATAAGACCTTGCAACCGCCACGCCGGCTGCCACGCCGCCGCACATCTCGTCAACGTACCAGCAGGGAAATGTTTTCTGAACCGGCGTAAGGGGCGGAATTGGATGTTTGATCCCATCGGGGAGCGTTAATCGGAAATCGTCGGGGGGAGGTCCGGTCAGCCAGAGGATAGCATTCTGGCGCGTAAAGCGCTGTGTGGCATGTTGTTGCAGTTGCTCCAAGGTTATTTTCTTTAATCCAAGCTGAGGCAACCCAAATAGACCGTAGCCGTTAGCTCCATATCGCCATGTCAGGAGATTGGAATAGAGATCGTAACGGCGGGAGGCATTTTCCGCTTCCAGAACTTGCTTCTCACTTTCCAGGCGATCCCCAGGCAGTGAGCAAAGAGCCTTGCAGAGGTTTTCAAGAAATTTAGATACATCTGAAGGCTGTCCCATCGTGTAAAAGCCGGTGACAACGCCACCCACGAAGCCATTCTGGAGTCGTGATGGGTCGCTCACTGTGGAAAGGGACAAATGCTCGATGAGATGTGTCATGCCGGCTATCGCCAATGTCTCGTCTACGAGCCCGGTGCGAAATAGCAATCCAGCCTGTAGCGGCGCTGGGGTATCCGTCCAAATTGTAGCAACCTGATCGATTTCAGTCCAATGGAGGTCGGTCATTCGCCCCTTTCTATGGATTTCTCGTCACCACGCCTTATCGTTCCCGATTGTTCAGTCGCTGCCAACCCGCCCATCGATCACATTTTATAGGATTATATAACAAGATGAAAAATGGCGTGTTCTCTTGGACTCAATCAAGCGTGTAAATCAAAATCCCCGGGCATACACCCAGGGCTTAACGGCTTCAGACCGGCAATCGTAGATAAATGGCAACCGCAGGAGAATATCGACCTGGGGGAGTAAAATTCACTGGGGTCAAGGCGTTCGCGGATCCAGCACTCTCCCAGCAAACAAAATACTCCCCGTCTGCCAATCGCGGATAATGAAGATGAAGGGGTGATCGATGTGCAGCTCTATCGGCATTGACTCGATTTCCCCCACCACACCCGTTGCAGCCGCCGCCTCCGTACCTTTTTCGTCCACGGCTACGAAGGCTTTATGTGCGATGTGGGAGATGAAAAGGTTACTTTTCTCTGCTTCTTGGTCGTAGATGCCTGATAAGTCAGCCCCACCCGGATCGAAAGCCGCTGGCATGCCCATTTGCGCCAGAACTTCCTTCAAATCGGTGCTGTATACAAACTGGAACTTGGGCATATAGAGCTTAATATCGTGATCTTCCAGACTGCTTAGAAGTCCTTCAAACGATATTCGATCAAGCGTCTGTTCGAGCTCAGAAAACTTGCCCACATCTGGCATCACGAGGATCATTTCTGTCCGGTCGCCCTTGTAGGGCAGTCTTATCGCCTGGTAACCCTCACCCTGGAAGTAGGGCGCTACTGCCCGCCGGGACATCGTTGGGACGCTCACCTGTTCGCCATCAGGCAGTGTAAAAGGAGCATCCTCAGTGCCATTCTCAAAAGGATCCTGCCATTCCCCTTTGAAGTAAATCGCATTGACCAGGATCAGGCGGGTTAAACCGTCGAGCATGCCCTCTGGCAGCAGCTCTTGGATCATTTCGTTGGTCTGTTGGCTCACCCATTCGTTGATCGTCTGGCGCGCTGCCTCGCGGCTCGCATCCTCTGTAAAATCGACCAGCCTCACTCCCGCACCATAGTTGCGCGCGATCAGGGCAAGAAAATCGGGAAGAAATGGGAATTGCTCCTGTCCCCACAGCGAGTTCACGGTATGGAGCTGAAATCCATCGCCCTCGCTTGCGGGCGTATTGAGCGATTGGTCTAGCAGATTAAAAACCGGGTGGAGCTGCTCTTGTGGCAGGCTGTAATGGAGCGTACTGCTCATTTGCTTCTCGGTCTCGCCGCGTGCCCCTCCATACGCCATCGCCACAGCAGTGGAAATGCTGTAGGATGAAAAGAATAGGTTGGTTTCCTCTAAGCGCAGCGACCGGTAGAGATCGAAAGAAAAATCGTTATTTGCCGCCACCTGCTGGTCGATCAAGCCCGGATCAATATTTGGTGACGCTTCGCGCTGGATCTCAACTCCTGCGAATTTGATATTTTCTGCATGGATAAGTGCATCAATAGCTCCCATTGTACTAGAACCAGTCGGCTTGGCAGGTGCAGAACACCCTCCGGCGATAATGGCCACGAAGGCAATCGCCAAAAAAGAGAGCCGTTTATGCCATGGGTAGCCATCTTACCCCTCCTGAAAATAAGGTAGTGGGTCAAGAAACTCATTCGTATGACGAATGATTGGGCAAATTGGTTCCTTCTTGTGTAGCAGGGGAAGAAAGCAGTCTTGAAATTCGCCGATCATGGACTACAATCTGCTAAAAATGTATTTCGCGCCTTTCGTTCCATTTCGTGCCCTTCGTGGTCCACACCCTTTCCAGCCGCCTTTCAATGACCGCACCTCGCTCGTATTAAGGCTACTCTTTCAACGACCTGTCTTATGCCATCATCGGCGTCTGACAGCGTGCAGGCTGAGTTGGCAAGTTGCTCGCGAAGCGCTGCCTGGTGAGATCACTACGCCTTATCATCATCCCGCCAACTCACCGCAGAATTCCAATGCTACGCCGAATTCGGGGCGTCCGGACATGGTTTTGACCTGCCCCACCATACCCCGAAACCCACCATCTCACTCGCCAACCTTCCAATTACGGGCATAATTCCCCTGTTTTCCAAAAGTGCGATGATTCGATTACCGCCATGCACTCGTAACCTGAGCTAGTGGGTCACTTGGCATGAAACTTGCCATGATGAGTGGAAAGGAAACCACTCAAAAAAGGCAGGAACGAGGCGATGACGGGACGAAAGAAAGACCCACTGCGTACATTGACAGAAGAAGAGCGGAAATGGCTGGAACGAATCAGTCGATCGCAGAGTGAACCGGCCAGTCATGTTGTGCGAGCGAAAGAAATATTAGCTGTAGCAGATGGCTACAATTATACGGAGGCAGCTCAACAGGCTGGGCGAAAATGCGGAGATCCCGTAGCTCAATTGGTGGAGCGATTTAACCGGGAAGGGCTGGCGGCCATCCACCCTAAACATGGTGGCGGGCCAAAACTCAAATACACAGCCGTTGAGCGGGAGCGGGTGCTGCAAGAAGCGCGACGCCAGCCGGATGCGGAGCAGGACGGGACGAACACCTGGTCATTGACCACGTTACAGAAAGCCCTGTGGAAAGCAGACGATGGAGTGCCGGAGATCAGCACTGAACGGATCTGGGTGATTTTACAGGAAGCTGGTTTTCGCTGGCAGAAATCACGGACTTGGTGCGAAACGGGACAGGTAGCCAGGAAACGAAAACGCGGTATGGTGATGGTGACGGATCCGAATGCGGCACAAAAAAAGAATTGATTGAGACGGCGTATCGCGAAGGCGAAAAAATGGGATTGGCGGTGTGGGTAGAAGATGAAGCTGGACCGTATCAAACGGTCCCCTATCCGGGCGAAAGCTGGCAGCCGGAAAGCCAGCCAGTGCATCAGCCGCATGAATACATCCGAAATGGAACGGCCAAGATGCTGACTTTGTTTCATCCTGCCAGTGGCGAAGTGCGGGTCAAAGGGGTCACCCAATCGACCAATGCCATTTTGCATCCATGGATCCAACAGCAGGTGGAGGAAATCCTGAAAACACTCCCTGAACAGCCCATCCTGGATGAAGAAACCAACCGTCAGGCGTGGAAAACTTGGCAGCTCGGTTTATCTGTGCGGATTACCCTGCCGGAGAAACTGCCGCCGTTACGGATGCTACTCATTTGGGACAACTTGCAAGGTCATTACACGCCCGAACTGGTGTTGTGGCTGTTCGCGCATGGCGTAATGCTACTCTACACCCCATTAGGCGGCTCCTGGTTGAATATGGCCGAGTCCATTCAACGCATTTTGGTCCGGAGAGCCATTTCTGGGCAAAACCCACAAGCGCCTGAACAAATCATTGCTTGGTTAGAGGCAGTGGCAAGGGCCTGGAACCAAGATCCAACCCCATTCGAATGGGGTGGTGCTAGAGCTGCACGCAGGGAACGAAGTCGAACTCGTCGTTTGGCTCTGGGCGGCTCGGGTGCTTGTGTTCGCCGTTCCTCTCGGCCTAGATCCAGTCTGCTTCAGAAATGGCATCACTCATGCCAAGTGACCCACTAGTTAACAGTTAATATCCCTGCCAGGATAGCCATCATTCCACCCGCATTAATTTAATCACCGGGATCACACGCTTCGTCTTCCGCTGATAATCCGCAAAGCCGGGCATCATCTCAACCATTTTGTTATATAAACGGGTTCTTTCAGGTTCGGATGCAATCTCTGCCCGCGCCTGGAATTGTTCCGTACCCACTTCAACCGTAACCAATGGATTCGCTGCAATGTTGTAGTACCAGTCCGGATGGGTCGGAGCGCCGCCCTTAGACGCAATAATCACGAGGCGTTCACCATCAGCCACGTAGGCGACGGGATTGATGCGCTCTTGACCACTCTTTGCCCCAACCGTATGCAGCAGAAGCAGCGTTTTACCATCAAACATACCGCCCACCTTGCCAGAGTTCAGCGCGAAACTCCTCAATAATTGCCTGGTTCCAATTGTTTGCGTTGTTCATTTGACCTTCCTGTGAAATTTACTGCGGGTAGCGGTAGGTTGGATTCCGGGGCATCCGAACACAGATTTACCTGCCCGACCTTGTTCTGGTGATCTCTTCGACCACCCGGTAATCGCTTTCTATCTCATTCCTGATCACGAGCTCCATCATGACCCTTCCCTTTATCGCCACGAGACGCGGCTGATCAGTCCATCCCCGGTCACCTGGCTGGCCTCCCCTGTGCTGGCGTCCACCAGCCACAGGTTGCCCTCGTAAATCGCCGCGATGGCGTAGGCGTCTCGCTCGGGCAGCGCTGCCGGCGACCAGGCAACCTGTTGCGGCTCCATCCCCGGTTTATCCTCCGCCGGGAACAACACCCTGCGGTTCGAGCCGTCGCTATCCATGGCTACCAGGCGGTAACGGCTGCTGTCGCTCTGCGTCGGGAAGATCGCCTGCAGGTATGCCACCTGGTAATCACCCCCGCCCTCTGGTGCAGACTGGATGGGGGAAGCTGCCGGATAGCCGAACATCCCCGTTTGCCGCACCAGGGTGATCGGGTTGCTTGTGCCTTGCAGCAGCGCCACCAGGTCGAAGTTCGGCGATTGTTCGGGTGTAGCCTCTCCCTCGTCCGGCGTGTGGTTGACCGTGTAGATCACATCGCCACCAGGTCCCCAGCTTATGCCCGGCGCCCATGCCCAATCCCCTCCCGTCTGGAACGGCAAGATATCCAGCGTGCTGGTCAGCACGCCCGTGGCAAAATCGACCAGCCCCACGCCATCCGGTCGGGTATACGCCAGCCCATCTCCCTCGGGCGACCAGGAGAAGCTCGTCCCCCACCAGCCGTAGATGCCGCCGGAGTTGGCTTCCACCACCGGCTTTTCCTGCCATTTGGAGACCCAGCCGCTGGGGCTGAAGCTGAGCGCATAAAGGTCGTTGTTCGCCTGCCAGCCCGGCGGGGTAGACCGGGGCTCGACGGTCGAGAAGACCACTTTGGAGTTCGAGCCCGGGATCCAATCCGCGAACTGCACGATATTCTTGACCTGCAGGTCGATCTCCTTCACCGGATCTTTCGTCAAATCGGCTACCCATAGCTCGTTGATCTGCTCCGCTTCGCTGGAGCGCCGCGTAAACAGCAAGTAGTTGCCGTCGGACGAAAGCGCAAACACCCTGCCATCCAGGTCGCCGCCGGTGATGAGCGGGCGGCGGTTGTTCGTCTTGCCCTCCATCACCCACGCCTCGCCGTTGAACAGGTATGCCAGCTTGCCCGGGATCTGAAAGTGGGAGGTCAGGGGCAGCACGCCGACGAGCACGATTTGTGGCACTGGTTGTTTAATGATCTCGGAGCTGAAAGAAAGACCTGGAAACTTCTTCCCCGTCTTCGTAGAGGATGCGGTAAGTCGTCTGTTTAATCCCGGCTCGCCTTTCTGCACCGCATCCATCTGCAATTGCCCTTCAGGCAGCAGCTCCGTCGGCTGGCGCTGCTGCTCGAATGGGATCTCCTCCTCTTCCACCTCGAACTTTTCTGTAACCCGCACAACTCGCACAACCCCATCATCTTCCAGTAGCGAGTACAGCGGCGGCTCAACCCGGTCCAGGCTGCCCAGTTGCAAACCCGCCGCCGAAATGGCTTGCTGGACGGTGCTGCCAGGCGCCAGCGTCAGCGGGATCGTCTGTCCGTCTGCGCTGAGCTGGATGTCGATCACCGCCTGCGTAACCGTCGGCGCCGCGCAGCCAGCCAGGCTCGCCATCACCAGCCACAGGACCAGGATTAAAGGACGTGAGTGGTATAATCTCATCTCGTTGGGAACTTCACCGTGCGTGCCCCTCAATGACCATTTCCCCGCCATCGATGGTGATGCTTTCGATAAATATCTGCTCGATACCCGCGTCTATTTTACTCTCAAAGGCAGACTTTAATCTGTGAAGATAGATCGTCCAGCATATTTTGGGGAAGCGAAAACATGCCCACCGACGCCGATACCAATGAGATCTCCGGTCTACCGTCCGCAGTGACCCCTGCCTGCATGACCATCTCAAGCTCAGCATTGAGGCCCGATTGTTGCACCTGACCCGTCAGGACCATCTGACCATCTCGGAGATGCACCTGTGGATCGCTCAGCACGGCGTCTGCCTGGGAGTTCAGCTCCTTTGAAATCAGGTCGGTTAATTGCGCCTCACTTACCACCACGCGCAGCTTTCCTTGCGCATCGAACGGCACTTCTCCGAGCTCGCCGCTGCTGGCTGTGGTCTGCTGCGGCTCAACCAGCCGGTTGGCATTGCGATTGGCGTAATTACACGCCAGGCTTGCCAGAATCAGCATGCAAATCGTGGCGTATATTTGGATTTTTCGAGTTGTCATGAATAGCACCTCCACATCTCACCTATTGATAAATCTGACAAAGTCTATCATAGCATGGAAACGACACCTTTAGATGAACGTGAGTTAAGCCTGGTTGCCAAATTGGAAGCGTTGCTCTTCGTGGCTAGCGGCTCGGTGACCACGGCGCAACTGGCAGCCGCCATCGGAGTCAGCGCCCAAGAAATTGAGAACGGGCTGGGGCAGCTCCAAAGCCATTACCTCGAGAGCGAGCCGGGGCATGGGGTCATCGTCCAGCGCCATCATGGGCGCGTCCAGCTCGTCTCTGCGCCCGAAGCCGCCGCTCTGATCGAGCGCTTCCTCGGTTTGGAGGCGTCCTCACGCTTGAGCCGCGCCGCCCTGGAGGCTCTGGCAATCATCGCCTACGAGGAGCCCGCCACTCGACCGCAGATTGACGCCATCCGCGGCGTCAACAGCGATGGCGTTTTGAAGAGCCTGCTCAGCAAAGGCTTGATCCAGGAGGTGGGGCACGCCGATTCTCCGGGGAGACCCATCCTCTACAGCGTTACCTCGGAATTCCTGCAGTTCTTCGGCTTGAGCTCGCTCTCAGACCTGCCGCCGTTGAGCGCTTCCGTCGTCGAGGAGGAGCCAAAAGCGCCTTAACGCCTGGGCAGCCTGGCTGATCGCATGATAGCCATTCCTGTGTGGGTTATAATAACCGGCGAAGAGCAATCATTATGGAAGAGCGCTTACAGAAAATATTAGCCAGGGCTGGCTTGGGATCTCGTCGCGCCTGTGAGGCGCTCATCTCCGCCAACAGGGTGAGAGTCAACGGTCAAATTGCCCAATTGGGGGATAAGGCTGATCCCCAAAAGGATCGCATCCTGGTCGATGGCAACCCGCTGCCCATCACTGAGCCGGTTAAGTACATTGCCTTATACAAGCCGCGCGGGGTGCTCTCTGCCGTCTCATCCAAAGACCCGCGTCCAACGGTGATCGACCTCGTCGATGATCCCTGCCACGTTTACCCGGTCGGACGGTTAGACGTGGACAGCGAAGGCTTGATCCTCTTGACCAACGATGGCGAATTAGCCAACCGGCTGACGCACCCGCGCTACGAACACGAGAAAGAGTACCGCGTGCTGGTAGCGCGGCGCCCAGATGCCGAGCAGCTCGCCTCCTGGCAAAGAGGGGTCGTGCTGGAAGACGGCTACCGCACCGCGCCCGCCGAAGTGCAGGTGATCGACACGTCGGGCAAGGGCGCCTGGCTGCGAGTGATCCTGCGCGAGGGTCGCAAGCGCCAGATCCGCGAAACCGGTTCGCAAATCGGCTTGCCTGTGGTGCGCATCATCCGTGTCCGCATCGGCAGCCTGTTGCTGGGTCAGCTAAAACCTAAAGAATGGCGGCACCTATCCACAAAAGAAGTGCAAGAGCTGCGCAAGCTTGCCCGGCTCGAAGCGCCAAAATAGCCGCCTGAGGACAAAACATGGCGATAACCAACCCGGAATCAATCAGCAAATCATCCTGGATGGATGCACCGGTCAGCTCCACCAAAATAATCCGCTGGGAGACGGTCATTTTCATCCTGCTGATCGGCGCCGCAATATTCAGTCGCTTCTATGACATTGAATCGCGCGTGATGAGCCACGATGAGAATTCGCATGTCTACTTCTCCTGGCTGTTCGAACAGGGCAGCGGTTACTCCCACGACCCGGTAACCCACGGACCGTTCCAATTCCACGTTGTTGCGTTATCGTACTTCCTATTTGGCGACTCGGACACCACAGCCCGCATTCCGGCTGTGCTCTTCAGCATAGCCACGGTCGCATTCATGTGGTTCTATCGCAGGATCCTGGGCAAAGTTGGCGCTGCCATCGCCGCATTCTTATTCCTGATCTCCCCCTACATGCTCTTCTACGGGCGTTATGTGCGCAACGAGGCTTTCGTCGCATTTTGGGGGGTGGTCATGTTCTGGGCGATCATCCGCTACCTGGAGAGCGGCGCCCCGCGCTACATTTTCTGGTTCATCGCTGTCACCTCGTTAAACTTTGCCACAAAAGAGACCGCGTTTATTTACGCCGCACAGGCATTGCTGTTCCTGGCTGGCTACCTGATCTACCGCCTCTCCCTGCAGCCCTGGCAAAATCCTGATTTCCGCAACCGGTTCCTGATCGTGCTGATCCTGGCGATCGTGTTTCTCGGCGCAGCCGCAGGGTGGATGATCTTCAGTGAAGGCGGCAGCGGTCCATCCAGTACTCAGACGGTGGCGCCTGCCGTTCCCGGACAGCCAGCCACAGCCTCGCTTTCCGCTTCTGTGTCGCCAATTGCCATCATCCTGTTGCTTGCCGGGGTGGTCTGCATTATCCTGGCGGGTTATTTATTGCTGCGCGGTTTCACCTGGGCGAAGCTAAAGCAGGAGCGCTCCTTTGATCTGCTCATCGTGCTGGGCACCCTGGTCTTACCACTGCTTTCCGCCTTCCCGGTCAAGTTCTTAGGCATCAACCCGATCGACTATCAAAGCACGCGCACCATCATGGTGGATGCCGCCTTCGTGATCCTTTTCGCCCTGATCGCTACCGCCGTCGGTCTATTATGGAACCCGCGCTTGTGGCTGATCAGCGCGGCGATATTCTACGGCATCTTTACCGTGCTCTATACCAGCCTGTTTACCAATGGCTTCGGATTTATGACCGGTCTGGTCGGCTCGCTGGGATACTGGTTGGAGCAGCAAGGCGTCAATCGCGGCAGCCAACCCTGGTATTACTACGGGTTTCTCCAGCTTCCAATTTACGAATACCTGCCGTATTTAGGCACCATCCTGGCGTTGATTTTTGCCCCGCGGTTGCTGCGGCTGACCGCCCCTCAACCCAGTGAAGCCCTACCCCTGCTGAAGAGACGCCTGCAGAGTTATCGGAGGAGGCAGAAACCGGCGCCGCCAGCGAGATCGAACCGGCGGCAGATACTCCCTTGCCCGGCGTTTCAATCGCCCTCTTCCTGTTTTGGAGCTTTTCCAGCCTGCTCGCTTATTCGATCGCCGGCGAGAAGATGCCCTGGCTCACGGTCCACATCACGCTCGGCATGATCCTCTCAACCGCCTGGTTCCTGGGCAAGCTGGTAGAGACCACCGATTGGGAAATGGTCAAGCAGCGCCGCGGCGTTATCGTGCTCCTGTTGTTAGCCGTATTTCTCGTCAGCACAATCGCCACGCTCGCCAGCCTGCTGGGCGTCAATCCCCCCTTCCAGGGCAAGGAGCTGGACCAGCTCCAGGGAACCAGCACCTTCCTGTTTGCATTGATCACCGCGGTGCTCTCGGGCTGGGGATTGGTCAGGCTCACCCTGGCGTGGAAACCCGGGCAGCTTATCCGCTTGCTTACCCTGACGGTATTCGGCTTGCCTCTCTCTCCTGACTGCCAGAGCTGCCATCATGGCTGCATATATCAATTACGATATGGCAACCGAGTACCTGGTCTACGCCCATTCTGCCCCAGGTGTCAAACTGGCGCTGGCGCAGATCGAGGAGATCTCCCGGCGGACCACCGATGGTCTCGGGATCAACGTCGCCTACGACAGCGATACTTCTTATCCTTATTGGTGGTATCTGCGCAATTACCCCAACAAGGTGTTTTACGGCAGCGACCCCACTCGCTCCTTGCGTGAATCCCCCGTCATTCTGGTCGGCGAGGGCAACTTCGGGAAAATTGAGCCGGTCGTCGGGCAGGCATACGACCAGTTCGATTACATCCGCCTCTGGTGGCCCAACCAGGATTACTTCGGACTCACGCTTGACCGCATCACCAGCGCCCTCACAAATCCGCAAATGCGGCAGGCTCTCTTCGATATCTGGCTCAACCGGGATTATACGCTCTACGGGCAGGTCACCAACAAAGATTTGAGCCTTGCCAACTGGTATCCTTCATCTAAAATGCGCCTCTACATCCGCAAGGATGTTGCCGCCAGCCTGTGGAATTACGGCGCAAGCCCGGCGCCGCAGGAATTGGTGGCAGACCCCTACGAGGGCAAGAATGCAAATCTGCTCGCCGACCAGGTCATTGGCGTCGCTGGCTCGGAAGCCGGGGCAATTCAAACGACAACGCGATCTGGCAGTTGCTCCGGATGGCAGCGTTTACGTGGCAGACACGGAGAACCATCGCATCCAGCATTTTGATCCGCAGGGTAATTTCATCAACACCTGGGGAAGCTACGGCGCCAGCATCGATGCGAATAACCCAGCGCCGGAGGGTTCTTTCAACGAGCCCTGGGGTATCGCCGTAGGACCTGACGGCTCGGTTTACGTGGCAGATACGTGGAACAACCGCATCCAAAAATTCGACGCCAACGGGAAATTCATCACTTCATGGGGTTACGGCATAAGCCAGACGGATGATCCCTTCGGCTTTTACGGGCCGCGGGATGTGGCTGTGGATGGGGAGGGGAATGTATTCGTCACCGATACCGGCAACAAGCGGGTTGTGGTGTTCGACGCCGATGGGAACTTCTTGACCAAGTTCGGCGGACCGGGACTCGATTCCGGGCAGTTCGATGAACCGGTGGGAGTAACGGTTGACGCCCAGGGTCAGGTCTACGTTGCAGACACCTGGAACCAGCGTGTGCAAGTATTCCTCAAAGCATCGGACGGCAGCTACCTGCCGCTCGAAAGCTGGGATATCGCCGGCTGGTATGGGCAGTCGTTGGATAACAAGCCCTACCTTGACGTGAACGATGCAGGGAAGATCTTCATAGCCGATCCCGAAGCTAATCGCGTGCTCATGTTCAATACCCAGGGAGAGTTCATCCAATATTGGGGTGATTATTCTACCGGGCCGGATGGCTTTAATCTCGTCGGCTCCGTACAAGCCGATAACTCGGGCGGCATGTGGGTCAGTGATACAAACAATAACCGCATCATGCACTTTTCGCTGGAGGGGGCTCCATAAGCTAAAAGGACCAACAATTCAAACCGCCTCTTCGCGATACAAACCCGGGTACCCCCTCGAAAAGGGGTCCTGTAATGTTAAATTTCACAATGGTATAATCCACCTGTCTATTAGGGATCAATCCACGCTAATGGGATTGGAGAAGCAGCCTGCATGAAACTACATGAGTATCAATCCAAACAGATCTTTGCCAGGTACGGCATACCCATTCCGAAAGGGAAGGTAGCGGCTACCGCCAGCGAAGCAAGAATGATCGCAGATGAGTTGGGTAGCCGCGTTGTCATTAAATCGCAGGTGCTGGTTGGCGGAAGGGGAAAAGCCGGTGGGATACGCCTGGCGAAGAACGCTTTAGAAGCCGAGGCTCTGGCTGGGCAGATCTTATCGATGGAGATCAAAGGGTTGCCTGTTCGCAAAGTGCTTGTCGATGAGGCAGCAAATATTGAGCATGAGATCTACTTTGGCATCACCAATGACCGCGCCGCTCGCAAACCGGTCATGATGGCATCCTCTGCGGGCGGGGTGGAGATTGAAGAAGTAGCGCGCAGAACACCGGAAAAAATCGTCAAGGTGCACATCGATCCCTTGCTGGGGCTAAGGGACTACCAGACCAGGGATATTGCTGCCGGCATCGATTTACCCAAGGAACATTGGCGTACGTTCGGGACCATCGCCCGAGGCTTATGGCAGGCATATGTGGATTGCGATGCCACCCTGGCGGAGATAAACCCCCTGGTGATCACCGCCGATAATCGCTTGCTGGCAGTCGATGGGAAAATGGTCCTGGATGACAATGCTTTATTCTTGCACCCCGACCTGACCGAGATGCGCGATCTGGATGTGGAAGCGGATTTGGAAATTGAAGCCAGGAAATACGGGCTGTCTTTCATCAAGCTGGATGGCAACATTGGCTGCATGGTCAATGGCGCGGGTCTGGCGATGACCACGATGGATATTATCAAGCTATTCGGCGGCGAGCCGGCTAATTTCCTGGATATCGGTGGGGGCGCCAACTCGGACAAAGTATCTGCGGCGCTGCGCATTATCCTTGCCGACCCGAATGTCAAAGCAGTGTTGCTGAATGTATTCGGCGGCATCACCCGCTGTGACGAAGTCGCCCGCGGCATCCTGGATGCCCTTGCTGAGATCAAGACAAACGTTCCCATGGTGGTCCGGCTCGTTGGCACAAACGCAGAAGAAGGACGCCAGATATTAGCCAGTGCGAATATGATCACTGCCGTCACACTGGTGGACGCTGCTCAAAAAGCGGTTGCAGTCGCTAAGGGAGAATTGGTGCAATGAGCATATTGATCGATCAGCGCACACGCCTGCTTGTGCAAGGCATAACCGGTAAAGAGGGCGAGTTCCACACCCAGGCAATGCTCGCCTATGGCACAAATGTCGTTGCCGGCGTCACACCCGGCAAGGGCGGAGAGTGGGTCTTTGACGGCAAGGTGCCCGTTTTCGACTCGGTCAAGGTAGCAGTTGAAACCACCGGCGCAAATGTGACGGTGATCTTCGTGCCGGCAAGGTTTGCAGTTGATGCGATGTTCGAAGCTGCAGACGCCGCTATTCCCCTGGTTGTTTGTATCACCGAAGGCGTGCCCGTTCAGGCGATGATGCGCGTGCGCAATTATCTCGATCATAAGGGCGTGCGCCTGGTAGGTCCGAACTGCCCGGGTATTCTCACCCCAGGGCAATGCAAGGTGGGCATTATACCCGGTGATATCGCCATCCCCGGTAACGTGGGGGTGGTATCGCGCTCCGGCACTTTAACCTATGAAGTCCTCTATGCATTGAAGCAGGTCGGCATGGGCGTGAGCACCTGCGTAGGCATTGGCGGCGATCCCATCAACGGCACCTCGTTCCTGGACACGCTGGAGCTTTTTGAAAAAGACCCGCAAACTGAGAAAGTTGTGCTGATTGGAGAGATCGGGGGCAGCGACGAAGAAAAAGCAGCCGCGTATATCGCTCAGAATATGAGCAAGCCTGTCGCCGCATTCATCGCCGGGCAGTCTGCTCCGCCAGGCAAGCGCATGGGGCACGCCGGCGCCATCGTGGAAGGCGGCTCCGGCTTGGCTGCAGACAAGATCAAGGCGCTGGAGGATGCCGGCGTCAGGGTTGCCCGCCACCCCGAAGAGATACCCTCTCTGTTCTAATTTTCACCGAGGGAGCGCGCTAAAGGTAGAGGTTTTCACACATTTAACGGAAAATAAGTCCGCTCCCGGTTGGGAACGGACTTCTTGTTCATCTGACGCGGGTTGCCAGGATCACATATGTGTTTCGACGTATGTAACCGCCTCACCCACGGTGGTGATTTTCTGTGCGTCTTCGTCGGAAATCTCGCCGCCAAATTTATCCTCGAATGCCATGATCAGCTCGACGAGATCGAGCGAATCCGCTTCAAGGTCTTCACGGAAACGCGCCTCAGCCACTACCCTCGATTCATCCACACCCAATAAATCGACGATAATCGCCTTTACCTCTGCATAGGTGTCAGCCATAAATTGTTCTCCTTACATCTGAATTATGATCTTGCCAATTGTAATCTCGCTATTAAATCTGTCAAGACTCCGTGTCTCGAAACCGGGCGCTAGCGAGGTGTTTATTGACAGGGGTTTACCCGGCTGGTAAGATAATCTCATTTCACAGGAACACTAAATCATGAAGAAAGTTACGCATATCGGCGATCGTAAATCCGACCACATCCGCATCAACCTCGAAGAAGATGTCCGCTCAGGCTTGACAACCGGCTTGGAGCATTATCGCTTCATCCACGAAGCGCTACCGGAAATCAACCTATCGGATGTCGATCTAAGCCAGACCCTGTTCAACCGGCGGATAAAAGCGCCGATCCTGATCTCTTCCATGACCGGCGGCACCGAGTCTGCAGGTAAGATCAACCGCATCCTGGCAGAGGCAGCCCAGGTGACGGGGGTCGCCATGGGTGTTGGCTCGCAGCGCGTAGCTCTGGAGCACCCTGAAACCGTGGGGTCATTCCAGATACGCAGCCTGGCGCCCGATTCCTTGCTCTTCGCCAATCTCGGCGCCGTCCAGCTGAACTATCGCTACGGCGTCGATGAATGCCGGCGAGCTGTCGATATGATCGAAGCCGATGCATTGATCTTGCATTTAAACGCCCTTCAGGAAGCCGTCCAGCCCGAAGGAGATACGATCTTCGCAGGCTTGCTGGACAAAATCGAGACGGTTTGCAAATCTTTACCCGTGCCTGTGATAGCAAAAGAGGTGGGATGGGGATTTTCTGCAAGGACAGCCAGCCTGCTCGCCAGCGCTGGGGTACAAGCGATTGATATTGCCGGAGCTGGCGGCACGTCATGGTCGCAGGTTGAGATGCATCGGGCTACCAGTGAAAGCCAGGCGAGGCTGGCAGCCGCCTTTCTGGATTGGGGCATCCCCACTGCAGAGTCCATCCTACAGGTGCGCCAGGCTGCTCCGGGATTGATCATCTTTGCTTCCGGCGGCTTACGATCCGGCGTTGATATTGCCAAGTGCATTGCATTGGGAGCCCAGCTTGGAGGAATGGCAAGCCCATTCTTAAAAGCAGCCGTCCAATCGCTGGAGGCGACCATCCAGACTATCGAAGAGGTCAGCCGTGAGATCCAGATCTGCATGTTCGCCACAGGGGTTAAGGATTTGCATGCCCTGACACAATCCAGGTTGACCCGAGTGAATTAACGGAATTATTCATCGCCCATTGTGCCAGATTTGACATATCGCTTTCAACAAACCAAATCCAACGAATTGAGAAGATCTATGTCACTCAAAGAGATTACCGCCCCAATGCTCCCTGCGGTCGAGGGAGAGCTGCAAAAAGCCGTGGCATGTGTCAATGTTCCGGGTATGGAAGAGTACCACCTCATGCTCGCTTACCACATGGGATGGGAGGGAGAACAGTGCAGGTCCCACTGCCCGGGGTAAACGGATCAGACCCTTGCTGGTCCTGCTATCCGCGGGAGCAGCAGGAGGGGATTGGGAAAAAGCCTTACCGGCTGCCGCGGCTGTCGAGTTGATCCATAACTTCTCTCTGATTCATGATGATATTCAAGATGGCAGCGATCAGCGCCGGGGGCGTCCCACCGTTTGGAAGTTGTGGGGTACCGCCCAGGCAATCAACTCGGGCGACGCCATGTTCTCCCTTGCCCACCTGACCATTTTACGGCTTTCCGATACATCGAATGAGCACATTGCCTTCCAGGCAGCTCGGTTGCTCCAGGATACGTGTCTGGAGCTTACCAAAGGTCAGTATCTTGACATGTCATACGAGTCTCGAACGCAGTTGACGATCGATGATTATTGGCCGATGGTAGCAGGAAAGACAGCCGCGCTGCTATCGACCTGCACCGCTCTTGGCGCCTTGGTTGCCGGAGTCGATGAAAGAACTCGCTCCCTTTACACCGAATTCGGTCGCTCCCTCGGACTGGCTTTTCAGGTTCAAGATGATCTGTTGGGCATTTGGGGCGATGCCGCTCTGACGGGAAAATCAACGGAGAGCGACCTGCTAACTGGCAAGAAATCACTCCCTGTCCTGTATGGATTAAGCCAAAAAGGCAGGTTTGCCAGTCGCTGGGCTGAAGGTCCAATCCGGCAGGATGAAGTGCCCCATCTGGCGCAGGTATTGGAGGAAGAGGGCGCATACAGCTACACCCAACAAACCTCAGGAGAGCTTACGGAAAAGGCTCTCCAGGCGCTTGCGGAGGCGCAGCCTGTTGGGGAGTGCGCCGGCGCCTTGATCGAGCTTGCCAATAAACTGGTGAACCGCCGCGGTTGATCATTGGATAATCCCACGCGGTTGATTAGCCCTACGTGGGATCTGCCTTAAATAAAGCGCATGAAAACCTGATTACCCAACAACCTCCCTTTGACAGTCAGGCGGAGGCGTTTATCTGTTCCCCCTGTCCATTCTAACAATCCTAGCTGGATGAGCTCGTGGATCTGCTCTCCATAAACGCTATCTAATGACCGGTTGAAACGACGAAGAAACGCTTCCGCCGCGACGCCCTCCTGCACCAAGCGCAACCCCATCATCATCGTCTCAGCAATCTCTTCTTGCGCTTCGATGCGAGCCAAATGGATGGTGGAGGGCGTTCTCGGGAACGCCAAAGATTGAGCGCCTGTCTCGTCCTGGTAGCGACGAATGTAGTGCCCTGGCGCAAGCACATTGGCTACGCGAAAACCTCCCAGGTAACCGTGCGCCCCTGCCCCAACGCCGAGATAGGGCAGGTTTCTCCAATATTGCAGGTTATGCAGGCAGGCGCGAGGGTTTCCATTCTCACCTTCCTGTGCCCAGTTGGATATCTCGTATTGGGCATATCCAACCTCGCCCAGAGCCTCCATTGCGTATTCGTACATATCGGCAGCCGTATCCGGGTCTGGCTGGTTAAGGAGGCCACGCATCACCCAACCCTCCATTGGAGTGCCATGCTCAAGGGTTAATGCATATAAAGAAAGATGGTCTGGCCTCAGCCGCAAAGCCTGCGACAAATTCTCTTTCCATTCGTCCAGCGTTTGATCGGGTAATCCGAAGATCAAATCCAGGTTGATATTGTCGAACCCCGCCTGGCGCGCCCAGGTTACCGACTGGATGACATCCTGGAATTCATGCTGCCGTTCTAAAAGGCGCAATTCGCGGGGATGAGCCGATTGCATGCCCAGGCTTAACCGGTTTACACCTGACAAAGCCAGGTTGCGCAGGTAGTCTGGCGAAAGGGTTCCTGGATTTGCTTCCAGGGTGACCTCAATTCCTGGCAGTAGTCGGAAACAGGAGTCGATCTTTTGTAACACGCCCTCTATTTGGGGGATGGTCAGTAAGGAGGGCGTACCGCCGCCGAAGAAAATGGTCTTTATCGATTGCTTCTCTCCGGCTGATCCTGACACATACTCGATCTCACGGCACAGCGCTTCAACATACCCAGGGATGAGATGGTCTAAACCTGCGTATGTGTTGAAATCACAATAGGCGCAGCGGTGCACGCAAAATGGAATGTGGAGGTAAAGGCTGAGCGGCTGCATCACATGAGAGTATACCATCCACACTCTCGCCGCTCATCCGGGCTTGACCGGAAAACCAACCTGGTATGAAATGTCCCAAAAGGCTGGTATAATCCGCCAAGTCCAGGTCCAACCCCAAACAGTTGACCTGAAACTGATGATTATGAGTCCAGAAAACACATCCAAACCAACTAAACTTTGCCCGACGTGCGGCACTCGCTTGAGCGAGGATGCATCACGATGCCTGGTATGCGGGACAGATCTGGCAGCCCCCGGGAAATCCACCAAACCACCCAAAGCAGTCCAGGGTAGCCGGCTTCCCCAGATAACGTTTAGCCTGCCTACCATACTGGGGTTGTTCCTGCTCTTTTTAGCGATCGGAGGCGGGTTAGTCTACTTTGCGACACAGCGCACTGAGACGGCTGAGGCGCCCCCTACACCCTCGCCAACGGTGACATTTACCCCAACCATCACCGTCACTCCCACACCCACCATCCCTGCGCCAACCGAGACACCGCTTCCAACGCCAACCCCCATCAGCTATCAAGTTGCCTCTGGTGATAGCTGCTCCACCATCGCTTTTCGCTTTGGCGTCTCTATTCAAAGCATTGTATTGCTTAACGACTTGCCAGCGGCTTGCGATACCCTTTTCATCGGACAGGAACTGAAGATACCCCAGCCGACCCCCACAGCCACCGCACTCCCTACCGCCACTTTGAGCGAGGCGGATGCAACCCGCGCCGCCTGTGGCGAAGTAGAGTACACCGTCCAGGACAACGACACGCTGAGCAGTATTTCATTAAATTATGCTGTTTCTATCAGTGTACTCAAGGAATATAACGGGCTGGTCAACGATACCGTTCGATCGGGCCAGGTGATCAATATCCCCCTCTGCCAGCGCCTGGCAACGCCTGGTCCATCGCCAACTCCTACCCTGCCGCCGCCATACGCTGCTCCAAACCTGCTTTTGCCAGCCGATGGCACCGCCTTCAGCTTGCCGGGCGACGAGACGGTTACCCTTCAATGGGCTGCTGTCGGAACACTGCGCGAGACTGAAGCCTACGCGGTCAACGTGCTGGATGTCACCACGGGCACAAACGAGAAGGTAGTGGAGTACGTAACGGACACAAAATACATCCTCCCGGATTCAATCCGACCAGCCGATAACACGCCTCATATCATCCGCTGGTGGATTGTCCCGGTCCGCCAGGCAGGGACAAATAAAGAAGGTAACCCGATCTGGGAGCCAGCCGGCGAATCCAGTGTGTGGCGTGATTTTGTCTGGCAGGTCAGTACTGCTATCCAGGGTACACCAACGCCATAAATTAGCCCGAACACAAAAACGTGGCTCTGGCAATAGCGCCCAGAGCCACGTTTTTTATCCCCTACATGGGAAATCAGCCCGCCTTGGCTTTTGCTGCGACTGCTTCGAGCATCGCCGTGGTCAAGGATTTTGGACGCTCCAGAGGCTGCCCCAGAGCGCGTGCCCACACGGCATTGGCGGTCACTCCCAACGATCGACCCACACCGAACAACACAGTATAGAAATCGAATTGCTGGATACCATAATGGTATTGCAATACACCGCTGATCGCATCAACATTCGGCCAGGGATCCTTGGCTTTACCCTGCGCGATGAGAATATCCGGGACAGTCTCATTGACCAGCCTGGCAATCCTGAAGATTTCGTCGTCCGGCATATGCTTCAAGGCAAACTCGTATTGCGCCGTAAAGCGCGGGTCCGGTTTTCGCAGAACAGCATGCCCGTACCCCGGGATCACCTGCCCACTCTCAAGCGTATCCCAGGCGTAACGCTTGATCTGCTCTTCGGTTGGTACGCCATTGAACCGCTTGTGCACATCGAGCAGCCAATCCAAACATTCCTGGTTTGCCAGCCCGTGCAAAGGACCCGCCAGACTGTTGATCCCGGCTGAGAACGCATAATATATATCAGAAAGGGTTGACGCCGCCAGATGTGTGGCATGCGCGCTGGCGTTCCCGCTCTCGTGGTCAGAATGGAGGATGAAATATAAACGCGAGAGGTCTTGATACTCTTGAGAGGAAGCCCCCATCATGTGCGCAAAGTTCGCACCCCAATCGAGATCTCGACTTGGCTGGATAAAGTTCCCCTCTTTGTACTTTAACGCGTAGATAAATGCAGCGATAACCGGCAGCTTGGCTGTCAGGTTCAGGCTGTCTTCTAAGCATGGGGATCCAATACTCATCCTTCCGGATACCTTCATGATAGCGTTTGAAGAAGACAGACTGGTACTGCAATGCCAGAATCGCCTGCGAGAACAGCGTCATCGGATGTGCATCGCGTGGCATTGCTCTGAGTGCGTCAAATACATACTCCGGCACTTGCGACCTGGCTTTCCATTCGTCTTCAACTTCCATGGCCTCGTCGAAGGTCGGCACATCGCCAACCAGGAACAAATAGTAGAGCCCGCCGACCAGCGGCATTTCTGCCCCGCTCAGGCGTGGTAATTTTTCAAGGACTTCTGGAACTGTCATCCCCCGGAAGCGGATGCCTTCGTTTGGATCAACAAAGGAAATATCGGTGACGAGAGACTTGATATTCCGCATGCCACCGTAGACCTGGGAGATGGTGACTTCATCAACTTTAATGTCTCCACTCTCCTTCACCAGTTTGGATACCCTCCCCCGCCATTCGGGGAGTATAGATGCAAGCTTGTCTGCGAGGTTCATGTCATTCACCCAGGTTGTATTGGTTTACTTTCGCAATCATTTGTGCTACGCCAGCAGCGGACTTCCGAAATGCGTTTAATTCGCTGTCTGATAGTTTATACTCGATCACTTTTTCTACCCCTTTACGCCCGAGCTGCACAGGGACGCCGAAGTAGATATCCTGGATTCCATACTCCCCTTGCAGATATGCCGAAGCGGGTACGATTAAATGCCTGTCTTTCAAGATAGCTTCAACCATTTGGCTGAGGGATACGGCTGGCGCGTAATAAGCGCTTCCGGTCTTCAGCAAACCTACGATCTCTCCACCACCATAACGTGTCCGTTCCACAATTTCCGCCAGGCGATCAGCCGCGATCACCTCTTCGAGCGGCATGCCTGCCACATTGGAATGTCGGGTCAAGGGGACCATTTCATCCCCATGCCCTCCCAGGACATAGCAATGAATATTCTCAACGCTAACACCCAGCTCCATCGCCACAAAGGCGCGCATTCTGGCTGAATCCAGGATACCCGCCTGTCCCACTACCCGGTACGGGTCAATCCCGGTGACTTTCCATGGTCAGGTGGGTCATAATATCGAGCGGATTTGTCAAAACGACATAAATTGCATCCGGCGAGCGTTTGATCGTCTCTGCTGCTGCACTGGCGACGATCTTTGCGTTTGCAACCATCAAGTCATCGCGGCTCATGCCCGGTTTGCGCGCCAGACCGGCTGTGATGACCACAATGTCCGAGCCTGCCGTTGCAGCATAATCGTTGCTGCCGGTGATGTGTACATCCCGTCCCATAACCGGCATTGCCTCCTGCAAATCCAGCGCCTTACCCTGGGGCATGCCTTCGACGACATCGATCAGAACGACATCGCAAATCTCCCGGTCGGCAAGCCAATGGGCAGTTGTAGAGCCTGTCATTCCTGCCCCTATTATGGACACTTTACTCTTCATCATCGCGCTCCCAATACAGAATAGTTGAGAGTATGAGATTAATATTTATGGTTGTATTGGACGAGCTGCCCAATACAACCATAACATCGCGTATTTATCCTTATCCCATACTCGTGTAGATTTGATTATCGCTGGACAGACAAGGTCGATTCTTCCCTTGCCTGCTCCAATCCTTCCACATAATGAATGGCTTGCATCGCTGCGGCAGCGCCCATCCCGGCAGACGTAATCACTTGTTTAAAAGTGGGATCTGCAATTTCTCCTGCGGCAAACACACCCTCAATACTTGTATGCATCCACTTGTCCACGAGAACGTACCCCTGGGCATCCATTTCAAGCTGGTTCTCGAAGAGCTGGCTGTTCGGTGTATGTCCGATAAAAATAAATATGCCATCCGTTGGAATTTCCGAAACCTCCCCATCCTTGACATTCTTTATACGGACTGCTTTTACTGCCTCGTCGCCAATTATATCGGTAACTACGCTGTTCCATATGAATTTTATCTTAGGGTTTTTCTGAGCCCACGCCTGCAAAATAGCACTGGCTCTCAGTTCGTCCCGGCGATGAATGATGGTAATTGACCTGGCAAAACGCGTCAAGAATATCCCCTCTTCCAGGGCGCTATCCCCTCCGCCCACCACGATGACATCTTTTTCCTTGAAGAACCAACCATCACAGGTCGCGCAATAGGATACGCCCCTACCGGTTAATTCCACTTCGCCGGGGATATTCAGATGTCGCGGGGTTGCTCCGGTTGAGATGACGACTGCATCTGCCAGATATTCACTGCTGTAGGTCCGTATGACAAAAGGCCGTACGGAAAAATCCACTCCTACCACGGTATCAAAGACGACCGAAGCTCCGAACCTTTCGGCTTGCTTTTGAAACAACTCAACCAGCTCTGAGCCGCCCACCCCGTCCGGGAATCCCGGGTAATTTTCAACAGTATAGGTCAATGAGACCTGCCCACCATGTTCCATCCCGGTTAACAGCACCGGATTCAACTCCGCCCTTGCCGCATAGAGCGCTGCACTAAATCCGGCTGGTCCAGAACCGATAACCAACAGCTTGACCTGTTTCTTCTCTAAAGTCTTGTTGACCGGCAATCCGGAAATATTGAAATCCATCTGCTACCTCACTTTGTTTTTCACAAGGTATAAACAGGACGACGGGATGGTGGTCATTGTTGCATTACTCCTCGAGTTCCCGTCAACCCATTGAACTGTGTTTAATTCAATCTTATTGGATGCAAACCCGAATAAATAGTTACATTGAATGATTGTATAATCCAAAAGTATGGGCAATTTTACTGCGAAATTGGTGATCAAGCCCGGTCATCCTGATTTTACCGACTTACCCTGGTCATCCTACCTCTCCGATTGGCGTGGGATTTGCACCCGTCTCGAGGAGGTCAACCAGGGTGTATCTCGCCATCCGGTCGTTTTTGTCAACTACGCCGGGACACTCTACGCCCTGAAGGAGCTTCCCCCTGATGTAGCGGAACGCGAGTTCAATGCGCTCCAAAGGCTGGCTTCGCTTCATTTACCTGCAGTTACACCGGTCGGCTTTGCCATACCTTCCGTGCCAAACGACAAGACAAGTGTGCTCATCACACAATTTCTGGAGAACTCGATCCCTTACCGCTCGTTATTTATGAGCCCCGGTCTGACAGCGATATCGAGAAAGCTTGCTGGATGCAATCGCAAACTTGCTTGTCCAGTTACACATTGCCGGCGTTTATTGGGGGGATTGTTCTTTATCGAATACATTATACCGTCGAGATGCAAATACTCTGCAGGCATATCTGGTCGATGCAGAAACCGCCGAATTTATGAAACCCTTATCCCCCGCAATTCGTTACCAGGATCTGGAAATCATGCAAGAGATCGTCAGCGGCGAGCTGATTGATTTGCACGATACCGATGTCGGAAAATTCCCCATTCACAATACCGTTGGATTGATCAAGCAAAAATACCAGCGACTTTGGAACGAGGTAAATCAAGAAGGCACGATCGGGATCAACGAAAATTATCGCATCCAGGAGCGCGTCCGAGCATTGAATGCGCTGGGTTACTCCGTAGGCAATATATCCTTTGTTCCCTCCGCCAGTGGAGATCGAATTCATTTCAGGATCATCGTAACCGACCGCAATTTCCATCGCAACCAGCTTTTCAACCTGACCGGTCTCCAAGCAGAAGAGATGCAAGCTCGCCAGATGATGAATGAGATCTTAGAAGTACAAGCCACGCTCTCCGCGCAGCAACAATCGCAGTACCCCCACCAGTGTGGCAGCGTACTACTGGCTGGAGAACTATTACAATCCGACAATCACTCAATTGGAGCCATTGCTACATTCCCCGATGGATGCGCCAGAGCTCTACTGCCAGGTGTTGGAGCATAAGTGGTTTCTCTCTGAAAGAGCGCAACAGGATGTTGGGCATCAGGCAGCGGTGAGTGATTATATCCAGCGCTTCTCCGATGATAAAACGCCTTAAGATATTCCCAGCATCCCAGCCAGTTGACAAATCCGTTGGTTGACCTTAACCCCTAAAGACCATAAAATAACCCAATAAAGCAATCTCCCATCCAAACCGATGGAGCCTTCAAACGCTGGTATTGCTTGCGACCAATCTGGCGAGGAGAACATACTGCTTTGAAATTTCATGGGGTTGCGAAAGACAATCCGGTGTATCACCCTGCTCCGTCCGCACTCTTGACCGGAGTGATAATCATCGGCTTGGCGCTTGTCGTTGCCGGTGTTGCGATACTGATTGAGCAGACGCAGCTATCGCCCAACCTATTATGGATCTTGCTCATCCTGACCCTATTGGTCAGCTCCAGTCTAATCCTTATTCCCTATCTCAAGCAAGGTTTCACCCGCGCAAATCTTGGTCAGAAGCGTTACCAACAAGAAAGTCTCGCCGAGTTTGAGAAAGAACTGCTGCAGCTCTTTGAGCTTCCTGAGCTGATCAAAAAACTGGCGGAGCATATCCAATCAGGGCTTTCCCCGACCTCGTTATATATTTTTCTCCGGGATCCCAGCACTGAGCTCTACATCTGCGTATCGGATAAGCACGGTGATCTTGCCACCGATCTGCGCTTTCCTGCAAATAACTCCCTGGTTCAATCCATTGGCTCGCTCTCAGACCCCATCTTGAATGATGCGGATTTCCAAAAGGGATTATCCCATTCGGATAAATCTCGCCTCGCGCTACTTGGCGCGCGTGTCATTTCACCTTTGCGCGGCGAGAACGAGCTGCTCGGTTGGGTTGCCATCGGTGAGGGGAGGAAACATAAATCATACGCCGCATCTGACCTATCCTATTTGGCGTCGCTGTGCGAAAAGGGCTCCATCGCAATCGAACACGCCCAATTGATCCTGGGATTGCAGCAACGTGTGCGAGACATGGATGTGCTAAGCCGCGTTGCGCAGGGTGTAAACATTACACCTCACTTCGATGACATCCTGGAGCTGGTGTATTCCCAGACCCGGCAGGCGATCCTCTGTGATGATTTCCATATTACCTTGCGTAATCTGGCGGATGGCTCTTTGTACCATGCCTTTTACTTAGAGGATAACGATCGCAACACAGTAAAAGAAAATGTAGCCCTCCCTTCTGGTTTCGGGCTGGAAGAGGCAGTCTGCAGCTCCCAGCACCCACTGAAAACCGATGATTATTATCAAGAATGCATCTCTCACCAGGTTCAACCGGATTCACGGGAAATATATGCCTGGATGGGTGTTCCGCTGAACGCCGGCGCCGATACGATCGGCGCAATCGGACTCGGCTCCCGTGACCCCCTGGGCGTGTACACGCAAGCAACAATTGGACCTGCTCCAATCGATTGCCGACCAGGCAGCTGGGGCAATTGTAAAAACCCGCCTCGATTAATGTGACCGCACAACGCGCCAAACAACTGAACATGCTCAATGAGATCAGCCGCAGCCTCACATCCACGCTCGAGATCAGACCGCTGCTCGACCTTATTCTTAATAGCGCTACAGAAATATTAAATTGTGACGCCGGTAGCTTGTTTATGATCGACGAGTTAAGTGGAGAGCTGGTGTTCGAGGTGACTGCTGGTCCCGTAGCCGATAACCTGGTTGGCATGCGCCTTCCCCCTGGCACCGGGATCGTCGGCAGATCAGTGGACAATGCCCAGCCGATCATCGCCAACGATGTTCAGCAATTTGCGAATTGGTCGGATACCACCGATAAGCAAACCGGTTTTGTGACAAGAGACCTGCTCGTAGTACCCATGCAGGTGAAGGATAAGATCATCGGTGTTATCGAGATCATTAATAAAAAGGATGGCTCATCCTTCACCCTGGACGATCAGGACTTGCTCGCAACCTTTGCCAGCCAGGCGGCAATCGCAATTGAAAATGCCAGGCTGTACACGCAGACAGATCAGGCATTGACTGCCCGTATCGAAGAGCTATCCGTGATGCAGCGCATCGATCGCGAGCTGAACACCAGTCTCGAGCTGGAGCGCGTCTTGAGGATTGCTCTGGAATGGTCGCTGAAGCAGTCACGCGCCGATGCTGGCTTGGTGGGACTCGTATCCAGGAGTGAGAACAAGTCGGGATGGACCGTGCGTGTGATGGCTTCTGCTGGGGTCAGGGACGACGCTGTCGTTGAGATCAAGACCGAAGCGGGAACCCCCCTCCCTGATCAGATTGCTCAGACGCCAGCTATCCTGGAGGCTTTGGAGCAGAACGTCCCGCTGTTAGCCGAAACGATAACGCTGGCGGAGAACCGTTCGCCTGACCAGGGATCATCCCTGATTATCGTACCGATCCATCGTAGAAACGAGCCGATTGGTGTGCTTCTATTAGAAAGGTATGGTAAAGGACTGTTTACGAATGAATTGATCGCATTTCTTTCACGCTTAAGCGACCATGCCGCCATTGCGATCTCAAATGCGCAACTCTACGCCGACCTGCAATCCGCAAATATCGCCAAGACAGAATTTGTATCCCTCGTCTCCCACGAGCTTAAGACCCCCATGACCTCCATCAAGGGCTACGCCGATTTGCTGGCAAAAGGCGCCGTCGGTCCGATCAATGATGCGCAGAGCAACTTTTTAAATACAATACGCTCAAACGTGGGTCGGATGGCGACGCTTGTATCCGATTTGTCCGATATCTCCCGCATTGAGGCTGGACGAATGCGGCTCGAATACAGCTCTACTCCAATCAACGATGCGATCTTGGAGGCAATCAATTCCGCTCAAACCCAGATCAATGAGAAAAAACAATCCATCGAGCTGAAATTATGCGAAGATAATCCGAATGTCTGGTGCGATCAAACCAGGCTGACTCAAATCCTTGCAAATCTGGTTAGCAATGCGATCAAATACACCCCTATGAACGGTACGGTCACCATCACAGAGCAGAAAACGCAAAATATATGGGATCCAAAGGGCGCTCCGGACGTCATCTGCGTTTGCGTTAGCGATACTGGTTATGGTATCTCGCCGGAGGACCAGAAGAAGATTTTCCAGAAATTCTTCCGTTCTGAGGACCAGCATATCCGCGAGGCATCTGGTACGGGGCTGGGTCTAAATATCACTCGCCACTTGGTTGAGATGCAGGGCGGGCGCATCTGGTTCGAGAGTCAGCTCGGCAAGGGCACAAGCTTTTATTTTACAGTGCCGGTCAGCAGCGGGACACAATAACACCCTGCTCAATCCAATAGGCGAGGGCGGAAGCATACCGGCGCATCCGCCCTCGCCTTTTTTTAGGGTGACCCTACATCCAGGGATAAAAGCTCCATCCCATCACAATGACCAGCTCAAGAAGGCACAGCCACACTGGGCAGATTTTGCTTCGCCCTCTCGATCTCGGCTGCAGGGTACTCGTAGTCTTCAAGCTCCCCGCTCAGGAACGATTTGTACGACGCCATGTCAAAGTTCCCATGCCCAGATAAGTTGAAGAGGATGATTCTCTTCTCGCCTTTTTCCTTGGCATCCAGAGCCTCGTCGATTGCCGACCGGATCGCGTGAGCGCTTTCGGGTGCAGGCATGATTCCCTCGCTCTTTGCAAACATCACGCCAGCCTTAAAGGTATCCAGTTGAGAGACCGCTACTGCTTCAAGATAACCCGCATCGTATAAGGCTGAGATGCTTGGAGCCATCCCATGGTAGCGCAGCCCCCCGGCATGGATGGGCGGCGGCACAAAATCATGCCCCAGGGTGTGCATCTTAACAATGGGAGCCATACGGGCAGTATCACCATAATCAAATGCATAATTACCCCGGGTGAGGGATGGGGTGGCTGTTGGCTCAACAGCCAACAATCGCGTCCGCTTTCCTTCAAGAAGATTATTTCGCAAGAACGGGTAAGCGATGCCGGCAAAGTTGGAGCCGCCGCCGACGCAGCCGATCACCACATCCGGATACTCTCCCGCCAGGTCCATTTGCTTGAGAGCTTCCTCTCCGATTACCGACTGGTGCAACAACACATGGTTGAGCACCGATCCAAGACTGTATTTTTTCGCTCCACCGGAGGTCGCGGCTGCTTCCACCGCTTCGGAAATCGCGATGCCTAATGATCCAGGATTCTTAGCATCCATCGCCAGCACAGACCGTCCATAGTCCGTTCGCTCTGAGGGGCTCGCGAATACGCTGGCGCCATAGGTCTCCATCATGATCCGGCGATAAGGTTTATGGTCGTATGAAACACGCACCATATACACTTCCAATTCCATATCGAAGAAACTGCACCCTAAGGCAAGCGCGGTTCCCCATTGACCTGCACCGGTCTCCGTAGTCAAAGCTTTCGTGCCCGCAATTTTGTTGTAATAAGCCTGAGGGATGGCTGTATTCGGTTTGTGGCTGCCAGCCGGCGATACGCCTTCATATTTGTAATAGATGTGCGCGGTTGTATCCAATTCTTTTTCCAACCTGCGGGCGCGCAAGAGTGGGGTGGGTCTGTAGAGCTTATAAATCTCACGCACCTCCTCCGGTATTTCAATATATCGTTCCGTGCTGATCTCTTGTAAGATCAGATCCATTGGGAACAGAACGGAGAGAAAGTCCGGGTGTTACCGGCTCCAACGTCATTGGGTTGAATACAGGCGCTGGCGCCAGCGGCATATCGGCATTCACGTTGTACCAAAAACGCGGCAAGTCAAATTCGTTGAGTAAATAACGGGTTTGGGTAGCCATCTCAGCCTCCTGGTTTTCTATCTCGATGTGGATTTTGCGCCTGATGTTGTGTGCAAAAGGCGCCGGTCATAAACGCAAGATCCCTGCTTTGAATGTCTCACGTGCAGAACACCTCCATTTCTCTTAAAACAAAACGCGTCCGTCCAATAGAGGGACGAACGCGCGATAGGTCCGTGGTGCCACCCTGGTTAGGCTGAAAAACAAAAACCGCTGGTGTTGCAGCGGTTATTGGAGCCAGCCTCACTCTTCTCGAGTACGGTCTTCACAGGTTAGCGGCTATTTGCCTGGATATCCAAGCAACCTCACCTGTCATGACAAATACCCTTTGCCTAGATAACGGCGGCAACTCCGGCGTCAACTACTCGGCTATGCCTTTCGTATTGCGACTCCGAGGTCCATTCAACTTCGTCGTACAGGCAGGATTCTCACCTCTCCCTGCTCTCTGGACTGTCGTACTGAAGCCTACTCATCCTCTTCAACGTCTTATATGATTAAGTTGGGGCGATTATACGCAAACACTCCGATTTGTCAAGGTAAGTTCGACAAGTCAGTTTCGGTGCCACGTTCCAGGATGCAATAGGTATGCGGATATTGATCCCTGTCTGAAACCGGATAATCCACTGTCTCAACTCTTTTCCATTGTGACTCATCGATCTCGGGGAAAAAAGTATCGGCAACAACCTGAGCATGAACCCGTGTCAGGTATATCCGGTCGGCTGTATCAATGGTTTGTGAGAATATCTCTCCACCTCCAATTACGAACACTTCAGTCTCCCCCGAGGCTTCAGCCACACTGAGCGCTTCAGCGACAGAGTGTGCAATCCTGCATCCACTCGCACGGTAAGCGGGATTGCGCGTGACTACAATCATCGTCCGACCGGCTAGCGGTTTGCCGATGGATTCGTACGTTTTCCGCCCCATCACCAGATGATGTCCCATGGTCAGGGCCTTGAAGCGTTTTAAGTCTGTAGAGATACGCCAGGGCAAACCGTTGTCGATCCCAATTCCCCTGTTCTCGTCCATTGCCACCAGCAAGGAAATGATCATACGGAGATCTCAGCGTGGATATGCGGATAAGCCTGGTAACCGACCAGCTCAAAATCCTCATACTCAAAATCGAATATTGATTTCACATCGGGATTGATCCGCATTTGCGGCAATGCGTAAGGCTGGCGCGTAAGCTGCAGGCGGGCTTGCTCAATATGGTTGAGATAAAGGTGCGCATCCCCAAATGTATGTACAAATTCTCCCGCTTCGAGATCGCACACCTGGGCGACCATCATCGTCAACAGCGCATAAGAAGCGATGTTGAATGGCACGCCCAAGAAAATATCCGCCGAGCGCTGGTAAAGCTGGCAGGAAAGTTTTCCACCGGCTACATAAAATTGAAACAACGCATGACACGGCGGAAGCGCCATGTTGGGGATCTCTCCGACGTTCCATGCGCTCACAATCAACCTGCGAGAATTTGGATCCTTTTAATCCGTTGGATCAGGTCAGAAATTTGATCGATGGTTCTCCCATCCGCCGCCTGCCAGCTTCGCCATTGGACGCCGTACACGGGTCCCAGCTCACCATTTTCATCAGCCCATTCGTTCCATATCCTCACCCCGTGGTCGACCAGGTACTTTATGTTAGATTGTCCCTGGAGAAACCAGAGCAGCTCGTAGATAATGGACTTCGTATGCAGTTTTTTGGTTGTTAGCAGGGGATATCCCTTCTGGAGATCGAACCTCATTTGGTAACCGAATACCGATAAAGTGCCTGTGCCCGTCCTGTCCCCTTTCTGGCTGCCATGATCCAGTACATGCTGCAGAAGATCAAGATATTGTTGCATAGCCACCATCCCTTGATAACATCCCTAAGAAAGTTTCAAGAATTCCTCTCGCGCCCTGGCGATATCTTGGTGGATCTGTCCTACCAGCTTCTCGACCGAATCGAATTTCTGTTCATCCCGCAATCTTTGCATAAAATCCAGGGATATCGTTTCGCCATACAGGCTCTGGCTGAAATCGAGCAGATGCGCTTCCACGCGTGGTTGCACCGGCTCTGACTTAAAAGTAGGTCTGTACCCCACGTTAGCCACCGAACTCCAAGTCCGTCCCAAGGCATTCGCCTTACAGACGTATACGCCTGCCTTCGGCAAGGCTCGTTCTTCCCAAACAGCGACATTTGCAGTCGGGACGCCGATCAATCTACCTCGCCCATCGCCAGGTACTACGGGTCCGGATAGACGGTAAGCTCTGCCCAGGAAGCTCGCAACTCGCACAATATCCCCTTCTGCCAGGTAAGCGCGGATCTGGCTGGAAGAGATGATATCGCCCCCATTTGTCACTGGATTGACCGCCTGAACGGTAAAACCTACTTCCTCCCCAATGTGTGTAAGCGTGCTCACATCTCCTTGCCTTCCTTTCCCGAGCGCAAAATTGAATCCGACGATCAATTTCTTAAATCTCAGATAGGAATAGAGTTGATCGACAAACTCGCGTGCCGTCATCTCGGCGACCTGATTAGTGAAGGGGTATGAGATAACATAATCTACCCCCAACTCACCGAGTAATTCGGCTCGTTCGTCGGGATCAGTCAGGTAGAAGGAGTGCGTGCGCTTCTTGAGAATGACCGCAGGGTGTGGGTGGAAGGTGATTACGACAGACGGGCTGCCTGCCCGCCGAGCCCCCTCAACCAGATTGCGTACAATTGCCTGGTGACCCAGGTGAATACCGTCAAAAGTCCCGATAGTAATCCATGAGCTTTGTAGCTTTAAACCATCGATCGACCGAAAATGCTGCATAACGGCTTAACTCAGGATTGAAAGAACACTTTACGGGGCTGCCATTCAACCGTCTCTTCATCGACTTCTAAAAGTGCAACCAGATCGCCCTGCTCGCTCACCCCACGCGCCCAACCTTTAGCGCCAGCTTCAGCCGGAACGCGATGCCCATGCCGGACAAGCTCAACCTGGTCTCCATCCAGCTCAACCATCGGCCAATCAGCAAGAGCTTCTGCAGCAGGGATGAGATAACGGTACCACTCGCCAGCGTTAAATGCTTCTTGCAGGCGCCGCAGCGGGACGGCGTCTCGCAGGGTGAAGCGCCCGCTCTTTGTACGGCGCAAGCCGATCAGGTGCGCTCCACACCCCAACTGGTTCCCCATGTCATTTGCCAGGGATCGGACATACGTTCCTGAGGAGCAATATACATCGATGACCACTTCAGGGGGCGCCCATTCGAGAACTTCGAGGCTGTAGACATTGATCTTACGTGGCTCCAGCTCAACTTCCTCGCCCTCACGCGCCAGATCATAAGCTTTCCGACCCTTCACCTTGACTGCCGAATAAGGTGGCGGTATTTGCTCTATCTCACCTACAAACTGCTGCAGGATTGCATCGAATTTTTCCTCAGTAATATCATTCCAAGAGGTTGCCGTTGCAGATATAGTAACTGTCCCCTCGGCATCGTAAGTGTCCGTAGAGCTCCCCAGGCGGATCGTAGCCTGGTAGCGCTTATCGGAAGCGGAGACGTATTCACTCAACCGGACAGCAGGCCCAATCAAAACAACCAGTACACCAGAGGCGCGTGGGTCGAGAGTGCCTGTATGTCCAGCCCTGCGAATACCCGTACCTCTACGGATGATCTGAACAACATCATGCGAGGTCAAACCGACTGGTTTGTCCACCACAAGGACACCGGATACAACATTCTGCACCTGGTCTATGTTCATATTGTCGTTCCCATCAAATGCGTTATATCTGCCCATTTTAATATACCAATAAACCGTGCGTATCCTGCAAGACTCGGGGCATGACTTCGTCCAAGGTGCCCTTGAGCTCAGCGCCAGCCGCGGCGATATGCCCACCACCACCAAAGCGCAATGCCAGCCTGGCTACATCGAAACCCGGTTGGGCTCGCCAACTCACTTTTACACTGCCGCCAGGTTGTTCGACAAATATAATAGCAATTGAAGCATCTTTGATCGCAGACAGGACATTTATCAAGTCAGCGTCATCCCGGCCTGAATATCCAGCTTTTTTTCGATCTTCAATCGTTAATTTCGTCCAGACAAGACCGCCGTCGCGCTCTAAATGATTTAATCCAGCCCCCCAAAACTTAGTAGATTTGTAAGAACGGTGAACCAGAGCGCTTAGATATAGCTCCGATATCTTTGCGCCATAGTCGACGAGCTCAGCAGCGTTCCGCAGGGTACGCGCTGTAACGTTACTCGTTCTAAAACCAATGGTATCGGTGATAATCCCGGTCAGGAGCGCAGAAGCCACGCCAACCGAAATCGGAAGTCTCCACGATGGAAGTAGCTCCGCCAGGATTTCTGCGGTAGCGGATGCCGATGGATCTACAAGGTTGATTTTCCCGAAATTCTCGTTGGTTGGGTGGTGATCGATATTCAGGTCTGGCGCGGTTTGCGATTTTAGACGCCAGCCAATCCGCTGAGAATCTGAGCAATCAACCGTAATACTCATATCAAAAGCGCCATCGACTTCTTGGGCGACCTGCTTGCTGCCTTCCAGATGGCGCATATTCACGGGAACGGTATCACTCAGCGCCATTTGAACGTCTTTTCCTGCAGATTGCAAAGACAATCCCAGACCCAGCATCGAACCGATGGCATCCCCATCCGGTCGCATGTGTGTTGTGATCAGTATTTTATGAGATGCCTGGATCAATTCCAGGGCTTGGGTCACCAGGAGGCTATCCATCGGCTTCTGCCTTACCTCCCTTGGGTGAGCCCTGGTCCGTATTTTCCTGGTGCAGAGATGCGATCAACCGTTCAATTTTTTCAGCTTTTTCGAAGGTCGGATCCCAATGAAAACGCAGCCGCGGGAAAACTCGCAGATCTATCCTCTGCGCTAATTCATGCCTCAGGAATCCCTGGGCGTGCTCCAGACCAGCAAGCACCTCCTCCGCTCGCTGTTCCCCTTCCAGAGCCGAGACGTAGATATCGGCATAGGCGATTTCCCTATCCACCGTCACATCAGTAATGGAGATCAAAGCCAGACGCGGATCAGAAATCTCCTGGATGAGCATCTCGGAAAGCTCTTCCCGGATTCTATCGGCTATGCGGCTTGCGCGCAGTTTCGATACCAATCTATCGTCTCCAGATTATTCTATCGTTTCCCCAAGGATGCAACCGGCAAGATCATGCAACAGCGACCTTTTCAACGATGTAACATTCCAGGATATCACCCATTTGATAGCCATCGAAGCCTTTTAATGCGATGCCGCATTCAAAACCCTGCCGAACTTCACGGACGTCTTCCTGCAAATGCTTCAAAGAAGCGACTGAGCCCGTATGGATCTCAACGCCAGATCGCAAAACTCGCATGTAAGCGTTTCGCCGCAGCTCGCCATCGGTTACCCGGCATCCTGCAATTAAACCCAGCTTCGTGATTTTGAAAACCGCGCGCACTTCTGCATGACCGATCACAGTCTGTTTTTCTTCAGGCTCCAACATGCCTTTCAGCGCTTTCTCGAGATCCTCGGTCATGCGGTAAATAATATCGTACAGCCGGATAGAAACGCCCTCAGCTTCAGCCAGGCGCCGTGCTGCTGCTTCCGCTTGAACATTAAACCCGATCACGATGGCTTTAGACGCGGCTGCCAGCATGACATCGTTCTCTCCTACGTTCCCGGTTTCGGCATAGAGAACATTAATTGCAATATCGCCTTTTGCCAGGTCGTTGATCGAGGATGTAATCGGTTCAAGCGAGCCTTGCACATCTGCTTTAAGGATCAGTCTTAATTCCCGGATATCTCCCGCCTGGAAGCGGTCGAACAATTGCTCTAGAGTCATAACGCCCTTTTGGGCTACAGAAGCCTGCTTTTGGGCTGCCTCACGCTCGCCAACAATGACTCTGGCGTCCTTCTCCGATTCGACTACCTCAAATAAATCGCCTGCCATGGGAACGTCATTCAGCCCCATGACAGAAACTGGTGTGGACGGACCTGCTTTCCTTACACGCCTGCCGTGAAAATCGAACATCGCCCGTAGACGTCCATGAGCATTACCGACCACAACCACATCCCCCACCTCCAACGTCCCATTTTGTACCAACAGGGTTGCCATTGGTCCCATGGCGCGATCAATCTCTGCTTCGATGACCGTGCCGATCACTTTCCCCTTTGGATTGGCATGAATTACCAGGTTATCAGCAACCAGAAGAATAGCTTCTAATAGGTCCTCAAGCCCGCGTTTTTGCTTGGCTGAGATGGGCACAACAATTGTATCACCGTCCCAATCATCCGGTACCAGCCCTACCTCCGCCAATTGCTGTCTCACCCGATCCTGGTCCGCGTTTGGCTTGTCAATTTTATTTAAGGCTACCAGGATCGGAACGTGCGCCGCCTTTGCATGGGCAATTGCCTCTCGCGTTTGAGGCATCACCCCATCATCTGCCGCGACAACGAGCACTACGATATCTGCGCCCTGCGCCCCACGCGCGCGCATAGCCGTGAATGCTGCATGACCCGGGGTATCCAGAAACGTGATCGTTTGCCCATTATGCTCAACCTGGTAAGCGCCGATGTGCTGGGTGATACCCCCGGCTTCGCCATCGACGACATTGGTATGCCGGATGGCGTCCAGTAGGGTGGTTTTCCCATGATCCACGTGTCCCAGGATGGTTACGACAGGCGGCCTTTGAACCAACAGGCTCGGATCTTCGCCGGCGATAACCTGCCGCCAGAGCGGAATTTCGCCGACGTTCTCGTCTTCATGCACATCCGTTGTTTCTAACGTCGCATCAAAGCCCATCTCGGCAACGACAATCGCAGCAGTATCGAAATCGATCTGTTGGTTGATCGTAGCCATTACCCCATTCGCCATCAATGTCTTGATCACCTCGATGGGGCTTGCATTGATTGCCTGTGCTAAATCGCGGATAGCGATATTTGCTGGTAACTTGATTGTTTTATGCCCGTTATCGCTCATATGGCAACTCCTTCTAGAACCTATTCATATCGCACCCTATGAGCGAATGAAGCAAACCTGGAGAGGGGTTTTACTTACTGACCGGTCTGCATATCCACTTACCCAGGAGCTGCAACCTGTTCATCCAGATTCCCATCTTCATGTCTCTTGAGATTGAGATGCTTCGCGCGAGCTTGCGTTCGATGTTTGGTTCACGGGTAAGCTATTGGCATAATCCAACAGGGCATCCCGCTCTTCTGGAGCAAGCTCGACCCGCAAGGCATGTGCAAGGGCGCCTTTCAAACCTTTTTCCCAGCACGATCGCTGATCGTGTAAATACGCACCCCGTCCTGCCAGTTTCCCCGTCGGATCAACTCGAACGCCGTCAGGGGTTCGAACAATCCGGACCAGGGCTCTCTTTGGCAAGACTTCCCGGCAAGCCACGCAGGTGCGTTGGGGGATATGTTTACGTCTCGTTAATTTCTTGGACACCCGTTCGTCTCAAGGGTCAGCGATTATTAATTCTTAAGCTTCTACTACCAATCCCCTTCCCAGCCACCAGAATCCTGGCGTTTCGGTTTCTTCGTGTACACCACGACGTCTTTGTCTGGGTCATATTCCATGCGCACAAATTTCTTTTTCTTCTTTTTGGGCTTTTTATCGTCAACATCTTCGTCGGATTCATCCTCAGCCAGAGGTGCAACCATATCGATCACATCAGGCTGGAGAGAGAAGATCTTATCGAAATCTGAAGGTGTCTCTTCTTCCGCCGCTCCGGCTTCTGCAACCTGCTCGTCCGGGAGCGCGATTTCAGCAGGCGCTCTGCGCTTCGCCCGCATCAGCGGCAACCAGCGCCGCCTCGGCTTCGGGCTCTTCAGCCACAGCTTCCACCGCCGGCTCCTGGATGTCAGCGGCTTCGAGCTTCTGTACATCCGATTCCAAAATGGCGACAGCCTCGCCTTCTTCCGCCGGGGCAGCCACTGCCTCAATAACCGGAAGTTCCTCCTGTACCGGCTTCAAGATATCGAGCTTGTCAAGTGCATCTTCGATATCTTTCATCGCCTTCGGACCGATCCCATCCAGCCCCAGGATTACATCAGCATCCAGGTTCAATTGCAACAGCAGATCGCCCACCGTGGGGAAGCCAGCCCCACCCAATATCGTGGCATACCTCAATGAAATTCCCAGGTCTTCCAACGGGATATCGTAGGCAGCATCGGGTACAACTGCCTGGGCGACTTGCTGTCGTTCTTCTTCAGCCGATTTCTCTTTTTCACGCTGGCGAACCAAACCGCGTTCGATGCGATCAACGAACTGGCTGAGAGCCTGATACTCTTCAGGCATCACGGGCCTTCCCTCTGCCTTCTTCGCCAGGATCATGCTGATTTGTGTGATCGAGGCTGTTTCCTGCTCTAATAGAACGGCATATTCCGCATCGGTTTGTAGCTTGTTCAGGGAATCCGCCGATGCTTCCGGCAGGCTCTTGATATCAATACGCCAGGCAGTGAGCTTGGCAGCCAGCCTGGCATTTTGCCCATCACGCCCGATTGCCAGGCTGAGCTGGTCTTCAGGCACCACGACCGTAGCTGTTTTGGCTCCCTTGGAATGTTCATTCAGGTATACGCCATTCACGCGTGCTGGGCTTAAAGCCTTGGCAATGTAAACCGAGGGATCAGCACTCCATTCAATGACATCGATTTTCTCATCATTCAGCTCACGAACGATTGCCTGAATCCGCACGCCGCGAATACCTACACATGCACCCACTGGATCAACACCGGGCTGCAGAGCAGCCACTGCCACCTTAGAACGCTGTCCTGGCTCGCGCGCGATGGAGCGAATTTCCACCATGCCATGATAAATCTCCGGCACTTCATTTTCGAGCAATCGACGTAGAAAATTCCGATGGGCGCGAGATAGCAGGATTTGGGGTCCTCTCGGGCTGGTTTTCACATCCAACAATAAGGCGCGAACACGGTCGTGGACACGAAAACGCTCGCCAGGGATCTGGTGGTTGCGCGGCATGATCCCCTCAGCCTTCATATCCAGTCCAAGGGTTACCCCTTGTGAGTTGACAGCCTGCACAATACCGCTGACGATCTCTCCCATCTGTTTGCCATAATACTTCATCTGGGAGTCGCGTTCCGCCTCACGGATGCGCTGTTGGATGACCTGCCTCGCCGTCTGAGCCGCGACCCGCCCAAAATTCTTGGGGGTAGTCTCTACGACTACCATACCACCCAGGGCAGCTTCTTGATCAGCGACACACGCTTCCTCGAGTGTTACCTCGGTACGCTCATCCTGAACGCTATCGACAACCTCTTTCTCGGCAAAAATCGCAACTTTACCGGTTTCAAGGTCTATCTTTGCCTCGACATGCTGGGCGTTCGAAGCATTCACCGCTCGGCGATACGCCGAAACCATCGCAGCCTCCAAAGCTTCCAGGATAACCTCCCGGGGGAGCTGCTTTTCTTCAAGTACTTCATTAAATGCCAGGACAAACTCGTTCTTCATGCTTCCTCATCTCCATCTGGAGGGTCGCTTTCCATTGAAGCTGCTATTACTCCTCTTTATAAGAAGAAAAGTGGGGGTCGCCCACTTCTCAACGCTCCAATATTGACCGCTCACCAACCGAACCTATTCTAGCACAATTATTCTTGCGATGCAAGAAAATAAACAGACTAACCAGCAAAGCTAACCCACTATTAACCTGCTAATCCCTTAATGATTTTTCCATTCTCCAGGCAGGTTCGTGTATATACTGGCGCAGTCCATTTTCATCCAGGTACGACCACTCCCCCGCTTCCATGCCCACAATCCGATACCCATGGCGGTGATACAAACGGCGCGCCTCATGGTTCTCACGCCCCACATTCAGGCAGACCTTTGTAAAACTTCGCCGGTAGAGGTCAGCTTCAACAAATTGAAGCACATAACTCCCAATTCCCTGGTTCCTGAACCTCGGATGCACGCGAAAGCCGTATAAATAGGCGCGATAGCTTCCATCGGCCAGGTCTTTGCGCGCGCTGGTCAGCTGGACAAATGCCTGACCGATAACACCCGAGCCATTCAATTCAACGACCCATAAGATCGCATCGCCTTTCTTCGAGCTTGCGTAGATATCCTGGTACAACCTTCTGAAGTGGCGATATTCACCCTGCCATTCAAGTTGAATCAGGTCGCCGTCTGATGCCGCCCGGATATTGAGCAGCGCTGACAAAGCACTATGGTTCTGACGTTCCATGCTTAACCAGTTCAATCAGTTTTTCCAGAAGCTCTAACTCATGCTCCCGGCTGCTTACCTTACCATCCAGCCGGGCTCTCCGCAGCTCATCGAGGATGCGCCGGTATTGGGGTCCTGGTTGCAAACCGCGCGCTCGCAGATCGTCACCGCTGACAGAGGGTCTTATCCGCTGCAGGGTTGTAACATAGGTTAACAACTGCTCCTTCACAAGGGCATCCTCACTGGCCAGGTAGACTGCATAGATGGCAAGCGCAGGTATACCTTTCAGCATTTCAGTCAACTTGCTCGCTTGGGCGCCCCTCAGATCCGGGGACTGTTGGAACAGACGACTGGCATGGAATATCTTGCCTCCCAGCGCGGCAGAGAATTTAAGACGGACATGGATACTGCTGGACTGCTCAGGCTTTAACCGGATAAACCAGAGAATATAGAATAAATCCCGGGTGTTCTGTACGCTGTCCGTCGCTCTCATTTCCCATTCCGCGCCGGGAGGATGATCCAGCGCCAACCCGAACTTATCAGAAAGCCAGGTATCCCAGAGCAGGGCAGGATGTATACCCGCCAGCACATCCAGCTCTTGCAAGCGCCACAGTATCTGAATCACTTTTGCATCGGAGAGGATATGGTCCAATTCGTGACGCAGGCGATCTCCCGAGACCTTATTAATCAGCGACCTGCCCTCCATTAACAAGTCACGTGTCCGTCTCTCGATGTTAAAAGCAAAACGCTGCTCAAAGCGCACCGCCCTCAGGATACGTGTAGGATCGTCGATGAACGAGAGCGAGTGAAGGACACGCACGATACCGTGACGGAGGTCCAATAGCCCGCCCCAGTAATCGTGCAGCTCTCCATAATGGTGACCATCCAGTCGCAACGCCAGCGTATTGATCGTGAAATCACGCCGGTGGAGGTCTAATTTGATGCTACCCCGCTCAACTGTGGGTAGAGCTGTGGGATACGTATAGAATTCAGTACGCGCCGAAACGAAGTCCAGGCTATCCGGAAGATCAGATTGCAAAAACCGGTCTGATCGGACCTCAACGCTGGCTTTGCCAGTGTGGAGCCGATTGTCCATCTCTTGCTTGTCGATATGCCACTTCGCTGTGCCGAATTCGAGAATGGCTCGTCACACGCCCACCATATTGGTGAGCAAGCGCCTTCGCCAGCGCAATCGCATCCCCCTCCACAACAAGATCAAAATCCTGGCTGGGATAATCCAACAGCAGATCGCGCACGAAACCACCCACCAGGTAAAGGGGTAAGCGCTGGTTATAAGCCACCTGGCTGACAGCCTGGAGCAGCGCTAATCGCGCCTGCGGCAGGGTTTCTTGCAAACGGCTACTAAGATTTTGCCTGCCGGGCACATGCGGCTGCTGGGTGAGGCTTTTAATCAGGTCGGTGCGGGTCACAATCCCGATGATCTCACCGGTATCTGGATGGATCACGGGAATTTGCCCCCAACCCGTCTCAGTCATGATTCGCTGCAGATGATCAATTGAATTGCCGGGCTCCACTGTAAATTCTCCGGGATCCATCAACCTGCGCACGTTGAAAGGCAGGTTATGGGCTGTGGCGCGGTCAACTTCGCGGCGAGTGAGCAATCCAATCACTCGTCCATCTTCCACCACAGGAAAGCCCTCATATCCCAGGCGCTGCATACTCTTAGCAATCTCATTGACCATCGTGTCCGGCGATACCAAATGTGGGCTCGTCGACATGATCTGCCCAACGGTCACGGATGGACGGACCAGATCTGGCAATAACCGCTTCAACTCATCACGTATCTCGCTTGATGATCGGTCCTTGATCAACCCAGCCGCCGCGCGTTCATGCCCCCCGCCGCCAAATTGATCGGCAATCTCAGCCACATCGATATTGGAGCTTGTGGAACGGGCTACAAGCTGCACACCGCCTTTGATATCCACCAGGACAAATAGCGCATCCGGATCCAGCAAGTCTCTCAGCTTATGCGCAACCGTGGAAATTTCCTCTTCCATCCCGCGAGACTCAGCCGCGGCGATGATCACGGTAAACCCATGCACATTGATCACATCGGCGCTGGTGCGCAAGCGATCGTACAGATCCTGTTGCCCTTCTGAGAGCGGGTGATTCAGGTAATCTGCTGCGATCTGCAGGCTAGCACCTTGCTCCAACAAATAACTGGCTGCACGCAAATCTCTAGGTGTTGTCCTGTAATAGGTCAGGGAGCCGGTATCTTCATAAATGCCCATCAAGAGCAGCGTCGCCTGGATCGTTGTTAACGGTAAATCACGCTCCTGGAGGTTTTCTACGAACAGGGTCGTATTCGCGCCCGTCCCCGAAACTGTGATATCCCAATCCAAGGGTAGGTCATCCCGCAGCGGGTGGTGATCGATGACACGCATGCGCGTGGCTTCGTGCATGCCCTTTACGCTGACAACAGATTGCGTGTCGACCAGCGTAATTGCTTCGATAGGCGTTCCGGTAAGATCGCGCGGATCCATGAACGGTAAATCGGCGCCATAAATTGTCAAGAATGCGCGCACGTTCCGGTTGGTTTTCCTCGGCATAACAGGGACAACACGCTCGTCTAGCAAATGTGTCCCAAGCAGGGACGCCAGGGCGTCAAAATCAGCTTGCTCGTGAGTCAGCGCGATCAACATCTCAAGATTTGCATCCCATCAGAATTTGATTCCACGCTAATTTTAATCCACAATCCGGGATTTCTAAGATTAGCCTTGCGAAGACATGGGACACCAGGGGCGCAAACGGATTTGACCATTCCATAATTGCCCTATATAATCAATCCCTATGGATATCCGAGAGCTCACCGATTTAATGCACGCCTTTGTCCTTGCTCAAGGCTGGTATACACCCGAAAGCCGGCGACCGCAAACGTTGAGGAACCTGGCGATTTCACTCAGCCTTGAAGCAGCCGAGGTGTTGGAACACTTTCAATGGAAAGACGAGCCAACTCCAGACAAACAGGCGCTGGGAGCGGAGCTGGCTGATGTTGCTCTTGTACTTGCTGCAGATCGCCAGCCTTGCCCAGATCGACCTTGAAAAGGCGATTCTGGACAAACTACAGCAGAACTACCAACGGAAGTGGGACCAACCTGCGGATTCACCCGCAACACCAGCTTAAGTGGAGCGAGCGAGGCAAATATGATAGTTACTATCTTTGGAGGCTCGCAAGCCAAACCTGGCGATCCTGTTTACCAGGAAGCTTATCTGCTTGGCTCATTACTCGCAAATGCCGGGCATACCATACAGACCGGAGGTTATATCGGCGTCATGGAGGCGGCATCTCGCGGTGCAGCAGAAAACGGCGGACATGTCATCGGCATGACCTGCGAAGAGATCGAGAGGTGGAGACCGGTTGGCGCCAACCCCTGGGTAAAAGAGGAGCGCCGCTACCCGACGCTACGGCAACGCTTATTTGCCCTGATCGATAGCTGTGACGCTGCGATCGCGATGCCGGGTGGGATCGGGACGCTCGCCGAGATTGCCGAGGTATGGTCGCACGTTCAGAGCCAGGCAATCACCCCGCGCCCGATCATCCTCGTCGGCGCTGGGTGGAAACAGACCATGGAAACCCTCTACAAAATGCAGGGCGCTTTCATACCCGTCCAATACCGTGATTTACTCACCTATGCCGAAAATAGCCAGGCAGCGCTCGACGCGCTGAATACCGCGGGCTCGGTTTAATCTAAGCAATAGTTCCAGCCTCTCGAATAATTCCCCCAGGATTTCGATCGGGATTCAGGATCATCCATTGCCAGCGATATATCCGGCACGGTTACATCATCAGATCGATGAGTTGGCTGAGCTCTACGGTCAACCGGCGAGGTTTACACATGCACTCACCGATCTCCTGGAGCTCTATTCAAATCGCGCCCATCGTTCAGGTCAAGCCGGTGAACCACCACCCTTATTGAGGACTTACAATGTTCCCAAACCCGTAATCCAGCAGCTTAAGCTTGAGCTCCAGCCCTTAGCCCACGAGTACCCAAAAGAAACCCTGGAATTGATTAACGGTCTATGGGCTGAAGAGTCGTTGGAAACCCGCCAGATAGCCGCCTTTCTGCTCGGCTCGCTCCCACCGCAGGATGCTGATGTCATTTTGAATACCATTCACGCATGGCTTACTGCGAACCCTGAGCAGCGCTTGATTCCAGTGATACTCCAGCTTGCCCTGGTTCGAGTGAGCAAGGAAAATCCAGGTGCACTTTATCAAAAAATAGAGGCGTGGCTGGAGAGCAACGTCAACAGCGAGCAACAAATCGGTTTGTACGCCATTCACACCTTGCTGACTCTACACGATTACGATAATTTCCCCCAAATCCTTCAGCTCATGACGCCCTATACCCGCAAGGCGCCGCTGCAGGTCCGCGCAGATGTTCTGGATGCCCTCGCCGCGCTTGCGCTCCGCTCACCGAAGGAAACGGCGTATTTACTGCGCCAGTCGCTGAACTCGCCGGATAATCCCGATACAGCTTTATTAATTCGCAAGCTGCTGGGTGAATTCCCTCCCGACCTCCAGGAAAGTCTTAAGCAAGCCCTACGAGAGGCTCGCAAGTAACTCGCTAATCTCCTCGCCATTCGATGCACAATCTGATCACGTTAAATTCAGACCATTATGGTATAATCGGCGCGCTGTGACTAGCCCTTTCAGCGGTTCATTTGGACTGTTGATTTGGAGACCTGCAGAGCAAAACTTATAAGAAAAGGCAGATGTCATGTCAATCGATAAAGATTCAAAAGGCAGTGTTATTCGGGAGTACTCCCGGCACGGGAACGATACAGGCTCACCCGAGGTACAGGTCGCAATCCTTACTACCCGGATCAACCAGTTAACAACCCACTTACGGACGAACAAGCACGATGAGTCATCCCGGCGGGGTTTGTTGAAGATGGTTGGACGGCGGAGGCGTTTGTTAGCCTACATTCGTCGCAGGGATTTTCAGCGCTACATCGCGCTCACAGATAAACTGGGGATCCGACGCAAATAAGGAATTCGGGCCGAGCAGAATGGTGACAGTCTTCCCATCTGCTCGGTGCTTTCTTCCAACGATAACCTGCAACCCAAGAGAAAGGAGCGATCCGTTTGTAGATCGCTTATATTAATTTCCACAGCCCGCCGGTTGGGTATTGAAAGTTGCCGATAACAGGACTTGAAGGAGGTTCTCGGCAGCTCTCAGTCCCTAACCAGGTGGGAAAAAAACAGGAGAAAATAGAAATGAAACCAGAATCCCATAATTTTTCTACCACCATTGGGACAAAGACGCTCACCTTCGAGACCGGCAAGCTTGCCGGCCAGGCGGGTGGAGCGGTTACTGTGCGGCTAGGCGATACCATGATCTTTGCCGCGGCGACCATGAGCTCAGAAGTTCGGACAAACCAGGACTTCTTTCCGCTCACCGTAGATTATGAAGAACGGATGTATGCCGGAGGGCGTATTCCCGGTTCCTTCTTTCGCCGTGAGGGTCGTCCTACCGAAGAAGCCATCCTCACAGCGCGGCTTACTGACCGCCCGCTGCGCCCGCTTTTCCCCAAGGACCTGCGCAATGATGTTCAGGTGATCCTGTACTCATTCTCCACAGATGGTGAAAACCCGATCGATGTCCTGGCAGTAAATGCCGCCTCCGCCGCCCTGATGATTTCAGATATCCCCTGGGGCGGTCCAGTGGGTGCCGTACGTGTGGGTCGGATCGAGGGAGAGTTCATCCTCAATCCTACCTTTGCCGACATGGAATACTCAGACCTGGACCTGCGGCTGGCAGGCACTCAGGAGGCTTTGATCATGGTTGAGTGCGGAGCACAAGAGGTCACCGAGGAGATCATCGTAAGCGCCCTCGAGTTTGGACACTCTGCGATCCAATCCTTGATCCAGGTCCAATTGGAGATGGCGTCTAAGATCGGCAAGCCAAAGCGCGAGTATGTCCCTTACAGCATCGAGGAGAGCATGATTGCCTCGATTTATGCAAAGGTAACGGCCCCCCTGCAGGAAATCTTCGCCCAGCCGTATAACAAGTCTCGCCAGTACCAGGCGATCGAAGATTTACAGAAAGCCGCCATCGAAGAGTTCGCAGGGGACGACGCGACCAAGGTGGGGAGTGTAAAAACCGCCTTCGACGAGGCGCTCAAATCCGTGGTAAGAAAGCGCATCCTGGAGGAAGGTCTGCGCCCGGATGGGCGCAAAGCAACGGAAATCCGCCCCATCTGGTGCGAGATCGATGTCAGCCCGCGCGCATGGCTCCGGCTTATTCACGCGCGGCGAGACCCAGGTCCTCACCCTGGCAACGCTCGGGACTCCGCGCGAAGCCCAGGAGATCGATAGCCTGTCGCCTTCCGAATCCAAGCGCTATATGCACCACTACAACTTCCCTCCCTTCTCCACCGGTGAGGTGAAGCCTTTACGCGGAGCATCCAGGCGGGATGTCGGGCATGGCGCACTGGCAGAGAGAGCTCTGCTGCCCGTTCTCCCGAGCGAGCACGAATTCCCCTACACGCTGCGGTTAGTTTCCGAGGTGCTCTCTTCCAATGGATCCTCCTCGATGGCGTCCGTGTGCGGATCGACCCTGGCGCTGATGGATACCGGCGTGCCGATTAAAGCCCCGGTCGCCGGCGTAGCCATGGGATTAATCAAAGAAGACGACCGTTATACCGTGCTGACCGATATCCTCGGCTCAGAGGATCATCTTGGCGATATGGACTTTAAGGTCGCTGGCACCCAGAAGGGCATCACAGCCCTGCAGATGGACATCAAAATCAAGGGCGTCACGTCGCAAATCATGTCGGAAGCGCTAAATCAAGCGCAGCAGGCGCGGCTGTCGATCCTGGAGAAGATCACCGGTACGATAGCACAACCCCGCCCGGATCTCAAGCCGCATGCGCCGCGCATCACGGTGGTCCACATCCCGGTCGACAAGATCGGCGCCGTTATCGGTCCGGGTGGAAAGGTGATCCGCAGCATTCAGGAAGAAACCGGCGCAAAGATCGATATTGGGGAAGACGGTTCCGTCTTCATTGCCACTGCCGATGGCGAGAGCGCTCGCCGGGCTGTTGAGCGTGTTGAAGCGCTGACAGAGACGCCGGTGATCGGACGGATCTATACCGGAAGAGTTGTGCGCGTGACCGACTTTGGTGCATTTGTAGAAATTCTGCCCAATATCGACGGGATGGTGCACATTTCCCAGCTTGATAGCGAGCGGATTGAAAAAGTGGAAGATGTCGCGCGTTTAGGCGATGAGCTGACCGTGATGGTTACCGGTATCGACGACCAGGGGAAAATCAGGCTCTCCCGGCAAGCTGTGCTCGAAGGCTGGACCGCGGAAGAAGCTCAGCAGCGCGATAAGCGCGGCGGAGGCCGCCCAAGTGGCGGAGGGCAGCGGGGAGGTAACCGCTCAGACCGGCGCGACGACCGGCGCAGCGGGGGCAGGCGCTAGCTCTAATCCGCCCTTCTGCCCGTAGGCAGATAGGGCATCTCCGGACCCGGGATATTCAATAACCCGGCGATCGCCGCCCGCATGGCGGTCCGATCGTCCCACGGATATTCGATATCCCCAAAACACATCGATTTTTCGTGACCCTTGCCCAGGGCGATCACCAGATCCCCTGGGCGAGCCATTTCTACGGCAAACCGCAATGCGTCGCCACGGTCAGGTACGCGCCAGAAGTCTATCCCTTCCTTTGCGCCCTTCCACTGCGCTCCAGCAGCCATCTCTGCCAGAATATCCTCTAACGACTCGGTCCGCGGATCTTCGGCGGTGAAAATGGATTTATCGGCAAGCTCGACCGCAACCTCTGCCATCATCCTGCGTTTGGCGCGGTCCCGCAGACCAGCCGAGCCGAAGACACAGATAATCCTGCCGCTGCCATGTCTGCCTTCAAGTATCCCCTTTGCAGCTGCCAGCGCCTGCCGCAAAGCATGCGGTGTGTGAGCAAAATCGACGACCGCAAGAAAATCCTGACCTAAATTGATCCATTCCATCCGCCCCGGAATGCCCTCGATGGAGGCGATGCCGGTCTGGATTGCCTCAACTGCGATTCCCAAGCCTGCATAGGTTGCCGTAATTGCCGCCAGGCAGTTGGAGACATTGTACCTACCACTCAATCTGGTGTTAATCGGGAATGTCCTGCCATCAATCCGAGCCTGAAATTTTAACCCCTCAGCAGCGATCTTGATCTCTTCAGCCCTACACGCTGCTTCAGTAGCGAAGCCATAGGTGAAGGTTTGGATTTTTTGAGCAGATGCGGTATTGATATCTTTGATCAGACCGTTCAAAAATTCGTAAGAGGCATCATCGCGGTTGATCACCGCAAGGTGTTGGGAGATACCCGGCTTGGGTGGCGTACGCGCCATCAGCTCGAATAACCTGCCCTTTGCCGCCCGATATGCCTGGTAGCTGCCGTGATAATCCAGGTGCTCGTGCGTGATATTCGTCACTACGCCAATATCGAATTCGCAGGCAGATACGCGATGTTGCGCCAATCCGTGAGAGGTAGCCTCAACCACGACATGCGTCGTCCCTTGCGCCGCCATCTTCGCCAGGTATTCCTGGATTTCGGTGGCTTCAGGCGTAGTCACATGAAAACCGGTGTCGAGCTCCTGATCGCCGATTAAAGCGCTCACGGTCGAGATCAACCCCGTAGCAAAGCCGGCAGCTCTCAGAATCTGATAGATCAGGGTGGATGTGGTCGTCTTGCCGTCGGTACCCGTGACTCCCAACACCTTCATTTTTCTGGATGGGTAACCGTAGAACGCTGCAGATAACTTCGCCAGCGCCAGGCGACTATCCCGCACCTGCAAATATGGAACTGCTAGCAGGTCGATGCCGATCTCACCCACCACGCCTGCTGCGCCGCGCCTTATTGCATCCGGAATGAATGTGTGTCCATCCGTGCTTCCGCCGCGAAAAGCCACGAAGAGATTCACCAGGACGAACCTGCCTGGAATCGAACACCAGACCCGTCACACGCTCGCGAGCCTGCATCCGAAGCACCCAGGTCACCGCCGAGCTTGAACTCGATCAAATCCTCGCTTAATACCGTGACAAGATCAGACAATAACAAAGTCATTCACCAAAAACCTCAAAAAAACACCATGCAACACCCCGAGCGCGCCGGGATATTGCATGGCAGGTAAGCGCAAAATGAAAGCTGAGATCCGGTGCGTAGGTTTCTAGCGAAGATTCTGGCGCATCGCCTCAAGCTGACCGGAAACAGAGCCATCCAATACTTTATCCCCAACCCGGACAACCAGTCCGCCCAGGATTGCCGGATCAACCCGGAATGTTACCGTAGCCTGGCTGCCGACTTTCGAGAGGATATCGCGCTTGACGGTTTCTTGCTCGTCAGGAGTGAGAGGCAATGCGCTGGTGATCTCTGCCGAGGCTCCGGCGAGGGCGGAACTCTCCAGTACCACAACCTTGCCCGCTTTTACACCCGAGAAGAACTCATCGATCAAAGCACGCTGGCGTTTTTCATCCATCGCATCACCGATCAACCGTTGCGCGGCAGCCATCGATAACGCTGCGATCTGACCACGCACATCTGCCAGCACCCGGTCTCGGTCCTGAGCGATTTCGGCGCGCGCGTCGTCGCGGATCTTGGCAGCATCCACTTCTGCTTTAGCCAGGACATCACGCGCGGCAAGATCGGCGCGATCGGTAGCCTCGCGCACTTTCTGGTTCGCCTCAGCCTGGGCTTTGGCTATGATCTGCCGGGCTTCTTCTTCAGCATTGGCGCGCGCCTCAGATGCAATACGTGCATCCTCTAAGCCCTGGGCAATTTTTTGCTTGCGATTTTCCAGCATCTTCAGGATTGGTTTGTAAGCCCAGGCATAGAGCAAGACAAGCACAATGCAAAAATTGAATACCTGGAAGAGGAAATATCCTAGGTTGATACCAAGTGCAGCCATAAGCGGTTCAGCTCCTTATTAAGTTTCCTGAATCAGGCAGCGAAGATGATAATCAACGCTACAGCCAATGCATAAATTGCTACCGCCTCTGCAAATGCCATGCCAAGGATCATGTTCGTCTGGATAATGGGAGCGGCGTCAGGATTACGTCCCATTGCCTGCACACCACCAGAAGCCGCGATACCTACACCAATACCTGCGCCGATGGCGCCCAACATAGCCAGACCAGCTCCGAGTACCTTGAACGCTGCCACAAACGCGACTGGATCATTCATTTCTGTTTCTCCTCTTTAGATGATGATTGTGTCTAAACCTGAGTTTGCCAATATTCGTTTTAATGGGATTCTTCGCCGCCATGGTGGCTCACCAGCGCCATGCTGATGAACATTGTCGCCAGCAGGAAGAACACGTACGCCTGGATGGTACCGAAGAACACCTCAAACAGGTAAAGCCCAGGGGGAATGACGACCGGTAGTAATGCGCCAACAATGGAGAGCAATAAAACTCCGGCGAAGATATTGCCAAACAACCGGAAGCTGAAAGAGAGGATCTTCGCAAACTCGAGAATGAGCTCTAAGAAGCCGACCCCAAAATCGATAATCCCGAAGATACCACCCCCCACGAGTTTGCCCAGCGGGAGGAATTTGGAGAAATATCCCGGTCCCACAGCCCATACGCCGAAGACCTGCGTCATCAATACGGCAATGACCGCCAGCGCAAGCGGGAAGTTGAGATCCGTGGCAGAGCCGCGCAAGAAGGGGATCACCTGGCATTCCTTCGCACAGTTCATGGCCCTCCTCAGCATGTTCTTCGGAGGCCGCTCCTTCCTCCTCAACTCGGCATGACGATACACAATTTTCTCCGCCGGGTTGAGCGCATATACCGGCAGGCTGCCGATCGAGAACAGCTTGACGGTACCCCAGGCAATGCTCGATTTATGCGGCTTCTCGAGATATCCAATGCTCTCGAAGCCAGGGACCATCTTGATCATGTTGGCGACAAAGATCAGCAGGAATATCGTCCCAACCAGGGGGATAATCTTGCGCGCCCATTTCCCGGTAGCCCCTTCGACGGAATTCCAAAGATATTCCACGATGGCTTCAAAAGCATTGTACATGCCCTTCGGAACCAGGTTACCGCTCTTGCTGAACCGGTACGCGCCGATGGCGAGTAGCACGAGCAGGATGTCGGCGATGATCGTCGCCAGCATCGTGTTGGTTAGCCAGATACCGGGCCAAATGGGCTCAGCCGGTAATACTACGGTTGGACTCACCGGTTTTAATATCGACGGTCCAATGTATGCGCAGTAAATACCAGCAGCGATCAACGCAAGGATGATCCATCTTTTCACCGGAACACGCTTCTTTTTCGTTACTTCACTCACCGGTCTTCTCCTCTTTGCGATTGTTCAGGCTTCGGTTGCGCCGCAGAGCCGGGATGAATATCCTTCACTGCGCGCCTGGCGATCCAATATGTGAGAACCAACGATAGCGGCGCCGAAACCAGCACCAGGGAAATTGTAAATAGGGGCTTTGTCCCCAGGATACGATCCAGCCAGATCCCACCAAACACAGCCAGGATCACGATGATCAGGGTCAGGCACCCAACCTCACCGCCAACAGTCAAAGCCTTTGCATTGAATGCAGCCGACCAGTTGCCCTTATCAGGTGGGCGATCATTCGGGATCATGACGCCGAGAATTTTATCACAAGCAGATTTATTGCGCCAATCTAAAAGATTGCCGCAGCCGCGCGACTGGAGATTGCAAAGAGCGGTCCGAAGATGACACCCATCACAATCACACCGGCTGTCAGTACGCCCAAAGCCAGCGCCAGCGAACGAGTCATCGGCAATGGCTTTTCTTCGTCTTCCGAGCGGTAGAGGTACACCACTTTCAAGACCGTCAAATAGTAGTAGAGCCCGATGATCGAGTTCAGCACGCCGATCACCGCCAGCCAGATCATGCCAGAATCGACAGCCGCTGCAAAAACACCGAATTTCACGATAAACCCGGCGAAGGGCGGCATGCCAGCCAATGAGAGGAATGAGATCATCAGGATCAAAGCCAGGCCCGGACTGCGCCGGCTCAATCCGGCATAGGCTGCAATCTCATCGGAGCCTACCAGTCTTCCATAAGCAGCAACGACGCCGAACGCTGCCAGGTTCGTAAATAAATAGGCGATCAGGTAGAAAATCACGCTGGTCATCCCCAGCTCAGTTACCGCTACCAATCCGATCAGGATATATCCGGCATGGGCAATCGACGAGTACGCCAGCAGGCGTTTCATGTTTTTCTGCGCCAGCGCCAGCAAGTTACCCAGGGTCATCGTAATGACCGCCAAAACCGCAATGAACATGCTCCACTGCGGGGTAAACGAAGGGTACACAGCCAGCAGGAATCGCAGCAGTACGGCAAATCCCGCAGCTTTTGAGGCGGTAGAAAGGAAACCAGCAATGGGCGTGGGCGAGCCTTCATACACATCCGGAGCCCAGAAATGGAGCGGCACGACAGAGATCTTGAACCCAAACCCCACCAGCACCAGCAAGAAGCTCCCATACAGGGTAGCAGCAGGCAATTGATCCGCCTGGACACCGGCAGCGATCTCGTAAATATTGGTGGTGCCGGCATAGCCGTAGAGCAGGCTGAAACCGTACAGCATGATCGCCGAAGTCATCGCCCCAAATAGCAAATATTTGAAGCCAGATTCAGTAGACTTGTCATCCTTTGTGAGAAATCCTGCCAGGATATACAGCGGGATGGAGGTGGTTTCGATCGCCAGGTAGAGCATGATCAGATCCGCGGATGAAGCCATCAGGCACATACCCATCATTGAGACCAGCATCAAAAAATAATACTCGCCCCTGCGCCCAATTTCCGGCATATCCACAGAGAGTAATGCGGTGATCATCGCAGCGAAAAGGAAAAGAACCGAGAAAGTGAATCCAAGCCAGTCCAGGCGTAACATGCCTCCCCAAACCAGCTCGGGTTCTGGTCCCGGTCTGCCAAATAAAATTACGACACCGATGATCAACGCCAAGCCCCCGGCAGTCATCCACCCCAGCACGCCGCGGCGCTTCTCCGGGAGCACCAGGTCAACCGCTAATACCAGCAGCCCCAGGATCAGGATGAGGATTTCTGGTAGGATTGCCTGTATCATTGGTAGAGTAATGCTTCCAACAGACACTTATGCACCTCCCAACAGGCGCAAGATGGTTTGAACGCCGGATGCCACCAAAGGCACCATAACCGTGGGATAAACGCCCACAACGATCAGGATTGCCGATAAGAATACTAAAGCGACTTTGTCCAGCACGGTCACATCGTGAATATGTCCGTGGAATTCCTCTGGCAACGCCCCAAAGAAAACCCGACCGATGATGCGGATAATATACGATGCCGTGATCACGATGGAGATCGATGCTACGATCACGATCCAGGGCTGGGCTTCCCATACACCCATGAAGATGGGGAACTCCGCCACAAAACCGGAGAAGAGCGGCATACCCATAGAGACCAGACCACCCACAATAAACGCCACCGTCACCAAGGGCATCAGCTTCCGAATGCCTCCCAGGCGTGGGATCTCGCGTGTGTGCGCCTGGTCATACACCATGCCGACGACAGCGAAGAAAAGAGCCGTCATCACGCCATGAGAGAACATCTGCACACCCGCCCCCAGCAGCCCGTACTGCGAGAGCGTGGCAAATCCCATGATCACAAGCCCCATGTGCGAGACAGAAGAGAAGCCAATGACATATTTGAAATCGGTTTGAACGCTGGCAATGTAGGCTCCATAGACCACATTGACCAGGGTGAGCAGAATAACCCACGGCATCCAGAACTTGGCGCCCTCGGGCAATAACATAATCCCAACTCGCAAGGCAGCAAAGGCGCCTAATTTCATCAAGACGCCAGCGTGGAACATCGACACCGCCGTCGGAGCTGCAACGTGACCGTCCGGGCTCCAGTTGTGGAAGGGGAAGATACCGCCCAACACAGCGAAGCCGAAGAAGACAAAGGGGAACCACAAGCGTTGGAAAGCTGTGGAAAAACCGGCTTGCTCCAGTGCGACCATATCAAATGTGCCTTGCCCAGACGTGAAGTACATCGCCAGCGCCCCGACCAGAGCGATCACCGAGCCGATGAATAGGTAGAGGGTCAGCTTCATGGCGGCGTACTCGCGCGTCTCTTTCCAACCCCAGATCGCAATCAGCAAGTACATGGGGAAGACTGCGATTTCATAGAAGAAGAACAGCATGAAGAGGTCCAGGGTGACAAAGACGCCGAACACACCGGTGGCAAGTATGAACAGGAATGCAAAAAATTCACGCGGCCGGTCATCAATGCCCCAGGAGATCAAAACTCCCGTAAACATGACGATACCGGTCAGCAATACGAGCGGGGCATTCATCCCGTCCAGCCCCACATGGAAGGAGATGCCAAATGCAGGGCAGCCAACTGTACTTCTCTACAAACTGGTACCCTCCAGCCGCGATATCATAGGAAAAATAAACCCAGGCGGAGAGCGCCAGTGCAAAGATCGAGGCTGCCAGCGCGGTAACACGCACTTCGGCTTTGCGGGTCGGCGGTATCAATAAGATGATAAGCGCCGCCACCATTGGGGTAAAAACGATCACACTTAAGATTGGAAATTGCATTGTTCACCTCAGTTTGTGAACGATAAGATCAGCATCTCAATCCGGAAAATTAGAAGAGCGCAGCTGCGGCCCGGTTGATTACATAGAGTATCCAGGCGGGCCAGATACCGGTTAGCAGCATCAGGATCATCAATGGCGTGATCACGAAGATCTCCCGAACATTGATCTCGCTCAGGTGACCCGCCCACTTCTCGTTCATTGGACCGTGTAAAACCATTTTCAGTCCCTTTAGGATATAAGCGCCGGTGAAAAAGAGCCCAAGCATCGCCAGAACGGTGTAGAACGTGAAGATGGGCCAGGTCCCCCGCACGACCAGGAATTCCGAGATGAAGCCTCCCAAGCCAGGCAAGCCTAATGAGCCCATCGAGGTGAAGATCAAGATGCCGCCGTATACCGGTATCAGCGGAAATAATCCGCCATACTCGTTCAAATTCCGGGTATGCGTACGCTCGTAGATCACCCCAACCAGGAAGAACATGCCGGCTGCAGATAAGCCATGGTTGAACATCTGCAACACAGCCCCGTTAATGGCAAGTGTACTGTTCAGGCTATCCCCCGCGAACGCTGCAGCCGCAATGCCTAGCACTACAAAGCCCATGTGATTCACCGAAGAGTAGGCTACCAGGCGCTTGAAATCGGTCTGCCCGTAAGAAGCGTAAGCGCCGAGGATGATGGAGAGCACTGCCAGCAAACCCAGCGCCCCAGCATAATACTTGGCTTCCTGAGGATACAGAGGGAGCACCAGCCGCAGGAAACCATAGGCGCCCAGCTTCAACAAAACACCTGCCAGGATCATCGAGCCGGCTGTAGGCGCTTCGGTGTGCGCGTCCGGCAGCCAGGTATGGAAGGGCCATACCGGTACTTTGATGGCGAACGCAATCGCGAACGCCCAGAAAGCGATCGCTTTGACAGTCGTGATCGGCAGCCCGAATAACGTGCCGGTGAGTGAATTCCAGCGCAGATATAGCTCAGGCAGGTCAAATGTGCCCGCCACCACCCCGATCATCTGGATTGCCAGCAATAATCCCAAAGAGCCAGCCATCGTATAGATCATGAACTTGAATGAAGCATAGGTACGGGCAGGGATTTTCCGCCCTCCCCATATCTCCCGTTCGCCCTTTTCGCTCCCCCACTGGTTGATCAGGAAGTACATCGGCACCAACCCGAACTCCCAGAACACGAAGAACAGGAGCAGATCGAGCGATAAGAACACGCCCAGCATCCCCATCTCGAGCAAGAAGAATAAGATCACGTATGTTTTGATATTATCTTTGACGCTGAATGACGCCAGCAAGCAAAGCGGGGTCAGCAAGGTCGTCAATAAAACCATGGTCAATGAGATGCCATCCACGCCAACATGGTAAGAAGATTGGATGGGCTCATACCAGATGGCTTCCTGCTGGAACTGGAAACCTGGCCGGTTAGGCTGGAAGTTGAACCACAGGATCAGGGTAAATACCAGCGGGATGATACTCAAGATGAACGCACCCCATCGGATTAAGCTCTCCTGATCGCGCGGTATCAAAAAGATGACCAGGGCAGCCAGAATCGGCGTAAACAAGATAAACGTCAGCAAGTTATTGATCACGAATTCCATAGTTGCTCCTCGCTGCCCTAAGCCTGCTAGGGCATCAGAACAAGCAGGTAGTAGAAAATTGCACTGAGTACTGCCACAGTAACCAGGGCGCTGACCATGTATTGCTGAATATGCCCGGTCTGAATGACCCGGGCCGACCGGCCCACCCGCTTCGGTACCCTCACCGACAACATCCCCAAATCCATTGACGATCAGCTTGTCAATGTAGGTGCGCAAGAAAGTCCCGATCAGCGGGGTAAGGGAAGCAAACCAATGCAAGAACCCATCGATCACCTTGCGGTCCATCCAGATAGAGACGAACGTATCGGCAAGCCAGATCGGATGGTCTCACGAACGCCCAATTATAAAGCTCATCAAAGTAATACTTGTTCTGCAGCACCTTGTATACCGGTCCTAAAGCCCGCTCCAGCGGGTCAGGCGCACCAGCCCGGTATTTGCGATAAACCAGCCAACCGATCAGTAATCCACCCAGGGCAACCGAAAGCGAGATGAGCAGCGGGATGATGCTGAATTTCAGCTTCTCCGGTTCTTCTAGCAGCGTCCCACCTGCAAAAGTATGCATCCAGTTGGGTACCCTGCCTCCTAACAATGGGAAGCCATCTTCAATGCCAGACCAACCCGCAGCGATTGAAAAGAGCGCCAAAACGACCAGTGGAGCGGTCATCGTCCATTTCGATTCAACGGCGTGACCCGCCGCCTCTGTGCGTGGCTCGCCCAGGAACGTCAGGGTGATCTGGCGCATTGTATAAAACGCCGTCAATAATGCTGCCAGCGATAATGTAATCAGAACACCCCAATTCGACATACCGAAAGCCTCCGCCAGGATCAGGTCTTTAGACCAGAAACCAGCTGTGACCAGCGGAAAGCCCGATAATGCCAGTCCGCCGATCAGGAATGTCCAGAAGGTGATTGGCATCTTCTTACGCAAACCGCCCATATTGAACATATCCTGGGGATCGGTGTGCTTCCCGGTATGCAAAATGCCGTGCTCCATGCCGTGGATGACCGAGCCTGAGCCGAGGAATAAGAGGGCTTTGAAGAACGCGTGCATTACCAGGTGGAACACCGCCGCAACGTAGGCGCCGATGCCGATTGCTGCAAACATGAATCCCAGTTGCGAGATGGTGGAATACGCCAGGACGCGCTTGATATCCTTTTGGGCAATCGCGATCGTAGCAGCAAATATGGCGGTGAAAGTCCCGATGAAAGTGATGATCACCATTGTCGGTGTGGATTGACCATGCTCAACCCCGGCAACGATGAGCGGGAAAATCCGGATGGTCATATAAACACCTGCTGACACCATGGTAGCCGCATGGATCATGGCTGAAACAGGCGTGGGACCTTCCATAGCATCCGGTAACCACACGTGCAAGGGCCATTGCGCTGACTTACCGACTGCCCCGATAAAGAGCAACAAGCTGATCAACCCGGCTGCCGAGAGCCCAAAGAAACCACTGGCTGTGGTCGACAGCATGTGCATTGTCTCTTCGTTGAAAAATATATCGCGATAGTTCAGGGTACCGGTTGCCGCATAGAGGTAGGCAATCCCCAACAACATGAAGACATCGCCCGACGCGTGTGGTTAGGAAAGCCTTGATCATGGCAGCGCGCGCCGATGGTTTCCCATACCAGAAGCCGATGAGCAAGTATGAGCACAAGCCCATGATCTCCCAACCGATAAAGAGCGTCAGCAGGTTATCCGATACTACCAATAAATACATTCCAAAGGCGAACAAACCGATAAAAGCAAAGAAGCGCGAGAACATCGGTTCGACCGAAGGCACCTTGTGGCTGTGCCCGTGGACGTCCGTCAGGGTGGCTCCGTGCGGAGGCAAACCCGGGCGGTCGTGGTCCCCCTTGGGTTGGCGATAGTTATGATAGCCAACGCTGTAGATAAAGATCATCAGCACGGTCCAAGCCACAAAGAACAAGGTCACAGCAGAGAGAGGATCAATTTGAACACCGATCCTGAACCAGGTATCGCCTGTCGGCATCCAGGGGATCGATGCGGTGAATGGGTGTAGCCCCAGGTGTTCCGTGGCTGCCGCGTTGGCAAAGACCACCATACTCATTGCCCAGGATAAAAATGCCGCCCCCACAGCGATAAAGATGCTTAACCCTTTACTCCGGTTCGTAAACAGGACGATGAGAAAAAAGGCAAGCAGAGGCGGCAAAGGTATGAGCCAGATAAGCGTCTCTATTGTCATAAAACTCCTCGCTCGTTAACCACGAAATGCAGCATGATTCCTCGGGTTAGAATTTCAACAAGCTGATATCTTCAGCCACAACCGTATTACGGCGCCTGTAAATTGAAATGATCAATGCCAGACCGACTGCTACTTCAGCCGCCGCTACCGCAAACACGATCACGGCAAACGCCTGCCCGCTGATCATCTCCGGAGTGCGATAACGCCAGAAAGCTACCAGGTTGATGTTGACGGCGTTAAGCATCAACTCGACACCCATTAAGATTGCTACGGCATTCTTGCGAGCCAATACGCCAAACAAGCCAATACAGAATAATGCCGCAGAGAGCAATAGATACCAGGAAAGGGGAATCATTTTGCCTCCTACCTCAACCGCTTATCCCACGCCACAATGATCGCCCCGATCAGTGCGGCTAAGAGCAATACGGATGCAACTTCGAAGGGGATTGCGTAAGCGTTGGGCGAAACCAGCGCCTGCCCGAGCATGCGCAGGGTATCCATACCAGGATTAAGCTCCGGCAACGGCGTTCTAAACCCTGACCACAGGCTATTCAACCATACCAGCCCGCCAAATAAGACGACGGCGATCAGCGCTGCCCAGATCCAGTTCGCGTTGACTTGCGGACCGCTGTCCTGCGCCACCCGGCGCGTCAGCATCGCTGCAAAAATTATCAGGATGGCAATCGCTCCAATGTAGATCACCACTTGCGCAATTGCCAGGAACCCGGCGTTAAGGATTACGAAAAAGCACGCCACCCCAAATAACGTGACAATCAGCCACAGGGCGGAGTGCACCAGGTTCCGAGACGTAACCACCATGAAAGCTGCGCTCAGAGTGACAGCAGCCAGGATTATGAAAATGAGTTGAATTGGCGTCATCGACTTACTCCAGCATCAAGAAGTTGTTGACGTAGGCACGGATTGCTGCGTTGAGCCAGCAGCCTTCTCGGGTGTAGCGATCGGTGTGTATTCGGCTACCCGCTTGCGCTCGGTATGCGCCCGGGAGCGAAGGATGCTCAAGGTGATCCAGATGATAATGATATTCGCAACCAGCATGCCAATGGAGTACACCCACAGGTTTGTCCGGGGGAGCACCTTATCCAAGATAGCGGTAACGATCAATACCGCAATGGATAGCGGCGTCAGGAACTTCCAATTGAAGTTCAGCATCTGGTCGATACGAATGCGAGGCAATGAATACTTGATCCACATAATGACCCAGTACAGGAAAAATGCTTTTATAAAGAAATAGAACACGCCCAGAATGGGGTAGGTTTCTGCACCGGGACCTCTCCACCCGCCAAGGAAGAGCGTGGAGACAATTCCGCCGATGGTCAGGGCATGCAGCAGCTCGCCGGCGTAGAAAAGACCGAACTTCATACCCGTATACTCGATGTGGAAGCCGGCGACGATCTCAGATTCAGCTTCCGTCAAGTCGAAGGGCGCCCGACCCAGCTCGGCAATAGAAGTGAGGAACACGATCAACGCTGCAACCGGCGCCATCCCCACAAACCAGACTTTTTGCGCTTGCACAATGTCAACCAGGCTCATCGAATGAGCCAGGATCACGGGGATGAGCATGGCAATAACCATGGGGACTTCATAGGAAACCATCTGTGCGACGGTCCGAAATGCGCCCAGCAAGGCATACTTATTATTCGAAGACCACCCCGCCATGATGATACCTAAGGTGCTGATGGCGCCGATTGCCACGATGTAGAGCACGCCAACGCTCAAATTGGTACCATAGACCGAGGAAGCAATCGGAACAACCGCCCAAAGGAGCAGCACGGTTGCCAGCGCCATGATCGGAGCCAGGTTATAGACGATCTTGTCACCGCCACGCGGGAAGATATCTTCTTTGATCAGCAGCTTGATGACGTCTGCAATGGGCTGGATGAGGCCGAATGGACCCAACCGGTTCGGACCCAGCCGGTCCTGGAAGCGTGCAACGACCTTGCGCTCAACCCACACCAGAAAGATATCGACAAGCAATACGAAGACGCACAGGACGACAACCCCGATTGCAGCCAGGATCACCGAGACTAGACCGACGGGCAGCCCCCAACCCAGGAGCAACCCCTCCAGCCACACTCGGATTGCATTAATAGGATCTGCCATGCATGCACTCCTTGATACACTGAGTCAAATACGAGCCGCTCAAGAAACACAGAAAAGGCTGAGGATTAATCCATCAGCCTTTTTATAGAAGTATCCATACCAATCAAGCCCACTCCAGCACACCCTTGCGCCAGGCATATACCAAACCGGCTACCAGGATCAGGATGAATAGCACACCTTCAAGCACCCCGAAGAGGACAAGCTGGTCGAATGCAGCAGCCCAAGGATAGAGAAATACGGTCTCCACATCGAAGATCAAAAAGACCAGTGCAAAAATGTAGTATTGGACACGAAATTGAACCCATGTATTCCCTACCGTTTCAATTCCACACTCGTAGGTTTGGGACTTCAGGGGATTCGGTTTGCGGGGCGCCAGTATGCGAGGGATAACTAATGCAGCGGCAGGTAATAGAGGGGCAATCACAAAGAAAACAGCAATAAATAACCACTCGTTGTGCATAGCTACTCCTGATCAGTTCAACGAAGGCAAACTACCATGTGATTTGTGGTACAAATCGGATCGGCAAAAATTTTACCATAAGATACCCACTTTATACAACTTTAATTCTTATCCAATCTCCAACTTATCTTGCACGATTATCCTATCTCTAATACCGAGTTGTGTACCATCCTGACTTGAGCATACACTTCGATGGTTGAGATTCACACAAAACTGAACCGTTCCAGAGGGTTGATGAGTATCAATAGTATGACAATCAAGAAAGCTCCAATCGTCTGAAAACAGATGGTGGGATCTCCCCGCTCTCTTCCTGCTATTTATCATCCTGACCATTGCGTTTACCCGCCTGATTGCAACGGATTGGACGGAAGACCTGCCGATCACGCGCAGCATTGCTTACCTCGGGTTGGTTGCCGGGATAGCGCTCGGTCTAAGCAGGTTCTCGCCGCGCTGGGCGTTTATCTTCGCCCTGGTGTATGGCTTATTCGTGATCTCCTGGCGTATCGGTCTGACGTTAGGAGAAGGCGTTGAGTGGCAGGAGCGCCTCATCAGTCTGGCTGGACGTCTTCAGGTCATCATCTCGCACCTGGTGCAACGCCGCGCAGTTCCAGATAATTTGCTCTTTCTTGTGCTGATGGCTGCTTTGTTCTGGATTTTAGGCTCGCATGCCGGGTATCACCTCGCCCGCTATGCCAACCCCTGGACATCCATTTTGCCAACGGGTATTGCCATTGTCCTTATCCACACCTACGATACATTCTACTCAAACCGTATCTGGTATTTGGTGGCTTACCTCTTCTTTGCGTTGCTCCTCGTCGCCCGCACGGTATATTTACACAACCAGGCGCGCTGGGCGCAGACAAAGACCTATATGCCCCCGTATTTCGGCTTGGACCTGATTCGCTTCGCTGTCATCGCCGGGATCGGTCTTGTCATGCTCGCCTGGGCAGCTCCCGCCCTGGCACAGAATATCCCCGCAGCACAACAAGCCTGGCAGCGCTTAAAACAACCATTACATGACGTTCGTAACACGCTGGATAATGCGTTTTCATCCCTGCGCTCTTCTACCGGCATGCCATCCGAATTCTATGGCGCTACCGCTTCGCTTGGCAGGGGCACGCTACATTCTGACTCCCAGGTGTTCACCGTTATCACCCCTGAAAACGTCCCGGAAGGCGTCCGCTTTTACTGGCGCGGTCGGGTTTATGATGAATATCAGGACGGGCAGTGGAGCTCTACGTTGGATACAACCGAGTCATTTGACCCGGAGCAGTCCGAGCTACAGATGCCAGAATATCAGGGTCATTTACCTGGTTTTTACTCATTTAACTTCACCACTGCCAGTCCTCTAGCCAGTATTTTCACTGTCAACCAACCGATTTGGGTAAGCCGTCCGGGGCGGGCTGAGTTCGCCAGAAGCGCCGATGGCAGCATCGATCTTTCCCACTTCAGGGCTACACCCTCTCTGCGGGCGGGAGAGACGTATACGACCCGCTCTAAGCTCAGCCGGTTGACCGTGGCATCCCTGCGCCAGGCGGGCAGCGATTACCCCGCTTGGATCACCGAGCGCTACCTCCAGCTCCCGGAAAATATCACGCCCCGTACCAGGCAGACTAGCCGAAGAACTCACCGCGGGTTTGGAAACCCCTTATGAAAAGACCCTGGCAATAACGGAATATCTGCGCAATACCATCCAGTATGCCGAGACGATTACCGAGCCACTCCCTACCTTCCAGGAACCTATCGATTGGTTCTTGTTCGATCTTCAAAAAGGCTTTTGTAATTATTACGCCACCAGCCAGGTCATCTTACTGAGATCGATCGGCATCCCGGCGCGCATTGGCTTTGGATATGCGCAAGGAGAGCTCAACGAAGGCACCAGCTCCTACTCGGTTCGGGAGTTGGATGCGCATGCCTGGCCTGAAGTCTATTTCCCCAACCTGGGTTGGGTCGAGTTTGAGCCAACGGTAATCCAGCCCGACATCCTCCGCCCACCGGGCGAAGAGCTCGATAACCCATCTCCTACGAGTCCCGAGAACCTCGATTTACCCCAGCCTCTTGTCACCCCAGACCTCAACCGCCCGGACCCAGCATCCACTGCTGCTGCGGCTGCCAGCCGGAATCTCACGGGGATAATGCTCCTATCAGCCACCGCTGGTCTGCTGATCCTCCTGATCCTGTTGCTGCTCCCGTTGGTCCGCCGCAAGAAATGGGTGGAACGCATCCCACCGCTATCGATCGTTCTGGAGCAAAGCTTCCGGCGCATGGGTATTCGCCCGCCGGCTGTGATCGGACGCATGGCGCATCGGGCAGCATTGTCGCCCATCGCCAGGTCTTACCTGGAAATCAACCTGGCGCTGAACCGGCTCGGTCTGAGACCCAAGCCATCGGATACGCCCCGGCAGCGCACCGAGCACCTCAAGGTAGAGATCCCAATGGCTGAAAGCCCTGCTGAGCTTCTCCTGTCCGAATACCAGCGCTCAACGTACAGCCAGAATTACCATCCGGATATCTCATCTGCTGCCAGGGCTGCGAAGACCATCCGCCGCCTTTCTTTTAGGGCGTGGTTCCAAAGCTTACTCAGTCGCGAGTAAATACGATCCGGTTAACCTGTATAATCTGGGGTATGGCTGATGCAACAGCACAATCCTCTATTAGACCCCGGATTACTCCATGAATGCAAATGCCAGGCTCTCGCTTGCTGACCGGATTGACCAACAGATCACACGCCTGGATCTACTCTCAGAGCAAACGCTCGCTAATTATAAGAAGACCAGTATAACCGTCCCCGCCCATATGCTGGATGACTTCAAACAGCTCACCAGTGAGCTTGCCGCCTTGAGAGCTCAGGCTGAGCGTCTCGAGCGCAGTAATGCATTTACTGCCATTGGCGACAGCGTGAACACAGCAAAACGCATCCAGGAGAACGCCCTCGCCAATCAGATCTTGATCAGCAGCGAGGCGTATGCCCAGGTCGCCAGGCAAGTGAATGCGAGACCGGCTGGTGCAATCCAGTTGAAGGGCAAAAGCAAACCGGTGCTGGTTTATGAAGTGCTTGGCTTGAGATAAGCTCAAAGAGGATTTAACGCATCGTTATATTGGCTGGCAAACAGCGCAGGCGCGCCGCCTGTGTGCCAGAATAGCACGCTCTCATGAGGCGTGATCGTCTGCTTGCGGATCAAATCGATCATTCCCGCTGCGGCGCGACCCGTGTACACAGGATCGAGGAGCAGCCCTTCGGAGCGGGCGAACATCTGGATCGCTTCCACCTCAGCAGAACCGACCACTCCGTAACCCTTGCCCAGATAATCCGAGCTGACCAGTACATCGGTCTCACAGCCCTGTGCATCAATGCCCAGCAAACCGGCTGTCTCATTTACCAGCCGGACGATACGCGGCGCAAACGAATCTGCAGGTTCATCTACGCTGATCCCCAGGATCCGTCCCGGAAACCGGAATTTTCTCGCCCCCAGCACCATGCCCGCCTGCGTACCGCCCGAGCCGGAGGGCAGGATGATCCAATCGGGTAGGGGATTTTCCATGCGCTTTTCATCCCACTGCGAAACCAGCTCAGCCATAGCGTAGACATATCCGGTCGCGCCGACCGGATTCGAACCGCCGTAAGGGATCAGGTATGGCTTCTTACCACGGGCGCTGGCTTGCTGAAAAGCATTTTGAAGCTCCGCATCCCGGGATTCTTTCCGCGTCCAGCGCAGCTCTGCCCCCAACAAGCCATCTAGCAGCAGGTTACCCGTGCGTTGGTCCGGTTCACTCCCTAAAAGAACTAACTCACATTCCAGGTGACAGCGCGCCGCGGCTGCTGCCGTCTGGCGGCAATGGTTAGATTGGACAGCGCCTGCCGTGATGACCATGTCCGCCCCGCGAGCGATTGCCTCTCCCATCAGGTATTCGAGCTTGCGCGCTTTGTTCCCCCCCAGCGCCAGACCCGTCTGGTCATCTCGTTTCACGAAGATTTTTACACCACCGCACATTCGGGTCAGACTCGGTAGAAATTCAACCGGGGTTGGCAGTTGAGCAATGGGTACACGTGGCAAATTTTTCATGAGGCAATGACTCCATTCCCTTGCTAAGCGCGCTCGGAGAGGCTGTTGTTGGGTACTGGCAACGCCGCGCCTGCGCATCCCATCCAGTATCTTGGGCAAAACCTGTGTGTACAAGCGATACATTTTCTGCTGCACCGGCAGATCCCAGGCGCCGATGTGCCGCACAACCTGTCCACCCAGCCCTTCTTTGAAACGATAAACTCCCCATAAGGGATCCGTCTCTTCGAAGTGATATGGCGCCCCCCAGAGATCGTACACCAGGCAACCTGCTAACTTACACTGGCGGATCGCTTCCCATTGTAGCAAGTAATTGGGCATCTTCTCACGGTGGACGTCCCGGGACATGCCATATAAAAACCAGGCTTTCTTTTGGAACAGAAAAAGGACCAGTGCAGCGATGGCTTCCCCCTCCACTTCTGCAATCAATATTCTTACCATGCCAGCCTTTAAAAAGGTAGACCATAAGGTCCGATAGTAATCCAGAGAACGGATGACAAACCCGTCTCTGACTGACGTTTCCGCATAGAGCCTATACAGCAGATCAAGGTCAGCCATGCCGCCTTGCCGGATTTCGACGCCCTTACGCTCTGCCAGGCGGATGTTATAGCGTGTTTTTGCCTTCATCCCGGCTAAAAGCTGCTCTTCATCCTGCGCCAGGTCAATCAAAACGGTGTTTGCGAACTGAATTTGCTCGCCAGAATAAAGCCATCCTTGAGCCTTAAGATCTTGCAGCACCGCCTCCCCGCGAAGATCATTGACTTCCTCGTCACTGCCCGGGATACCCGTGGCAATGGGCACGTCCGGGTCGATCTTGATAAATATGGCGCGCTCTCGTTTTGCCACAGCGACAATATCCTCGAGGACACGCCGGCGGAGAGCAGCATCTCCCCAATCGTACAGCAGCGGTCCTTTTGGAATATACAGCATCGATAAACCGGTGGACAATCCCCGGATTCCAACGGTTCTTTTCAGGATGAGCGCCGCAGCGCGCAGGGTTGCTCCACCTCCGGGCAGCTGCGTAACGAGCTCAACTTGCCCGCCCGGCATTTCTACCCACAGCAGATAGCAGGGTTGCCAGCCAAAATGCGCTTTAACCTCGCCCCACTCCCGGGTTTGAAATACATGGGGGACCGGTAATTGCGAAATAAGCAGGTTCCAGGTGAGTGCATCCATAGATTGGCAATCAGATCACCGTGAGCCGGCAATCCTCCTCGACCAAAGCGAATACAGGGAATAGACAAGCGGAGAGTAGACGCGATCCCAGGGACCCGCCGCGCGCAGCAGCTTACCGCCGAAACCGCGTTTAAAACGATACACTCCCCACAAGCCGTCTGATCTTTCCTGGAAGTTGGCTTCCAAGAAGTCCAGGTCATGGTCCGGCACACCCCACAGATCGTATTGCTCACAGCCCATGGAGCGAGCCCAGCGTATCGCCTCCCACTGGATCAAATAGGTAGGCATCAGCTCACGGTGTGCGTCCGAAGATGCTCCATAGAAATACCACGCGCGCCTCCCCAATGCCAGCACCATCAACGCCGCGACTGGCTCGCCATCAAACTCGGCGATGAGCAACTCGCATTGCCCTTTGGGGTGGAACAACTCGTAAGTCTGGCGGTAATAGCCAGGCTGGTGCACACCAAAACGATCCCGCTGAGAGGTTACTTCCATCAAGTGGTAAAAGGCGTCCAGGTCAGCGGAGGGTTTAACGATCACTCCCTTCTTCATCGCCAGCCGGATGTTGTACCGCGTTTTCTGCTTCATCTTGCCGAGAATATCGCCCTCGCTCCCCGAGAGGTCGAGAACCAATGTCCGCGCCGGCTGGATTGCGTGCCCGCTTTTTCGGAAACCCACGGGCGGATTAAGCGTGCTAGCCCTCCTCAACGTCTTCTTCCCATGCGTCCGGCTCGACCTTTAGGAATCTCGCTCCCAGCTTCCGGCACAAATGGTCAGCTTCCGGCAGGAGATCATCCCAATCCTTACCAACCGGACCCTTGGGGATATAAGCGAACTTGATCCCATAAGCCATCTGGCGGAATAAGATCTGAGCGCCCGAATCTCCGGCCGTAAGCGATGCACCTCCCAGCCGGAGGCGGCTTTTAATTCTCCCCAGGCAGCGCTCTGCAAGATGTGAACATTAGGGAATCGGGCGAGGAATGACTCCCATTCAAAATAGTTTAGCTCTGCCATCTTCTATTCTTGATTGTCGGAGCTCTACGAGCTGGCTTTCTGGTCTATCATCCACTTTCAGATGATGGTGGTCAGGTCGGGAGGCGGCGTGCTGCGTACGGCAGCGCCTGGAATGAGCTCATCCAGGATGCGCGCGATGGTTACGCTGTCGCCCTCCCGCGCCATGTGGATCAGGTCGCTCACGGTTGAGCGTAATGCGTTGCCCGTGAGAATATCCTCATCCTCCAGGATCAGGATATCAGGATGGGAGGTTTGTTGGTATTCAGCCCATTGATCCCACAGCTCTTCGCTCAGCTTTTCGCCAGGGCGTATGCCGGTAAAAACGATCTCAATATCCCGGTAAGGCTCCAAGCCCGAGAGACGGATCAGGTCTTCCGCCAGGTCGAGAATACGTATCTGTTCTCCCATCTTCAGCACGAACACATCTCCCCCCTGCCCCATCGTAAAAGCCTGAAGCACCAGGTGCACCGCTTCCGGGATGGTCATGAAATAGCGTTCCATATCAGGATGCGTAATGGTTACCGGACCCCCATGCTCGATCTGGCGTTTGAAGATTGGGATGACGCTGCCCCTGCTCCCCAGTACATTGCCGAAGCGGACAACAGAGAAAGCCCGCCCGGTCCTTTGCGCAGCATCCAGAACGATCAGCTCCGCCAGCCGCTTCGTGGCGCCGTATACACTCGTAGGACGGATAGCTTTATCGGTTGAGATCATCACCAGCCGTTCTACTTCATAGTTTGCCGACACCTCAACCACATTGCGCGTCCCCAGGATATTATTGGTCACAGCATCTTCTACGTTGACCTCCATGAGAGGCACGTGTTTGTGGGCTGCAGTATGGAAGACGACCATGCGGGCGGTGCTCCTCGAAGATCACATTCAGGCGGTCCAGATCACGGATATCGGCAATAACGGGATAGATCGCTAACGAGGGATAATCCTCCTTCATCTCGTAATAAATCTCATAGATGCTGTTCTCACCGTGACCCAGTAAGACCAGCGCCGAGGGACCCCAGCGCGCAACCTGCCGGCATAGTTCCCTGCCGATGGAGCCTCCCGCGCCGGTGATCACCACCCTCCGCCCGCTCAACTGGGAGCCAATCAGCTCGTCGTTGATCCTGGCCGGCTCTCTCCGCAGCAGATCGGTAATCTCAACTTCACGCAAGCGCTGGACACTGACCTTGCCACCAATTAACTCATAAATGCCGGGCATCGTTCTAAAAGGTACGCCCTTCAAACGGCACACATCCGCTACCTGCCGGATCACAGCCCCGGGTGCGCTGGGGATGGCGATGATCACCTCATCGATACGCCGCATGACCACCGTGCGCGCCAGATCGTTTAATTTACCGACAACGGGTACACCATAGATTTGCTGACCCTGCTTCGAAGGATCGTCGTCCAACATACAAACTGGGACAACTTTTAGCTGGGGATTCTTCAGCAGCTCACGCACAACCAGCGCGCCTGCATCACCAGCCCCCACCACAAGGACGCGCTTGCCGCTCGCTTTTTGCCCGTTGACTCTGGTGCGGCTCTCCGCAAGGACGCGCATAGAAAATCGCAAGCCACCCACCAGGATTAATGTCAGCAACCAATCGATCACTAAAACCATCCGAGGAAAGCCCAGGTATCCCGGCTGGCGGATCTGGTAGAAAAGCATCAACGTTACGGCAATCGAGAGCAGGATTGAGGCTGCTGTGACTGCAAAAGCGATCAGGCGCACCTCACGCACGCTGGCGTAAACCCACATGCGCCGGTACATCCCGAAAAAGTAGAAGACTACCGGTTTAATCAGCAGAGCAAGCAAAACCATGCGAAGCGCCTGGGGTAGAAAATAGACAAAGAGCGTCCCCAACTCCAGGCGCAGCGCGAAGCTCCCCAATGCGGCGACTACGATCAAGAACAGATCACCGATAAAGAGCAGGCTCGGCGCCCAACTCTTACGCATACGCGGCAACTTGAACTTTGAAAAAAATTGCCCTCAGTTTTTCACTCAAGGGTACTGGTGTCTCAGCCATATCATCTACCCCGCAGCCCGAAGACGGTTGCCGGCGTGCGCAACAAGATCAGTAAATCGAGGATCAGGCTGCGGTGCTTGATATAGTATAAATCATACTCAAGCTTGATGATCGTATCTTCGATGGATGAGGCGTAACCGAAGTTGACTTGCGCCCACCCGGTTATCCCGGGTCGCACTAACAAGCGCGCCCGGTAGAAAGGCACCTGGTGCTGGAAGTAGCTCACCAGCTCGGGACGCTCAGCCCGTGGACCGACGAGGCTCATCTCGCCGCGCAAGACATTGATGAATTGTGGCAGCTCATCCATATGGGTTTTTCTTAGAAATCGCCCTGCCCTGGTAGCCCGTTCATCCGACTCTGTCGCCCATTTTGGCATGCCATCCGCTTCAGCATTGACGCGCATGGTCCTGAACTTGATCATCTCGTAAGATTGACCACCTCTTCCTGTGCGGACCTGTTTATAGAATATGGGTCTTCCATCATCCAGGAAAATCGCCAGGCTGATGAAAGGGAAGAGGATCACCAGGAAGAATATGCCCACCAATCCACCCATAATATCCATCAACCGTTTCATCATCTCGTAGAATTGGTTGGAGTTTACCTCGTCTACAAAGGAGCGGATCACCCAATCGGCTTCCAATAACATAATCGGCACCCGACCGACCAGATTTTCAAAGACGCGAGGCATGCGGAGAATATCCACACCACGTTCCTGGGCTTCCAATAAAGATTGAAACATCCCGCTCTGAATCTGACCCGTAATCGCGACGATGATATCGGAGATATTCTGCTCTTCGATGATGGAAATCAGGTTCTCGCTGTTGCCAAAAACCTTATACCCCTCAATCTCAGTGTTCAATTTTTGGGGATCATCGTCGATGATCCCGGCAAGGATAAAACGGTGGGGGCCAAAGGTCGTTGATCATCTTCAATAAGTTCTGCCCGCCTTTGCCGCCGCCCACAAGCAGCACACGCCGCATAAACTGCGGGGCTGCAAAGATGCGGATATACATCCGGCGCCAGATTAAGGTTAGTAAAGATACCAGGATGATATATAAGCCGACGCTCACCCGCGGCAGTAAATCCGGGTAAAAGAAATAAAAGACCAGGTACAACCCGAATGCTACTGCGGCTGCCCCGATAATGCCGCGCACCGTCCTGCCCCAGTTTCCGGCGCGATGAACATCGTAGAGATCCAGCAGCAATATGACCCAGATCAGTGGAAGAAGATAAAACCAGATTGGGACCCGCTGCCGCAGGAATTCCACGTCGAATTGAATAAAGCGCAACCGGCTCCCCCACACATACAGCGCCACCCCCAGCGTAATCAGAGCAGCGATCAGGTCGCCGGTCAGTAATACAATCCGCCGCTCCCCGATCCTCAGCCTCCAGGGATCTGACTTGCGATAATGTTTTGCAGACAAACTCATCGATTAGCCGGCTTCCTAAGAAAACTCCACAAAAATGCGCCACCCCATGCGAAATGCATGCAACCAATCGCGAGCGGCAAGCCTAAAACCAGCAGCCCATCGTGTTTCGTCCATGCCGCCCGGATACCCGCCATTACCAGAACCAAGAGATAGAACCCGAGGAGAGTGATTAAAACCCACCCCAGCGCCGGGACAAACCAGGATAACATGGCGAGACTGAGTATACCAAGAATGAACAACGGCGGCAGCAACTGCCGCCAGCGCAGTGTGTGGGGATAGCGGCGGATCATCCTGCCTTTCCAAAATCCGTATCGCCAGTATTGGGTTAATAATTGGCGCAGATTTGCCCTGGAGAAGTAGATCGAGCGAATTTGCGGATCAAACCAGATCTGCCCTCCCGCCTGGCGGATGCGGACATTAAACTCATAATCTTCATTTGTCAGGAGAGTTTCATCGTATAACCCAATACGCCCGACCAAATCCTTGCGGAATGCGCCAAATGGCACCGTATCCACCACTTGCGGAACGCCACCGAGGCGATAACGGGCATCTCCAACACCCAATGGGTGCGCGGCTGCCACAGCAATGACACGAGCGATCCGATCATTTCCTCCGGGTCTGGATTTCCCAGACGCCGCCCACGTTATCACCCAGCCCGTCTCTCAGCGCAGCAACACAACGTTCGACATAATCCGGATAGGGGATCGAATGTGCATCCAGCCGGACAATAAACTCCCCACCGGCTGCCCCAATTGCAATGTTCAGTCCGGAGGGGATGGTTTTTTTTAGGATTATCCACGATCCTCACCAGCAAATCCTGGTGTGAGCCAACGAACTCCGTGATTTTAGCCCGGGTGTCATCCGTTGACATCCCATCCGCAATGACAACCTCTAGCTCAGTGCGAGGAACTGTCTGCTTATAAATCGCAGCTAATAATAAGCCGATCGTGTCTTGTTCATTGTAACATGGCACAACGACTGAAACTACAGGCATAGCTAGGGGAGCGCCGCGATGACTTCAATCTCAACCGCGCCGTTGCGTGGCACGATCGCCTGCACGGTTGTGCGAGCCGGATAAACCTGATTGAAGAACTCCGCGTAAATGGCGTTCATCTTCGAGAAATCGTTCATATCGCGCAAGAAGACGGTCGTCTTCACCACCCGATCCAGGGAGGTGCCTGCCGCTTCCAGCACATGCTGGATATTCGTCAGCACCTGGCGCGTCTCAGCTTCAACGCCTCCCGGCGCCAGCTCATTCGTTTTGGGATCCAGCCCCGTCTGCCCGGCTGTGAACACCAGATCGCCAACCTTGATCGCTACGGAATAAGGTCCGATCGGTTTTGGCGCGTCAGCGCACACGACAACCTCTTTTTTAGCCATCATGGGTGCACATCCTTTTTGATCTTCATTTTGTCTTCTTTAGCCTGTCGAAAATTCGAGGGGCTCCAATTTTGTCCCATCATTTCGGATAGAACTTAATCAAATTCGAGCAGCTGCAGGATATCGAACAGGGCAGCATCGAACACCTCAGCCATGATCTCGCTACTAACCTCGTATTGCCCGCCAAATGATCCGTCACCGTACAAGGTCCGGGCTTGCTCCGCCCCAACCAGACCTGGCACCTGCGGCGGGGCTTTCTCGCCCTGCGGGTTATCACTTACCTTTGTAAACGGAAACGCCTCCAGCCAGTTTGCATGGGCTGGTTTGATGCCATGTTTTTGAGCAACCAGGCTGACACTGTTTGCCAGCCACCACGAGTACCAACGAATTTTGAGATCTGCGTGCTGGTTAGCGAGCTCGTACAAGCGAGTGCGCCCGAGGTCATTGCCACCATGACCATTGATAAACAACATGCGCCGGAAACCCTGCCCATATGCAGAGTTGGCGAGGTCTTCGATGATATCCAGCAAGGTGCCAGCGCGCAGGCTCAAAGTGCCGGGATACTTTAGAAAGTAGGGGGAACAGCCAAAATTCACCGGCGGCGCCACCAGCACGTTGCACCGCTGGCTGGCAGCATCCGCCAACGCTTGCGGGATCTTAACATCGCTGAGCAAGCTCAGGTAGGCGTGCTGCTCGCAGGCGCCGATGATGAAAATCAGCCGGTCGTCCTTCTCGAGGTAGCTCTGGACGTCTAGCCAGTTCAGATCTTCAAGCCGCATGTTGACGCTCCGCCTGCTCGCCGGGCTTACTGGTTTTAATTCTATAGCACAATATTGACCAGCTTGCCAGCCACCACAATAACCTTGCGCGGCGCCTGGTTGCCGAGGTGTTTCTTGACCGAGGGGCTTGCCAGGGCAAGCGCCTTTACCTCATCTTCGCCTGTCGTGATGGGCACTTCGATGCGGTCACGTAGCTTTCCGTTCACCTGGATAACCAGCGTGACCATATCCTCGGCAGCGGCTGCATCATCAACGGCAGGCCAGGGTTGTGTATGTACGGAATACGGTTTACCGAGCTCTGCCCATAGCTCCTCGGCGATATGCGGCGCAACCGGCGCCAGCATGCGCAAATAGATATCCAGGGCTTCATCCCATTCAGGCGTGCCCGATGCCCCTTGCTCGCGCGCCCGCGCCATCTCATTGAGTAATTCCATCAATCCCGAGACAATCGTGTTGAATTCAAATGTCTCGAAATCGTGGGTCACCTGGCGCAAGGTCTGGTGCAACTTGCGCCTCAGCGCGGTCAAGACCTCTGGAGCTGCATGCCCCCTGGGTGATGGCTCATTAACGAGCGTCCAAACCCGGCGAATCCAACGCACTGTACCCTCGATGCCGCTGCTGTTCCAGGGCGCGCCCATATCCCAACGGGCAAAGAACATCAGATAAGCCCGCACGGTATCCGCTCCGTATCGGCCGACCAGGTCATCCGGCGAGACGACATTCCCCCGGCTCTTGGACATCTTCTCCCCGTCTTCTCCGAGCACAATCCCCTGGTTGCGAAGCCGGGTCATCGGCTCGGGTCCGCTGCCAATGCCCATATCGCGGCAAGCTTTGTGGAAAAAGCGGGTATAGATCAGGTGCATGGTCGCATGTTCGATGCCGCCCGTATAGGTATCTACCGGCATCCAGTAAGCATACTCTGCAGGATCAAAAGGATACTTATCGTAATGCGGGCTCAGGTAACGCAAGTGATACCAGGAGGAACACATAAAAGTATCCATGGTATCCGTCTCGCGTTCTGCTGGAGCACCGCAGACCGGGCAAGTGGTAAATTTCCAGGAGGGATGCAGCTTCAGAGGCGATTCGCCCGTTGGCAGCCACTCCACGTCATCCGGCAATAAGACCGGTAGCTGCTCGTCGAGCACATCCACAGCGCCGTGCTCCGCGCAGTAAATGATCGGTATTGGCGCCCCCCAGTAGCGCTGGCGAGAGATCAACCAGTCCCGCAATCGGTAGTTCACCGCACGCTTCCCGATCGTGCCTTCTTCCAGGTAAGCCAGCGTGCGCTCAAAAGCTTGCTCGCCTGGGGTGCCGCTGAGTGGTCCAGAATTAACCATCCTCCCGAACGCCGGTACGGATTCAGGCATGCTCGCCCCGTCCAGCGGCGCCATGCCCTCCGGTTGGACGACGACTCGCACTTCCAGGTTGTATTTTCGAGCGAACTCAAAATCACGCTGGTCGTGCGCCGGCACAGCCATGATGGCTCCCGTTCCGTAAGTCATTAAGACATAGTCAGCGATCCAGATCGGTATCCTTTCCTGGTTTACCGGATTGATTGCGTATCCACCGGTGAATACACCCGTCTTGTCTTTATCCGCAGCTTCGCGCTGGATATCCGTTTGGCGCACCGCCTGTCCGATGTAATCATCGACTACGGGTCTCTGCGCGGCAGGCGTGACTTTCTCAACCAGGGGATGCTCTGGAGCCAGAACCATGAATGTGGCTCCCCATAATGTATCGGGGCGGGTGGTAAAGATTTCCAACGGATCGCCCTGCTCGGTACGGAAAGTGACGTACGCGCCTTCGGAGCGACCGATCCAGTTGGTCTGTAAAGTTTTGACGCGTTCGGGCCAGTCTGCATTCGAGAAGTCCAACAACTCATCGGCGTAGTTCGTAGTGCGAAAGAACCACTGCTCCAGGTCCTTTTTGATGACCGGAGTACCGCAACGCTCGCAGTGCCGGTCATCGCCCCACACCTGCTCGCGCGCCAGGGTTGTATTGCAGTTAGGACACCAATCCACCGGAGACATTTTCCGGTAGGCAAGGTTGTGCTGGTGCAGCTGGGTGAAATACCATTGCGACCAGCGGTAATATTCAGGGTCGCAGGAAACAGCTTCCCGACGCCAATCGAACATGGCGCCCATGCTCTTGAGCTGCGTGCGCATGCGGTCGATATTGGCGTACGTCCATTCTTTCGGGTGGATACGCCGGCGGATCGCTGCATTTTCTGCGGGCAGTCCGAAGGCATCGAAGCCCATGGGGAAGAGCACATTGTACCCGCGCATGCGCATATAACGGGCGCGGGCATCGGATGGTGTCATCGCATACCAGTGACCAATATGAAGGTCACCGGAAGGATACGGGAGCATGGTTAGTGCGTAATATTTGGTTTTACCGGGATCAATATTAGAATGATACAAACCGTCAGCTTCCCAGCGTGCCTGCCACTTCGGTTCGATCTCAGATGGAATGTACGGGCGTTGTTGTGCCATGACTTACTCCAGGTAGTAGTTCTTCTTGTCCACCAAGTTTACTATGGATAATCCGTTTTGTCCCCGGATTAAATAAATAACCCTTCTTCCCACAGGGACGAAGGGTTGCTTCGCGGTACCACCCTGCTTGCTCGACAGGCGCGTACACATCCTCTTCGAGCCGCTTTGGATCGCGCTAACGGGCGATTCCCGCCACCAGCTTATCAGGCAACCGCTGCCCATCCACTGGCGAAGCTGCCTCTCCTTGCGGAGAGCGGCAGGCGAGTTCGGTCCTGGCAAAAATCACGTGCTCTACGCACACCTCGCCGGGCTCACACCTCGCTCTCCCGGCTCGCTGGTAGATGACCTACTACTCCTGCTTGCGCCTTTAATGAACTCAGCAGTTAGCTCTCAGCGCTGATCCAGATATCCGCCGAACGCCAACCGCTGAATAACCGACTGTGGACCCAGAGGGATTCGAACCCTCGACCTTCTCAATGCCATTGAGACGCGCTCCCAACTGCGCTATGGGCCCATCAATTCGCAGCCGACATTTTAACCCTAACGGTCAAAATCGTCAACAAGTGGACCTGAGGGGATTCGAACCCCTGGCCTCCTCAGTGCGATTGAGGCGCGCTCCCAGCTGCGCTACAGGCCCTCTCCGTGAAGTGGACTGATTGTATCTGAGGGCAGGCAGGCTGTCAAGGAAAGCGCCAGTTGAAAGGCTACCCTCTCCAGCGCCTTCAGGCTATAATCTCTATCAGCTTCTCCAAACCTACACTCCCGGAGGCGGAATGTCCGAAACCACAACTCAACCAGTGGCTCAGCCGTACCAGGCGCGCCAGGATAAATTGAGCCAGGCGTTGCTCCGATCTGGACTGGACGGGATTGCATTAAACCCGGGACCCACGCTCGAATACCTCACCGGGCTCAGGTTCCATCTGAGCGAGCGTCCTGTGATTGCGATGTTTGCGCCAGACACCCCCGTACTCGTATTTCATCCAGAGCTGGAGTTTGCCAAGCTTGCCGGTTTGCCCTACCCCGCCCGGGGAGTATCCTACGGGGAAGATCCAGACACCTGGGCAACCACCTTCCAACAGGGATACAAACAGGCGGGCTTCTCTGGCTCGGCGCGAATCGGCATCGAGCCGCGCCAATTGCGCGTGCTTGAATATGCCCTCTTACAAAACGCCGCCTCACAGGCTCAATTTATCCCCGCCGGGGAGAGCCTGAGCAATTTACGTTTGTTCAAAGACCAGGAAGAGGTTTTTTTCATGAAGAAGGCGGTCGAGATCGCACAAATTGCTCTGCTTGGGACGCTGCCGGTCATCAAAGCAGGCATGACCGAGCGCCAGGTTGCTTCTGAGCTTGTCCAGCGCCTGTTCCAGGCTGGCTGTGATCCCGAGCTGCCGTTCGCCCCAATCGTCTCAGCCGGACCCAACAGCGCCAATCCGCACGCCTCCCCCTCTGACTTCACTTTGAAGTCAGGGGATCTGCTGGTGATCGATTGGGGAGCAAGCTACCAGGGCTACTTCTCCGACCTCACCCGAACCTTCGCTATAGGGGAGCCCGATCCCGAGTACAGGCGCATCGCAGAAATTGTCCTGCAGGCTAACAGCGCCGGGCGAAGCGCTGCCGGTCCGGGGGTGCTCGCCCAGGATGTCGATCGGGCGGCGCGCAGCGTGATCGATGCCGCCGGCTATGGGAAATACTTTACCCATCGCACCGGGCATGGTTTGGGTAGAGAAAGTCACGAGGAACCCTATATCCGGGAAGGCAATCCGCTGGCGCTTGCTCCCGGTATGGTTTTCACCATCGAGCCGGGTATTTACATCCCGGAGAGGAACGGCGTCCGTATCGAAGACAATGTCCTCATCACTGCAACCGGAGCCGATTGCCTGAGCAGCCTGCCGCGCGAGCTGCTGACTATCGGCTAATGCTTGAGTGCTGGGTCTTACTCGCATCAGGGATCAGATGAGTTATCTCATTCCAACCGCTGAACCATTTTACCTACCCGGCGGTCCCGTAGGCTGTCTGCTCGTTCACGGTTTCACGGGCTCGCCCAAAGAAATGCGCTGGATGGGAGAGTATCTCAACCAGCAAGGCTACTCCGTGCTGGGGATCCGCCTGGCAGCCCATGCCACACGCCCAGAAGACATGCTTCGCGCCCGCTGGCAGGATTGGTTTGCCTCGGTCGAGGATGGCTGGCATCTCCTGAGCAACACTTGCCAGCACACCTTTTTAGCGGGTCTCTCCATGGGAGGCGCCCTTTGCTTGCTGGCAGCCGCGCAGCTCCCCGCCGCCGGTGTAATTGCCATGTCCACCCCATACGATACACCCAACGATCCCCGTTTGCCGTACATCCAGCTCCTGCGCTGGCTGCAGCCCAGCGTGGCAAAAGGACCCCCGGACTGGCATAACCCCCAGGCAGCGCTCGATCACGTGGATTATCCCAGTTATCCCACCCGCGCCATCATCGAGCTGCGCCTATTGCTGGCGGAAATGCGGGAGAACCTGATCAACGTCAAGGCGCCTGTTTTGCTGATCCACTCCCACCAGGATCAAACCGTGCTACCGGAGAACATGCTGGCGATCTACAACGCACTGGGCGCTGAGCGCAAATCGATGCTCTGGGTAGAAGATAGCAACCATGTGATCACCCGGGAGCCAGAACGCTTGCGGGTCTTCCAGGCGGCAGCAGATTTTATCCAACAAACACTAAACCACCCCGTATGAGCCGCGACCTGATCTTCGTTGCGCTCTCATTGCTGACCTGGGGTTTCGGAGAAAGCGCTTTCCTCGCCTTCCAGCCGCTTTACCTCCAAAATCTGGGAGCAGATCCGATCCAGATCGGCGCCATCTACGGCGCATACGGTTTCGCCGCTTCACTGATCCATATCCCCGCCGGTTATCTCTCTGACCGTGTGGGAAGACGCCCCCTGATGTGGGCAGCCTGGGTCATCGGCGTTGTGGCCGCGGGGATGATGGCTCTCGCCACCACGTTAGGCTGGTTCGTAGCCGGGATGCTGCTCTATGGCAGCACGATGTTTGTCGTCTCACCCATGAACAGTTATGTCACAGCCGCGCGTGGGAAGTTTAGCGTTGGGCGGGCGCTGACCCTGGTATCAGCCACGTATAGCATCGGCGTTATTCTTGGACCCTTATTCGGTGGTCTGGTCGGAGAGCGCTTTGGCATCCGCACGATATTCACCATCGCATTTCTAATTTTCATCCTTTCAACTGTGCTCATCTTATTCATCCGACCCCAGCCTGTCGATCGTCTCGAGCATGGCGAGTCGAGCGGCAAGTTGCTAACCAACCGGCGCTATCTCGCCTTCCTGCCTGTTTTCTTCTTTTTCATGTTTGCCACCTATCTGCCGCAGCCCTTATCGCCCAATTATCTCCAAAACACGCACGGCTTGAGCCTGGCAACCATCGGGCAGCTCTATTCCGTAAACGGATTGGGCGTGGTTGTCTTGAACCTGGTATTGGGTCAGCTTGACGCGCGGCTTGGGTTCTTAATCGGGCAGGTTTTCGTAGCCATGTTTGCTGTCCTGCTCTGGCAGGGGTCGGGATCGTTGGCATATTTTCTGGGATACTTCTTTCTGGGAGGTTTCCGGACAACTCGCTTGATGGGCATGGCGCAAATCCGCCATCTGGTCCGCAATGCCGAAATGGGGCTGGCTTATGGTTTGAGTGAGACTTTTGGCGCGATTGCTATGTTACTGGCAGCCCCCCTGGCAGGTTATTTGTTCGACCGCAACCCGGCATCCGTTTACTTTGTCAGCATCGTTTTGATAGGGATTTCAATCATCGCCAGTTTTTCGTTCGCCTACAGAAAGCAGGCGCGACGTTCTGATCTAACGCAAAAAATCGAGGAGAGCCAACCATGATTCAATCGATCTATGAGTTCGGCATCGCCTTCATCCTGGCGTTCCAATCCATGGGAACCTGGCTGAATTCACCCATGCAATTTTTCTCTATGCTGGGTAACGACATCTTTTTCCTGCTCGTCGCGCCGGTCATATTTTGGTCGATCGACGCAGTGCTCGGGTTGCGCCTGGGTCTCTTCCTGATGATCAGCGCTTCGGTTAATGAAGCCCTCAAGCTATTCATGCACCAGCCAAGACCTTACTGGTTTAGCTCCCGGGTCACCGCTTTCAGCTCCGAATCATCCTTCGGAATTCCTTCCGGGCACGCCCAAAATGCCGTGGTCGTCTGGGGGACGATTGCCAGCTATATCCATAAAGCCTGGGCATGGATTGCAGCCATTGCGCTGATCTTTTTGATCGGTTTATCGCGCCTGTACCTTGCGGTGCATTTTCCGAGCGATGTGCTGGTTGGCTGGTTGATCGGAGCAGTGCTGCTGTGGGTCCTCTTGAAAAGCGAAAAACCGCTATTAAAGTGGTTCAAGCCGCTGAGCCGCTCGTCGCAGCTTCTGCTTGCCCTGGCAGGATCCATCGCCTTGATCCTTCTCAACGTCCTGGCAAGGGCAACCCTGAGCGGCTGGAGCCTGCCCCAAGACTGGATAACCAACGCGCAGCGTGCATTCCCAGAGCAGATGATCAATCCTCTCGCCATCAACGGGGCTTTCTCAAATGCCGGCGCGTTCTTCGGATTAGCAGCCGGCGCAATTCTGATCCAAAACAGCCGGGGGGGTTACGACGCGGGGGGAGCGGTCTGGAAACGCGTGCTTCGTTATCCGGTGGGTCTTGTGGGTATCACGTTGATCTACTTCGGCTTGAGCGCCATCTTCCCGCATGGCGAGGATATCGTCTCGCAGGGTCTGCGTTATCTCCGTTATGCCCTGGTTGGTTTTTGGGTAACCTACCTGGCGCCGGCTCTCTTTTTAGCGCTGAAGCTGGCGGATCGCAAGAAGCCTGTTGGTTAAGAAGAACAACCGGAGACTACTGGCTCCGGTTGTTCGGGTCATCCTATAAAATGAAACGCCAGCGCGGCTATTCTTCTTTTTGCGCCGCCAGTTCCTTCTGCCTCTGGTTGACGATCTCCTGCGTCAGGTGCGCCGGCACGACCTCGTAATTCGAGAACTCCATGGTAAAGACGCCACGACCACCGGTTATCGAGCGCAGGTCGGTTGTGTAGCGCAACATCTCAGCAAGCGGCACCGTGGCAGTCACTACCGACCGTCCTTTTTCTGTGTCCATCCCCAGCACCCGGGCGCGGCGTGTGTTCAAGTCGCCCAGCACATCGCCCATGTTCGCCTCCGGCACCACAATGCGGACGTTCATAATCGGTTCCAGTAGCACAGGTGAAGCATCTTTCACCGCCAGCTTGAACGCCTCCCTACCCGCGATCTCGAACGCCACCGGCTTCGAATCAACGGGATGCTCCTTGCCGTCGTAAACTGAAACCTTAACCTTCGATACCGGATAGCCTGCCAGGACGCCCTCTTTCATCACGCTTTTGATGCCCTTCTCAATGGCTGGCATATAGCTATTTGAAACTGACCCGCCAAAAACATCATTGGAGAAGACGTAATCCTCGTCAGGAGACGGCTCGATACGCAAATGAACCTCTCCGAATTGCCCGGCGCCGCCCGTCTGCTTCTTGTGGCGGTACATCGCCTGACCGTTCTTCGTGATCGTCTCTTCATAGGGCACGCGTGGCAGTTCAGTAGCCAGGCTGGTCTGGAATTTGGTTTCACCCTTGCGCACCGCCACATCGATATGCTGATCTCCCATTCCTTGCAGGATCGTCTGGTTGGTGCTGGGCTCCTGCCGCCAGGAAAGGGTCATATCTTCCTCACACAGGCGAGTAAGTGTCGGGCTGAGTTTGGCTGAGTCACCTTGCGTCTTGGGCATCACCGCCACTCTGTAAAGCGCGTGCGGGTATTCTGGAACAGGCAAGGTGAGTGGATGACCTTTGTCACACAGCGTATCACTGGTCGATGTCGTCGCTAATTTCGAGACTGTTGCGATATCACCTGAATGGAACACCTTCAGCGCAATTTGTTCTTTGCCGCGTAAGGTATGTAGGGTGCCAAGACGCTCCTCGACATTCTTAGACGGGTTCCATACCCGCGAATCCGAAGAAATGGTGCCGGAATACACCCGGAAATAGGTGATCTTACCGACAAACGGGTCTGCAGTAGTCTTCCAAACATATGCGGCGAGTGGACCAGAATCCGATGCGCTCAGCTCCTCTTCGCCGGATTTCCCTTGTGCAATCACAACCGGTCTATCAGCCGGTGAAGGCATCAGAGCGACCATCGCATCCAATAGCGGCGCCAGACCAATCTCTGCGGATCCGGCAGCAACGAAAACAGGGACAACTGATCCAGCCTGGATCACCTGGCGCAAGCCACGATTGATCTCCTCAGGGCTGAGCTCGTTGCCTTCCAGGTACTTCTCAAGCAGGGCGTCCTCACCTTCGGCTGCAGCCTCGATCAATGCCATCCTGGCAGTCTCGACATCATCGGCAAACTCGCCCGGAATCGCTACCGATGTCTTCCCATCGCCGGGATAAGCTTTCATGGTCAACAGATCGAGAATGCCTTTGAAATCGCTTTTCTCACCCCACGGCAACTGCACCGGCACCAAACGGGTCTCGGTCATCTGCTGCATGCTCTCGACCGCCTTGCCGAAATTGGCGTTATCCCGGTTCATCTTGTTGATGATCACGAAGCGGGGCAAGTTGAATTTATCGCAGTAGCCCCAGGCGATTTCCGTGCCCACCTCGGCGCCAGCCACGGCGTCCACCAGGATCAGCGCCCCATCTGCTACTCTCAGAGCCGAGATGACCTCTCCCACAAAATCTGTATAGCCTGGCGTATCCAGCAGATTTATCTTATGTTCTTTGTATTCGACCGGCAAGACTGCCGTCGAAAGGGATATACCTCTGCGGTGCTCTTCTTCCTCGAAATCAGAGACGGTTGTGCCGTCTTCGATCTTACCCAGCCGGGTGGTAGCGCCCGTGTAATGCAAGAATGCTTCTGCCAGCATTGTCTTTCCGGCGCTGCTATGCGAAACCAGTGCCAGATTGCGAATAGACTCGGTTGTGTACTCTTTCATTACTTCGATCCTTCCTAGAATAGATAAAATCCGCAGCCATTCATTTTACGGTATCTCGCCTTCCTTGTCAAAGAAAGTTTAGCCCCAAATTGCTTGCAATCATAAAATGATCGCACTTTGATAATTCTTCGTTTCCCACGCCTACATTGGATTAAAATATAAAGCCGTGGGGCGAACCTGCGTTGTCACCCACAACAAGGGCTTCGCCCGTCACGCAACACCGATTTTCAATCCAATAATGAGTTACACAGTTCAGGCAAGGCAACGCCGAATAATTGGGGTGCACCAGATGGTGGCGCGCAGGTTACTCCGCAAATTATTTTTCAACTTCCAGTATCTAGGACACCCCCCTTGGGACACCGGTATCACGCCACCGGAGCTGGTCCAGTTCATGGAGGCACATCCCCCGGGTCGTGCACTGGACCTGGGTTGTGGTACGGGCACAAATAGCATTGAGCTGGCACGGCGAGGTTGGCAGGTGACCGGTGTCGATTTCGCCAGGCGTGCGCTGCAAACAGCCCGGAAAAAAGCAAAAACTGCCGGCGTAAATATCCGGTTCCACTATGCAGACGTATCTCAATTACCCGGCATCTCAGGACCTTTTGACTTGATCCTGGATATCGGTTGTTTCCATGGCTTGCCACCCGCCGCCAGGGAACGGTACCTGCAAAACCTGGAGCGCCTCCTGGACGTATCCGCATCGTTTATGCTGTATGCTTTCATATCCCAGGACGTTCAACAGGACATCGGTATCACAGAAGCGGAGATCGATACTTTGAGCAATCAATACCGCTTAGTTTCCCATCAAATTGGCACCGAGCGAGGGCAACGCCCTTCAGCCTGGTTCATCTTCGAGCGGAAATAAGGTAGAATTCATATCAGAACAATCTTCAGCCTGTAACAGATGATGAGACTACTTTTTTTGTTCCTGGATGGAGTGGGTTTAGGGGTAGACGACCCGGAGATCAATCCATTTAGACGGGCAGCTATGCCGACCATGGAATTATTGCTGGAAGGCAAAAGCCTGGCTGCGAGCTCAGTACCTTATATGGGCTCCCGGGCTTCACTTCTCGCCCTGGATGCCTGCCTGGGCGTCGCTGGCGTCCCCCAATCTGCCACCGGTCAAGCCACCCTTCTTACCGGGCGGAATGTTCCTGCAGCCATCGGCTACCATTATGGACCAAAACCCAACCGGGAGGTTGCACATTTACTTAAAGAACGGCAATATCTTTAATGCCTTAAAGAAAAATGGCAAGCGCGCCACATTTTTAAACGCTTATCCGCAGCGCTATTTTGAAGGAATTTCATCCGGTAAGCGGATTTATTCAGCCATCCCTCTGGCTGTCACCAGTGCTGGTATCGCACTGAAAACCGAGTACGATCTCTTCCAGGGCAACGCCCTCGCTGCAGACTTTACGGCTCAAGGCTGGCGAGATGTGCTTCACATGCCCGATACCCCCGTCATCACCCCATTCCAGGCTGGCGAGCGCCTGGCAGTGCTGGCTCAAGACGTCGAGCTGGCTTTTTTTGAATATTGGTTAAGTCGATTATGCCGGGCACCATCAGGATATGGTGCAGGCTGTGACACTCCTTGAATCCTTTGATTCGATGCTTGCGGGCTTGCTCCAAAGTTGGAACGACGCAGGAGGGGTTGATACTGATCACCTCCGACCACGGGAATCTCGAGGATCTGAGCACTCGCCGTCATACACAAAATCCTGTTCCCGCCCTGATCATTGGCAAACCCGAGCACCGGCAGCAATTCTCTGCCGGATTAACATCACTTACCAATGTAACTCCAGCGATTTTGCAATGGATAGCTTCTCAAGGAGAAAAACTTGACTAAAGTCGCCATTGTCACCGACAGCTGTGCCAGTATCCCCGAAAACCTGTTGGATAACCTGAATATCGCCTGGGTTCCGTATTACATTCACCGCGGAAAAGAGGTTTTAAGGGACCTGGTCACCATCCAAAGGGATGCTTTTTACCGGTGGCTTCCAACGGCGCGGGAATTGCCCACTACTGCCAGCCCGGGACCCGGTGATTACCTTACGGTGTATAACCATCTGGCTCAGGAAACAGGTGCGGATCAAATCGTCAGCATCCACATGACCAGCAAAGGCAGCGGCGCCTACCAGGCTGCCAGGGCAGCCCAATCGATGATCGGTGAAACGCTGCCAAACATCCGCGTCGAAGTGATTGATACTCTGAATGTTTCCATGTGTCACGGCTGGATGGTCATTGAAGCCGCGCGCGCCGCGATGGACGGCAAATCACTGGACGATATCTTGGGTACGATTTGAAAAATGATCCCGGTCACCCGCATGATCCAAACCGCCGATACGCTGCGTTACCTCTATATGGGTGGCAGGATAGGTCGGGCGAAGCACCTGGTTGGGACGCTCTTGAACATCAAGCCCTTGATCAGCATGCAGGACGGGGTGATCGTCCCGCTAGGTCAAGCGCGCAGCCGCCAGCGCGCTTACCAGCTTATGGTAGAAAAGGTGGAGGAAGCCGTAGGTTATTTAGGGAAGATCAAAGTCGCCTACGTGCACGCTGCCGCCCCGCAGGAAGTGGATAAGATCAGGTTACTGGTTGAAGATCGGTTGACTTGCGTTGAGACGCTCGTTGCAGAACTGACGCCTGCCCTGGGCGTGCACACCGGTCCGGGAACCGCCGGACTTTGCTTTTTCCCCATAAGCGCATTCGATAAATGATGAGACCATTCACTGGCATGCAATCATATTCATAGACGAGTTTACGCAATGCAGGGAAGGGAACGCCAAAAAATGGGGGAATAAAAATGCACTGAAGGCTGCGCCAACAGTGCATCTGGTTTTGAGTAACACAAACGCCAAAGGATTTCTAAAAGCCCCGATCAAGCGCCGTATTTATTCAAGCGTAAGGCATGCGCCAGGGCAAGCGGCATCGCATTCATAGCCGGCATGGTACCAAAACCACCACGCGCACACGCGCGCTCACCGAACCTGGTCTGGTCATCCGGTCTGGCAGTCGCCGGCGCCCATAAGAGGAACGGAACTGGATGCCAGGAGTGCACCTTCAGGCGCGCCGGGGTCGAGTGATCCCCTGTGATAATCAGCACATCAGGATTCAGCTTCAGCAAGTCAGGTAAAGCTGCGTCTACAGTTTCGATGAAGCTGGTCTTGCCAACAAAATCACCGTCCTCACCTTTGCTGTCCGTCTTCTTAATGTGGACGAAGAAGAAATCGTAATCTTTCCACGCCTTCGACAGGGCGGCAAATTCATCCTGCGTGGTTTCGCCCTCTACAGGGATGATATCCATGCCTACAAGCTGGGATACACCCCGGTACATCGGGTAGACTGCCACGCAAGCAGAGCGCAGCCCATAAACATCCATGAATGAAGCCAAACCCGGATGCGTGGCAAATCCGCGCAGGGTGAGGCCATTGGCTTTTGGCTCGTTTTTAATGACCTGCTGCGCCTGTGCAATCCACTGGTTGAACAAGCCTGCGGTGTATTCCGCTTTCGGATTTTTTGCCCTGGCAGGCAGCGGCGTTACACCTGTGACCTGCGGATCCGTATCTTCGATCTCGGGGTCCAACAACTCCCCGCGCATAACAACGGCAAACCGGTACTCCTTGACATGGCGCACTTCAGTCTCAACGCCAGGCACCTTGACTGCCTTCAACTTTTCTACTACCTTTACTGCTTCATCGGACGGGATGCGCCCCGCCCGGCGGTCCGTGATGATCCCGTTGCCGTCTACAGAGCAGAAGTTGCCGCGTGCGGCGACATCACCCTTATTCACTTTCATCCCAACCCCTACTGCCTCCAATGTCCCACGACCGATGTCGTAGACCAAAGGATCGTAACCAAACAAGGAGAGATGAGCAGGTCCAGAGCCTGGTGTTATGCCCGGACGGATAGGGATGGTCTGTCCCAGTGTCCCTTCGGTCGCCAGGCGATCCATATTCGGGGTGTTTGCACCCTCCAGCTCAGTAGGTCCACCGGGTTCTACCGGCAGCCCACCCAGACCATCCATCACCATCAACACAATCTTGGATTCGGAAGGTCGTAAGAGAGGCTTGATAATATCCATCGACATAGCGTTAGATCCTTTCTTGGGGTGTACAATAAGCGTCTCCCCAACGTGTGGCGTCACACGTGGGGAGACGGTGTTGTCATGCCGATAGCAACCGCTTAGCGGATTGCCACCTCAGTGTCTTTATCGAAAATGTGCATATTGTCCATGTTGAGGACCACCTGGACATCCTCGCCAATGTGAAATTTTGAGCGGGGATCTACCCGGGCGATGAAGTTATGCGCGCCGCTGTTGAAGTATACGAAGATTTCATTTCCCATCAACTCGGTAACGTCCACCCTGGCTGGAACCGTCTGGGCATTGATCCCGGACGCCACATAAGCCGGGTTGTAAATATCTTCCGGACGGAGGCCGAAGATGATTTCTTTGCCTGCGTACGGGGCTAACACATTGCCCCAATCTACCGGCGTCTCGACCTTGAAGCTATCTGCATCGATGAAGTACTTCTCGCCTTCCTTGAGCACCTTGGCGTTGAAGAAATTCATCGAGGGCGACCCGATGAAGCCAGCCACGAAAAGGTTGGTCGGCTTGTCATACAGCGTCTGCGGCGTATCGATCTGCTGCAAGACCCCTTTGTTGATCACGGCAATGCGGGAAGCCATCGTCATCGCCTCCATCTGGTCGTGTGTAACGTAGATGAAGGTTGTCTGCAGCTGCAGGTGGAGTTTGCTGATGTTGGCGCGTGTTTCTACCCTGAGTTTGGCATCCAGGTTCGAGAGCGGCTCGTCAAAGAGAAAAACCTTGGGCTCGCGTACGATGGCGCGCCCGACCGCCACGCGCTGCCTCTGGCCTCCGGAGAGCTGCCGGGGCTTGCGTTCGAGCAGCTCCTTGATGCCCAGCATCTGAGCTGCCTCATTAACACGGCGCTTGATCTCGTCTTTGGGAACTTTGCGCAGCTTCAGACCAAAAGCCATGTTATCAAAGACCGACATGTGGGGGTAGAGAGCGTAAGATTGGAAGACCATGGCAATATCACGGTCTTTGGGTGCTACATCGTTGACCACCTGGTCGCCGATCAGGATGCGACCATCACTGACATCCTCCAGCCCGGCAAGGCAGCGGAGCGCAGTAGATTTCCCGCAGCCCGAAGGTCCTACAAGGACGAGGAATTCTTTATCCTGGATCTGGATATTGAGATCATTTACTGCCGCGACATCTCCGAATCGCTTTGTTATATGGTCAAACGTCACGCTAGCCATCAGGTCTTTCTCCTTTCTGAAAGAGTATAGTGACAGTATTATATTCCCTGTTCGGGTTTTAGGCAACACACACAGCGGCAAACTTGTGAAAAAATACACCTTATCCTCGCCTTGCTGATTCATGCCACTCAGCATAGAATTGGAATATGTCAGATGTCGAAGATATCAGCCCGATCCGTAAACAATACCTTGAGATCAAGCGCCAGTATCCAGATGCGATCCTCTTCTTCCGCCTGGGGGATTTTTACGAAACCTTTGATCAGGATGCGGAAACCACATCCCGAGAGCTGGATATTGTGCTGACCTCCCGCAATGTCGCCAAGGATACGCGCGTGCCGATGGCTGGCATCCCGCATCACGCGGCAGAAAGCTACCTGGCGCGCCTCATCGAGCGTGGCTATCACGTGGCGATCTGCGAGCAGGTAGGCGACCAACCCATCAAGGGTCTTTTCCCCCGCCAGGTAGTCCGAGTGGTCACCCCTGGCACGGTAACCGAGCCGGGGCTGCTCCCTTCGGAAGCGAATAATTACCTGGTCAGCATCTTCATCCAGGAAGATGGGGGTGAGCAGATCGCCGGTCTGGCGCTCGCGGATATCACAACGGGCGAGTTTGCCGTAACGGAGTTCAGCGGCGAGAACATAAGCTCAGCCTTGCGCTCAGAGTTAACCCGCATCAACCCTGCCGAGATCCTCTATCCCGATAGCCAACCTCTAGCAATGGGGCTGGTGGGACATCTAACCAAATGGCCCGCCTGGCGTTTCGAATTGGGACGCTGCCAGCAGGTGCTGATGAGCCACTTTGAGATCACTACGCTGGCTGGATTTGGTCTCCATGACCAGCCTGCTGGCGTGCGCGCCGCGGGAGCAATCATCCAATACCTGGGAGAAACCCAGCCATCTTCGCTTAAACTGCTCACCGGACTCTCCACATATAGCCTGGCAGATTTCATGATCCTCGATGCTGCCACACGCCGCAACCTTGAGCTGACTGAAACCATTCGCAGCGGCTCGGTAAAAGATTCTTTGCTGGGCATACTGGACCAAACCATTACTCCAATGGGAAAGCGCCTGATCCGCCAGTGGGTAACCAAGCCGCTGTTAGATGTTTTTTCCATCCATAACAGGCTGGACCAGGTAGAGCTCTTCTACACAGACGGGATGCTGCGCGCCCAGATCCGGACAGAATTGAAAAAGCTGGCAGATCTGGAAAGGCTAACCAACCGGGTTGTAGCCGGCAGCGCACAACCGCGCGATCTGGTCGCCATTCGCAGCACTTTGCAGCAGCTTCCCACTCTAAAACAGAACCTCCCCGAAGGGAGGACTGCATTAACTCCGGTTCTCGATCAGTTTTACCTCTGCTCCGATGAGCTCTCCCTGGTGGAGAGCGCCATCTCCGATGAGCCTCCAGCCACATTGCATAATGTGGGGGTGATTCGCTCGGGATATTCAGCAGAGCTGGATGGCGTGCTGGAAAGGTCCCGCCACGCACGTGAATGGATTGCGAATCTCAAATCGGTTGAGCGCCAGAGGACCGGCATTAAAACCTTGAAGGTTGGCTACAACAAGGTTTTCGGCTATTACCTGGAGATCACCCGGGCAAACGCTGGCATGGCTCCTCAGGAATATATCCGCAAGCAAACCCTGGTAAACGCCGAGCGCTATATCACTCCTGAGCTGAAGGAGTATGAAACCCTGGTGCTCAATGCCGAGGAGCGTATCCGGGAGATTGAGACGCGCATCTTTTCAGAAGTCTGCTTGCGTTTGGGAGCCGGCGCGGCTCAGCTGCTGGCTACCGCCAGGGCGCTGGCGCAGTTGGACGTTTTGGCGGCATTGGCTGAGGTTGCCGCACTGGATCGCTATGTTAAGCCGCAGGTTGTAGCAGAAGACACCCTGGAGATCATCGACGGTCGGCACCCGGTTGTCGAACACACGTTGAAAGGCGAGCGCTTCACCCCCAACGACACCGGCTTCGAGCTTGAGGAGCGTATTCGCATCATCACCGGTCCGAACATGAGCGGCAAGTCCACCTATCTCCGCCAGGTCGCTTTGATCGCTCTCATGGCGCAGATGGGCAGTTTTGTGCCTGCTCGCTCAGCCAGGATCGGCATTGTTGACCGCATCTTCACTCGTATCGGCGCCCAGGATGAGATCCATGCCGGGCAATCGACCTTCATGGTTGAGATGATCGAGCTTGCCAATATCCTGCATCACGCTTCGCCGCGGAGCTTATTGATCCTCGATGAGATCGGACGTGGGACGAGCACGTACGATGGCGTGTCGATTGCCTGGGCTACCATCGAATATATCCATAACCATCCCCGACTCCGCGCCAAAACGCTCTTTGCTACCCATTACCACGAGCTGACGCAGCTTGCTGAGATTCTTCCCGGAGTCCGAAACTATAACGTCGCCGTCAGCGAAGCGGATGGACAGGTCGTTTTCCTGCATAAAATCGTTCCCGGAGGCGCCGACCGTTCCTACGGAATTCATGTGGGGCAGATTGCCGGCTTGCCCCGCCCGATCATCCAGCGCGCCGATGAAATCATGCACCAGCTCGAATCGACTTCCGGGAAAGCCGTCAAGATAAACCCTTCACTCCCTAAACAGCTTGCATTATTCCCGGAGACAAACCCCTTGATAGACGAATTAAGGGCGATCGATCCGAATTCCCTCTCCCCGATTGAAGCCTTGAACAAGCTGTACGAGTGGCGACGGCGCTATCTAGATCCATCCGAATCCGCATCATGAAGATGCAGCGGATTGCGATCATCCCATCGACATTATGACTTTCCAACGTCCTGTCACCCCGTACGATAAAAAGCCCAACCACCTTCTCGGCCGGATTGAGGAGCTGCGGGCAGATCTACGCCAGAGATCGCCGCTGGATATTGCCAGGCGAAGCGGAGCAGTCTACACGCCCCTGGATGAAGAACGCGGGGAGTTTAGCCTACCGGTCTGGGATCAGCCGCTGGCAGTGACCTTTCCTGATTTCACCATACTCAACGCTGCAACCGGGCAGGAGATGAATCCGGCGATCCAGGCGCTTGTCCTGTATTACTTTCAGGCTGCTAACGGCACACCACTGACCGGACGCTACATCGCATACTCAGAATTACCGGATGGGAGATTTTATTCGCAAGCGTATCAAGGCTATACCGGACATGAGCTCGCTAAACGTTTTGGCAATGATCCAAATGCATTGCATCAAGCTGCCGGCGAATTAGGAGGCATCCCCCACGTGCTGGGGGATATCTCGTACCTTTTTCAGTTATTGCCGCATGTGACGTTATTGCTGGTCTATTGGCAGGGGGATGAAGACTTCCCGACGAATTGTCAGATACTCTTCGATGCCGCGGCAGCTTCTCAACTCCCCACCGATGCTTGCGCCATTGCAGGGAGTATGCTGACAAGGAAGCTATTATATTCGGTGTAGCTTACCAGCCTGGTTCAGCTCAACGATCCAACCGATCGGGTTGGTATCTCACCTTCACCGGAAGTCCAGGATCCTGCGGAATGCTCGTCACCGCTATGATTAACCTGGCGCAGCCGCGCAGATAAAGCACAGGCTGCGATTAGGGAGAAGGCAGAGAGTAAGACCCAGGCAGTAAGGCTAATTGCGATAATGAAAATTGTCATAGCACAACAGGTTCTGACGGATAGGGGTCCTCAAATTGATCCTGTCGTCAAGGTATGCAATTATTTTAGCATTAATTAATCATATTTCGCAACTGTATTTTGTCTTAATCATCTTGAATAAAATAATAGAGGGGATTCCCTACAAGACTCGATCAAGATACCCTTCACGCCCCCGATCGTCTCATCCTTCCAGCCTTTGATCTGAGGATAATGCTCGATCTCGTGCTCAAAAGTGTCTGCGGCCACCCAAACACCGAGTGGCTTTCCTCGCAGCCAGCGGTAGTGTTTGGGATCGTTAAGCTCTTGCTCCGAGAATGCCTCAAGCCGGCGCATCGTTTGATTTCGCACGTTATGGAAATCCTCCAGTACGATCCGCAAAGGGCGCGAACGCATCTCGCTCAACCATTTTTCATTCAAGATTTCCGTGTTGATCCCGCTGAAATGAGCAGTTGTCGGCGCCTGCCCCTGGGAGATTTGCCAGAGTAACTTAACCAGCTCAGCCTCCCAGCGTGTCAGGTGAGCAAGCACATCCTTGAGAGACCAGGCGCCGTTAACCCCCACTTCCTCATAAGCTGCATCTTCAAGATCATCGATGAGCTCCAGGATTTTCTCTCGGCTGGACTCCAGCTCATCCAGCAGCTCTCGTTTATTCATTCCACACCCACCGCTGCGGCGATGCGCTGGATAGCTCGCACATGCTCCCCGGCAGAAGCCAGACCAGCCCCCATGGTATTGAAGGAGATGTGGCTTGCCCCAACGCTTTGCCAGCCACGAACAAGCTTTAACCACTCATCCGGATTCCCAGCGCCAAACGGTATGCGTGCTTCCAAGCCAAAGTCCGAAGTCCCCGATGGTCCCGCTCTAAGCCTGGACCGACCCGCTCTCTCCAGATATTCATCAAGTTTTTCCAGAGCCCCCCGAGCATCCTCCGCCATGCGCTGATTCGGCATCCAACCATCGCCCAGCCGGGCGACTCTCTCCAATACCCGGTCGGCGTGCCCTCCAAACCAGATAGGAATTGATCCCCTGGGCGGCATGGGATTCAAGCCAGCGTCAGGTATGCCGTGCCATTTACCATTGAATTGCACCAGTGGATTCTGCCAGAGCAGGCGCATAACCTCGACCTGTTCCTCGATGCGCCTGCCGCGATTATGAAAATCCTGCCCCAAGGCTGCATATTCAACCTCATTCCAACCCAAACCCACTCCCAACCTGAATCGTCCCGCGCAGAGCACATCCAGGCAAGCAGCCTGCTTGGCGACCAGCACGGTTTGTCGCTGAGGTAAGATAAGGATCCCGGTCGTGAAACCGATCCTTTGAGTCACTCCAGCCAGGTAGCTGAATAATACAAAAGGTTCCATGAACGCATGTTGGTGCGTGTAAGGTCCCGACCAACCGCCCGGTCGCTGCGGATTGGCGCCCAGGACATGCTCATATGCAAGGATGTGAGAGAAACCCAATCCCTCAGCAGTTTGGGCGTAGTCTCGGATGGCAGAAGGATCCTGCCCCAGCTCTGTTTGTGGGTACACAACGCCGAAGTTCATACATCACCTCGCTGCAGCTCCTGGATGAACTGAAGCACAATTTGATTATATATCTCAGGCTGCTCCATCGTAAGCAGGTGCCCGGCGTCAGGGATGATTGCAAGCCTGGAACCGGGAATTAGGTCTCTCGTAGCCTGCGCCTCCTCAAGCGGGACGATCGTATCATCTCCCCCCTGGCAAATCAGCACAGGTACACGGATACCTGCCAGCATCGGTCTTGCATCCTGGCGATCCATCATGCCTTTCAAGTCGCCGATGATCCCTTCCACCGAGCTACTCATCATAATCTCTTGGATTCTCGCAACCAGGCTCGGTTGATCCGTAAGGGTCTTCGGTGACACCAGCCGCCCCAGCATGCCAGCCACAACCGGCTCCACCCCTTGAGCCTGGACAAGCTGAATTGCCTTGAGCCGGTTTTCTTTCTCCACATCCGAGTCGGGTCGCGCCCGGGTAGCAGTCAAGATCAAACCCGCTACTCTCTGCGGATAATTTCTTAAAAAGGCGAACGCCACATACCCGCCCATCGACAAGCCGTTGAGCAGGACGGGCTGCGTTATTTGCAGCGCATCCAGCATTTGCGCCAGATCTTCTGCCAGCAAATCCATGCGATGGACGGGTGCTTGTTGGACGCCCTTACGACGTGTGATCGTATCCCCATGATCGCGCAGGTCCGGAGCGATCACTCGAACGAGGGTGGCTACCCCTTCCCACTGCGCTTGCCAGATATGGCGGTTCAAGGGATATCCATGGATGCAGAGAAGAGGCAAGCCTTCGCCTGCCTCATCATAGGCAATAGACAGGTTTTCAAGATCTACGCGCTTCATTGGTTAATCCTTACTCTTGGTCGAGGCTATTCCAGGGCGCCTATCTGGTTTTGTAACTTACCTGCTTTTTCTTGATAGGCAGCCAGTTTGTCCCTTTCCTTATGAACCACGGCTGGCGGGGCTTTCTCTGAAAACGAGCTTGAGAGCAGCCCCTCTAATCGCCCAATTTGAGCCAGGGTCTCATCGAGCTCTTTTTCCAGGCGCTTCCGCTCCTCATTCACATCCACCAACCCGGCAAGCGGCAGGTAAATTTCAACAGTTCCTACCACCAGCGCAACATACCCGTCTGGCTTCTTCCCCATAGCTCTCAGGATCGTGAGCTGTCCCGGATCGATTTGGGCGAGGTGCGCAATCACGCGCGCTTGCTCCTGGATAATCTCGAAACTGGCATCCGAGACCATGATGGCGGAGATCTTCTTCTGAGGTTTTACGTTGCGCTCGGCGCGTAAATTCCGGATACTTCGCACGATATCCTGAACCAATGTAAAGGCTGCCACTTTTTCGGCTTCCCAACTTTCCTCCGCACGTGGCTCGGGCCAGCGAGCGACCATCAACGCTTGCGCCCAACTTTCTCGCGGGGAGAAGCCATCTGAGTGCTGGCTGGCGGCCGCCTTCAAGTGCCCCCAGAGCTCCTCCGTCACAAATGGCGTGTAAGGGTGCAGCAATCGCAGGCTGAGATCAAGCACCTTGACCAGTGTTTGGACGGTATAGAAGGCTCGATCGCCCTCTTCAGCCATTTGCAGCTTGGCGACCTCGACGTACCAGTCAGCAAACTCATTCCAGAAGAACTCGTAGATCTGGCGACCCGCTTCTCCATACTGATAGCTTTGGAACAACCGTTCCACATCCCGGATCACGGCTTGCTGACGCGCCCAGATCCAAGAATCCGCCAACGTCCAATCCGGATTTGCCTGGGGGGCGCCAGGAGCATTCTGGATCACGCCGGTCACGAACCGGCCTGCATTCCAGATCTTATTGGCAAAGTTCCGGTTCGCCTCCACTTTCTTGATGCTCAGGTTCAAATCGTTGCCCGGTGTGGAGCCGACGAGAAGTGTGAAACGCAATGCATCCGTACCCAACTCGTCCATAACTACCAATGGATCGATCACATTTCCGTAGGATTTACTCATCTTGCGTCCATGCTCATCGCGGATCAAGCCATGCAGGTAAACAGTATGGAAGGGTACTTCACCAGTGAACTCCAGCCCCATCATAATCATCCGGGCGACCCAGAAGAACAAAATGTCATACCCGGTCTCCAGCACCGAAGTTGGGTAAAAATATTTCAAATCAGCCGTCTCTTCAGGCCAGCCCAGGGTTGAGAAGGGCCATAATCCTGAAGAAAACCAGGTATCCAGTACGTCCGGATCCTGATCGATATTCGGACTGCCGCAGTGGGCGCAGGCAGAAGGGTCTTGACGAGCTACAGTCATTTTGCCGCAATCCCGGCAGTACCAGACCGGTATGCGGTGCCCCCACCATAACTGGCGGCTGATGCACCAGTCCTGAATATTCTCCAGCCAGTTGAAGTAAACCTTGGTGAAGCGCTCCGGTATGATGCGGATCCTCCCGTCTTGCACAGCATTGAGAGCTGCATCCGCAAGCGGCTTGATTTGCACAAACCATTGGGTAGACACCATCGGCTCGACGATTTCACCACCCCGTTGCGAGCGCGGCACTGTGAGCAGGTACGGCTCTTCACGAATGACCAGGTCTCTCGCCCGCATATCCTCCCACAGGTTCTTCCTGGCTTCGAACCGGTCCTGCCCCTGGTAAGGTCCACCGTTTGTATTGATCGTGGCTGCTTCATCCAGCACGGAGATAATCTCCAAACCATGCCGCAACCCGATCTCATAGTCATTGGGATCGTGCCCGGGTGTGACTTTCAATGCACCGGTGCCGAATTCCCGGTCCACGTAATCGTCGGCTATCACCGGTATCTCTCGCCCGAGGACCGGCACAATTACTTTCCGCCCGATATATTTCTGGTAGCGCGGGTCATCCGGATGCACTGCCAGACCGGTATCACCCAGGATGGTTTCGGGTCTTGTCGTAGCCACGGGGATAAATCCCTGCTCAGCTTCGCCTTCCTGTGATGCAAGGATATACTTGAAATAGTACAGCGTACCCGGTTCTTCTGAATATTCCACCTCCAGGTCGGAGACAGCCGTCCTCAATCCCGGTGACCAGTTAATCAAGCGTGGACCGCGGTAGATCAAGCCTTTATCATAGAGACGCACAAATGCCTCACGTACAGCGTTCGATAATCCCTGGTCTAGCGTGAATCGCTCCCTGTCCCAGTCGCAGGAGGAGCCTAAGCGCCGGATCTGCCTGGTGATCTTGCCCCCGTATTTCTCTTTCCATTGCCAGGTACGCCGGACAAACTCCTCCCTGCCGAGCTCCGCACGGGTAATCCCTTCCTTGGCAAGAGATTTTTCCACCTGGAGTTGCGTCGCGATTCCGGCATGATCGCTTCCGGGCACCCACAGGGTGGGGATTTCCTTCATGCGATGGTAGCGGATCATTAAATCTTCCATTGATAAAAACATCGCATGCCCAAGATGTAGCTCACCGGTGACATTGGGCGGCGGAATGGAGATGACGAACGGCTTCTTTGTCGCGTCGAAATGATCCTGGTTAGGATCATTGGCAGGTTTGAAGAATCCGTTCTTCTCCCACCAATCGTAAATTCTTTCCTCAGTATCTGAGAAATCGTAGGTCTTTGGCAGTGAATTTTCAGCCATCTTGGCCTCCATTACATGAGTCTGCACCCAACACAACCAGGCAGTTGGGATGGATCGGTTGCTGAGTAAAAAAATCCTTCCGTCCCGATGAGGACGAAAGGATAACCTTCGCGGTACCACCTCAATTCACCGGGGTTTATTCCGGCGCTCTCGTACCCCGGCGAGCCATCTCTAAATGGCTGAGCGAGGTTGCGCTGTATCGGGCGCACCCGTGCCGGTCTACTTCGGGTAAAACCGTTTCTTCGGCACCATAACCGGGCGACATTCGGAAGCAAGTCATTGCGGCGGCTCACAGCCTCTGGCCAATCCTTCTCTGCCAACGCCTTGCTTTCCTACTCCTCCCGGAGGGGTTATATAGAATTGTGCAGCAAATTATATCCGAGAAATTTGTGGTCGTCAAACCAATATGCAATCTTAAAATTTCTTGACTTTGCCCCCTGCTTTGTGCTATCCTAGCAGAGCATTTCTAAGTGGGAAGGGATTATGATTCAACGGGAACGAATTGCCGATAATGTGTTTTCATTTCAAAGTGAAGTATACGCCCAGGTGACATCCGGTGCGATCATCGGACCCAACTGGGCAGTCGTTATTGACACCCTGGCTCTGCCGGAAGAGACTTTGGCGATCCGTGATTTCATCGAGCAGGAGCTGAGCGTTCCGGTTCGTTATGTCATCGATACCCATAGCCATGCGGATCATGCCTGGGGCAATTACTATTTTCCGGGCAGCAATGTCATTTCCCATTCCCTCTGCCGCCAGCTTCTGGAAAAACGCGGTATTCCCTCGCTGGATGAAGTCCGCAAGCAAAACATCCAGTTTCGCAACTCGAAAATTGTGCTGCCTCACATCACGTTCAATGATGGGAGCCTGAGTCTGCGTGTTGGCAAGAAAACCCTGAGTCTGTTCCCACTTCCGGGGCATGCACCGGATAACGTGGCTGTCCTTGTTGAAGAAGACCGAGTGCTATTTGCAGGCGATGCCTGTATGCCCTTGCCCTATATCGTGGACGGTAATATAGACGACCTGGTATCCTCGTTAAAGAAAGTCGCAAAGATGGGATTGGAGAACATCGTGCAGGGACATGGCGATATCATCCTGCGCGGCGAGATTGAGGGCTACATCAAGGAGAACCTCGCTTATCTGTCTGCAATCCGCAAGGCGGTGCGGAAATCCTCCAAGCGCAAATATCCTTTGGACTTGCTTGAAGAAGTGAGTATCGAGTCCTGTGGAAAAAGCCGCGTGCTGATCGGTGGATTAGCTGTGGAGCTGCACCAGCGCAACCTGCGCGCCCTCTATCGCCAACTCTTTGGTGAAGCGCCGGCCGCATCCACAGAAGACGATGAGGATTATTCAGAGGAGTATGACGAGGACGAAGAAGACGGAGACGAGGGCTAAAGGCAGATTACTGTTCCCGATCTCCTCGTTCTGAAGGTTCAGCCTGCTCGGAGCCGCGAGTTGCATCGGCTCTTCGTTTTCTCCGCTTGGCGCGCCACCCGACCAGCCGCTCTTCGTGATGAATCAAACGCCGGATATTGGGTCTTAAAGCCCATAGCAGGATCATCTCAGCCAGGATGCCATAAAAAGCGTATTGCCAGGGCGAGAGTCCCAGGTAAGCTCGGATAGCAAAAATAATAAAGGTCAGGGCAGGGACACTCATCGTCGCTACCGAGGCATAGCCGATAAAGTAGAATATCAATAATTCAAGCGGCGCAATAATTAACAAGCTGGGGAACCAAAGGCCAATCGCCCCGCCGATGGCAGGTGTACCTCCGGCTCCACCGCGCAGCCGGATACCGTGTTCTTCATCACGCTCGATAAGAAAGATCGAATAGTTATGTCCCAGGATGGCAGCAACAGGGGCCAGGATGTGCATCCAATAGTTCGTGGGCAATAAGGCAATAGCAAGCCAAACACATATTGTCGATTTGCTGACATCCAAGACCGTCGTCAGGCTGCCTGCCCAGCATCCTGCCGCGCGCATGGCGTTCGTGGCGCCGGTTCGACCGCTTTCCACCTGACGGATATCTTTGCCTGTGCGTATCTTGACAATCAATAAGCCAAATGGGATTGATCCAAGTAGGTAAGAGGCAATCAGAATGACGGGAATCCATAAGTATTGCATCAAGACCTATACTCCTAAGACCCGGAATGATCAATTAGCTGTAACACCGATTTTCTCTCCAAGTTGCTAATCAGGTATGAGGCGAATTTCCATCTCGGAATACACTCCACTCAATATGCGGAACGCGCGGCATCCCCAATTGCCACGCATCTCAGTCCAGATCAGATAGCTGGCTTCGGGATAAAAGGCTTCTTCGATGTCCCTTTTTGACGGGTGTGCTGGACCTGCCGGGTGGGAATGATAAATACCGATGACATCCATTCCTTGTGCGTCAAGTTCCTGGAACACTCTGAGCTGCTCCTGCGGATCCATCCGGTAGCGGAAACTGCTTTTGAGGATGTTCACCACCGGCGCAACGACGCACACTCGATTTGCCCTACCCCCCAGCAATCCACAGGCTTCCTCAGGATACCTCCGCAGAACATCCTCAAGCATGGAGCGCCAATGACCATCGCCTAACTCGATAAACTGACCAGAGCCGTCTAATTCAGCCATAACGCCGTAAAGATAACGATAGATAGGATGATCGCAGGTTCCAGCACTGCCCTGCGCACGGGTCTTCCTTCAGCCAGGTTGGCAAACATTCCAGTGAGGCCATAGACCACTCCCAGCAAAACCAATCCATATGCTACCGGTGAAGCTGGCAAATAGTACAACGCCGCTGCGATCTGGCTCAAAACCAGGGCGATGATCAGCGCATGAAACCAGGACCATAGCCCATGCAAACGCAAGTGCAGTGTACGCAAGGCAATCGTCCCTCCAGCAAATGCCAGCATAGGAATGATCCAAAACAAACGCAAACCAATGTCTCTCACAGCGATCGCCAATATCAAGAATATCGAAAAAGCTACAGCCGTCAAACCTGCTGTGGCTATGGGTTGGCGGATATCTTCGACATCGACGGTGATGTACTCGCCAACGACCACCAAAATCAATAAACTCCCCCCAATGACAAACCACAACCACCACTGGGGACCGAATGGGAGCTGAATCAGCGGTACTCCGATAACCCAAGCAGTGATAGCCGGGAGTATCCAGTGTTCAAAAGTCTTCTGCTCCTTGAGCCTGGGATGCTGCCGCATCAACCACTCTGCCCCAGACGCAGCCAGGCCTGCAACAAGCAGGGTGATCACCGTCCGGATGCTGATCTCAAAATCTAAAAACAACCCCGGGAGTTGGATTGTAAATTCGTTGAGTGGAACATCCACAAAGCGGGCAATGATGTAGGCGAGCAGAATGATCGCCGATAGAATGCTCAATTTATCAGCATCTGGAAGGTGACGTTGCGCGATCATTTCTGGATTGTAACCTTCTCCAGACAGGCTGCCAAGTTAATTGGTTGATCCTTTCTTGACGATTTCTCCCCAATGGCTTAGGATTGGATGATGGAGGAGGAGGCTCACCGTGCGGATCGGAATGCTCGCAGATCTATATAAACCGCATATCAGCGGAGTTACAAACTACATCTCCCTGAGCAAGCAATATCTCGAGAAACAGGGTCATGAGGTATTTGTCTTCACATTTGGGTCCGATACCTACATCGACGACGAGCCCAATATTATCCGCTCGCCAGGAGTGCCGGTATCTACAACGGGTATGCATTTCAATCTAAACTACAGCAAACATGCCGTGCGCTTGCTGCGCACGACAGACGTTGTCCATGTGCACCACCCGTTCATCAGCGGCACTCAAGCCGTGCGCTACTGCCGCCCTTATAACGTCCCGATCATCTTCACCTCTCACACCCGCTATGATCTATATGCTCAGGCTTACTTACCTGCGTTTGCCGACCTGATCGGGGAAACAGCCATTCAGGCATTTCTGCCAGCGTTTTGCCGGCTATGCGATAGGGTTATCGCCCCATCGCAAGGCATGCAAGACGTCTTGGTCAGGTTGGGTGTGGATAGCCCTGTCTATGTCGTTCCAAACGGCGTCGATCTGAAACCCTTCCAGCGACAGGAGTACACCATGGATCGATCGGAATTTGGTTTCAGTCCAGACGATATTGTCCTGATCTTTGTCGGACGTTTGGGCGTGGAGAAAAACCTGGCATTCCTATTACGCGCCTTCTTAGGTGTTGCGCAAACATTTTCGAATGTCAAGCTGCTCCTGGTTGGCACCGGTCCCGAGAAAGACAACCTGCAATATCAAGCCAGATTAGCCGACCCGACGGGGAGCCTGGTCTATTTCACAGGCTTCGTGCCTTATGAAAAGCTACCGGGATACCTGGCAGTCTCGGACGCCTTCGTGACTGCCTCGGTAACCGAGGTGCACCCCCTGTCTGTTATCGAAGCAATGGCAGCAGGTTTGCCCGTCTTGGGCATCTCATCCCCCGGTGTTGGTGACACAATCCAGGACGGTGTTACTGGATTGTTAGCCCCGGATAATGATATCGCCACCTTCACTGCGAAGATGGTCCGCTTGGTGACCGCCCATGCGGAGCGGCATCAGATGGGGCAACAGGCTTCAATCGAAGCAAACAAATACGATATTGAAAACACAACCAATTTGATGATCCAGAACTATGAGGAGGTTGTTGATCAAGCAACAAAACGAAGAGAAAGCCTGCGAAAACAGATCTTTCGCGCTTTTCCACGGCGAAGCTCATGACGGTATCAAATCGCGCGACGGGTCAATGGGGTGAATCGGTGGCTTCCGAGTACCTGACCGAACATGGCTACAGCATCCTTGACCGTAACGTCCATACCCCGCACGGAGAGATCGATCTGGTTGCCAGGCAAGGGAGCGTGACGGTTTTTGTGGAGGTCAAGACACGCACTTCAACCCGTTTTGGTTACCCGGAATCAGCGATCACGGAGAAGAAACGCGCCCACATGCTGGCAGCAAGCCAGGCATACTTGCAGATGCACCCGGAACTTGAAGGCGAGTGTCGCCTGGACGTGATCGCCATCGAGCATGACCGGCGAATCAATGCAACTTCGGTAGTTCATTTCGAGAATGCCGTCAACTAATCCAAACCTATCGACCAACCCGCCAGGATGGTCTCCTCAAGCTCATCCTGCCCTGCCTCTCGTCGTTATGGTTGGTCCTACGGCGGTCGGCAAGACAGAGCTTTCCATCCGGCTCGCCCTCCGGCTGGCTGGCGAGATCATTTCAGTCGATTCAAGGCTGTTCTACCGCGGCATGGATATCGGTACAGCCAAACCGGGTCAGCTCGAGCGAGCGCTTGTCCCGCACCACTTGATCGATGTCGCCGATCCGGACCAGGTGTGGAGTTTGGGCATGTTCCAGAAAGCGGCAAGCCATGCCATCCAGGCAGCCCATCTGGCTGGGCATCTACCCTTCCTGGTCGGCGGCACCGGACAGTATATTCGCGCCATCGTCGAAGGCTGGACCCCACCTCAGGTTACACCCAATCTCGGCTTGCGATCCGCACTGGAAAAGTGGGCTGTGGAAATTACACCCCAAGGGCTGCATGACCGGCTGCGTGTATTGGATGAAGCCGCAGCCAACCAAATTGACCCGCGCAACCTCCGGCGCACCGTAAGAGCGCTGGAGGTGATCTTAACCACCGGGCGAAGATTTTCCGAGCAGCGCAGCCACGGACCCGCCCCCTATAACACGTTCATATTAGGTCTTTTCCGGTCGCGCCCTGAGCTTTACAGGCGCATCGACCTGCGCATACAGCAGATGATGAGTGCAGGGCTTGAAGCTGAGGTCAAGGCTTTGCTCGACCAGGGTTTATCACCTGACCTCCCCGCTTTATCCGCCATTGGATACCACGAGATGATCGAACACCTTTCTGGCAGGTTGAGCCTGGAAGAGGCGATTGCTCTCATCAAAAAACGCACGCGGGTATTTGTGCGCCGCCAGGCAAACTGGTTTAAATTGGATGATCCTGCCATCCACTGGTATGACGCGTCGCTCGACATTGAGGATCCTATCGTGGCGGATATCCAACAGTGGCTTGACCAATCCTCCAGGCAGAAAGTGTAAGAATTCACCCCTTTTCTCCGCAAATTCCATCCATAAATTTCCCAAGGGTTGTTTATAATATTTTCCCAGAACAAACGCCTCAACGGAAAAACCGTTGGCTATCTCCAATTATTTATCAGGAGCGCTCAATGAAGAAATTTCGCGTGGCTCTACTGGCAAACCTCAAGGTTAACGCCCCCAAGTTCGAGGGCATGCCTGAGGACCAATGGGATGATCTGGATTCCGAGAACACGATTAATACACTCGTGACGGCGATCCGTGCTGGGGGGAATACATGCGAATTCTTCGAAGGTGATATTTCTCTGGTAAAACAGTTGGGCAAATTCAATCCAGATATTTGCTTCAACATTTGTGAAGGGCATTTCGGCGATGCGCGTGAGGCGCAAATACCGGCAATCCTCGAAAACCTGCGCATCCCCTACACCGGCTCCAAGGTGCTGACACTGGCGCTCGCCCTGGACAAATCCATGACCAAGCGAGTGCTCGCCTATCACGATCTACCCACCCCACCTTTCCAAACCTTCGAAAGGATAGATGAGCCGCTGAGCAGTGACATGGTCTTTCCGCTCTTCGTCAAACCCAGCCGGGAGGGCACCGGGATGGGCGTTTCTCAAAAGTCAATCGTCAGGAACGAGGACGAGCTGCGTGAGCAGGTTGCCCACATCCACGAGCGTTATAAACAGCCCGCACTGGTGGAAAGGTTTATCCAGGGGCGCGAGGTTACCGTGGGTCTGGTTGGAAACCTCGAAGGACCGGTCGCACGGCGCCTGCCCGATGACGACGAAGCCCCGCGCGTTGAAGCCGGGTTGCGTTTCTTCCCTCCCCTGGAAGTGAATCTGAAACCGTTTGAAGATTCGGATGTGGTTTACAGCAACCGGTTGAAAGTCGACCTTGCTGACCAGCTTGACTACATTTGCCCCGCCCCGCTCGACGACGACATGGTGGATGAACTGAACTGGCTGACTGCAGCCGTTTTCCGCGTCACCGGAGCGTTAGACGTGTCACGCGTCGACTTCCGGCTGGACTCGAGCGATAACTGGAAGCCGTATATCCTGGAGATCAATCCTCTGCCTGGGCTTTCTCCGGGGATCTCAGACCTGGTGCTCGAAGCTGCAGCGGAGGGTGTTGAGCACACATTCCTCGCCAATATGATCCTGGATACAGCTCTTGAACGCTACGGGATGATTTGAGAAGATCGTCAAACATTATTCACCGTTTGACAACACACGTCCGTTATTTTTCGCCCATTCCTCATCGCTCACCAGCGTTACCACGCGGAAGCCCTCGGCGAACTGCATCTCTTTGCCGTGGGCGCGCTCAGCTGCCCACTCTTTGATGCGCGGCTCTGGGTCCCAGTCCCCCATCTGGCTGCTGTGGGCTCTTAGCGCGGCTACCTTGACGTCGATCGTCTCCGTGATGTTCACATACAGATCGGTCTGGCTCCAGCCGGTTACATAGACTTTCCTTGGCTTGTGCGCCTGCAGCCCCTCTGCCTCTAATTCCTGGAACAGGTTCGGCTGACCTGCTGCGGGGAAAACGGCATCCAAAGCTGCGGTAGCAGCAGCCCGATGATCGGGATGGTTGATGTAATCCTCCCCAGACCATACAATCGTCGGATCGCCGCAAACGACGACCTCCGGGCGGAATTGGCGGATCTCGCGCACAATCTTCTTGCGAAGTTCCAGGGTGGCTTGCAGAAGTCCATCCGGCTCCCTTAGGAAGACAACTTCCAGCGCGCCGGCAATCTGGGCTGCCGCGCGCTGCTCAGCCTCCCGAATGCTGGCAGCCTTCTCCTGGGTCATACCTGCCCGGGCGATCCCCACCTCCCCGCTGGTGCACAATACATAGCAGATTCTCGCCCCATTTCTCGCCCATCTTGCAAGCGTGCCGGCGCAGGTGAATTCGATATCATCCGGATGCGCTACCACAGCCATCGCGCTTGAAGGAATAAAAAACTCAGGCATTTTCCAACCTCGTCCGAACTAGTCTAATGCCCCATTCTAATCGAGTTTTCCGGAATCCTGCAAACATGAAATATTTGACATCCACCATAATTACCTCTATACTAAGCATACCTATCCGGGCCGAGAATTTCCACTTGATTTTCCCAAAGGAGGCGGAAATGGAAAATAGACCCTGGTTTAAGCATTATGATGATGGCGTTCCTCTTTCAATAGACTATCCCCCGGTTACCTTGCACCACTTTCTCGAAGAATCAGCCAGAAAATATCCAACCTCCCCCTGCACGATTTTCAAAGGAGCAAAAATCACATATGGCGAAATGAACGACCTGACCGACCGGCTTGCTGCGGGACTCGCCGAAGTCGGCATTAAGAAGGGCGATCGGGTCGGTCTCTTCATGCCCAACACCCCTCAATTTGTAATGGCGTATTTTGCCATACTGAAGATAGGTGGAGTGGTTGTTGCCACAAACCCCCTCTACAGCGCCAGGGAGATCGAATACCAGCTCAATGATGCTGGCGTAGAAACCATGCTCGTAATGAGCAATTACTACAACCTGATTAAGAAAGTCCAGCCCAATACGAAACTGCGGAAAATCATCGTAACGAACATCAAAGAAGCGCTGCCGCCGATATTGGCGTTCCTCTTTTCCCTGACCAAGGAAAAGAAAGGCGGATTTCGCGTTCAGCTTGAAGCAGGGGACTTATGGCTTCAGGACCTCATCAATCGCCACAAGGTGGGTGAACGACCTGAGATCGAGATCAGCACCGATGATGTTGCCCTCTTTCAATACAGTGGAGGCACAACTGGCACTTCGAAAGGAGCGATTGCCCTACACCGCAACCTGGTCGCCGACGCCCTCCAGATCCGCTACTGGATGGTCAATGCCGTAGAAGGCAATGAAACCGTATTGATGGCGATCCCCTTGTTTCACGTTTACGGCATGGTTGCAGGGATGCTGTTTGCGGTGAGGACGGGCGCCGCAATGGTGATGATCCCTAACCCGCGCGACCTCAAGGACCTTCTCGAAAGCATCCAGAAATACAAGACCACGATCTTCCCCGGCGTGCCAACCATGTACAACGCCATCAACAATAATCCTGAAGTTTTGGCAGGCAAATACAATCTCAGCACCATCAAAGCCTGCATATCAGGATCTGCCCCGCTCATGCGCGAGACCAAAGAGAAATTCGAAGCGCTGACCGGCGGCAAGGTTTTCGAAGGCTATGGACTGTCAGAAGCGCCAACGGCGACCCACTGCAACCCCCTCCTGGGTGAAAATCGCACCGGCTCGATCGGCTTGCCGTTGCCAGATGTTGATGCGCGCATCATCAGCCTGGATGACGAAGTGACCGAGTTGCCTGTCGGAGAGGTGGGCGAGCTGGTGATCAAAGGTCCGCAGGTTTTCAAGGGCTACCATAATATGCCCACAGAAACGGAGAACGCCCTGCGTGATGGCTGGCTCCATACTGGAGACATCGCCCGGCAGGACGAGGATGGCTATTTCTACATTGTCGATCGCAAGAAAGAGCTGATTAAGCCCGGTGGATATCAGGTGTGGCCGCGTGAGGTGGAAGAGATCATCGCCGCCAACCCGAAGGTTAAAGAGGTTGCCGTTGCCGGCATTCCTGATCCCTACCGGGGAGAAACCGTCAAGGCGTGGGTGATCTTGAAGCCCGGTGAGACGATGACGGAGGAGGAGCTCAAAGATTACTGCAAAGATAAGATGGCGAAGTTTAAAGTGCCGACACACGTTGAATTTCGCGAGGGCGAGCTGCCGAAGACCACAGTGGGCAAGATCCTGCGGCGAGAGCTCGTCCGCCAGCACAAAGAATCTGCCGGAAGCTGATCAGCAGATTCTGCTATTCGCTTTCATGAGGGGCGGCGGCTTGCTAGATAACCGGTGAGGCGCCGCCCTTTTTGTTTTTATCCCGCAAGAGAATACCCAGCGCCAAACCCGCGCCCCCTGAGAGTAACCCAACCGCCAGAAATGTATCTCGCCAGAAGCGTTCTGGAAATAACCGGATCAATGTATCGCTGAAGAGGAACGTCCAGGTGCCTGATTCGAAAAAGATTTGATGGAACCAGACAAAGATGACACCAAAGGCCAGTAACACAAAGAGGATGATCCCTAGGATCAGCGCGACGGTCAGCCACCCTCCCAACCAGACTGCCCGGCGGTATTGCGCTTTCCAACCGTCAATAAACGCCACAATTCCCGTAACCAGCAAAACCCCGATACTGGCATACCACACCCACAGGGCGCTCTGGACCACATTTTTGACATCTAACATGTGCTGGAGCTCTCGCTCATTATAGAGCCTGGTGCAATCGTCCATGGAGCGGCAGGTAGCCGGAGGTGTGGATTGACCCTCAGGGAAGCGTAAGTCGGCTAAGTATGATATATCTGCATCGTTGACGAGATAGTTCACCGCAAAGTTTGCCCAGTAAATCCGCTCCTCTTTGGTGAACCCATACGCATCCGTTGGAAAGCCAGGTGTGTTGTATTCGATTTGAAGGAAAACCGGCGTGATCAACATCCGGACGGCGGTAAGCACCAGGGCGACAGGAACTGCCACGACGATGAGCCAGGAAAGCCAACGCGGGTATTGTTTTCTCACTTCAAAGCCTCCATATCACCAGTGAGTACGTAATTGAGCACCATACCGTTAGTGATCCATTCAATCGGCGACCAATCATCCGTATAAACCACCTGGCTGTCAGGGAGGGGTTGCTGGTTGGTAACCATTAATTCAATTGCATGGATCAGAAGTGGGTTAATATCTTTCTGGGTATAAAGTGATAACAGGTTATCGTAAAGATTTTGAATTGTCGTAGGCTGCACGGTCGCATAGATCATCGAGTTGAATGTGTCTGGGATATCCATCACATAAACAGACGGAAATACGCTGCGAATGGTACCCACAAGGTGCTCAATCAAGCGGCGATCGGCAGGCGAGCGTCCCACATTGATCACCATGGCGCCGTCCTCGGTCAAATGATCGTAGACGGTTTGAAAAAATTCCTGGGTCGTCAGGTGCCACGGGATATACGGCGGTCTATAGGCATCAACACCAATGATCGAATATTTTTTCTGACTGCGCTCCAGACCCACACGCCCATCCTCGGCGATGGCGGTAAGGTTTGGCTCGTTCATGTCAAAATACTCTCTCCCTACCTCGATAATTCCCGGGTCGATCTCGTAGCCATCGATGGGTATTGGACCGAACACGGCAGTCGCCTGGCGCGCAGTCGTGCCGGCAGCCAGACCGATGATCGCCATGCTCTTGACCTCATCCAAAGGGTATGACGCCTGATTAAAAAATGGCGCAACCAGGAACTGCTTCCACGGTCCGCTGAATTCAATCTCAGTGGGATGCCACATCGAGTGAATGCCTTGACCTTCATTCAACCGCAGCAGGCGATAGCCATCGTCCTCGAGCACCTGGATGTAGTTGTACGCCGATTCTGTCTCGTAAATTTGACCCGCGGTCTTTTTGATCGGACCACCCACCCAAAAGAACGCTGCAACCAATAAGATGATCAGCATCCAGATCCAGATGATCGCCGACCGCCAGCCGGAGACCCGCCACAATCCCACGAGCGCCACCAGGGTCAGAAATGCACTGAAGGCGATGAAGGTTTTAGCCGTCCCAAGCAGCGGGATCATGACCAGCACCGGCAGGAAGGTACCGATAAATGACCCCAGGGTTGAGATCGCATACACTCTGCCCGAGACGCGCCCTGCCTCGTTGGGATGTTGGATCGCCAGGCGGATGGCGTAGGGAGAAATCGTGCCCAATAACACGACCGGGATACTAAACAATACCAGTACTGCCGTGAACGAACCAAACAATGTGCCGACTCGAAGCTGGTCGAAGCCATCCGCAGCCAAGCGGATTACCGGCTTTGCCGCCAGGGGGATCAACCCTGCAATAAACGCCCCCCAGGCAAGAATAGTGTACATCGTCTTAGGATAGGGATAGCGGTCTGCCAGCCACCCTCCGAGAAAATATCCGACGGTCAGGTAGATCAAGATCAATCCGATAATACTCGCCCATACCAGGTTGCTCGTGCCGAAGGCGCTGCCCAGCAGCCGTGATGCAGTGAGCTCCAGCGCCAGGGTCGTCATTCCGGATGCGAATACTGTAAAATAGAGATAGCCCTTCAAAGAAGTCTCCAGAAAAAGTTCTCACGAGCGGATGTGATCCAATCCAGCCGATTCTAAATCAATCCGGAGAAAAAGCAAGCCAGCCGACGCCGGTTGATACGATTATTCAGGTTCCTTTCAAGGCTCTGTCCTTGGTATAATTCCCAGGTTAGAATTCCGGAGAAATTCTCGGAATAATTTATCTATTCTTTGCACGGTGTATTGGAGAAGTGATGAGTCAAGTGAAATTCACAGGCGCGAAGATCCGGCAGGATTACATCGATTTCTTCGTTCAGCGCGGACACACCTTTGTACCCTCCTCTTCCCTGGTTCCGGGAGGAGACCAAACCCTGCTCTTCACCAACGCCGGTATGGTGCAGTTTAAAGACGTCTTTCTGGGTACAGACAAACGACCATATACGCGAGCCGTCAATTCACAGAAGTGCATGCGCGTGTCTGGCAAGCACAACGACCTGGATGATGTCGGGCGGGACGATACTCATCACACCTTTTTCGAAATGCTGGGAAATTGGTCTTTTGGAGATTATTACAAGAAGGAAGCCATCGCTTGGGCATGGGAGTTGCTCACCGAAGTCTGGGGATTGCCGAAAGACCGGCTCTACGCCACATGTTTCCAGGATGACGAGGGCGATGTAGAGAGTGATGACGAAGCAGCCAATTACTGGAGACAGCAACCCGGAATGGATCCTTCTCACGTGCTTTTCTTCGGACGCAAGGATAATTTCTGGGTCATGGCAGATACCGGTCCATGTGGTCCCTGCAGCGAGATCCACCTTGACCGTGGAGAAAAATACTGTGACCTGAAGGAAACGCCGGGACATGTGTGTGGTGTAAATGGCGAGTGCAAGCGTTTTCTAGAGCTGTGGAACCTTGTGTTCATCCAATACAATCGGCTGAGCCCGACCCAATTGGAGCCTTTGCCTTCCAAGCATGTCGATACAGGAATGGGCTTAGAGCGCATTGTCTCGGTCCTTCAGGATGTCGACTTAAACTATAAGACAGATCTGCTCAGTCCACTGCTGGATACGATCCAGCGGCTAACCGGGCAATCAGATGCTGAGCGGCAGGCCAATTTCACGCCTTACCGTGTAATTGCAGATCACACGCGTGCAGCCGCGTTTTTGATTGCAGATGGGGTTGTGCCGGGGAATGTAAGGCGTAATTATATTTGTCGCATGATCATCCGGCGGGCAGCTCGTTTTGGCAGCAAGATCAGCCTGGATGAGCCTTTCCTGGCCACAGTCGCCGAGACAGCGATCGACATATACGGAGATTTTTACCCGCAGCTGATACAGAATCGGGCAGCCATCCTTGATAACCTCACCCGAGAGGAAGTACGCTTCAAGCAAACCGTTGAGGGCGGTATCGCAAAACTGGATACCTTGCTGGATAAAGTCCTCTCAGCAGGAGAAAAAACCTTAGCGGGATCGCAAGCGTATGATCTGTATGCGACGTATGGTCTTCCATTGGAAATAACCCGAGATATTGCCTTAGAGCGAGGCATGAGCGTCGATGAAGGTGGCTTCAACGCCGCCAGGGAGGCGCATAAAAATGTATCTGGCGCGGGCGAAGCGTTTGGGTTGCAGGGCGGCGAGGATGTGGATATTTACCGGAACCTGCTGCTCACTCTGAAAGACCAGGGCATGTTGGATGAAGATGGTGTGGACTATGATCCATACAACCGTTTGGAAGTAGATGGCTCCCTCCTGGGGATTATTCACAACGGACAAAGGGTGGAACGCGCAATGGCCGGTGATGCGGTCGAGGTCGTGCTGCCCGATACATGCTTTTATGTTGAATCCGGCGGTCAGGTATCTGATACCGGGAGGATTGTCTCAGCCTCTGGGCCGGGTTGGGAGATCCGCGTGGATGGCGCGCGCAAGCCAGCTGCCGGAATGGTAGTTCATATCGGTCAGGTGACACGTGGCGAGCCGCGCCTCGGCGACCCAGCCATCGCCCGCGTCGATGCCCAGCGCCGCATGGATATCATGCGCAACCATACCGCCACGCACCTGCTCCACCACGAGTTGCGAGCGATCCTCGGTGATCACGCTCGCCAGGCAGGATCATTGGTCGCTCCCGACAGGCTGCGCTTCGACTTCACACATCCGGAAGCGCTAACCGCAAAGCAGCTGGAGATGATCGAAGCGGGCGTCAACAAGAATATCCTCGGAGATTACCCCCTTCAGATCGCTTTCAAACCCCTCAACCAGGCGATGGAAGAAGGCGCTACCGCATTGTTCGGCGAAAAGTATGGCGAGATCGTCCGCAATATCACCATCGGTGATGCCGAACCATTCTCGAATGAGTTATGCGGCGGCACGCACGTCGATACCACGAGCGATATCGGGCTTTTCCTGATCCTGAGTGAAGGCAGCACTTCTGCCGGCGTGCGCCGCATTGAAGCCGTGACCGGACGCGCCGCCTACGAGCTGGTGCAACGACGCAATCGCACGCTAAAAAGCGCCGCTCATTTGCTCACAACCAACGCGGATGAAGTGCCGGAGAAGATAGAGGAATTGGTGGCAGAGCTGAACGCTGCGCGCAAACAAATCGCCGCACTTCGCCGCGACCTGGCTGCAAACGAGTTCGATGCTAAGCTGCAGAGCGTGCCGGTGATCGCCGGTGTCCCGCTGCTCACCGCTATTCTACCGGATGCGGATGTAGACACCCTGCGACTGATGGCGGATCGATACCGCCAGGCTTATCCCGGTGGGATTACAGTGCTGGCGTCCGTGCAGGAGGGTCGCCCTGTGGTAATCGCCGCCATCTCCGAAGAGTTGGTTAAGCGGGGGCTGAACGCCGGAGATCTGGTGAAGACAGTGGCGGCTCCTCTGGGCGGCGGCGGCGGCGGCAAGCCCACCATCGCCCAGGCTGGCGGAAAAGATGCCAACCGGCTGGAAGAAGCCCTCCAGGCAGTGCCTCGTTGGGTTCAGGAGAAGCTCGGGCATTCATAATACCCGTCAATCCAGAATGGGTAAGCTCAAGTTTGGCATACGTTCGGTCCCTCTGGCGCTGCTAATCCTCAGCGCATTGAGCTTCGGCTTGCTCATCCCGTGGCTGGGTTACTACTGGGACGATTGGCCTGTCATCTTGATGACCCGCCTGCAAGACGCGGGGGTTTCTGGAACTTCTACCAGTACGACCGTCCCATTTCTGCCTGGACGTACATCCTGAGCACCCCAATCCTGGGTAGCAGCCCGCTCCCCTGGCACATCTTCACGTTGTTGCTCAGATGGGCAACAGTTGTTGCGATGTGGTGGAGCCTCAAGCTGCTATGGCCCAAGCGGGTGCGCGAAGTCACCTGGATGGCGTTCTTGTTTGCGATCTATCCATCCTTCTTGCAGCAGCCTGTCGCGGTCGCCTTCAGCCAGCATTGGATCACCTACGGGCTCTTTTTTCTATCCATCGGCGCCATGCTCCAGGCTGCGCGCTCACCTCGCTGGTTTCTCCCGCTGACAATCCTCTCTATGGCTGCCTGCGCCCTCCATCTCTTAACCATGGAGTATTTCATTGGATTGGAGCTGCTCCGCCCGGCATTGTTATGGATTGTTCTCTCTCAATCCATCCAAAGCCGCCGGCAGCGCTGGATCAAAACCATCCAGAGCTGGCTGCCGTACCTGGCGATTGTTGGCTTGTTCATCATCTGGAGAGCCTTCTTCCTGGAACTGGCTGGCGATGATCCGAACAGCTTGAGCCTATTGACGGGTTTCAGAAGCCAGCCACTGACCACGCTCGTCACTTTCCTGCAGCTCATGCTCCAGGATTTTATCCAGGTCATTGCGGGCGCCTGGACCCAAACGATCAACCCCTCGCTGGTAAACCTGACCAGCAGCTTCTTCCTGCTTACACTCCTCGCGTCCCTCCTGGGTGCATTCCTCGCAGGATTTTACCTGTACCGGCTCCAGCTTGCCCAGGGCAGCAACGAAGCAGTTGATCGCTGGAGACAACAGGCGGTTTTACTCGGTCTGGGTGCCATTTTCCTTGGGTTTCTTCCCGCCTGGGTGACCGATCGGCAAGCGATTGAAGGTCTGTACGGTAGCCGTTTCACATTAGGGGCGATGTTCGGCGCAAGCATCTTATTCATTGCAATATTGGACTGGTTTACACCCAGGCAGTTTCCCAAGATCGTCCTGATCGGATTTCTGGTCGGAATTGCCATCAACTTCCATCTGACCAATACCAACGATTATCGCTGGTCATGGACCAACCAAAAGCGCTTTTACTGGCAGCTCCACTGGCGCGCCCCCGCCCTCAAGCCTGATACGGCGATCTTCTCCGATGGCGAGCTATTCCCCTTCGTGGGCTTGTATTCCACCTCTACCGCGATCAACCTGCTTTACCCTCAGCCTGCAGAGCATGATACGCTGGCGTATTGGTTTTACAGCATGGGACGCGGCTTGTTCCGTCAGGTGCCCGCGCTGCTCCAGGGTAAAAAGCTCAAGACCAGCTTTCGGACCTTCCAGTTCAACGGCTCCAGCAAAGATAGCCTGGTGATTTATTACGCGCCATCTGAGGGCGCTGCCTGTGGGTGCTCAGCCCCGAAGACCAGATGCTCAGCGACCTGCCCGACCTGACTCTCAGTATCCTGCCTGTCTCGAATTTAGACCGGATTGATACCACCCCCGGCGCAGGTACAGCTCCACCCCGGCAGGTATTTGGCGCCGAGCTGGAGCATACCTGGTGTTATTATTTTGAAAAAGCAGATCTTGCCCGCCAGATGGGCGATTGGAGGCAGATTGCCAGTTTGGGTGACGAGGCAAGCGCAAAGGGTTTCGAGACTGACCATTTCCGTGAGGTTATGCCCTTTGTCGAGGCATATTCACGTGCCGGCAATTGGGATCGCGCCCTAGCCTGGACGATGAAGGTGAATCCCAAAGGGATCAACGTCGTTTCTGTCTGCAAGCTCTGGTCACGGCTGGACCCGGAGACACCCGCCTCCGACCTGAAACAGGCAGCATATGAAAAAGTATCTCAAACCTTTCAATGCTCGCCTTGATGGTTAAGTACGCCGGTGCGCAGAAATATCTGGATATCCCCCGGTAATCCATGACCCCTCGTACCCATTCACTCTCAGTAGTGATCCCGGTTTACAACAGCCAGGATTCTCTGGCTCCACTGATTGCACGCCTGGAAGGTGTGTTGCCGGATATCTCCTCGGATTATGAGATAATATTGGTCAATGACGGCAGCCGGGATAAGAGCTGGGCGGTGATCTGCGCGGAAGTAGAAAAACGCCCCTTCGTCAAAGGGGTCAATCTGATGCGCAATTACGGGCAACATAACGCCATCCTATGCGGCATTCGCCAGGCGCACAACGAAGTGATCATCACGATGGATGATGACCTGCAGCACCTGCCGGAGGAGATCCACAAGCTGCTTGAAAAGCTGGATGAAGGCTACGACGTGGTTTATGGCTCACCGGCAAGCCTTCCCCACTCGTTATGGCGCAATTTATTCTCCAGGTTTACCAAGCGCACCCTGGCTTATGCCATGGGCGTCCGCACCATCCGTGATATCGGTCCCTTCCGGGCATTTCGCGCCGATCTACGCGACGCTTTCGCCAATTACCAGAACCCCAGTGTGATCATAGACGTATTGCTCTCCTGGGGAACATTGAAATTCGCCTCCGTGACCGTTAATGAAGATACCCGCCAGATCGGGCAGTCGAATTACAATTTTTTCAAGCTGTTCGGAGTTGCCCTGGAAATCCTGACGGGATTTAGCACGATCCCGCTGCGCCTGGCGAGCTTGCTGGGATTTATCTTCACCCTGTTAGGCTTGGCGGTCTTCATCTACGTCGTGGTTGTCTTTCTGACGGCGGGCAGTGTTCCCGGTTTCCCCTTCCTGGCTTCGATTATCGCGTTATTCAGTGGGGCGCAGTTGTTTGCCCTGGGGATATTTGGTGAATATCTGGCGCGCATCTTTGACCGTAACATGGACCGCCCACCTTATGTCATCCACGAGATAGAGAGCCGGTAGGCGCGTCCGTTATGCCGAGCTGTGTTATCCTCCAACCCTCCTATATCCCCTGGCGCGGTTACTTCCACCAGATCGTCAAAGCGGATATTTTTGTGTTCTATGACGATGTCCAGTATGACAAGCGCGGTTGGCGGAATCGCAATCGCATCAAAACCCCGCAAGGCACCCGATGGCTCACCATCCCAGTCAACAGCCATGCAGCCCAAATTGAGCACATCCCGATCAACCAGATCCGCATCAGCTGGGAGAGACCCTGGAACGAGGAGCATTGGCGGACGATCGAATACGCTTATCATAAAGCCCCTTTCTTCTCAACCTACGCGCCCGCCATCCAAGAACTATACACGGATCATCCAGAGCTCTTGGCTGATTTCACAATCGAAACAACGGTCCGAATTTCTCAATTGCTGGGGATCACGCGCACCCGATTTGTCCGTTCTTCAAGCCTGGCTGTAGAGGGGCGAAAAACAGACCGGCTGGTCAACATCCTCTTGCTTCTGGAAGCCGATCATTACATCAGCGGACCCTCGGCGCGCGATTATATCGAGCCGGACAAATTTAAAACAGCCGGCATTGAACTTGAATTTATGGAATACAATTATCCTGAATACCCACAGCTCTACCCGCCCTTCGATCCCCAGGTTTCTATCCTGGATCTGCTCTTCAACACCGGGTTAGAAGCAGGTAAGTATATTCAATCATGGACATATGGAACCTGATATCGATATCAACGAGATAAAAAAATATTTTGGAGAGAAGCTGGATACATTCGGAGCAACCCCGCGTGGCGCTGATTGGAATTCCGTAGACTTCAGATCACCCGTTTCGAACAGCTCTTCCGGGTTTGTGATCCAGCGCCCGAATTCTCTATCATCGATTACGGCTGTGGCTACGGCGCATTGGTCGATTTCCTCCTTCACAAAGGCTGTCGCTTTACGTATTCTGGGTTTGACATCCTCGAAGAGATGGTGGTTAAAGCCAGGGAAATTCACAAGGACCGGCCATTCTGCACATTTACCAGCCAGGAATCCGCATTAATCCCGGCAGACTATGCCGTGGAAAGTGGCATATTCAACATCCGGTTGGAGTATTCGTATGATGAATGGACGGGGTATGTGATCAAAACCTTGCAAAAAATGAACAGCCTGAGTAGTAAAGGGTTCGCCTTCAATATGCTCACCTCCTACTCAGATGCCCCGTATATGAAACCCCATTTATACTACGCCGACCCATGCTATTATTTCGATTACTGCAAAAGGCACTTCTCGCGTAACGTCGCCCTGCTGCACGATTACAACCTGTATGATTTCACGATCTTGGTCAGGAAGCAACCTGCCTGATTGCGCTCCATGGATACAAATCCTGCATCCCGATTTCCCCGCATCGATTTCAACCAGCCTGAGCTGACCGGAAAAGAGCTCATCTACATCGCCCAGGCGCTTGAAAACGCGCATATTTCCGGTGATGGGAGATTTACGAAGCTTTGCCAGAAGCTCCTGGAAGAAGAGTTGGGAGTACCTCGCATCTTCCTGACCACATCCTGCACCCATGCACTGGAGCTGGCTGCCTTGCTCCTGGATATCCAAACCGGCGACGAGGTGATTGTTCCTGCGTTTACCTTTGTCTCGACCGTGAACGCATTCGTCTTGCGCGGCGCGCGCCCGGTCTTCTGCGATATCCGCCCGGATACGCTCAATATGGATGAGAACCTCCTGGGTAACCTGATTACAGCTCATACCAGAGCGATCGTGCCAGTGCACTATGCCGGGGTGGGTTGCGAGATGGACGCCATCCTGCACATCGCCGGACAGAGGGGGATCCCAGTAGTTGAAGACAATGCCCATGGCTTGTTCGGTAAATATAAGGGTAAAAACCTGGGTACTTTTGGACGCCTGGCCACCTTGAGCTTCCATGAGACCAAAAACATTACCTGCGGCGAAGGGGGAGCTTTGCTGGTTAATGATCTGGCTGACATAGAACGAGCTGAAATTCTGCGCGAAAAAGGCACCAACCGGAGCAGGTTCTTTAGAGGCCAGGTGGATAAATATACCTGGGTAGACTCAGGCTCAAGTTACCTACCATCGGATATTCTGGCGGCTTTTCTGTACGCCCAGCTCGAGAAGCGGGCAAGCATCCAGGTAAAACGCCAACGCGTCTGGGATTACTACAATTCTCATCTGCGCGAATGGGCGCACCAGCACGGGGTCGGAACACCTCACATCCCAGCGTATTGCGAGCAACCCTACCACATGTACTACCTGATCATGCCTTCCCTCGCGGTGCGCCAGGCATTGATTGCACACTTGCGAGCGAGTGGGATACTGAGTGTTTTTCATTATCTCCCGTTAAATACATCTGCCATGGGCGTGCGCTTCGGCGGCAAGCCAGGTGATTGCCCGGTAACCGAGCGTGTAAGCGACTGCCTGGTCCGTCTACCCTTTTTTAATAATCTCTCCGAGATGGAACAATCTCAGGTTGTTGAGAGCATCCAAAATTTTAAAATGTGATAAGGACACAAACCATGATAAGCCTAATGATTTTCCCATTCATCGCCCTATTGATTCCGATGATTGGCACACACCCCTACCTCGATCCTGGATCCGGCAGCTTTATCCTGCAAATCCTGATCGCCACGATCGTTGGGAGCCTGTTCCTGGTCAAGGTGTACTGGAATAAGCTGAAAGCCTTTTTCAAGAGAGCCCCAACGGACACGCCGGTTGATGAAGATAAAGCCGAGAATAAACAGGAACAGGAATGAGCACGGATATTTCCGACAACCAGGTCGAATCGGTTGCAGCATCATTCAGAGATCCGAGTGGGTATGTTTTCACCGCGACCGGGGTGCTCTACCGCCAGGTCAACCAAATCTACCGGCCAAACTACGACCGCTTGATTGCATCGGGTCTTTACCAGGAATTGGTGAAAGCTAGATTGCTGATCGCGCACCAGGAAGTAGAGGTTGGACCTCTGGACCCTGCAACCTGTTACAAGGTCATCCAGCCTGAGCGAGTTGGGTTCATCTCGTACCCGTATGAGTGGAGCTTCAGCCAGCTTAAAGATGCCGCTCTGACCACCCTTGAGATCCAGAAAAAGGCGCTCGAGCACGGCATGACCTTGAAAGACAGCAGCGCCTATAACATCCAGTTTCACCACGGTCGACCGGTAATGATCGATACCTTGTCCTTCGAGCTCTATCAAGAAGGACTGCCCTGGGTCCCGTACCGGCAGTTTTGCCAGCATTTCCTGGCGCCACTCAGCCTGATGGCTTATCGGGATATCCGGCTGAGCCAGCTTCTCAGGGTATACATCGATGGTCTGCCCCTAGACCTGGTCAGCGAGCTGCTCCCCTGGAAGACGCACCTGGTATTCCCGCTGTATATCCACATCCATCTGCATGCCTCTAGCCAGAAACGCTATTCTGCAAAGCCGGTAGAGACAACGCGGAAAGTGAGCAAGGTATCCCTGCAAGGCTTGATCGATAGCCTGGAGTCCGGGATCAAGCGGCTGCAGTGGTCGCCGGCTGGCACCGACTGGGGCGCGTATTACGACGAGCACAACTACACACAGGCAGGGCTGGACGACAAGAAAAAGATCGTCTCCGCATTTTTAGACCGGATCAATCCCGGATCGTTGTGGGACCTTGGCGCGAATACCGGACTCTTCAGCCGGCTGGCAAGCGATCGCGGCATACCCACAATTGCTTTTGATATCGACCCCGGCGCTGTGGAGCAAAACTATCTCGCCAGCCGCAAGAATCACGAGCCAAATATCCTGCCCTTGCTCAGTGACCTGACGAACCCGAGTCCGGGCATCGGGTGGCAAAATCGAGAGCGGGGCTCCCTCCTGGAGCGCGGCGCAGTCGATGCCGTCCTCGCTCTGGCTTTGATTCACCACCTGGTGATCTCCAACAATGTCCCGTTAGACCGTCTCGCTGCTTTCTTCCACGGGCTGAGCCGCTGGCTCGTGATCGAGTTTGTCCCCAAAAGCGACTCCCAGGTTCAAAAACTGCTCGCCTCACGTGTGGACATCTTTGACCAATATACCCAGGAGACCTTCGAATCCGTCTTTGCCCGTTATTTTACGATCCACCAGCGCCAGGACGTTTTGAACTCCGAGCGCAAGCTGTACCTGATGGAAAAGAGATGACCCGGCGATCAGCCAGGCGTTAGTCGAACATGAAAACTCAGATCCTGAGTCTGGAAGCGCACGACGATGTCATTTCCGCCCGCGACAAGATGCAATGGAGCCAGACGGGTCGGATTTTACTGGTTTGGCCCGAGCGCGGTAAGATCCTGACTCGCCGCCTTGACCTGATCCTTTTGTTGCGACACAGCCAATCTCTCGGCGCGCAGCTGGCTTTGATCACCCGCAACCCACAGGTGTGCTACCACGCGGCCCAGCTTGGCATCCCGGTTTTCAACGACCTGCACCAGGCACAGAAATCACACTGGCGTAAAAACCGTAGCCTGCGCTGGCGCAAAAGCCTGCTTCCGCCACGTCACCGCACGCGCCCCGTCGACCTGGATGAGCTGCGCCAACGAGCGCATCCAGGTACACCCGCCTGGTATAGCTATCCGGTTACCCGCATCGCTGCCTTCACACTCAGCGTCCTTGCTCTTCTCTCCCTCGCAGCCATCCTTCTACCTGGGGCGGAAATCACCATAAAGCCCCAATCCCAGGAGCAGCACATCACCCTTCAGGTGCGCGCAGATCCCGAAATCGATTCAATCAACCTGTCTGGCGCCGTGCCTGCGAAAACGATCGAGGTCGTTGTCGGTGAGAGGCTGAGCACGCCCGCCAAGGGATTTAGCAGCGTCGCGGATAAGCCCGCCAGGGTGGATGTGTTGATCTCCAACCTGACCGACCAGGTGATCCCCATCCCCGAGGGTACGGTCGTCCGCACTTCGGGAGAGGATCCCCAGCGTTTTTCCATCCTCGCCAAAGGTCAGGTGCCGGCTGGAGTTGGGCAATCCGTATCGCTTCCAGCCAGGGCGTTGGTTCCAGGTGTGCAGGGGAATCTGCCGGCGGAGAGTTTGACCACGCTTGAAGGCTCGCTAGGCACGCGGCTCACCGTGACAAATCCCCTCCCGGCTTCAGGCGGTACAAATCGTCCGGTGTTATCCCCAACAGATTACCAGAGAGATCAACTTTACGAGCAGCTCGGAGAGCGTCTGCGCCTGCAGGCATTAGAAGAGCTTTCCAGGCAGGTCCAACCGGGCGACCTGCTGCTCACCCCCACGCTGACCCTCACACAGGTCATTCGTGCGGAGTATGACCCGCCCCAAGGGCAGCCAGCTGACCAGCTAGACCTGGATTTATCTCTAAAATTTCAGGCTCAGGTTGTATCCCAAGGCGATCTTGAAGCTCTGGCTAAAACGATCCTGGATGCTAACCTCCCACCTGGGTACCATGCCGTTTCCGGAACCCTACAGTTGGAGATGCTGGATGAGCCAAAGCCCGGCGCAGGTCAGCGCGTCACCTGGCAGATTGGCGCCGCACAAAACTTACTGGCTGATCTGGAGAAAGGCAAAGTCAGCGCTTTGATCCGCGGTTTAGCTCCCGGGCAGGTGAATGAGAAGCTCCGCGCTTCGTTACCCGTCCAGGACACAGCCGCAATCCGCGTCTTCCCTTCCTGGTGGCCGCGATTACCTGTACTTCCATTCAAAATCGCCATTCGCTCTGGATGAGCCGGGGAGATCCGTCCTATGCCGGAGACCGGAAAGCAATGATCATCATCGCCGTCGATCCTGGAGAGAAGCGGTTGGGCGTAGCCATCAGTGATCCCACCGCCACCATTGCTAACCCGCTCCTGGTGATTGACCATAGCTCCCGCACGATCGACGCGGCAGCGATTGCCCGGATCGCGCTGGAAAGAGGCGCGGGGATGATCGTGGTCGGGCAAGCGCTGGATGAAAACAACCGCCCCACACCACAAGCGCGGCGAGCCGCGCGCCTGGCGGGGGCGATCCGCAGCCAAACCTCGTTACCGGTCTTGCTATGGGATGAGAGCGGCAGCACCCAAGCCGCACGCCGGGCGCGCATCGCAATGGGAGCCTCACTCAGCAAGCGCAGCGGGCATCTGGATGAGCTGGCAGCTACTGTGATCCTCCAATCTTACCTGGACGCACGCGCCCAACAAGAAGGTTAATTCCAGCAGGCTCCAAGCGGTAACTGCAAATACGATTGGGATTACACCACAACATGACCAAACGCTCTTTTCTATCTTGTTCCAGCCTCATCTTGCTCTCTGGCTTATGCGTCGTGATCATTCTCGTCTTCAGCGTCCTGGTAGTTATCCCCTCCCAGGCTAAATACATCTACGGACAACCAGCCGCATCTCTAAGCCAAACTCAAAGACTGACCCTTTCATTGCTACTGCTGCTGAACCGGCGCGAGCTTACAACACCGGTTGATCTCGCTGCTCAGCCCAGGGAGTTTCAAATCCAATACGGTAAATCAGCCGCCACAATTGCCGAAAACCTGCAAAATCAGGGCTTCATTTGGAATGGGGACGCCTTCATGCAGTACCTGAGCTATCGCGGGCTGGATCGATCGTTGCAGGCAGGCGTTTACAGCCTGGACAGCGCCAGAAGCAGCGTGGAGATTGCCCATGCCCTGCAAGATTCCACACCATCCAAAGTGGATTTTGTCATCCTCCCGGGTTGGCGGATGGAGGAAGTTGCGGCGGCTTTTCCTACCTCCGGTTTGGAGATCTTGCCGCAAGAGTTCCTCTCGGTGGCGGGTAAGCCGGGTGATACGCATGGGTTAGCAGAAGACCTGCCTCCCGGCGCCACCCTGGAAGGCTTTCTTTTCCCCGGCAGCTATGAGATGGAGCGTGAAACCAGCCTGACCGGCTTTTTGGACAGGGTGCTAGGGACCTTCGAGCAAAACATCACCCCCGAGCTGGTCCAGGGATTCAGCAACCAGGGATTAGGCGTCTTTGAGGCAGTTACCCTGGCATCCATTATCCAGCGAGAAGCGGTTGACTCGGCAGAGATGCCACTGATCGCCTCCGTTTTTTATAACCGCTTGCGCACCGGCATGAAGCTGGATTCGGACCCCACGGTGCAATACGCACTGGGTTTCAACCAGGCTAAGGCTACCTGGTGGACAAACCCCCTGAGCCTGGATGACCTGAAGACCGATTCGCCTTACAACACCTACCTGTACCCGGGATTGCCTCCTGGTCCGATCTCCAATCCCGGCTTGGATGCTTTGAGAGCTGTTGCCTTTCCCGAAGAATCTTCTTACTACTACTTCAGGGCAGCCTGTGACCATTCGGGAACCCACTCATTTTCGCAGACCTTCGAGGAGCACGTCAGTAAAGCCTGCCCCTGATTTGTGCTTTATAATCAGTCGATTGGGCTGGCATCACCCGAAAATATATTGGTAGAGAGGTTGGCTATGAAATTGGTGAGATACTCTTTAATGCTACTCCTTGGCTTTGGCGCCCTGCTGATGGTTACCCGTTACCATCAGGCATCCGCCCAGCCCTCCGCATCCTGGCCCAACGTCCAACTCGTCCTTTATTTGGGCGGATTTAACAAGCCGGTGCATGTCACGCATGCCGGAGATGGCAGCGGCAGGCTTTTCGTCACAGAGCAAGGCGGCAGGATTAAGATCGTCAAGAATAGCCAGATCGCCGGCACCTTCCTGGATATTGCAAATCGGGTACGCTCCCCGGATTCTACTCCGGCGGGCGGTTCCGAAGAAGGTCTGCTCAGCCTGGCATTTCCTCCCGGTTATGGCACATCTAAAGATTATTTCTACGTCTACTACACCAACCGGGATGGCAACAACCAGCTCTCGCGCTTTCACCTCGGCGCCAACGCCGATCTGGCAGACGCAGGTAGCGAAGAGCTGATCCTGCTCTTCAACCACCCCACCTACGAGAACCATAATGGCGGCCAGCTGGCATTTGGAGCAGATGGGTATCTTTACATTGGAACCGGTGATGGCGGAGGGGGAGGCGATCCCAACAACAATGCGCAGAATACCAATTCATTGTTAGGCAAGCTCTTGCGCATCGATGTCGAGATGGGACCCAGCCAACTTCCAACCTCTGCGTTCAGTACCTTCATGCCCCTTGTGATCCAGGATACAGGAGCAGCCTCGCCGCTCTATCGCATTCCCCCTGATAACCCGTTCGCAGGTCTACCCGGTCACCGCGCCGAGATTTGGGCGTACGGCTTGCGCAACCCCTGGCGCTTCTCCTTCGATCGCTTGAACCATGACCTGTATATCGGCGACGTGGGTCAGGATCTGCATGAAGAAATCGATTACCAGCCTGCGGATAGCGCCGGCGGAGAGAATTATGGCTGGGATATCATGGAAGGCGACGCCTGTTACGGCAGTCCGACCTGCAATACAACCGGTTTGACGCCGCCCATTCACGTGTACCCAAACCCCAATCCCGGGTGCGCCTCGGTAACGGGAGGCTTTGTCTACCGTGGTCCGTCTTATCCATCGATGAGCGGTATCTACTTTTTCGGTGATTATTGTTCCGGCAGCATTTGGGGATTGCAACGAGAGAATAATGCCTGGGTGACGCAGCTCCTCGCCAGCGCCCCCACCGGACAGGTGGGCAGTTTTGGTGAAGATCAAAGCGGAGAGCTCTACCTCACCTACCGCGCCGCCGGGGCTTTATATCGCATTGTGGAGCAAAGCCCCCCTTAATCTGCTCTCTGTAATCAGACGATATACTCCTGGAAAACAATCAGGGCTGATCCACGCTAAGGACCAGCCCTGTTCTATCCTTCGCTCGGATCACGCCTGGGGTTGGATCGCCGGCGGCTCCTTGGAAACCCGCGGACGGTGCTCTTCCTGACCGTTCTCCGGCTTGCTCGTTTCAGGCGACTGCCGGTTTGCATCGGACCGCCTGGAGCGCACGGGCTTCTGGCGGGCAGCAGGTGGTTTCAGGGCGACTTCTAATACCTGGTCCATGTGATCGACCGGGACGATCCTCAGCTCATTGCGCACACGCTTGGGCACATCCACCAGGTCCTTGAGATTGCGCTTCGGCAGGATCACCGTCTTCAAGCCAGCCCGGTAGGCTGCCAGGACTTTCTCGCGCACGCCGCCCACCGGCAGAACTCGCCCGCGCAGGGTAATTTCGCCGGTCATTCCCACTTCCCGGTGGACTTCACGATCGGCAAAGGCCGATACCAGCGCAGTTGCCATTGTGATTCCCGCGCTGGGACCGTCCTTTGGGATCGCTCCTTCGGGAATATGGATATGGATATCGATAACTTCGTAGACGCCAGGATCGATGCCAAAGTCTCGCGACCTGGATTTCAGATAAGAGAGGGCGGCTTGTGCAGATTCTTGCATCACGCTCCCGATTTGACCTGTAATCTGCAAGTTGCCTTTGCCTTCGATCAACAACACCTCAATTGGCATGATCTCGCCGCCGTTCTCCGTCCAGGCAACACCGGTCGCCACGCCGACCTCATCTTGCAGCTCAGCTTCCAGGTTGAAGAATTGCGGGGGTCCCAAGAAACGCTCGATCGCGGCAGCGCCGACCTGATTGCTGAAGCGCTTCCCCTCTGCCTTCACCCTGGCAATTTTCCTGAAGATCCTGCCGATCTCGCGCTCCAGGTTGCGCACGCCGGCTTCATAGGTATACTCACGGATGACGCGCTGCAACGCCTGGTCGGTCAGCTTGACCTCGCCTTCATCCAAACCATTCTCCTCGAGCTGGCGCGGGATCAGGAATTGCTTGGCGATCTCCAGCTTTTCTTCTTCGATATATCCCGGGAATTCAATGATCTCCATGCGATCCAGTAACGCAGGCGGGATGGTGCTCGCTGTGTTAGCGGTTGTGATGAACATCACCTTGGAAAGATCATAGGGTAGCTCCAGGTAGTGATCTGAGAAGGCATGGTTCTGTTCCGGGTCGAGCACTTCCAGCATGGCGGCTGCCGGATCTCCCCGGAAGTCCTGACCGAGTTTATCGATCTCATCCAGCATGAACAAGGGATTGAGTGTCCCTGCCCGGCGCATCGTTTGCAGCACGCGACCGGGTAACGCCCCGATGTAGGTGCGCCGGTGCCCGCGGATCTCCGCTTCATCTCTCACCCCGCCCAGCGAAAGCCGGACAAACTTGCGTGCGAGTGCATCGGCGATCGAGCGTCCAAGAGAGGTTTTCCCTGTACCCGGCGGACCGATGAAGCACAAGATCGGTTGCCGTGAGCGCTTCGGTTTTAATTGCCGCACAGCGATGTACTCGAGGATACGCTCCTTGGCGCGCGGCAGCCCATAATGCTCGCTCTCCAGCACCTTCGCGGCGTGAGTGACATCCAGCTTATCCTCGGTAACAGCCACCCAGGGCAGGTCCAGGATCCACTCCACGTAGGTGCGGATGATACCGACTTCCGGCGACATGGGCGGCATCTGCGCCAGCCTGTCTAACTCTTTGATTGCCCGCACCTGCACCTCTTCCGGTAAGGAAGCCACATCGATGCGGGCGCGTAAATCCTGCACCTCTCGCGCCCAAACATCCCCCTCCCCCAGCTCCGTCTGGATTGCCTTCATCTGCTCGCGTAAATAAAATTCGCGCTGGGTGCGGTCGACCTCGCTCTGCGCCTTGGAATGGATCTCGTCCTCCAGCTCCAGGACATCCGCCTCCCGGGCAAGCATGTTGACCACCAGGTGCAAGCGCACCAGGGGATCGAGAGTCTCCAGCATCTGCTGCCGCTCCTCGAATGGCGGCGCGATCGTCGTGACGATCATATCGCCCAGCCAGCCTGGTTCATCGATGTTCAGGGCATACAGATAGGCTTCCTCAGGCAGGCTGCGGTCGAGGTTCACACACTTTTGGAACAGCTCCAGGGCGGTGCGCATGGTGGCATCGACCTGGCGATCGACCTTCAAGGATTCCTGGATGATGCGCGCTCGTGCCCGCATAAAGGGTTCCAGTTGCGTGAACTCGAGCAGCTGGATCCTGCGCCGCCCCTGGACGAGAGCAGAGCTGGACCCGTCCGGCATGTTGAGCAATCTACCGACTGCCATCTCCACCCCGATGGGCAGAAAATCCTCCGGCGCTGGATCATCGATCTCAGGATTCCTCTGCGTCAGGGCGATGACGGTCTGGTCAGCAAGCTGTGCTTCCTCGATGGCTAAGAGCGATGAGGTCCTGCCGACGAATATCGGAGAAACCATCCGTGGAAAGACAACCAGGTCGCGGAGCGGCAAAACTGGGCATTCGATCACACCCTCCTCATCGGGGAGAGTATCCGGTATGTTATACAACTCTTCGGTCCGGCGATGCAATGCCTCGCCAAAATCCTCGTCATCATCCCGATAGTACCAATCATTATTTCTCATAAAAAACTCTCCAGAGTATTAAGACGATGCAATGGCGATCCCGTTCCGAGCCAGCCAGGCTTCCCTGACCGCAGTGGCGATGAAGATGCTGCCTGTAGCCAGGATTATCCTATCATCTCCAGGAGATTGTAGCGCCGATTCGAGAGCATCTGCCACTTCTGCAACGATCCGCGCCGGCAAGCCAATTTCCTGCGCCTGTTGCGCCAGTATATCCGGTTCTGCCGCTCGCGGGTGGAAGGAGCGGGTCAGAATGATTTGCCGTGTGACCGGCGCCAGCTCTGCCAGCATGCCGGTGATATCTTTGTCTTCCGATGCACCGAAAATCAGAGTGACACGCCGGTCCGGAAAATATTCCATCATCGTTTCCCGTAACCTGGCAGCCGATTCACGGTTATGCGCGCAGTCCACAATCAGAATAGGAGCGTGGCTCAACAGCTCAAAACGACCTGGCCACTCGGTGTTGGAAAATCCTTGCTGGATTGCCTGGCTGCTGAGAGGCAGCCCTGCTTTTTGAAATTCATCTAACGCTGCAAACGCGGTAGCAGCGTTCTCTACCTGGTGCATCCCAAGCAAGGGTATGGATATCCTGGCGGGATTAACCTGCGTTCCCCATTCGCCAGCGGCAGGAAGGGGTTGGGCTGAGTCGCTATCTCGCCATACCGTGAGAGATTGACCGCGCAGAGTGCCTTCTTGCGCGGCAAAATGATAAGCCGCACCCACCTCGATGAGAGGCGCCTTGCGCTCTCTGGCGATCCTTTCGATCGCCAGGCGCGCCTCCTCATGCTGCGGCGCCATGACAACCGGGATCCCAGGCTTGATGATGCCCGCCTTTTCACCCGCGATCTCTGCCAGCGTGTTACCCAGGATCTGCATATGGTCGTACGAGATCGATGTGATGACGCACACCACAGGCTGGGTGATATTGGTCGCATCCAGCCGTCCCCCTAAGCCTACCTCAATGACCGCTGCCTGCACTTGCTGCCTGGCGAAATATAGAAATCCCAATGCGGTTGTGATTTCGAAAGTCGTCAATTCCTTGATGCTTTCGATGATCGGGGCGGATCTCGTTGATCAGCTCGATCAGCTCCTGGTGAGCGATCGGCATTCCGTTTACACGGATCCTCTCCGCGTAATCGTGCATGTGCGGCGAGGTGTAAAGTCCTACCCGGTAGCCAGCCGCACGGATCACACTCTCACACATCGCAGAGACAGACCCCTTGCCCTTCGTTCCAGCGACATGCAGGATGGGATATTGCCGCTCCGGATGCCCGAGCGCCGCCATGAGGTCATCCATGCGCTTCAGATCGAACTTGTCGGCGCTCCAACGGAAGGAGCGCGTCATGCTGTAATCGACAAAGCTGTACAGGTAGTCTAACGCCGCTTGGTATTCCAGATTCGCCGCTCATTGACTGATGATTGTAACACATGACATTCATCGCAAATGCGCCGTTGAAGAAAAAACTACCACAACCTTTCATCAAAATGGCTCCGTCCAATGCCATTGAGCGCCAGGTAATTTGAGGCGTTGGGTAACGATCTGTTTGCAACCGCTTTCGATCACACCGCTTCCAATCAGAAAACCTTGCGCACGAAATTGGCATAGCGCATGCGCTCGATGTTGTTGCTATAGTAGGAGAGCGCCTGTTTTGCCAGGTTGGATTTCTTCGCGAGCGGCTCCAGCTTCGATCACCAACTCCACGCTTCCTTGCCATAGTCTTCTGTGACACTTTCCAGCCAGACCTGACGTTCTCCGGGTTGTAAAGCTTCTTCTGCGATCCGTTTCAAGCGGTCTTCGCGTGATACCAGTCTACGATTTGAATGGCGTTTGGAAAATAATGAGCAATCATTCCAAATCCAAACTGCGCCATCGCAGATAAACACCAGGGGCGGGCGTAATCCGCGCCAACGGCACAGCCCGTTGCCCAGAGCAGTTTGCCAAATTCTTCTGCGCCCGCAATATCACAAAAGTATTGTTTGTTTTTGGCTCGCAATACGGTTCCTTCGCGTTGCGCCTTGTCCTTCTGTCGCGCCCAACGTTGGCGATTGGGAACAATTTCTCCCTCGTACCAGCAGCCAGCCTTCAAATCACGCCAGGTTTCTCGGTTTTCAAGCGCTTTTTCCTGTTCGTCGCGTGGTTCGATGCGCACTTTGGCGGCATCGATCGAGCCATACAGGATGTCTGGCGCAGGTGGTCGACTTTGTTCCCGTTTTTGCAAACTGGCCTCGTTCTGCATTTCTTTGACTAATTCGGCGTCTGCCTGTCTTTGCAGTTCTCCCATTTTCTGGGTTTCTGCTCGTACCGTATTCTCGGAGACTTCAAACAGCAAATATTCCTTCAGCCATTTTCTGCCATCGTCAAATGCTTTGTCTATTCCGCTCAATGCTACCAGACGCCCTAACCCGGCTGTCACCTTGCCAGGCTCTATTCCGTAGACGGGTGCACAAAAAGGTTTTTATCGGTGTTTGGAGGTGAAACTCAAGGTGAGCGACATGGTAAAATTCCTGCGTGTTCCGCTCAATCACAAGGGTATTGATCCGCATGTCTGGCTTGCTCATCCTGGTCCTGATCCTGGTTTTCTTCATCCCCAGGCTGGTTGCGTTGCTCTATTCGTTGCCGCGCACATACCAGCCTGCAGATGTCCCCTCAAAGCGCGTTGCCATCGTCTTCGGCGCCGGGTTGCGTAGAGATGGCAGCCCCTCCCCGGTGCTGCGTGACCGGGTTGCCACAGCCGCAGAGCTGTTTTTCGCCGGAAAAGTCGAGAAAATATTGATGAGCGGAGATAACCGCTTTATTTACTACAATGAGCCCGGCGCGATGCGTGAGTATGCCCTGGAGCTCGGCGTGCCCGACGAAGCCATCGTCCTGGATTTCGCCGGTCGGCGCACCTACGACACCTGCTATCGCGCCAAGGCGATCTTCCAGATAGAAGAAGCCATCCTCGTCACACAGCAATTCCACCTGCCGCGTGCCCTCTATACCTGTAATAGCTCGGCTTGCCCTCGGTCGGCGTTCCAGCCGACAGGGTGGATTATTTCAGCCGGGCGAGGTTGTATTGGAATTTGCGGGAAATCCCGGCAACCGCCGTGGCGTTGTGGGAAATTCACTTCGCAAAGCCCATCCCGGTGCTGGGCGAACCCGAACCAATTTTCACCAAGGAGTCATCATGAATCGCTCTCAGGCGTTGGAAATCGTGCGCGAGTATGTAAAAAACGAAAATCTGGTCAGGCACATGCTGGCGGTGGAGGCTGCCATGCGTTTTTATGCCGGGAAATTCGGCGAGGATGAGGAGCTGTGGGGGATGACCGGGCTTTTGCACGACTTTGATTGGGAGATCCACCCGACGCTCGACCAGCACCCCCAGGACGGCGCGCCCATCCTCAGGCAGCGCGGCGTTCCCGACGTGATCATCCAGGCGATCCTGAGCCATGCAGACCATACCGGCGTGCCGCGCCAGACTCCCATGCAAAAAGGTTTATACGCCTGCGATGAGATTACCGGTCTGATTACCGCGGTTGCGTTGGTTCGCCCCTCCCGCTCATTGGACGACCTCACCTCGCAATCGGTCAAGAAGAAATGGAAAGACCGCGCCTTTGCAGCCGGGGCAAACCGTGAGGAGATCAGCAAAGCCGCCGAGGAATTCGGCATCCAGCTTTGGGAGCATGTTGACAATGTGATCCTCGCAATGCGCCCCATCGCCGGAGAATTGGGTTTTCTTACCCAAACGCGATGATTCCAGGCAGGGTGAACCTGCAAACTCTCTGGACTTGACAACTATGCGCAATGGGTTTACACTGGTGATCAACAGGCTACACGAAACCATTTCCATTCCTTACGGAGGCCTTCATGTCACCAGAGAGCGCCCATATCACCTCGCATTCCTTGCTCACACCCACGATTACTGCCTGGAAGATCTACCTCGATGACCAGGGCAATTCCCCGCATACCGTAAAAGCTTTCACTGCCGACCTGCGTTTACTGGCGTCCTATCTACCCCCCGACTACCCCTTAGGCAACATCACCACCACCGACTTGAATAGCTTCCTGGAATGGATGCAAAAGAGCCGCGGCGTACCCTGCAGTCCCAAAACCTTCGCCCGCCGCATCACCTCCATCAAAGCCTTCTTCCGCTGGCTCCACCAGAATGGCGTTCTGGTGATCGATCCGGCTGAGAAAGTGGTGCAGCGCACCGTCCTCAGCCCCCTGCCCGTTATCCTCTCGCCCGACGAAGTCCAGTCTGTCCTGGAGGTCGCCGACGCTCACCGCCACGGTACAAAGCCCGACGCCCGCCTGTATACCCTGCTCGCTCTGCTCTTAAACACCGGGATCAAGAAAGGTGAGTGCCTGGCGCTCAGCCCTAATCACGTCGACCTGGAATCCCCAAACGGACCGTTGCTATTCATCCGCTACACCAGTCCGCAGTTTCGCTATAAAGAGCGCAAGATCGCCCTTCCGCAGGAATGGATCCCGGCGTATGAAGAATACCGCTCGCAATACCCCGTCTCTGAGCGCCTTTTCCCGTGGTCCCAACGCCGCCTGGAGTATCTGCTAGAAGATATCGGCGAGGAAGCCGGACTGGATAAACACTTATCCTTCGATATGTGCCGCTGGACCTGCGCCTTGAGCGATTGGCAGGCGGGCATGGATCACGATAAGATCCGACAAAAATTGGGCATCTCCAAAGTCCAATGGCGGGAGATCGGCATGAAGCTCGAGCGCCTGGCGGCAGGCGCCTGAGCCTGTTAGCTTTGAGCCAGGAGTGGAATAATCAAGCGCCTACGCGCTCAGCCGGTCGGAAGCGTAGCGCCGACCAGGTTTCATCGATCGCAACCTGGGTCACCGGTCTCAAGCCAGCCGTTTGAATGACACCCCAACCCGTATCGCGGTTGATATCGGTCTTGATCCCGGAGGTCTGCTTTGGATAACAAATCCACAGCAGACCATCAGATTTAACCGCCTGAATGGCAACCGGACCCTGCTCCTCCAGCTCAGCGATGCTCTTTACGAAGAGCTGCACGAAATCGAATTCCCCGCCTGCAACCTGGCTGGCAGTGACACCCTCTGGGAGCTCCCCTAACCGGTGGATATAGCCTTCAGGCGCGTTGAGGATCAAGGCTCTCTGCCCGGCCTGTATGCGCAGTTTTTTTATCAGGTCTGTGGCGCCCATAAGCCATCCTCCAGCTTTTTTCAGCCGCCGATCTCGCTCATCACCCGGTTCATTGGGATCAATCCATCTTTCAAGCGATTGCCCCAGGGTTTTTGCCAGATCCCATCCACAATCATCTGGCGCAGCTCTTCGTCCGTAGCTCCAGATCGCATTGGGGTCAGTAAATCCACTTCATCCTCGCACAGCAGGCACAATCGCAGCCTGCCGTCGGCGGTCAGCCGCGCCCGTGTGCACGAAGCGCAGAAGGGTTGCGAGATCGTGTTGATGAAGCCAATCGTTCCCAGGCTGCCGTCCAGGCGAAAAAGGCGCGCTTCTCCATCCAGCTTGCCGCCATCTAGCGGGGATAACGGTCCCAATGCCGTCGCGATACGCTGCATCATCTCGTCCGCCGGTACAACCTGGGCGGTCTGGAAATCGGTCGCCCCGGCAAACGGCATCAGCTCGATGAAGCGCACTTGCCAGGCGTGTTCGAGCGTCAGCCGTGCCATCTCCACGAGCTCATCATCGCTGTAGCCGCGCGCCACAACAGCATTGACTTTAATCGGCAAGAGGCCCGCCGCCTCCGCTGCTTGAATACCCTCCCACACATCTGCCAGGGACCCGCGGCGTGTGAGCTGGCGGAACTTCTCCGGGTCTAAGGTATCCAGGCTGAAGTTGACCCTTTGCAAGCCGGCGCGCTTGAGGGGCTCTGCCAGGCTGGCGAACAGCACCCCGTTGGTGGTCATCGAAAGCGCCCGTACGCCCGTGATCTGGTTGATCCGGCGCACCAGATCCACAATTCCCGCGCGCACCGTCGGCTCACCGCCGGTCAAACGAAATTTGTCAAAACCCAGGCGTACGAAGAGATTCACCAGCCGCAGAATCTCGTCATCCTGCATCAACTCGGCGACCGGGCGAAAGCTGATATCCTCCGGCATGCAATAGATACAACGCAGGTTGCAGTGATCCGTAAGGCTGATGCGCAAGTAATGGATTTGCCGGCCAAATCGATCAATCGCCATACAAGAATACCTCTAAGCTAGAAAGATTATATCAACTGCCCCCAGATCAGGCTATATTAAATGTTTCCTTATCACTTCCCAACGTCATAATCCGACAATAAAATTACCCAAGGGCGCTGGCGCTTATTAGCCCTGTCCGGAAAGGATGAAAACATTCCGTGATAGAATTATCCAGTTCACTCTTACCGGAGTATCTCGATTTTATTGGTAGCCTACACCAAGGATCCCACAATGACATCGACAAAATCAACCACCGCCTGGGCTGAAGTAGACGAGAATGGCAGGCTTGTACTGCCGGATGAGCTGGTCAAGCACTACGGCTTGAAACCAGGGGCTAAGGTGCGCCTGGATGAGGGCGGAAACTTTGTGCGGTTGCATAGACCGGTGACGCAGCTCACCAAGGTTTATATCGAGCCAACCGTAGCCTGCAACCTGGAGTGCATCACCTGCTTCCGCAACGATTGGGAGCAGCCCATCGGGCGGATGAGCGACGAGACATTTGGCAGCATTCTGGATGGTCTTAAAGCCCTTGATCCGATTCCCAACGTCTATTTCGGCGGCATCGGCGAGCCGTTATTCCATCCCAAGACGATCAAGTGGATCTCCAGGGTCAAAGAGCTCGGTGTAAAAGTTGAAATGATCACCAATGGCACGATCCTCACCGAGAAGGTTTCAAAAAAGCTGGTGGACGCCGGTCTTGACGTGCTCTGGGTTTCGATCGACGGCGCTTCTCCTGAAATCCTATGCAGACGTGCGCCTGGGAGCAGAATTACCCAAGGTGCTGGAGAACCTGAAGCGCCTGTTCCGGATGCGTAAAGGCGGGCATTTCCCGAAACCAGAGATTGGCGTTGCGTTTGTCGCCATGAAGCGCAACATTGCAGACCTGCCCAAAATTATCCGCATGGGTCACACCTTCGGCGCCCGATATTATTCGGTCAGTAATCTCATGCCTGTCATGGATATGATGCAGGATGACCGGCTCTACACGCACACAACGCATAACATCGCCTATTTACCCTCTCCGGTCCTGCCCTCCCTCAGCCTGCCGAAAATTGACTTCAATGACGAGACCGTTATGGCGCTGAAAGAAGCCTTTAACAGCGGCTGTAACGTGAGCTTTGCCGGCAACAATTGGGGAGGCTCCAACGATACCTGTAATTTTGTTGAGAGCGGCACGCTATCCGTTGCCTGGAACGGTGATGTCAGCCCATGCTGGCCCTTGATGCACACCCATACCAGTTACCTGCACGGCAAGCCACGCCTTTCCAAAAAGCACGTCATCGGCAATGTAAGCCAGCGCACTTTAGATGATCTGTGGCTTGATCCGGAATATCTCGCCTACCGCGAAAAGCTGCATAATTTTGTTTTTGCCCCGTGTGTCTTCTGCGGCGGCTGCGACCTTTCGGAAGCCAACGAGGAAGACTGCATTGGCAACACAACCTTCCCGGTATGCGGAGGCTGTCTCTGGGCGCAAGGGATCATCCAGTGCCCATAGACTTGATCTCAGCAAGCGATCTTACCTTGAGCAGGGACGAATAGAACCCGTGGTGCACGTCTGTTTTTATGCCAATATGCGCACAATCACCGGGCAGTCAGAGCTGGAGATTCCCATCTCCACCCCAACGACTCTCGGCGAACTGCTCACTGGGCTTGAGCAGCGCTTCCCTGCTTTGCAGCACAAATTATTAAACGAGCAAGGGCGCCTGTACGCAGACATACCCATATTTGTCAACGGGCGAAATCCACGCCTGGCAGGCGCGGGGATCCTCACGCCGCTCAACCAGGACGACGTGGTAACTTTATTCTCCCCCATTGCCAGTGGGCGGATCAATGTCGAAGAAGCGCGCGCTTCCACAAATGGGTATGCAGGAGCCGAAGAAATGAAGGTCAATTTTTACGCCACATTGCGAGATATCACCGGCGGCAAAGAGATCGAGATCCCGGTGGAGCAGGGGATCACAGCCAGGGATCTGCTGCATGCAATTATCACCCGCTACCCGGCGATGCGAGAAGGAGCTTTTACAGCCGGACGGGCGCCTCTACGGTCACGTCCACCTTGCCATTAACGGTCGTGATGTGCAGTTTTTAGCGGATGATCTGGACACAGTGATCGATCCCGGAGACGAGATCAGCGTCTTCCCGGCAGTAGGGGGAGGCTGATTCGCAGGTGAAGAAGAGCCAATAAAAACAGGTGCAGTGTGGGTTTTGCCCGCACTGCACCTGTTTGTTTTGTTAACGAGGTGGCTCAGCTATAGCTAGATGATCTCCAGCTCTTTGAGCTTTGCCTCGGGTACCACGCCATTCACCCAGCCGCGCTTCTCGTAATACTCTTTGAGCATGTCATCCAACTCACACACATGCCCCTTGCTTCCACCATAGTGGATGGCTCCTTTGTAAAGCGCTCGGGCAATGTATCGCTGCCCTCGCCAAAGCCGTTCAGGTTATTGTAGTAGCGCTCCAGGTTGTAAACACGTTCCCCTACCGTCAACAGATGCCCGGCGCTGGATGGAACGCCGGTCATCGCCTCGTACTGGGCGGCAAATGCATCCAGGGACTCGGCAAAGGTAGCGAACTTGCATACATCCAGGCAGTCGGTTACCGCATGGACGTTTTGGAAGATCATGTTCATCTCGCCCTTGCCTTGCCATGCCAGCGGGTCGGCTACAGTAGATGGTCCGAGCACGTTGCCCACCACTTCAGCGGCAGGTGTGTAACCACGCAGGTGGCAGGCGCCGCGGTTGCTGGTGGCGTAGCCGAGACCCATACCCTTGATGCCCCGTGGATCGTAGGCAGGCACGCCTTGACCCTTGCAGGTCATGGCCAGCTCGGGATGTCCAAAGTGCTTGGCAATGGCATTTGCGCCTTCTGCCATAATATTGCCCAAGCCTTCCCTGCGGGCGATCTTCTCGGTGAGCTCGACCATCTTAGCGCCGTCGCCCCAAGCCAGTTTGCCATCGCCGTTGGTGTAGCCTTTTTCGGAGGCCTCCATGTAAATAGAAAGCGGGTGCCCGATCTCAATCGCGTCGATGCCGAGATCGTTGCACGTGTCGATCATCTTGGCTACCACGCGGATATCATCATTGCCGCAGTTTGTACCCACAGACCAGGCTGGCTCGTACTCGACCGACTCCATGCGCAAGCCCGCGTACGGTCCATCTTTGATCTCGACTTCCTTCTTGCACGCCACCGGGCAGGCGTGGCAGGTGGGGTTGCCAACCAGAACATGTTCGTTGACGTATTCCCCGCTTACCTTCTCCGCCTTATCCCAGCCGGTGAACTGGCTGTTTTTAGCCGGCAGACCACCGATGACATTGGTCATGTTCATTAGAACATTGGTGCCGTAAACAGAGAGACCACCCTTGCGCGGCGATGTAACCACACGCTCGTCCATGATCTGCGCCAGCGCTGTGGAGTGGGCTGCCTTCCATTTTTCGCGATCCGCAGCCTTGACGATTTTCTTTTTCGCCTTGATCACAACGGCTTTAAGGTTTTTGCTGCCGCCGACACACCCGGTCCCGCCTCGCCCGCTGGCTCGGTCATCTTCGTTCACCCAGCACGCAAACTTGACCAGGTTCTCCCCTGCCGGACCGATCGTAATAACGGTCAGGTCTTTCTCGCCGTAAAGCTGCTTGGAAGTGCTTGATCGTATCGTGAACGCTTTTTCCCCATACTTCGGAAGCGTCCCTAAGCTCCAGCTTATCCTCTTCGATGTAAGCGTACACCGGCTTCTTTGCCTTGCCCTTGAAGACCAGGCCATCGAAGCCCGCCCAACGCAGGCGCGCTGCCGACCAGCCGCCATGATGGCTGTCGGTAACGGTCCCGGTCAAGGGCGAGCGGGTGACAATTGCCATACGCCCGCTCATATTGGCTTCCGAGCCGGTGAGTGGACCATTCATGAAGCACAGGATGTTTTCCGGAGAAAGCGGATCGATCCCCGTTCCATTGTCGAAAACGAATTTGACTCCCATACCCCGCCCACCGATATACTTGAGGGCGATGTCTTCCGGGACGGGTTTCATCTCAATTCTTTCTTTTGTCAGGTCAACCCAGGCAATTCGATTTGCATAACCACCGAGCGTCATAATTTTTCTCCTTTCCTGAAGGACTCAAATACGCAGATTAGACAAAACTAATGTAGCAGAATTCACCTAAATCCACAAGGAAAAGGCTATTTCTAAGTTTTTACTTAAATGGGAATTCTTTGGAAGAATAAACAAACTTCGTTGGATTACCTAGAAAGGTGATCTCTCGCCTTTCAGGATTAGCCACACAATTTGCCGGGTTTCCTCGGTTACCCGGCAAAATTCACTCTGGCGGTATCCGGGAACCCATAAGATCAATTCATCAACTTCCACAGAGCGTCTCCCACACACTAAGGGAAAATCTCGCCTTGCGTTCTCAGGCAGCTTCAGGTTGATCATGAGATCCGAGAGCTTCATCAAATGTCCGCCCATGCCCAGCGGGGCGAAGCGGTCACCCGGAGCTCGCTTGCGGACGGTCAAGGGGAAAAGAAGCTGGTCCGCGTCGAGCCATGCCTGGTAAGGATCAGAATTCCCACGGATCTTTTCCCACAGACTCTGCGGAGTTCGGGATGAGCGCTGAATGGATCGCCCAAACGCCATCCAGGGATAGCTCGCCCGGCAGCTCTAAAGCTAATCTTCCTTCCTGGGTGATCCTCGGAAGACCCTCAGCCAGCGGATCACCACCTGCCACATAAAGGATCAAGCGCTCTCCACGCAGCGATAGCATCAAGCCATCGCTGAGCTCGAGCTTTCCGGTCCGGGTCGGCTGCGCCATAAAGCGCTGCGCCTTCTCCAGGATTTGAAAATCCAAATTGCGGGCGCCGGGTCGCAGGCTTTCAATCCCCATCTTGAGCAAATAGCGTTGGACCGCTTTTGGCTGCGCCAGGCAAAGCGGACGCGCAAGAACCACCCCGGAAGCGCCTGTGCTCAGAGCACAAGTCTCCCAGGCTAAATTGGCTTGCTCCCGGATATAGAGGTAATCCTCACGCAAGACTTCCCCGGTTTGCCACAGCCGGTGGCGTATGCCCGGGTGGTAAGCCTCCAGCATGGGGATCAACTCATGGCGTAACCGGTTTCGAGCGTAAGTGACATCCAGATTGCTGGCATCGAAAACGGGCTTGTACCCGCGTCCCAGGACATAATCCAGCACCTCAGTCCGCCATGTGCCCAACAACGGTCGTACGAGCGGGATTTCATGGCTCCAGGGAGTTGGCAGCGTCCGGTAGAGCATTCCCTTCAATCCCGCCAAACCGGCGCCGCGCAGCAGGTTCAGCAGGATTGTTTCCACCTGGTCATCGGCGGTATGCGCAACTGCCACTGCTTGTGCTCCAATCGACCGCCCTTTTTCGAACAAGAACCGGTAACGCACCTTGCGCGCAGCTTCTTCCAGTGTGAGATGTTCAGCCTCTCTGACCTGCTCTACGTCGATCTTACCGCCAACGTAGTCCACCCCTCGCTCCAGGGCATATGCCTGCACCTGTTCAGCCTCGGCGTCCGCTTCTGCTCTCAAGCTATGATTCAGGTGCGCCACAGTCAACCGGAATCCGGCGCCTGCAAGGGTGTCCATCAGGCACAGGCTGTCTGCTCCGCCGGAAACTCCCACCAGCACGGGCTGGCTACTATCCAGCAGACATTCTTTTTCAAAAACCTGTTTGAGCTGTTCGATCATCCCACAAAGATTATAGCCCAGGTGCGCCCCTGTTTGCCAAATCACCCTAACTTTTCATAAATGAAATTACTGGCACTTGCCTTGATGGGTTCTTTATGCTAGACTGACAACGAGGTGTCTTCGGTATTCCCATCTCCGAGTTGCGTCTATCTGGAAGGAGCGACCTGTGCCTGAAAAAATATTACTCGTTGATGATGATATGGATACGCTTCGATTGGTAGGACTGATGCTACAACGCCAGGGCTATGAAGTCCGTGTTGCCAGCAACGGTCAGCAGGCGCTGGGTATGGTCCAGTCGGAAATGCCGGACCTCATCCTGCTCGATATCATGATGCCCGAGATGGATGGTTATGAAGTTGCCCGTCGCCTGCGCGGCGATCTTGCCACTGCTGAGATACCGATCATCATGTTCACCGCTAAAACACAGGTAGATGACAAGGTGATGGGCTTCGAGGCTGGCGCCGACGATTACCTGACCAAGCCTACCCAGCCGCGCGAATTATTTGCTCACATGAAGGCAGTCCTGGCACGTTCGGGCAAATCGAGAACTTCTTCCTTTGCATCGGCCGGAGAGCCGGGCTACATGATCGGCGTCCTGGCTGTTAAGGGTGGGTTAGGTGTCTCAACCCTGGTCTTGAACCTTGGATTTACCCTGTTGGAAAATTACAAGAAGGATGTCCTCGTGGCCGACTTCCGCCCCGGACAGGGCACCATCGGTCTAGAGCTGGGCTTGACCGAGACAGACGGGCTCAATCGCCTGCTCAAACGCAAGCCCGCTGAAGTGAATCGCCGTGAAGTCGAGGCTGAGATCGTCAGCCACGTATCGGGTCTGCGTCTGCTGCTTGCCTCACCGCGCCCGGCGGACGCTCGTCTCCAAAACGCTGTCGCCAACTTCGAAAACATCGTCCAGCAGCTCCCCTCGCTGTCCCACTACGTCGTAGTAGACCTTGGACCTTCCTTATCCCCTGTAACCAGCAAGATCATCAAGTCTTTCAACGAGCTGATCATCGTTGTCGAGCCCATTCCCAATACGATCCAGCAAACAACGCATTTGCTCAACGATCTCTCAGAGGCTGGTTTGACCGAAACAAAGATATCCATCGTCCTGGTCAATCGCATCCGTTCCGGCGTCCACCTGTCCTGGAGCCAGGTGCAGGAACAGCTCGGCAGGACGATCTCTGTAATATTCACCCCTGCTCCGGAGCTCGCCTACCAGGCCACCAGCAGCAATAAGCCTCTCGTCAAACACCAACCGGATAGCCTGAGCTCGCAACAATTTTCCAAGCTCGCCGAACGAATCACCAAGCACAACCGTTGAGCTGCATGACCGAGTTATCGAGTGGATCCCCCGAAAGGATCCGTCCCGCGGCTGAAATCATCCGGGCATCCCGCCGGGTCGTCGTTCTGACGGGGGCAGGCATCTCTACCCATTCTGGCATACGCGATTTCAGGTCTCCGGGAAGTGGGCTCTGGACGCGCCATGATCCCATCGAAGTGGCTTCACTGGATAGCTTTCGCTACAATCCCGAGAATTTCTTCAAGTGGATCCGCCCGCTTGTGACCGGCATGCAAGCGGCAAAACCAAATGCTGCCCATCTGGCTCTGGCAAGCCTGGAAAAGAATGGCCATCTCGGAACAATCATCACCCAGAATGTGGATGGATTGCACCAATCCGCAGGCTCGACGAATATTCTGGAAGTTCACGGTTCCATGCGCACGATGACCTGCGTGAGCTGCTTCCTCAAGTATGACGCTTCGGAGTTCATTGCTGCCTACCTTGAGAAAGATGAGATCCCCCGCTGCAAGCAATGCAGCCATATCCTGAAGCCAGATGTGATCTTGTTCGGTGAGCAGCTCCCTGTCCGCACCTGGTTGAAAGCGCAAGAGATCAGCAAGGGATGCGACTTGATGATTGTCGCAGGATCTTCCCTGGAAGTCCTGCCAGTAGCCGGGCTGCCGATGCGCGCCATCGAGAATGGAGCGCATCTGATCATCATTAATAACACCGAAACCTATCTCGATGTGCGCGCGGATGTCGTCTTCAACGCGGATGTAGCCGAGATTTTGCCTCGGATTGCCAAAGAGGTGCTCCATGAGTGAATCTGAGCCTTCGGCGTTGTTGGAACGCTACCAGAAGCTGATCGAGCTATCCAGCGATTTAACCTCGATGCTGGACCTGGGTTCATTATTGGACCGCATCGTGGGCGCGGCGGCGAACCTGTGTCATGCTGAAGCGGCATCGATCCTGTTATACGACGAGATTCACCAGCAGCTTATATTTCCAGGCTGCCACTAACCTGGACGCTCCAATAATGAAGGGGCTGGTTGTCCCGGTGGATAGCAGTATCGCTGGCTGGATCATCCGCAACCAGGAACCGGTGATTGTCGGAGATACCCAACACGACCCGCGGCACTTCGGCAACATCGGCAAGATCACCAATGTAGAAACCCGTTCTCTGCTGGGGGTGCCCCTCTCCACCAAAGAAAAATCCATCGGCGTCCTGGAAGCTATCAATAAGAGAACCGGCGATTTCTCGGCAGAGGATCAGGAATTGCTGATGGCGCTGGGCTCACAGGCGGCGATAGCCATTGAAAATACCCGCCTTTTCCAGCAATCCGACTTGATCTCAGAATTGGTGCATGAGATCCGCACCCCCCTGGCTTCCTTGAGCGCCGCAGCGCATTTATTGCGCCGTGTGGATTTGAAAAACGACTTGCGCGAGAATATCCTCGAGACCATGGAACAGGAGATCCAGCGCCTTTCAACCTTAACTACGGCTTTCCTGGATATTGCCCGTCTCGAATTGGGTCGTACCCAATTCAGTTTTGAGCTGGTTAAGCTCAACGAGATCCTGGTCGAATGCGTGGTCATCATCAGCAGCAAAATGGAGCAAAAAAACCAGCGCATGATCACCGAGATCCCAGATAGCATGCCACTCATTGCGGCTGATTACGACAAGATCAAACAGGTCGGATTGAACCTGCTGAGCAATGCGGTCAAATACACGCCGGAAGGTGGTCTGATCAGGCTATCTGCGTCACCCAAGGGAGAAGAGGTAGTATTCAGGGTGACGGATACCGGTCCGGGAATCCCCGCCGAAAGCATTCCCCACTTATTTGAAAAGTTTTATCGGGTTCCAGGTGTAGAGCGCACTTCCCAGGGCACAGGCTTGGGATTGTCCATCTGCCAGCATATCGTCGAGGCGCACAGCGGGCGGATCGAAGTGGTCAGCCAGGTCGGCAAGGGTACAACATTCACCGTTTACCTGCCATCTCGGCCCAAACTGAAAACGGGCAGCCTCCAGATGGCGAGCATACCGTGAATCCACAGGCTGCCTAGCGCGGTCCTCGCCTGCCAAATTGCCGCTCGAGCAGGCTCACAGACAGGTGGATCATGGTCGGTCGGCCGTGTGGGCAAGTGCGCGGTGATGCGCATCTCTCCAGGCGGCTGAGCAGGCTGCGTTGCTCCTCGACGGAGAGTATTTGTCCGGCTTTGATTGCCGCCCGTTTGCATACCCGTGCGATAATCCTCGCCTCCAGCTCGTTCTGCAGCGGAGCCTCATCTTCCTCAAAATCTTCTACGATGACATTCAGCGCTGCGGTGGGATCCATACCAGACAACAACGCTGGGATTGAGCGCACCAGGAAAGTGCCCGGACCAAATGGCTCCACTTGAAATCCCAGGTGATTAAGCGTATCCAACTGCTCGGTGAGCAACCTTGCCCTCGGCGGAGGGCAAATGTACCGTTTCCGGTTGCAGTAAAGCCTGTGCAGGGATCACGGCTTTTCGCTGCGCCATGAGCTGCTCAAAAAGCACTCTTTCATGGGCGGCGTGCTGGTCGATGAGGTAGAGACCATCCGGTCCTTCCGCCACCAGGTAAGCTGCCGCAATCTGACCCACCAGGCGCAAGATCGGAGCGCCCTCCAATTCTGTCATGCTCGGCTGGGTGAGCATCGGCGCGCTGATCTTCAGCGCCCGTCGCGTGCGCCTGGTCGACGGGTGTGAATGACTCCCCAGGCGCACCCCAAACAGTCGCGCCGGTCGAGAATTCCTTCGGCCTGCCGTCGGACCACATCTCCGGCATCTGGACTCCAGGAACCGGGGTGTGGGCTAACAGCGCGCGCCTTACCCCATTTTGAACCGCGCTGTACACCTGGTTAGGTGCTCTGAAGCGCACCTCCGCCTTTGCTGGATGCACGTTGACATCGATATCCTCTGCCGGCAGGTCAATAAACAAGATCGCCATCGGGTAGCGCCCCACCATCAACATCGTGTGGTAAGCCTGGACAATGGCGCTGGTGATGGAAACATCCTGGATGGGACGCCCGTTGACGAACAGAGTAATCTCTCTGCGGTTTGAGCGCGTCAGAGAGATCGGGCTGACAAACCCGGTGATCTTGATCCCATCTGCATCGGAATAGACTTCCATCATTTGTTTCGCCAGCGCAACGCCATAAACACCCGAGAGGATCTCGCGCCGGTCATGGTTGCCGCTCGTCCGCAATACCGGTTTGCCATCCTGGTACAAGTGCATTCTCACACCTGGATAAGCCAGGGCATAGCGGGTCACCAGGGTATCGATGTGATGGCGCTCTGTGATGTCGCTCTTTAGGAATTTCAGCCGGGCTGGTACATTATAAAAAAGCTCTTCGACTTTAACGGTTGTGCCTTGCGGCGCTCCAACTCGCTGCACCGTATGCACGACTCCACCTTCCACCAGCAGCCGGGAAGCGTATTCTAGATCAGCGACCCTGGATGTGATCGTCAATCGCGCCACAGACCCGATGGACGCCAGCGCTTCGCCCCGGAAGCCCAGGGTGGCAATATGGAAGAGGTCTTCAGCAATCCGCAACTTGCTGGTTGCGTGCCGCTCGACTGCGACGGGGAGCTCATCCGGGGGGATACCGCTGCCGTCGTCAATCACCTCGACCCTTTGCTTCCCTGCACCATCCACAAGTATTTCGATGGAGCGGGCAGCCGAATCGAGTGAATTCTCCAGCAATTCTTTTACCACGGAGGCGGGACGCTCAATGACTTCACCGGCTGCAATCTGGGAGGTGACATCCGCCGGCAATCTCAGGATAGGCATGCCCTAATTATACGGGAACTGCCTCATGCGGATAGGGTCTATCGAACTGCAGATCAGACATTCCTCCCTGTTCCCCCAATTTCCTTTCCCTTATAATTGAAAAATGCCCTACACACAGCTCTTCTTTGACCTGGATGATACCCTGTATCCATCCACCAACGGATTGTGGAACCTTATTCGCCAGCGGATGAATGAATACATGCTCGAGGTCTTGCGCATCCCCCCTGAGCAGGTCGCTATCCTACGCCGCCAGTACTTTGAAGCTTATGGCACCACATTGCGCGGTTTACAGATCCATTATCAGGTGGATGCTGACGATTTTTTAGCATACGTCCATGATCTCCCGGTTGAATCCATCCTCAGTCCGGACGCGGAGCTTCGCCGCTTATTGCAAGGGTTATCGCTTCCCAAATGGATATTCACCAACGCAGATGCAAACCATGCCGGCAGGGTACTATCGGCATTGGGCATCCGAGATTGTTTCGACGGCGTCATCGACATCCGCTCGATGGGGTTCATTTGTAAGCCGGATCCCCAGGCATACCGCATCGCCCTGGATAGAGTAGGCGAAAGCGATCCAGAATGCTGTATTTACCTGGATGACGCCACCCGCAACCTGGCGCCTGCGTTTGAGATGGGTTTCTTTACCATCCTGGTCAGCCTGGATGGAAGCGACCCAGTCGCCAGGCGCACCATCACCCGCCCGCACGACCTGCCTGCGATATTGCCCGAGCTATGGAATTAATCCGGCGGCGCTGCCCCGGTGTTCATGTATGTCCGTTTTGCTTGTACCTCGCAATCCGTTTTCAAGGAGATAGACGCAAATGGATAAGCGCATCACCATGCAACAAGCAGTTGATTGGGTAAGCTCCGGTTCGTGCCTGGCATTAGGGGGTATGACCCTTTACCGCAGACCTGTCAGTTTCGTACGCGCCCTGGTGCAAAAATTCATGAACTCGGGAGAGCCAAATAACCTCACCTTGTTAGCCTTCACGGCAGGCATGGAGAGCGACTTGCTCGTTGGCGCCGGTATGATTTCCCGCGTGCGCTCCTGTTATTTCGGTCTGGAGATCTTTGGTCTGGCGCCCATGTTCACCTATTTTGCCAACCGGGGAGAGATAGAGGTCATCGAGGAAACAGAGGCAAGCATCGCCGGCGGATTGCGCGCCAGGCTGGCTGGCATCGGTTTCATGCCCAGCCGCGCCTGGCTGGGAACTGACCTTCCCCGCCTGCGTCCTGATGTTGTTACCATTCAAGATCCTTACACCGGTGAAGAGCTGATGGCGTTCCCTGCGATCTCACCCGATATCTCTGTAATCCACGCTTTGCGCGCCGATTATCACGGCAACGCACAAATCGGAGATAATCGCGGTATCGATGAAGAGCTCTGCCTGGCGTCTCCCAGAGTGATCATCACAGCAGAAGAGATCGTCCCCGAGCTTCCGAAAGCCGATCTCGTCTCTCCATTTGTTACCGGCGTGGTCCTGGCGCCGGGCGGCGCGCTGCCCACCTCGTGCCATCCGTTATATTCCCTGGACGGAGAAGCGCTGCTTGCCTATACCGAACAGGTCAGCGATCCTGCATCTTTCAACGCCTACACTGCCGGGTGGTCGGCTGGTTTGTAGCCTTATCTTGCTCTAATCGAATTATGATAGGATTCATATAGATTTGGTTGAAAATGGCCCAGTGGGATTCATCACTGGCAATCCCAATGAGCCTTGATAATCGTCATCTGACCCGATTAGGAGTATAGGACAATAAATGAAAGCCGGAACCATCGTTTTGGGAGTCATCCTCGCGGTTATCTTGCTGGCAGGCGCCTTTTCAGGCGGATTTATCACTGCTCGCATCGCCTCACCTGAGCAGGCAAACCTGTCCATTCTACAAGGCAGCGCGCCCGCATTGCCAGCAGATTCTGCCACCCCCGGCGCTGCCGCCGGCCCGCAGGAACTCAAGGAGCTGTTTGCTCCCTTCTGGCAGGCGTGGAACCTGGTGCACGAGCAATACGTACAGCAGCCTGTCGATGATGAGATTTTGATGCGCGGCGCCATCCGGGGCATGATGGATGCCCTGGGAGACCCCCACACAGCTTACCTCGATCCAGAGGAGTATAAAACCCTCAATACCTCGCTGCAGGGCGAGGAGACTTACGAGGGCATAGGCGCCTGGGTGGACACCAGCGGTGATTATTTAACGATCATCAGCCCCATGCCTGGCTCTCCAGCGGAAAAAGCCGAGCTCCGCACCGGCGACAAGATCATCGCCATTGACGGCGAGGATATGACCGGATTGGATGGCGAGATTGTGCGCAAGAAAGTCCTTGGACCTGCCGGCTCAACAGTCACGCTGACCATCGCCCGGGAGGGCATGGAACCGTTCGATGTCGAGATTATCCGCCAGAGCATCACGGTCCCCAGCATTGAGAGCCGCATGTTGGAGGATAACATCGGTTATGTTCGTCTCTTCATCTTCAGCGACACTGCCGGAGATGAGCTGCACGATACGCTGAAGGATTTGCTCGCCCAAAATCCAAAAGGGTTGATCCTCGACCTGCGGAATAACGGCGGTGGCTATCTTGATTCTGCCGTGGAGGTGGTTTCCGAATTCGTCGACTCCGGCGTCGTGATGTATGAAGAATATGGGGATGGTACTCGCAAACCTCTCAATGCGCAAAAAGGCGGTCTGGCGAAGGATATTCCCCTGGTCGTCCTGGTCAATGAGGGAAGCGCTTCTGCCTCGGAGATCGTAGCCGGCGCCATCCAGGATCTGGAGCGCGGCAAGCTGGTTGGCGTTACAACCTTCGGCAAGGGCTCGGTGCAAATGCCATCTACACTCGTCAATGACGAAGGAGCTGTTCGCATCACCATTGCTCGCTGGCTCACTCCCAATGGTCGCACCATTCATGGCGTGGGACTCACCCCAGACGTAGAAGCTCCTGTCTCGCCTGAGGATACCAACGCCGATCGTGACACACAGCTGGATAAGGCGATCGAGGTCCTCAAGTCTCTGATCCAGTCCCAATAACTCGTTTCCACCCTTGCAGGGGCGAGGTAGGATGCTATGTTTTACATGAATCCAACTTACTTAATGTACATGTTGCCTGCCTTTATCTTGATGATGGCGGTACAGGCGTATGTCAATTCAGCATATCGGAAGTGGAGCCAGGTACAAGCCCGCAGCCGCTTGACCGGCGCTCAGGCTGCGGAGAGGCTCATCCAGCGCGGCGGGCTGTATCAAGTGCGGATCGAGGGCGTCGCCGGTCGGCTGAGCGATCACTACGACCCCAGATCAAAAGTATTGCGCCTGTCGCAGGGTGTCTACCAGGGCAATTCGGTGGCATCGCTGGCAATTGCCGCGCATGAGCTCGGACATGCGATGCAAGATCAGGATGGCTACTTCCCGCTACGGCTGCGCGCCGCGCTGGTCCCGGCTGTGAATATCGGCTCGTACCTGGGCTGGATCCTGATCATCATCGGTATGCTCTTACGCATGACCGAGCTCGCCTGGGTGGGTGTGGTCGTCTTTGCTTTGGGCGCGGTATTTGCCCTGGCGACGATCCCGGTGGAGCTTAACGCATCTGCCCGCGCCAAGCGCTTGCTTGTCGAGAGCGGATTGATCGTAGGCGCAGACGAGCAGCGAGGCGTGAATAATGTCTTAAATGCAGCGGCGCTAACCTACGTCGCCGCCCTGATCACCGCTGTGCTCCAGTTGCTGTATTATGTGAGCATGGTTGTGGGCATGGGCGGGAGAAGTCGACGATAGGTTTATTGAGTATAATGCCTGCATGCGGAAATTCATTTTCGCCATTGTTCTCTTGCTGGCAGTAGTTTATGTCATCGTCCAGTTCTCCGAGGTCGAAGCGATTGCAGATACCTTCCGCCACGGAGACTGGCGCTATCTTCTCATGGCGGTATTCCTCCAAGCGTTCTGGTTGGTGAATATTGCCTTCTCGTATAAAAAGATCTTCCATATCACCGGCATCCAGGAGAAGATGGGCAAAATGCTCATGCTCGGCGCAGCCGCGAATTTTGTCAACGTGGTCGCGCCCACTGCAGGCATGAGCGGTATGGCTGTTTTTATCTCCGAAGCGCGCCGGCGTGGTTACTCAACGGGGCGAGCGACGGTAGGCGGCGTTTTATTTGTCCTGTTCGACTATGCTGGCTTCCTATTTGTCCTCGCTTTCGGACTGCTCGTTCTGATCCGGCGCAACAACTTGAACTTTGCAGAGATCATCGCCACCTTGATCCTCCTGGCGACGGCTCTGGTATTCAGTTTCCTGCTCTACCTGGGTACCCGGTCGGGACAACGCCTGGGTGATTTCCTTGCGAAATGCGGTCGCTTTGTGAACAAGCTGCTCAGACCCTTTATCCACCGCGAGTATCTCTCGGAGGATCGCGCCTATGAGTTCGCCTACGAAGCCAGTGATGCTTTAAAAGCGCTCGAACACCGGCGGATTGAATCTGGTTATCCCTTTCATGCTCGCCGTTAGCAGCAAAATCCTGCTGATGGGTATTTTGCTCCTGTGCTTTATCGCCTTCGAAGTTCCTCTGGCGCCAGGCACGCTGGTAGCCGGTTTCAGCCTGGGATACCTGTTTTTGATCGTCTCCCCCACTCCGGCTGGCATCGGGTTTGTTGAGGGCGGGCTTACACTTGCATTGACCTCGCTTAAAGTTCCACTGGGAGCTGCTGCAGTGATTGCATTATCCTATAGAGGCATTACATTCTGGCTGCCGTTGGCGTTTGGCGCCTACGCCTTTCGACTTCTCACCCATACCAGGGTAGAAACTGCTTTATAATTGCGTTTGCCAAATCCACCTTGCTAGGGTATAATCATCGGTCGCTACCGCCTTTAGGCGACCAGGAATTATCCTTACCGTGATAGGAAGTGAAGATGACGAAGAGAACTTACCAGCCCAAAATCCGCCGCCGCGTGAGAGTCCATGGCTTCAGGGAATCGCATGTCTACCTCGGGCGGGCGGAAAGTCTTAAAAGCCAGAAGGCTCAGAGGTCGTTACCGCTTGACCGTTACAAAGAACAATCACGTCAAGAAGGTCAACTGGAAGGGATGATCGCTGAATCCGTCGACTTTACCCATGACTCGCCAGTCGGCAGGTGAAAACCAGGCTCAGACTGAAAAGATCAGCCGATGTAAAGCGGGTGCGGCGGCTAGGAAAGTCATTTGCCCACCCGCTTATTGTGTTATGCGCTCTGCCCAACTCGCTGGAAATGTCCCGCTTTGCAGTTTCAGCCGGGCGGACAGTCGGAAATGCCGTGCAACGGAACCGGGCAAAGCGCGTAATCCGCGCTGCGCTGGCGCCGCTCGTACCGGACATTAACCCTGGGTGGGATATCCTCATCATGGCTCGCATGTCGATCGCTTCAGCCACCTCCCGCGAAGTCTCCCTGGCGCTTGTTTCCCTGCTGGAGCGGGCGAACCTGGTCCATGAGCATCATGCAGACTGATACCAATCCTCATCCCCAGCATGATTACCCCGCGGAGCCTCGGCTGCGAGATTTGCCCGTTACCCTCATGAATCTGCCCAGGATATTCCTCCTGTCGCTGATTCGTTTTTACCAGATGACCTTCTCGCGAGCCATGCCGCCCAATACCTGCCGCTTTTACCCATCTTGCTCTCATTATGGTTACCAGGCGGTCTACAAATTCGGAGTTATCAAAGGCAGTCTGATGGCTGCCTGGCGGGTGATACGCTGCAACCCGTTCAATCCTGGGGGTTTTGATCCCGTCCCCTAAGGGCAGTTCCATCCTCATCGGAGGAATGCCAACACTATGATGCCTAAAAGACAAATCGCATGAAAATTAAGCTTTCCTCTCTTTCCATCCTACTCATCGCCGGGGCGCTGATTCTCTCCGGATGCGCTGGCGGTGCGGGTCAGGCATCCGCTACGAGCTGGCCCGGCCTCTCCGCAGATGCAACGACAGCCTATCTGGCATACAACCGGCACGTTTACGCCGTCGATCTCAGCAACGGTAGAGAAAGATGGCGGTTTCCTGCAGAACAGGATAACAAGCGAAGCTTCTACGCTACGCCCACGCTCACCAAGGACGGTCAGTTACTGGCAGGCAGCTATGAGAATGTCCTCTTCAGCATAGATCCAGCCTTCGGTGGAGAGAAATGGAGCTTTACCGATGCGGATAACCGTTACATCGCTGCGCCGTTGGTGACCGAGCAGTTCATCTATGCGCCTAACGCAAACAACGAATTATTCGCCCTCGATTTGCAGGGCAATCTCCGCTGGACATTTACCACATCAGGTCCGCTTTGGACCACACCCGCTACTGATCCGGAGTGTGAATGCATCTATCTTCCATCTATGGATCATTCGCTCTATTCCATCGATGCACAGACCGGTAATCTGAACTGGGAAACTACGGACCTGGGCGGCTCTATTGTGGGCATACCGGCATATGGATCTGGTGTTGTGTATGTGGGCACGTTCAATAACGAGCTGCTTGCCATCAACGCCAATAACGGGCAGGTGACCTGGAAGGCATCCACCCAGGACTGGGTGTGGGGTGGACCGATCCTCCTGGAGGATACCCTCTATTTTGGCGACTTGAGCGGCGCGTTCTATGCGCTCGATGCTGCCAATGGATCGATCAAGTGGCAGCAGCAAGCCGATGGAGCGATTACCCAATCACCCCTGGTCACGGATGGAAAAATTTACTTCACCACGGCTGCAGGCTCGGTCTACGCGCTTGACCTCACTGGGAAAACCCTCTGGACCAAGAATATGGGAGAAAAGGCGAAGCTCTTCACCACGCCTGTGCAGGCTGGCGACTTGATCCTGGTCGCCACCGCGCATACCGGCGTGGATGATTACCTTGTAGCCCTGGATACCGCCGGCAACCAAAAATGGGTCTTCATTCCCGAAGCGAAGAAATAGGTTTAAGACAGGAAAAATGGCATGTGGAATACTCTGATCATTGACCCGATGGTAAATACCCTGCTGTGGATTTATGACCTGCTCTGGAACAACTTCGGCCTGGCAATTATCGTTTTCACCGTGTTGATCCGCCTGATCACCTTGCCGCTCACCTACCAACAAACCAAGAGCCAGGCAAAGATGCAGGAGTTCCAGAAGTCTAAGAAATGGCAGGACCTACAGAAGAAATACAAAGATGATAAGACCAAGCTCAACCAGGAGCAGATGGCGCTTTACAAGGAAATGGGCATCAACCCGCTGGGAGGCTGCCTGCCAACCGTCATCCAGTTCCCCATTATCATCGGGCTTTACCAATCGATCATCCGCGCCTTAGCCGTTACACCCACGCAGTTATTCGAGCTTTCGACCCATCTCTATCCCTTCATCCCCGCCGCCGCCCTGATCCCGCTCAACAACCAATTTCTTATGGTTTAACCTGGACCAACCCGAGCGCTTCTATATCGCAGGTTTCGGCATTCCCGTGCTGGCGATCATCGTTGTCATTACGACCTATATCCAGTCGAAACTGATGACGCCGCCTGCCCAGCCCGGCGAGCAGGGCGCCCAGATGACGCAAGCCATGAATTTGTACATGCCATTTCTCATGGGCTGGCTGGCATATTCATTTTCCTCGGGTCTGGCATTATATTTCATCGTCAGCAACATCTTCACCATCGGTCAATACGCCGCAATGGGTAAAGTGGAATGGCGTAATCTTTTGCCAAAAGGCTTGATGGGCAAGCAGGTTACCTCCGGCAAGAGCAAGAAATAGGTATCCATCCTTTGTTGCCCGCCTCTGGTGGGAGGATTTTGAGGCTAGAATGAATGATAATCGCACAACCTTAGAGGTGATCGCGCCTTCCGTAGAAGAAGCCCTGGCGCAAGGCTTGGGGGAGCTGGGGCTTACAGAAAAGGATGTGGATGTAGAGGTGCTGGATGAAGGCAGCCGTGGATTATTCGGCATCGGCTCCAGGCAAGCGCGCATCCGCATTTCCATCAAGGCAGTCGCGCAGACTGCCGAGCCGGATGAATCTCTTGCGGAAGCCGGGGTTCCCGAAGATGAAACGAAGATGGAATCGCCTCCAGCTCAAGCAACTCCACGGGCTAAATCGGTCCAGGAGGATATCACCCTCCATGTAGCCCAGGAGACCGTTAGCGAGCTGCTCGAGAAAATGCACGTAAAAGCCGAGGTGACAGCCAGCTTTGGAGAGCCGGAAGATGCCCGCAGCCGTATTCCGGTTCGGGTTGATATTCGCGGTAACGACTTGAGCATCTTGATCGGGCGGCAGGCAGAGACATTAAACGCCTTGCAGTACATTGCCAATCTGATCTTAGCCAAGGAAATGGGGCAGCCTGTGACTCTGGTCCTGGATGTCGAAGGCTACCGCCAGCGCCGCGAGCAGCAGATCCGCCAGCTGGCGCGCCGCATGGCAGACCAGGCAGTCAATACCCAGCGGCGCCAGGTGCTCGAGCCTATGCCCTCCAACGAGCGGCGTCTCATTCACATCGAGCTGCGTGACAATCCACTGGTCGCTACGGAAAGCATCGGCGAAGAGCCGCACCGCAAAGTCACGATCATACCCAAGTAGGTCCGGAGCTTATCCGGAGCGAAATCCTTCAAAGCGCGGTGATGTAACCGGTTGAACCACGGTTACGTCATCGGCGCTTGTCTTTCATGTATAATGGGGCTATGTTTAAACCCGTACTCCTCGAACCCGTCGATTATCTCGCCATTGGTCACGTGACTTGTGACATTCTACCAGCGGGTCGTCGTATGGGGGGAACGGTAACGTATGCCGCCCTCACCGCCCGGGCTTTAGGCTTGCGTGTGGGTATTGTCACCTCACACGCCGGCGAAGCGCCGCTCACCGAGCTTGGCGAGATCCCGATTATCAATTATCCAGCCGAGTTCAGCACCACGTTTGAAAACATCCAAACCCCTGCGGGGCGAAAACAAATTATCCAGCACCTTGCCCCTGCTTTGAACCTGAATCTCATCCCAGATCCATGGCGGAATGCGCCGGTTGTCCATCTTGCGCCCGTCGCCCAGGAAGTGGAGCCTTCTTTGGTGCGCCATTTTCCCACCGCTTTGATCGGCGTCACTCCCCAGGGCTGGTTACGATACTGGGACTCTTCGGGGAATGTCTCGACCGGTGAATGGCCAGAAGCCACTTTTGTATTGCAGCGTGCCGGCGCGGCGGTCATCAGCCTGGAGGATGTCGCCGGAGATGAAAACCGCATCGAGGAGATGGCTGCTTCCTGTCCCGTCCTGGCAGTAACCGAGGGCGCTCGCGGAACACGCCTGTACTGGCACGGAGATGTGCGTCGCTTTCGTCCACCTGAGGTAAAAGAAGTGGATTCCACCGGCGCAGGAGATATCTTTGCCGCGGCATTTTTCACGCGCCTGCATACAACGCGTGATCCCTGGGAAGCAGCCCGCTTTGCCACACAGCTGGCTGCATACTCCGTCACGCGTCCCGGTCTGAGCGGCATACCCACCGCGGAAGAAATCCAGGAGTGCCTGGTTGAGGTATTTTAGCTGATGGCGCGCATCTATACACTCGCCAATCAAAAGGGAGGCGTTGGCAAGACCACAACCGCCATCAACCTGGGAGCTTATCTCGCTTATTACGAGCAGCGCGTCCTGCTGATCGACCTGGATCCCCAATCGAATGCCACTTCTTGCCTCAAGATCGACAAAAATACCATCCGCGGAGGTACTTACGAAGTCCTGATCAGCGCCTCCCCCGCCGCTAGTTTTATCCTGTATAACTCCAAACTTAAGCTATCCATCCTGCCCTCCACTCCTGGATTGGCGGGGGCTGAGGTAGAGCTGGTAAACGAGCTTGCCCACGAAACGCGCCTGAAGAAAGCCCTGGCTGTGCTCGGCGATCGCTACGACTACATCCTGGTGGATTGCCCCCCCTCGCTGGGATTGTTGACCCTCAACGGCTTGGTTGCAGCCGAGGATGGCTTGATCATACCGGTTCAATGCGAATACCTCGCCCTGGAAGGTCTTGGACAGCTTGTAAAAACAATCAACAAGGTGCGCAGCGCCCTCGTCCCCGATCTTACGATCCGTGGCGTCCTGCTGACAATGTTCGATGGTCGCACCAACCTTTCCAATGATGTAGTTAATGAAGTAAAGCGCTTCTTCCCCAAGCAGGTCTTTGAAACGATCATCCCTCGCAGCGTGCGCCTTGCCGAAGCGCCTTCCTTTGGTCAGCCTGTTTCTGTTTACGCCCCCTCGTCTACCGGCGCCGAGGCATACGCTGCCCTCGCCAGAGAGATCATGATAAAAGATGGGGTGACAATGCCAGCCCAGGTGGAGTAACCGATGCCGCGGAAAACAGGACTTGGAAGAGGTCTGGACGCCCTCATTGGATCCGAAGAGCCGGTCGCAGAAGGGATACACAATATCCCCGTAGATCAGATCGCGCCCAACCCACACCAGCCACGCCTGAGCATCGATCGCGATGAGCTGGCTGACCTGACCGCTTCGATTCGCGAGGTGGGCGTCCTGCAGCCGCTGATTGTCACCTATGATGGACAGAGCAATACTTACACGCTGGTTGCCGGCGGGCGCCGTTTATTGGCGGCTGCCCAGGCTGGATTGCATACCGTTCCTGCCATCGTCAGGCAGGCGAATGAGCAGCAGCGCTTGGAGCTAGCGCTGGTTGAGAATATCCAGCGCGCCGATCTGAGTCCCCTGGAAGCCGCTGCGGGTTACCGGCACCTGGTGGATGAGTTTGGTCTTTCACACGATGAGATAGCTGATCGTGTCGGTAAAAGCCGGGTAGCTGTAACCAACACGCTGCGGCTGCTCAAGCTCCCCGAGCCGGTGAAGAAAGCGCTCATGGAGAGCCGCATCAGCGAGGGACACGCCCGCGCCTTGCTCGCCCTCCACACCCCCGAAGCGCAGGACTCCGCCTTGCATACCATCCTCCAGCGCGAACTGACCGTCCGCCAGACGGAAGAGCTGGTGCAAAAGCTGCTCGGACAGGTCCCGGCAACGCGCCATCAGACGCCCCCCTCACCAGAAATCACGGCAATCGAAGATCGCCTGCGCTCCCATCTCGGCACAAAGGTCCACCTCACCCGGCGCAGAAAAGGTGGAACCATCTCGATCCATTTTTATTCCGAGGAAGAATTTAACTCCTTGATCGACAAAATCCTCGGTGATGAAATCTGAAGCTCGCAATCTCCCGTGAGCGCTTCATTTCCAATAAATGTTCCGGCTTAAGCGATGCATTTAATCGTCCATGCTAAGATCTACACATTCGATGCGAGCCGCCCTACCGCTGCCGCGCTCGCCATTGAGGGCGACCGCATCGTCGATATGGGCGCTGATTCTTACATCCTGAGCCAGTATCCTCGCCCCGCGGATCTATTTGACGCCAGCGGCTATACCATCCTTCCAGGTCTGACCGATGCTCACATTCATCTCGAGCAATATGCACTATCCCTGCAACAAGTGGATTGTGAAACCTCCACCCGGCAGGAGTGCCTGAGGCGGCGTAGCCCAGCGCGCTGCCTCCGCCACACCCGGCGAGTGGATCCTGGGACACGGCTGGAACCAGAATAGCTGGGCAGACGGCTTTGGCAACGCGGGCGAGCTGGATGAGGTCGCTCCGCACAATCCGGTTTATCTCACCGCCAAATCCCTGCATGCCGCCTGGGCAAACAGCGCTGCTCTGCGCGCCGCGGGCATCACCCAGGGCGCCCCAGACCCTGCCGGCGGCAAGTTCCACCGCGACGCCAGTGGGCAGCCGGATGGCATCCTGTTCGAATCCGCGCTGCAGCTCGTTGCCAGCGCCATCCCTCAACCCACGCTTCAGCAGAGAGCCGCCGTGATCAGGTCGGCAATATCCCGGCTCTCGCAGATGGGGCTTACCTTTATCCACGATTTCGATCCGCTCGATTGCTTGGCGACGCTGCAGGATCTGCATGGGCGTCACGAGCTGAATATCCGCGTGCTCAAGAGCATCCGCGTCACCGACCTGCCGCACGCAGCGGCTCTCGGACTGCGTAGCGGATTCGGAGACGCTTACCTGCGCATTGGCGGGGTTAAAGTGTTCGCAGATGGCGCCCTTGGTCCTCGCACTGCGGCAATGTTGCAGCCGTATGATTCGGAACCTGGTAATCACGGCTTACTCCTGGTGGATACGGATGAATTACTCGAGATCGGATTTCAGGCAATGGAGAATGGCTTCAGCCTGGCAGTCCACGCCATTGGCGACCGCGCCAACCGGGCTGTCCTGGAGGCGATTACCCGCCTGGAGAGCAACCCGCCGCTGAGCACGCTGCAGGCAAAAGCCCCGCTGCGGCACCGCATCGAGCACGTCCAGCTCATCCATCCCGAGGATGCCCCCCGCCTGGCAAAGCTGGGAGTGATCGCCTCGATGCAGCCCTTACATGCAACCTCCGATATGGATATGGCAGATCAATTCTGGGGAGAGCGCTCGTCCCATGCCTATGCCTGGAACAGCCTGCTCGCGCACGGGACGGTACTGGCTTTCGGGTCGGATGCTCCGGTCGAAACGCCCAATCCGTTTGCGGGTCTTTACGCAGCAGTCACGCGCCGCCGTGCAGATGGCTCCCCAACTCCCCAGGGTTGGTATCCAGAGCAGCGTATTTCACGCTCACAGGCGTTTCAAGCCTACACCCTGGGTCCCGCTCTGGCTGCTGGGGTAGAGAAGCAGTGCGGTAAATTAAGCCCCGGTTGCTTTGCCGACCTGGTATTGTTGGCGCAAGATCCCTTCACGTGCGATATTGAGCTATATAAAACAAATGCGCCCCGCAGCAACCATGCTGGGAGGCGAGTGGGTCTATCTGGGGTAGAATGCAGTAAATTGCTGAGCCGGGATTATTCTCCGAAGCGATATCCAGTCCCCCATACCGTCTTGATGAAGTGCGGGTGAGACGGGTCTTTTTCGACTTTCTTGCGTAACCGGCGGACTGTCGCCTCGATCAAGTTCATATCTCCGGCAGATGGCGGGTAACCCCAGACGTTTTGCAACAGGTCTTCCTTGCTCAGAACCACCCCGGCATTTTCCATCAGGTAGCGGAGCAACTTGAACTCCATGGGAGACATCTGGATATTCCGGTCCCGGTACATCACACGGTGCGCTTCCAGGTCCATCATCAAGCTGCCGAATGCCAGCAGTTTACGGGCTTCTTCGTCCTGCGCTGCCCGCTTTAGGACAGCATGAATTCGGGCTATAAGCTCCCGGGGGCGGAATGGCTTCACGATGTAGTCGTCTGCGCCCATCTCGAATGCAGTAACGACATCCTCTTCTCTCCCCCGTGCAGTCAGCATGATGATCGGTATGGAAGACACCTGCCGTATCTTTTGACAGGTTTCCAGTCCATCCATAATGGGCATCATCATATCCAGAATGACCAGGTTGACCGGTGTGGAGCGATAGAGTTCAAGTGCATGGAAGCCATCCGAAGCGAAATGGACGTCCATCCCCGCTTCTTCCAACACAAAGCAAACTGCTTGCTGGATGTCCAGATCATCATCTGCAAACAGAATGCGGATTGAACTCGACATATGCCTCCGAAATCCCCGTGTGTAAACTGGGGAAAATTTCTTCCCCTCCTTTGAAAACGAAATTAATATTGAATTGTTACACAGAATGAGAGGATTTTTTACAGCACCCATAAAAAAGCACACCCCCGGTAAAGGGAGTGTGCTTTTATCGGCTCATTTTAGTTACCCTGCTGGTCGCTCCGCAGCGGCTCCACTTTTTCAAGGTCAGCCGTGACGATCAAGCGCTGCACATAGTAGCGGATTTGTGGATCCCAGGAGGCGCAGGTGATCAAGGTCAGCTGCGAGCCATCCGTTGCTTCGATGACGGATAGATCCGTCTCTTCGACCAGCTTCTTTTCACGCACGCGGTAAGTGTAGATATTTTCTTCGGTGTACACCTTAACTTGGTCATCCGCTTCCAAACGCTCTAAATAACGGAATGGACCATCTGCTCCTGAACGCAGCGAGACATGCCCGGCAAGGGCGGTATTGCTCCCCAACCCTGGCCAGGATGTATCCCCCATCCAGGCAACTTCCTGCTGCAAGCCGGCGATGAGCCAGGTGATGCCATCGAACGGCACGTACTTGACAACGGTATCCACCCCAATGCTTGGCAAAATGATGCGCGTCACTGCGCTTTGATCAGCCGCCTCGTCCACGCTCGCCGGAACAGTCGGCGTCGGGATGGGGAAGTCTGGCAGGGCTGCAAGATCATCCAGCTGAGATGGCGGCATCACGAGCGGCGCATCACCTTCCAGATCCGCCTCGCTTCCAGCTCGGAGTGGATAATACCTCCGTCACCACCGCAGGTAGGGCGCTGATCTCCCCCAGCTTTCCAAAATTCTGGATCCCCCAGGCAACAAATCCAAAGACCAGGGAAGCCGCTAAGAAGAGTCCGCTCATCTTGAAATACCAGCCTGTCCCTGAAGAACCTTTCCGCTTTGCCCAAATGCCATACCCCAGGGCGAACAATCCGATCAAGCCCAACAAGATCAGCGCTGATCAGCGCTGGCAAACCCAGCCGGGGATTACTCTCCAGGAAGGAGGCCTGCTCAACGCCGCCGGTGCCTGGCAGTGTCGCCGTCGCCAGGAGCTGGAAGCTGACCGAGTTAGATGTCCGCGTTGTCGTAGCCGCCCCAAAGACCGAATCGATAGACGCTGAATTGCTGACCGTCAGGTTTGTCGTTGCGGTACTGTTCACCCGCACGATGACGGTGATCGTCACCACCTCATTGGGACTCAGGGTTCCAATCGTCACGGTAACCCTGCGGGTGGAGGCGTTGGCTGTGGCTGTCCCTTTCGTTGTCGTGACGCTGATGACATCGACATAAGAAGAGAATTGGTCCGTAACGGTCGCACTCGTAACCATCGCAGTCCCCGTATTGTTGACCACGATCGTATACGTCGCATTTTGAGCCGTCCGCACCTGGCTGGGGAATACCGACTTTGTGATCCCAATGTTCGGCGTCCCGGTGCTGGTGATGGTGCTTTGTGCGGTGTTATTATTAAGATTGGCTTCCGCCGTTCGCGTCCTGGCGGTTACCGAATTCACGATCGAGGCGGTTGGGCTTGGCAGTGCGTTAGCAACCTGTACCCGTACTCTGAAGTTGAAAAATCCATTTGCGGGCAGGGTTGTGGTGGGTCTCCACACAATCGTCCCGGCTACCGGGGACGTGTGTGCAACTCTGAATGTGTCGGTTATATAAGTCAGCGTGGATGGTAAAACATCCGTGATGACGACCGATGAAGCTGGCAATGAGCCCACGTTGGTGATTGCCAAGGTATACGTGATGATCTGCCCAGGGACCACCGTGGTGACGTTCGCCCTCTTGGCGACCACGAGATCGGTTGTACCCAGTACCAGGTCCTGGCGGTTATCCACATCGGCGGTGATCGAGGAAAAGATGGTTGTTGGCTGGTATCCTGTTCTGGAAGCCCGTACGGCAAAGTTCCCCGGCGCAATCGGGCTGGTTGTCGTCGCTGTAAAGGTATACCAGCCGTTTGTTCCGGTAGTCGAGTTGTAAACGCGACTCAGGCTGTCTGTTAAAACGACATTTGCAGAGACAACCGGGGTGTTTGATCCTGCCGCAGTAACCACCCCGATCAGGCGCGTCGACCGCACTCGGATGCTGGCGCTTGCCTCGTTATTTGCCGGTTGGTGATCAAATAAATCCGACCCTAAGCCGGCAGTCGTATTGACGATCGTCTGCCCCAGGGTACCGGAATTCGGTCGGGCAGAGATGCGCAAAGTTGCCAACGCACCATTGACGATATTCCCCACCGACCACAAACCATTGTTGAATGTGCCCTGGCTTGGCGCAGCACCTACAAAGGTAAGTCCGCTCGGTAGAGTATCCGAGAGCACAACATTGGTAGCCTCGCTGGGTCCGTTGTTGCGGATTGTTACGGTATAGGTGATCGGATTCAGCTCTGAAACAACAGTCGGGACGACGGATTTTGTAACAGCCAGGTCTGCGCTTACAATTGTGGTTGCATCACTCGCCGAGTTGTTGCGCTGTGTTAGTGTCATTTTCATTTACAAGCGTAGCGACATTCGTCACGGATGGCGCTGCAGCTTGCCCGACATTTACGACAATGCTGATGGTACCCAGGCTGCTTCCCGGGGGTAATCCGCTCAGATTTTGATGAGAACAGCTCACGATCTGCCCCGAGATCCCGCATCCTGTCCACCCGGGTCCCGATGCCTGGACCGGCGCCAATCCATTTGGGAGCGTATCATTCACAACAACACTCCCGTTGACCTGACCGGTCCCGACGTTTGTAACGGTAACGAAGTACGTCCCCTGCGTTCCGATCTGGAAATTCCCGGTATGGCTCTTCGCGATCGCCAGGTCTTGGGCAGCCTGCTGCAGCGGAGCAGGCTCTCCGGCAGCTAGAGCGATCTCAGGATGGCTGACACCGTAAATATTGGATTGTCTGCTTGCCAGCAGGGTGTCGAAACCAACCCAGAGGAACACGAATGCCAGGAAGATGCTCAAGCCGGTGAGGCTCAAGCGGCGTAGCCTGGCAAGTGCACTTGATCGTTGTTCGTTAGAATTGATCTTCATATCCATCGTCCTGTTGGTCTCTCGGCGTGCCAGTATCAGAACTCAAGCGCTCGAATCCAATATGTTCCAATTATAGTCTATCCAGTCGGTCATTTTTTCAATCTGCGCAGGTCGCCCTCACGCACGGTAACGCCCACCTGGTCCAGGTATTCCAGGATTCCCAATACGTATTTCCGGCTGGTATTCAGATGATCTCTCACCTGAGCCGCGGAAACTTGCCCGTTCTGCTCGATTAATTTACAGATTTCACGCACCATACGCTCATACCCATCTCGGCTGAAAACCACATCTGTGTTCACCGGGATGAGCTTGCCCGAATCGACCAGGGTATTGTAGAGATCCTCGCCAATCTCAGCATTACATTCTTTGATCGAGGGAGGGGCATACGGCGCCTGGGCGAAGCGAGCCATTAGCTGATCGATAGCTTGCTTTTGTTGGGGCGTAAAGCGGATCTCGTGCGAAGGCAGGTAGATCACCGGACCCATCTCTTTCAGAGCGCCGGTCGTTGATCAACCTGCTGGTGAGAGCGTTGAAGACACGCGCCGGCGTTTTTAAACGGCTTTTCAGTTCCTCACGGGGCATGCCAGCTTTGAGCGGGTGCGCTTTGTGGAATTCTCCTACAGCTCGAAGCGCTTTCTCCGCCCATCCATCGACAAAGTTTTTAGATGCAACCAGATCCGCCTTTCCAGGGATCGCGCTCTGGGTGTTTCCACCTTTATCCAGAACGATGAGCTGGCCCGAGTCGAACAACTCGCTCACAGCCTGATCGGCTGAGCTGCTATCCAAATGAGAGCTGGCGATCACGTCCTTGAGCGTCGCATACCCACTCGCCTGCAAAGCCTGCAAGAGCACCTCTGCCGGGGAGCCTTGGGCGAGCGACTCGAGCCCGTCGATAATCCCTTCATTGAACCGCTTGTGGCGCCCTTTGGGATGCGGATCAACTACTTCCCCACCTCCTAAAGTCTCACCTGGAGAAGGCTGCCGCAAGATGAGGCGATCGCCTCGCACGGCTACAACCGGGTTAGCCAGTTCCAGTTGCAGCCAGCCCGTCTCTCCCGGGTTTATCTCTTCCACTCCCAACAGCCGGACGCGTGCCAGAACCTCCGTGGCGCCAATAAACAGTTTGACCTGGGTATTGTGGCGCAGTGACCTGCTTGCATCACGAAGCATCCTGATACTTACATCGATGCGAGAGGTGGGTTTGTAATCCCCCGGATGGACAACCACATTGCCGCGCGCAACTTGTTCGGTAGCAATACCGCTGATGTTCACCGCCGTCCTGCTGCCGGGTACGCTGAACTCTTCCTTCTTTCTGTGGGTTTGCAAACCGCGGATCCTGCCCCGGCTTCCTCCCGGCAGGATCTCAACCTCATCCCCGAGGGCTAGCCTCCCATCGATGAGCGTTCCGGTAACAACGGTGCCAAAGCCAGGCATGCGTGAAGATGCGGTCCACCGGTAACCTGGGTTTGCCCAGGTCAGGACGGGGCGGCTTTTCTTCCAGGCAGTTCTGTAGAGCAGCGATTAGTTGCGGCAGTCCCGCCTTGCTGCGCGCAGAGCACGCGGCATATGGCTGCATTCTCCAACACCGTGTTTGCGACGGCATGCTGGATATCCTCTTCTACCAGGTCCAGCCAATCGTTGATCATCCACCAGATCGATCTTGCTCAGCGCAATCACGCCGCTCTTGATTTGCAGCAGGTCCAATATTGCCAGGTGTTCCCTCGTTTGCGGCATGATCCCTTCATCGGCGGCGATGACGAATAGCGCCGCATCAATGCCTCCAACGCCTGCGAGCATGTTTTCGATGAAGTCACGATGACCAGGGACATCAACGATGCCCACCTCTTCGCCATCCGGCAGATTCAGCCAGGCAAATCCAAGGTCAATCGTCATCTCCCGCTCTTGCTCTTCCTTGAGACGGTCGGGGTGGGACCCGGTTAAGGCTTCTACCAGGGTTGATTTCCCATGATCAACATGACCCGCTGTACCGATCACGCGCATCGAATACTCTCAGCTCTCCCACCAGGGCGTTTCTGTGCCGGAAGTTTGACCATGACCTGGTCTTGACCATTATCCTTGAGTGAAAGCAGTCCTAGCGACTACGACCGGTAGACCGCTCATACGCAGAAACCCATTCATGCGCCACTGCCAGCAGGGATTGTAGCCGTTTTTCCGTTTGCTCATTCATCTGGCGCAGCAGATCCTGGATCTCCTGCAGGCTATCCTCAAGTTGCGTAACGCGATCGTTCAACTTCTCATTCTGGCGGCTGACCTCGCCGCGCTGCTCTTCTTGCGTCAATGTGTAGTTCGTCCAGCGTTTTTGATCATCCGCTTTGAATGTAACCCACTCCTGCCGGAAACGTTCTTCGGACAGGCGCTGGATCTCCGCCATCTCGTTAACCCGCCGGTCTACCTTTACCGTTAGCTCATCCAGGGCAGCCTGAGAGCGTTTGACGGCTCGGTGAGTCGCGTCCAGTGTCTGTAAGTTGGTATCGATATCCGCGGTCTGCCGCTCGATCACCTCGAAGCGGGCTTGCCAATCCTTCCATACCCGCTCGCGCTCCACCTGAAGCAAGGTCTGGTTCTCCAGGAATTTTTCCTGCGCTTCACGCCGCTCGACTTCCAGCATGGATATCTCATTGAGCCGTGTATCGATCTTCTTGATCGTTGTAGTCGTCAGCTCCATCTTCCCACGCTGGTCATCGATATGCTTGCGTATCGCCGTGATCTCCCCCTGCAGGTCGGTCAACCTTTTAGCATCTTGCCTGCGTCCGTCTTCCAACAGGCGATAGGCGCGAGTGTATTCTTCCTCGCTGTGCCGGTAAGATTCTAATCCTTACCCTGGCTTCATTGATCTCTTTTTCCAGGCGTATGGTCTCATCCGCCCGAGCCTGTATCGCTCGTTTAAGCTCGGGAACAACGCTAATGTCCTTGCGCAGCTCAACGATATTCGCTTCTAACCCACGCAGCTCCAGCCTGCGAACTTTCTCCGCTTCTTCCTCTCGTTTTTTTGACTGTCGGTCCAGCTCTTCGTAATTTTGTTTAACCTCGATTCGCTGTTGGAGCAAAGCCTCGTCAAAGCGATCCATCCTGCCCAGCATCGCTGTCACTCTGGTGATTTCACCGCCGACATCCTTGATCTGTTGGGAAAGCGGAGGGATATTCCCTTCGAGATTTGTCAGCCGGTCCTCAAATGAAGACAGCAGAGTTCTTATCTTTACGGCGCTCGTCATCCAGCCAATCTACGCGCTTAATGATCTGTTCAATTTCCATCGGATCATCTCCCTGCAATGCTCGCAAGGTGCATACCTACCTTGCTACTGTCAGGTGATTATAGCATGCCAGTTCGGCGACCCGGCGCGCTTATCCCCCAAAGTTTACGAACATATTCGCCATGCTGGTTAGCGCCTGGAGGAATACCTGTGGGAATATGCCTACTGCAAATAAAGCCACAACACCCAATCCAAGCAGGATCCGTTCGCCGCGCTTCTCCTCCACGTGCCACACGTCATCATCACGCCCTGACACGAATACAACCAGCGTTCGCAAGGCAGCAATGATCAAGCCAACGCTACCCAACATAGACAGCGCCCCTAATACCAGGGATTGTGAAGCAAGACCTTGCCATAGCGCCAGGCGTACCGGAAAGCCTGCCAGCAAAGGGAATCCCGCCAGGGAGAGCAGACACAACACCACGGTGCAGGCAGCGATCGGGTAACGTAAGCCGATGCCTTCATAGTCACTCAACCGGTATCCCACGGGACCGGGCTCGGCCTGGAGAGACCGGCTCAGTACGATGATCGCTAAAGCCATCAATCCCAAGGCAAGCCCTCGCGGCAAGAGCGAAGCAAAGAATACACCCAGCAGCGGTAGCACGCCGGGCTGGTCGCCGAGCTGGCTCAGGATAAGCAAGGTTATCCCGATTTCCACCACCACGGCAAAAGCCAGCATTCTACCCAGATTCTGCTCGAAGGCTGCGCCTGTCCCACCGGCGACCACCATGACGATTCCCGCCCAGGATAAAAGCAGGTACAGAGATCCCGAGCTTCTCAGCCAGGCATATCGATCCAGGAAACCCAGACCGAACAAGGTAACAATCAGAGGAAAGATGTAAAAAATAAATGCAGCAATGTATAGGTTCGCTTTTTCGGTGACCATCGGCATCCAGGTGTGGAATGGTATCACTGCCAGGAGAAATGAAAATCCTACAGCCAGCAGGACGCCAGATCTCAAAACCAGCACCGAATCCTCCGGGCTTGCTTCAACGCCAGCCAACAGCCAGCCGGTGAACAAGATCATCGGCATGCTCAAGGTCACATAAACCAGGAAGCGCACCGAGCCTCGATCCAGCGAATGACCCGGCGGTGAAAATAGCGGGATACATGCGATGGCAGCGATCTCGATCAACAATGCTGCGAATAAGAACGGCTCAACCGCCAGGGCGGCAGTGACCAGGGAGGCAATCACCAACCCCAACGGGATGAATAAGCGGCTGGTCCGGGCAGTCCACGCGCCTCCGAACCAAAACGCTTCTCCCAGGTAGATGAGCACCAGTATGGGCGCCTTCTCCGGCTGCAGGACAAAGCTCCGTCCCAGGACGAACAGGGAATCCGTTATTTGCAACGAAAAACCACCCGCTCGGAATGTCTCGCCGATTGGTTGCAGCCAGGCTAACACGGCTAACGTCAGAGACAAACCAACCCCAACGATGATAACGAGCATCTCCCTGCGGCGGATAAAATACAACCCCACCCCGGCAACCATCGGTAGCAGTATCCAGATCAAAGGGGCGTTCATGCGGCTTCGTCCAGGGAGGATTGGAATAAGAAATAGACGCCCAACAAAGCCAACCCCATGGTCACTCCAGCCAGCAAGCCGGCTACCAGCGCCGACTGCTCGACAACTGCGTACAGGATCTCAAACCCCGATATAATGGTTAGCAACCCAATGATCACACGGATCGGATGGCTGGTCAGACCAATCTGCAACAACCCCAATCCGATCAAGACAAGGGCTCCAACCGCAGGCGCCAGGGCAATACCCGGTACCCATTCGAGCACAATCGGCGTGGCGGAAAGCGCGCCCAGACCCACCAATATACCTGCTAACAGCCGGAAGATGCGTGCAGATACCGTCCTACCGTAAGCGAAAGCGATGCCAGCCATCTGCCTTCCCCCCTCGGTTGTTTCGCTACTGACCGGCGCCTCCCGCATCAACGAATAAATCGCATACCCCAACACAAATGCGGCAATCCACCCCGCCATCAGGATCGATAACGCCATGGGGAAGGGCCATTCTGCGCTAACCAGCGCAAAAACTCCGACATACTGGATCGCCAGCAGCGCTACGCTCCAAATGGAGCCCTGCACCAGGAATAACCCCAGAGCAGTAGCGATAAGAATAGTCACCCCTGGAATGGCAAGGAGTTCTGGTGTAAATCCACCCATCTTTCAAACCCCTCTAACCGCGCCCTGGGCGATCAATGCCATGAGCAAGATCAGCATGAGTAACGCCCAGAGAATACCGCCTTCGCCTTCAAGAACCAATATTGCCAGGGCTACCCCTCTTCCAAGTAAATCATAACCTTTGGCTGTCAGGCGGTACAACCAGTGCAAGGAGAAGAATGAGCTAATCCACCCCACTACTCTACCGGATAGAACAATACCCCTTCTTTTTATCAAGATCAATATAGCCGCCACCCCACACGCCGCCAAGCCGGGCGCGACCGTCGCCAGGCTGAGCGGAGTCAGCAATGAGCCTGCCATGATATTTTCCGAGAGGGCGAGAACAGCCTGGGATCCCGCAATCGACGCCAGCCCCCAAATATAGATGACTACAACCCAGCGTTCTGCGTCTGGCTTCGCTTGCTTTTTTAGACCCCACCTCAAATAATGACCTGCCAGGAGCAATGCCAGCCCCAATCCGAGAAAGACCGATCCCAACCATCCAACCGCGCCGAATAATACTGCCCCGTTCCAGGTCTGCGTTAGCGGCAGACCACTCATTTGCAACAACCCAAGCGCAGGCAGAATAGCCAACCACTTGCTGGGCACAGAGTACAGGAACAACACTCCCCCGGACAATAATCCGCCAAGCCCCCAGGCTATGCTGGCGTTAACCTGCCCACTGATTGCCGAAACCAGAACCAGGGCTGCGATACCCGTAAGCCAATAGGATTGACTCGCCAGCTCCTCGCCGGAATACATCCACGAGATGCCGGCATACAGAACGGCAATGGCAGCCAGCGCAAGCAAGGTTGGCGCTTGCCAATCTACCACCCCGATACGGGATACTTGAGTAAAAAGTAGCAGTCCGGCAGCCGCGGAAATTAACCGCAACAGCGTACCCAAGCTGCGTTGTACAGATTGCTCTTGCATTTGGGGCATATTGGCTGGCGCAACACTGACGCGGATCCATGCCGCCAGAAGCAGGTAGAGGCTCGCCTCGACGGGCAGGTCTCCAAAGGTGGCGTTTGATCCGGCCCGGCCTGCCACAATCCATGCCCACGACAGCAGGACAAGGCTGATCACCTTTGCAGATACGGTGAGGGCTACTCTGCGCCTGCCTTCCGCTGGTGCGCACATGCCAGAACATCACCAACAGTTCAGCAAAATCCAGCGCAGCCCATGCCAGGATCAATGTGAATAGATTCCCTGCCAGCACAGCCATCAGCCCTAAGGCAGTCAAGCACAGACTGGCTGTCCAGGCAGACCAGTCCAACTCCTGGGCGCGAGCGATATCCGTCAGCACCACCGCAAGCAAGAGCGTCCCTATCGCAAATGCATAAGGCCAGGAAAAGCCATCCAGCACCAGCGCTACCCTTGTTGCCGGGAAACCGGGTAGCGACCAGAGGCTGAGCGTTACTGTCTGTGGAAGATACAACCGGGAGAATAGAATGAGCGTCCAAACAATCAGCGCGCCGAACGCCGTAATCAACCAGGAATAGCCAAACTCCGGTCGCAGCATGCGAACAGCTAATAGGATGATTGCAAAAAAAATGGAGACGGCAACAAAGAATAAAGGGAGACTGGCTAACATTGCAAGGCTCTACATCCCGGTGTGGCGGTAAGATCCCCCTTGCACTGCTGTTTTATATTACCACAGCCGCTGGCTTACGATGTAAGAATTCTCCCATCCCCGCCCGTCCATGCCACTCACCCTGGTCCACCAGGAGGCGCCCTCTCAAGAACACCTTTTCCGGAAAGCCAACGAGCTCCCAGCCTTCGTATAAATTATAGTCTGTCCTCTGTTGTGACCAGGCTGTTCCATACGTCAGGCGCTTCTCTGCATCCCACACCACGATGTCCGCATCGGAGCCGGGCAGCAAAGCCCCCTTACGGGGATACAACCCGAAGATCTTGGCGGGATTTGTGCTGGTGAGCGCGACAAACTGGTTGGCAGTGATGTGACCCGCTCGCACGCCATAAGTCCACAGGATTGGCAGTCGATCCCCCACCCCGGGCAGACCATTGGGGATCTTGGTAAAATCATCCTTGCCCAGCTCCTTGCCGGGTATGGCGATCATCTCACCCTCGTATCGGATCGGTTTGCTCCCATCAAAATAAAAGGGGCAGTGATCCGTCCCAATGGTTTGAATTGTCCCATCTGCCAAGCCTCGCCATAAACGCTGATTATCCTCAACGCCGCGCACAGGTGGAGAGCAAACCCACTTTGCCCCATCCGGACGGCGAAGCTGGTCCATTGTAAAGAACAGGTACTGAGGACAGGTCTCTCCCATCACCGCCAGACCCTTCTCGCGGGCGTATTCAACCATATCCACTTCACCGGCAGCGTTCATGTGCACAACATACAACATCCCACCCGATTGAGCTGCCAGCGCTGCGCCGCGTAACACGGCTTCCACGCTGCCCCATGCCGGGCGGGTCAACGCATGCCACTCGGGTGTCGTATGTCCCGCTTCCAAAGCCTCCGCCACCAACGTCTCGATGACATCCCCATTCTCAGCGTGCAACATCACCAGCATCCCAAGCTCGCGCGCCTGGCGCATCAATCGAAAAATCCCCCCGTCATCCAGGCGCAGGCGGTTGTTATACGCCATAAATACCTTTAATGAGCTGATCCCCATATCCAGCAAGTGTGGAAGCTCGGCTGCAACCGATGGAGGATAAGCGCTGATATTCATGTGAAAACTGAAATCGATCGCGGCTTTCTTGTCCGCCTTGGCATGCCAGGCAGCTACGCATTCCTCCAGACTCCGGGTAATCCTGCGACACAAAGTCAATTACCGTAGTTGTACCCCCGAATGCCGCCGCTTTATGCCCCGTATAGTGATCATCTGAAGAGACCGTTCCAAACATGGGCAGGTCGAAATGGGTGTGCGGGTCGACCCCTCCAGGCAAAACGATCTTGCCGCGCGCATCAACGATTTCCGCGTCCGGGGCATCCAGATCTTGCCCGATTGCGGCTATTTTTTCTCCATCAACAAGGATGTCAGCCGTGTAAGTCTCGCTTGCCGTGATGATCGTACCCGCTTTGATGATGAGTAAAGTCATTAGTTATTTCCTCAAATGGTTAAGGTGAGCCAACCGCAATGAGCATACCCGTATCCAGCGCAATATACATTCTACCCGGGATTACCGCGCCTCCCACAACAGACACGTTCTCGCCCAGTTCAATCGTCCAGAGCGGATTTTCCACTGCAATTTTGAGAGCCTCGCAGCGAACGTTGGCTTTATAGTTGTTGGAACAAATATAGGCAACCAGGTCGCGATCTATGCTGATCAACTGGCTCTGCCGCTCCTGCAGACGGCTGTTTGCAATCAGCTTGCCAGCTTGATCCAGCCAGACCATGCGGGTATCATTATAGTCTGACGCATAGAACATCCATGCCATACCTTCCGGTGTTACCCCCTGTTCGATCGGCGGCATCACCACGTAATCCTGGTACGGCCACGTTATGGGAGGTTGCACCTCCAGCCCAGCTTCGGTATTCTTCCATTTGTAGATTTCGTGTCCGGAGCGCAAGTAAGTTGCCTGGTCGGCGCCGACGAAAAACTCAGGCGAGGTGAATTTCAGCTCATCTACCGGTAATCCATCCAGGTTCAGCGCAACACCGCTTTCCGCGGCCAGGGCTTTGTCCAATAAAAAGATGTAAGACTCGCCCGCGCTCAATACCGGCGGCTGCTCCGCATAAACATCACTGGCGTAAGCTGCCCATCTGGAACTCGCCCCCAGCGCTGACAGCCTGGATCGTATCCACCTGAGTATAGTAGATATTTCCTCTCAAATCAACGATCGGTCCGGAGGTCGCCTCGCGTTGCCGCTTCGGAATGTATCTCCACAGCGCCTCGCCTTCCTTTGAAAATGCCAACAGGCTGCCATCCTCGCCGCTGACATAGATCTCTCCCCCCGGTCCTGCAGCCGGCGAGGCAACCGGCGCTGCTGGCAGCTGCGCCTGCCAGAGCTCCTTGCCATCCGCATCCAGTGCGATGATCTGCTGGTCTCGGGTTGCGACGATCACAGTGCCATCGGCAAGCACAACCGGTCCGCCGGTAAGCCCGCCGGGAGCCTGGTAGCGCCAGGCAATATCGCCTGACTGCGGACCGCTTGCAGAGGTCCAATAAGTGCCCTGGGCGTCATGTTTCTCCGCTGCCCAAAGCTGTCCGCCAGGAACCGCCAGAGCGGCCTCGCTGCTGTTGACCGTCGCTTTAACGGGGCGCGTATTTTGCCAGATCAGCCAGCCTGCTGAGACAAGCAGGATAGCCAGGGCTGTAATCACAATAACCGCATGCCTTTCAATCAAATCCGTCGCCGATAGCGGGTATCTTTCATCCAGCCCCGTGCCGAGCCGCTCTACGACAAATTTCTTGATTTTGCTGGCGCGTGCGACCTGCCGGCTGGCGCGGATCCTCAGCCCTTCCCCAAGCAAATTGAATCCCAGAATGCCGAAGAAAATGACCGTCCCGATCGTCAACAACACGGTCGGTCTTACCAATGTCACCAATGCCGATGAGAGCATCTGCCCCAGCTCAGGCAAGCCCTGGGTGTTCGTCACTACAAAATCGGATATTTCGATCCAGGTACCCCCACCGATGAAGTAGCCCAAAAAACCCAGCTCAGCAACTACAAACAGCGTACTGCTAATTTCAAACGCAAAGATCATCCCCAGGAGGGGAGCTAATTGTTTCCACACGTGATGTGCCAGGATGCGAAAGTCGGATGCTCCCATGCCTCTTGCTGCTTCGACATAGGTCTGGTGCTTAACAATCTTGGTTTGAGCAGCAACAAACCTGGCGGTTTCTGCCCATCCGGTCAAAGCCAGACCGATAATAAACGCAATCAAACCCCTGCGGATTCCAACCGCTGTAATGGTCATCAATGCAACAATTAAGATCGGGATGGATAACGCCGCAGAAATCATTCCATCCAGTATTTTCCCTGTCTTGCCGTTAGACCAGCCCGCCATTAATCCGATCAAGTAACCCAACACCAGGCGGACAAAGGCGACGGTCAGCACCAGGATAACCGTCGGTCTTACCCCCCACAGGATGCGACTGAGCAGATCCCTACCGAAATTATCAGTTCCTAATGGGTAGCCGGGTATAGTGAATGGCGGGTAGGGCGGTCGGCTGACCTGACCGTTGACTTTGAAAGCGTAGTTCTCCTGCATGGGGTCCTGCAGCGCCAGGTCAGGTCCCCTGATCGCCAGGATAAGCATCAGGAGCATGATCAAGCCGCCGGCTAGCAGTGGTAAATTGACCCCTCCCCACCAGTGGCGGAAACTATTCTGGGTGTTGACCAAGCCCTCGGGCAGCCGGATGGGTATTCGGGCTCTGCTGATCACCTCCCCATTCCAGCGTTAGCGTCCCTGCACCTGCCGCTCGAACATGTACCTGGAACGGGTGGCGCACCTCCCCTCCAAACCATTTTTTCTGGCGGACTGTTACCCTGAATCCCAAGCTGGCGCTCTGACCCGGCAAAATCCGTAGAGATTCCGGCTGAACCTGGATCGTATCAATATCCGGACTTGCGGAATGCACTGTGACCTGGCAGGTCTGCGGAATATTCCCCAGGTTGGTCAACTGCAAGCTGCTGGTTTCACTGGCATTTACCTCGACGCGCTCGGGTTCGCACTTTAATTCAACGAAGGCAGCGACGGTGAGCGTGCAGCCGATGGTGATTGGCTCATCGCCTCGTGATTGCCGGACAAACGCTATTGAGAATGCGCGCCTCCCAGCCCGGCTTTCAGGCTGGCGCGGCAGATGCAGCGCAACCAGCAGGCGCTTCCGCTCACCGGGCGCCAGGGTGAACTCCGTCTCAGAGAGTGCAAACCAGCTATTCTCGAGCCCATGGAGATTGACCTCGACCTGCTCCGAGACTTCCCCAAGATTGACTATGTAGAAGGGAACGCGAATAATCTTCCCGGGTGATAGCGCAAATGGACTGGGTGGTGCCAGTATTCCGAGATTGTCGTGGATCGTCTGCATCCCGAGCATCAGGCTTGCTTCAGTCGCCACGGACTCACCCGGCGCGTCTGCAACGCTCAGGACGATCCTTAGGTGGTAAAACTCCACCTTAGGTTGGAGCTGGGGAGGCGGCGCCAGGATCAACTTGACGGTTACTGGCTCCCTCGGTGCCAGCCGGATCACTTCGAGGCGGCTGGGAATCCAGCCTTCTGGGAGCCCCTCGAGCCGGAGCATGCAGTCTATGACCTGGCTGCCGTGATTTACCAGCGTGACAGGGATTCGCAAGCGCTGCCCGGGCGCGACAACGAAGCGCTGGCTCGGGATCGATAGACTGATCGTTTGGTGCTCAGGCATATCCATCCAGCCTACGTGCGTTCCAGCCGCGGGTCATAGGCGCGTGCCAGGATCGAAGCGATCATATCAGCGAGGTAATAAAGTACAGCCAGCATCGTCATCATCGCCGCCATGAGCGGGATGAGCAAATAATTTTCAGAATGCGAGGTCAGGATGATGGTTGTGGAGAACAATCGGCCGAATCCGGGCCAGTCGAACAAGCGCTCGATGATGATCAGCTCTGCCACCATAAACCGCAGCGATCCGGCGATCACCAGCACCACCGGCGCCATCACATTGCGCAACGCGTAATGCCTGCGGATCGCTGCCAGGCTATGCCCCATGCTGATTGCTGCGACGACATACTGTTTGCCCATCTCCTCCACCAGCAAATTGGCTATCACCTGGGCGATCTTTACCGCCGGCTGCACCATTAACGCCAGGACCGGTAGGATAAGGTGAGCATCCCACCCAAATCCCTGAAAAGGCACGAGTGGGTTGGAGGTGGGTCCCCAAATGACGTACAAGACAGATAGCGAAATGAGCAAGATTCCGATATAGAAGCTAGGCGCCGCCAGGCCAATTGTGGAAAGGAAGGTCAGCCAGCCGGCTACCCGCGGCGGTCTGGGGCGCACCGCTGCCAGCCCTGCCAGGAATCCGAACAGAACGCTCAACGCCAGAGCAAGAGCAAGTAAAACAAGACTGTTCAAGGCAGCCCTGGTAACGACGGTTGAGATCAACTCGCTATTGGGCATCTCTCCCAGGTTGCCGGAGAAGACAGCCCGCAGATAGGTTACGTAGGCTGGTAATAGTTTGACCGCTTCGACCCTACCCCCGGAGGTTGAATAGGGATTATCCAGGGCGGTCAAGGGGCCAATATAGAAGGCGTATGCAAATCCCAGGAAATTCGCCAGGAGGATGACCAGGGGTAAGAGCGCAAGTCGTTTCAGGATGAAGCGTGTCATAAAATACTTACTCCATCCTAACCGGTTGGGTTTAACCTTTTCCAGGTCTCTCGATCAGCCCGAGGAGAGAAGCCAGCAAATCCTCGTCGATGTCATCGCTAGGCAATGTTTCACCGCCGTAGAGCTCATCCTGGTTAGCCCGCTCTCTCAGCGCCTGCCACAGGATGGGGCGGTCTTCAGACGCAACGATGAGGTCCTCGATCGTTCGAGCCTGAAACAGGTATTCACCCGTGGTATAGAAAAAGGTAATCCGCCGCCACTTGTTCGCCACGATCGGCTTGGGCAGCCGTACCAGGGGTCCGACCTGGATTTTATAGTATTCCTGGCTTGCATGGGGATGGTCAGGCTCATCCTGCAACAGCTCTGCCCGCGTGGTCAGCTCATGTCCGCGCACAGGCGCCACAAGGTTGATGCGCCACTTATCTTCGGCGAACATGCTCGTCTGGTAAAATGCCAGGAAATCGACGGCGATAACCTTGGGCGCGCTGCGCAAGGGGATACGGTACCAGCCAAGCAGACGGGCAATCTCAAGGTCGCGCGGCTGGGTGACGAGTGCCACTAGGATCAGCGAGGTTGGGGCAGGCAGACCATCAGTCATTGGAGCATCGAAAAAGCTTTGGAAGAGGGAGAAGGCAACACCTACTGCCTCCCCCTCCAACACAGTTGCTTGTCACCACATCAAGCAAGCACCCCGCTATCAGAATTGAATTCATCGATCAGTGCATCGATCTCTTCGACCTGGCGCTGCACATCGGTCCAGTAAGTGCGCTCGTACCATTGCGCCTGGATCTCTTCGTACGTCCTGCCTTGCTGTTCGACCCAGGTGAAATACTTCAAGTTGTGCACTCGCCGGCGATCGGCGTAGGTGAGTTCGAGCATATTGTCCGTTGAGACACCATGTAGATAGTGCATGAAATGCGCCGCGGCATCCAGCTCGGAATATGTCCCAAATTCCACATGCATCTCCTTCAACCTGCTGGCATACAGCTCCATCGAATCGGTCAATACGGTGACGACGATATCCTGGTCGCTTAGCTCGTAGTATTTTGCCATCTTGATCGCTGAAAGCATATTCGAAATACCGGAGAATCCCAACAGGTCCAGCTTGTCGATGAACTCGCCCGGAACGCCCTTCTTCGCCAGGTAGGCACGACCCGCCGGCTCGTTGAATAAACGCGCCAGGCTGACAACGGCTTCATCGTCGATCGCAACCACAACATCGGTATTTTTTACGTTATGGATCCAGGGCACATGTTTATCCCCGATCCCCTCGATCCGGTGAGCGCCAAACCCGTTTTCCAGCAGGGTCGGGCATTGCAGTGCTTCGCTGGCGCCTATCTTGCTGGAAGGGAAGCGTTGCTTGAGGTAATCACCACTGGCAATCGTACCTGCAGATCCGGTAGCGGAAACCATGCCGGCGTAGCTGTCGCCGGGTCTCATCACCTGCTCGAGCACTTCCTCCATCGCATGCCCGGTGACATAGTAGTGCCATAGATAATTGCCAAACTCCTCGAATTGGTTGAAAATCATCAGGTCTTGCCCGGATTTTCTGAGCTCCCAGCACTTATCGAAGATCTCCTTGACATTCGAACTCGCTGCCAGGCGTTGCAATCACCTCACCGGCAATTTTGGATAGCCAATCGAACCGCTCCCGGCTCATCCCTTCCGGCAAAATCGCAATCGATTGGCAACCCAATAGCGCTGAATCGTAGGCTCCTCCGCGGCAGAAGTTCCCGGTCGAAGGCCAGACAGCCTTTTGTGTTGTCGGATCGAACTGACCAGTGACCAGGCGCGGCACCAGGCAGCCGAACGCTGCTCCCACTTTATGCGCGCCGGTTGGGAACCATTTCCCTACCAGCACGACGATCCTGGCATCAACTCCGGTCAGGCTTTTGGGTATCTCCAGGTAGTTGACACCGCCGTATCCACCGCCGCGCGTCACTGGCTCATTTTTCCAGGTGATTCGCGATAGGTTCAGTGGATCAACATCCCATAATCCGACTTTGTTTAAACGCTCACGGACTGAAGCCGGGATCAAATTGGGATTTCTCATCTGAGCGAAAGTAGGAATATAGATCTTACGCTCCCTCACCCTTTGGATTGCCCGCTCCCGCCGATCCGGGATTGTACTCAGATCAATTGCAGTCATTGACTATTCTTCTCCTTTGATTGTGATTGCTAGTCCATCTCGTCTTGCGGCTCTTCACGCACAATGTACAATGGGCGTCCCCGCGCTTCGTCGTACAGGCGACCGACATACTCACCCAGGATCCCGAGGGAGATGAGCTGTACCCCTCCCAGGAACAGGACTGCCACCAGCGTCGTTGCCTGCCCTGCAAACGCCGATTGCGATCCCGTCATGCGCATAATCGCCACGACAGGTATTGCCAGGATGCTCAATCCTGCTAAGATGAATCCCAAATAGGTAGCCACCTGCAACGGCAGGTATGAGAAGCTGGTGATGGCGTCCCATGCAAACTTGAACATTTTCTTGAAGGGGTACTTGGTCTCTCCTGCGTAGCGAGCTGCCCGGTTGTACTCGACGCCCGTTTGCTTGAAGCCAACCCACACAGACATCCCCCGGAGAAAACGGTGCCGCTCGCGCATCTTGTTCAGCACATTGACCACCTTGCGGTCCAACAAGCGGAAGTCACCGGTATCCATGGGGATGTTGACATCTGTCATCCGGGCGATCAAGCGATAAAATAATGAAGCAGTCAGGAGCTTGAAGGCTGTCTCACCCTCACGGTGGGCGCGCACGGCATATACTACCTCGTAGCCTTCCTGCCACTTAGCCAGCAGCTCCGGGACAACTTCCGGCGGGTCTTGCAAGTCAGCGTCCATAATCACCACTGCCTTGCCGCGCGAGTAATCCAGCCCCGCTGTGACGGCGAGCTGGTGTCCAAAATTGCGGGCGAAAATCACCGGGCGGATACACTTGTCCTGTGACCCAAGCTGGCAGATGAGATCAGCAGAGCCATCTGTTGAGCCGTCGTCCACCATGATCAGCTCCCAGGTCTGCCCCGTGCTTTCCATCACATCCTTCACACGGCGGTACAGCTCAGGGATTATTTTCGATTCGTTGAATATTGGCGTAATAATAGAAATCAGGGGAGCGTTCATGCACTTTCCCGGTTGTGTGTGGGAGAAAAATTACCACCCACCCCATTGGTGAGGCTTCCTGCAGGTCGGTGGCTCTTTTTTCCCTGCTCAGGTTATTTTATCACCCTCTTCAATGCGTCCAGTCTCGGCTCAATCACCTTTGCCTCTGGTACTGCCTTGACCGCGGCACGCGTATCCTTTAATCCGCTACCGGTATTGATCACCACCACCGCATCATCCCGCAGAGAGGATACCTGCTGAGATGGCTTTTACAAAGCCGGCATAGGATGTAGCCCCCGCTGGTTCAGCGAAGATCCCCACTTTGCCCAGCCCGGCGATGGCGCTCAGAATCTCGTTATCGCTGACCGTGATGTATGCGCCGCCGGTCTCGCGGGCAGCGCGCACCGCGCGCACGCCGTCGCGCGGCAGATCGACAGATATGCTATCTGCCAGCGTGCTGGCGGATACCGGGACGATCGTTTCTTTTCCCGAATGATACGCATTCGCCACAGCCGCCGATCCTTCAGCCTGGATCCCGTACAAGCGTGGCATCTGTTCAAGCCATCCCAACGCAGCCAGATCTTTAAATCCCTTGTGAATACCCGAGATGATGTTCCCATCGCCGACAGAGACGAAGACCGATAAATTCTTCCCCTTCTTCGCCAATCCCTCCCCGCAGATGATTTGTTCCCAAATCTCCAGCGCGGCGCTTTTCTTCCCCTCGGCTGTGAAAGGATTGTAGCCGGTGTTCCGGCAGTACCAGCCAAACTCCTGCGCGGCTTGGATGGTCAGGTCGAATGCGTCATCATACGTGCCATCGACGAGGATCACCTCAGCGCCAAACACGAGCAGTTGGGCGATTTTTGCCGGCGGAGCGGTGCGCGGCGCCAGGATAACAGCTTTTTGTCCCACCGCCGCCGCCATGCCTGCCAGCGCTGCCCCGGCGTTGCCCGTCGAGGCAGTTACCACCACCTCCACCCCTGTTTGCTGCGCCCGCGCAACCACCACCGAACTGGCGCGATCTTTGAACGAGGCGGTTGGGTTGCGGCTTTCATCCTTGATCCACAGTTGATCAAATCCATGAATTTGCGCCAGGTAGGGCGGCTTGAAGACCGGCGTCCAACCCGCTGCGCGCAGCGGAGTCCCTGACGCCTGCGGATCTGCCACCGGCAACAAGGGGAGGTATCGCCACAGAGAAGCATCCGTGCTGGCAAAGATAGCCTCAGGTGCAGTGCTTTTCCGGATGAAATCGTAGTCGAGAAGGACGTCGAGATTGCCCCCATCCGCTGGGCAGGTATACTGGATCTCCCCTGGTTGGTAGGTCTTCCCACACAGCGAGCAGCGATAACCGGTTAGTTTATCCATAACAAAATCTCATTCCTGTTCGAATGGCACGCCCAACGCTGCCGGCGGGGTGGCGCGCAGGGAGCGGATAATGCGCGCCACGAGCTTGCGCGTCGATTCCGGCAGGCTTGCCAGCACCCTTTCCACCCATTCTGTGTTCCCAATATTGACCAGCAGCAACGTAAGGATCATCAGTGGGAAAGGCGCCACCTGCAATACCTGGGAGGGGATGCCCGGCAGGCTGGGCTGCAGCACCAAACCCAGCCACTGCAACAGCCCGAACAAATATGCGCCAAACGCCGCCCGGAGCGGGTTCCAGCCGCCGAAGATGGTCAAGGCTAAAGCGATCCAGCCTATCCCGTCCAGTCCCGAAATGGTCCCTTTCCATCCAGCCTTGATACTCAGCGAGTAAGCCGGTCCTGCCAGCCCAACCAGCGCCCCGCCCAGGATCGTGTAAAAGTAACGGATCCGCTCCACGCGAGCGCCGCGCACAAATGCCGCGGCTGGGCGTTCTCCCACACCCTGTAACATCAAGCCTGGGCGTGTCTTGAAGATCCAGATCCAGGCGAGGATAATCACCACATAGCTCAGGTATGTAACCATGTCCTGGTTGAAGAAGATCGGACCCAGGATTGGGATCTGAGACAGCACCGGGAGCGGCATCGCAGGAACGCGTGGACCCGACATGCCCATATAGGGATTACCCAAGAAATACGATAGATCGCGGCACATCAAAGCCAGGACAAAGCCAACGGCAACCTGGCTTTGCTTCAGGGTAATACTGGTGAACGCCACGATCGATGCTACGCCTGCGCCAATAAGCATCCCCACCAGGAAACCCAACAAAATGCTCCCGGTCTTTACCCCTGTCACAAAGCCAGCCATTGCAGAAAGCAAAATCGTGCCGTTGACCGAAAGGTTGATGACGCCGGAGCGCTCCGAAATCGTCTCCCCAATCGTGGCGAAGATCAATGGAGCTGCCCCCGCTAAAACGCCTGCCAAGCCAAGCAGAATGACATCGTTAGTCATACAGTCTCCTTCAAGATTTCTTCAGCCAGCGCTGCCGGAAGCCTTCCACAATAATGACGGACAAAACGAGCGCGCCTTGTAAAACACCGGAGAGTGTGGAGTCCAGCTTCAAGATGATCGGCAGTTGGATGCTGCCGATGTTCAACGCGGCAAAGAACAGCGCCACCGGTATCACCCAGATCGCCCGGTAATTGATCAGCATCGCCAGCAGCAATCCCAGGAAGCCATACCCGCTTGAAATCGCCGGGATCAAGCGGTGATAGACTGCGGTTACCTGGATTGCGCCAGCCAGCCCCGCCAGCCCACCGCAAATTAGGAAAGCAGACATCATGTATCTTCCCGTAGGGATGCCCAGCGTAAACGATGAGCGCATATTCTTCCCCACGGATTTTAAGCGCAATCCGAAGTAAGTTCCCTGCAACAGGAAATAGATAATGACCAGCGCGACAATGGCGATCAGTACTGCCCAGATACTCAAGCGCAAACCCTCGATCAGCGGCAGCCACAGGCTTTCATCGAAGGGCACGGTTCCGCTCATCGACCCCACTCCCGGGCGCTTCCAGGGTCCGAAGATCAGGTAGATCGTTAAAGCCGTGGCCACGAAGTTCATACCCAGCCCGCCGAAGATTTCGTTCACACCGCCGTACGTCTTCAATGCGCCGACAATGGATGCCCACAACGCACCCCCGAGCATCCCCGCAAGGATGGATAAAATGATAATCAGCCCGGGCGGCAATCCGGAATCCTGGAGCAGGCGCAAAGCCCAGGTTGTAAATATCGCGCCCAGTGTGATTTGCCCCTCAATGCCGATGTTCCACAAGCCCGCAGTAAACGTTACCAACAAGCCTGTTGTTACAACTACCAATGGCACCCAGGCGACCAATACATCGGAAAATTTCTTGAAGGATCCAAAGGCGCCCATCAGGATATTTTTGTATGCTTCCAGGGGAGGCGCCCCTGCTAGCAACAAGACGATAGTGGTAAATCCCAGTGCGAGCAAGATTGCTGCAATCTGGAAGCCAAAATTTACCAGGCGCGTATTTGTTTTCTGCATTTAACCTCCAGGTAGGCGGCGAGTTTGTTTAATCAAACTGCCAGCCCTTTCCTCCGATCAGCTCACCTAAACGATCGACGGTGGTCGTTTCCGCATCCAGTGGGGAGGATACCTTCCCCGCAAAAAAGACCAGGAGCCGGTCGCTGTATTGCAAAAGCTCGTCCAGATCAGATGAAATAAAGATGATTGCTGATCCCTGGCGGCAGCGCTCCTTCATCTTCCCCCAAATGTAGATCGATGATTCCACATCCAATCCACGGGTCGGGTGTTCCATCAAGATCAGGTTCAGGGGCGTCTTCATCAGCGCCAACAAAGCTCTTTGTTGGTTGCCACCCGAAAGCTGCTCAACATTCAACTCAGGCGTTCCCCGGATGTTAAATTCGGTGATTTTCTCTTTCGTGTGCTCCTCGGACTTATCCCAGTTCACGAAGAAGCTGGCTTGCTCCTCAGCCAACACAAAGTGCTCCTTCAGCGAAAGCCCGGCGACCAGCCCTTCTTCCATGCGCGATGCCGGCAGGTAAGCCACACCGCAATCCAGGAAGGTCAGGTAGTTCTTCCCGGTCAGATCCTGCTCCTTGAGTTGCACCTTCCCCGCCACCGGGCGCAGCAAGCCGCAGCATGCCTTCAAGAACAAGCGCTCGCCGCTTCCCTCCATCCCAGCCAGCCCAATCACCTCCCCTGACCGGATCTCAAGATCGGGAACTGACACGTGCATGCGGTAGTCTTCCACAGCCAGCCCCTGCAGCCTTAGCAGAGCTTCGCCGGAGCTGCACGGCTGGCGGTTCCCCATGCTCACCACCTTGCCGAACATCATCTTGACTAGCTGCTCGGTCTCGTAGGGCGGAACAGCTTCCCCCACCAGCTTTCCCCGGCGCAGCACCGCCACCCGGCTGCACAGGAACTCGACATCCTCGAGCTTATGTGAAACCAGGATGATGGTCTTCCCCTCAGCAGCCAGCAGACGCAGAGACGCAAATAACATCTCTTTTTGCAGCGCGCTGATACCCGTTGTAGGCTCGTCGAGGATCAGCACGCGTGCCCCCAGCCACAACAGGCGCAGGATCTCCAATTGCTGTCGCTCGCCAACCGTAAGCGTCTCGACGAACGCATCCGGATCGAGCGAGAATTTATACTGCGCCTGCAACTCTCTGAATGCTTGCACTACCTGCGCCCGGTTGGGGAAGATGCTCCCTTTCCTGCCCACCATGAAGTCATCGATCACCCTCATCGGTGGAAAATCCAGCGGATCCTGGTGCAGCATCCCCACGCCATATTGGATTGCATCTGCCGGGGATTGGATCGATACCGCTTTCCCGTCCAGCAGTATCTCTCCTTTATCCGCCAGGAAAAATCCGGAGAGGATTTTCATCAGCGTGCTTTTCCCAGCCCCGTTCTCGCCAATGATGCCCTGGATAGTACCTGCCGGGATCGTCAGGCTGATATCATCGTTAGCAACCACGCTTCCAAAGGTTTTGGTTATTCCGCTCAGCTCAATTTTCATCGCTTTTGAAAAAATGGGGAAGGCAGTACTGCCTTCCCCGTCTTCCTCAAGTGGTTGTTTACTCGCTCGGTACGCTCTGGCCTTCCATCCCTTCCAGGAGTTGGGGCATGTACCAGATCTGAAGGTCGGTCGCTTCCACGCCATCCGCCAGGAATTCAGACCCATCCTGGTAGTTCAGCGGACCCTTCCACAGATTCAAACCGCCGGCCAGCTCTGCGATGAAGGCATCCACTTTGGCTGCATTATCGGCGGATAAACCTTTGCCCTTGACGAAGCCTGTGGCTGAGGTATCCGGATTGTTGATATCGGTCCAGTCGGGCGGCGTCCACTCGAAGAATGAGCTGAAGGTGCCATCCTGAATCGCTTTCACTGCCTTCAGATACGAAGGTCCCCAGTTGAAGAACGGCACGCCCAGGCAGGAATCCGGCGCTTCATCGCATGCACCCGGATAGTCGAACCCTACCGACCAGGTCTGCTTGCCGGCTGCGGTTGCTTTTCCGGCTTCGGTGACAGCTTCCGTGGTGTCGAGGCCCGACATGATTACGTCGTAACCGCTGCTGATGAAGTCCGTAGCAACCTGCGTCGGGTCAGCCGTGAAGCCGGGGATATTGAACCAGAATCCGATCCAGGTCACTTTGAACTTCAGGTCCGCTGGATCTTTCCCCAGAACGTTCTCCCAGCAGTATCGGGCGCCAAGATAGGCGGAGTTCACGAAACGGCGAGTTTCGTCGTTGATCAGGGGTCCGATATAGCCGATCTGCCCGGTCTGGGTGGTCAGCGCGGCTGCACAGCCGGCGATCATCTTGGTGTACTCGCCCATCGGCATGAAATTCGCCAGGTTGGCAAGGTCTTGAAAATTCTTGCCTTCCGCCCAGGCAGTATCCCCGGAGGCATGGATGACAGGCACCTCTGGGTGATTTTGGGCAAACTCGATTGCGCCGTCTTTCATATCATCCGAGTTGAAGATGATCAGCTTGGCGCCTTGCGCCAGCAGTTCCTCGCCCAGTTGCTGCGGAGTTGTGCCTGGGCGATCGGCGCTGTTGACTTTGTCGATGTAGATCATCTTGGTGCCGGGGACCATCTTCTCAACATACTGCCCGGCTTCGTAGTGCGCCTGGCTCCAGCCGCGATCATTGTACGGTCCCACGAACAGGATGCCAAAAGTAAATTCTTCGGGCATTGGAGGGCTGGTAGCTTCAACAACCGGCGCTTCGGTAGCCGGCGCTTCCGTTACAACCGGCGCTTCAGTGGGCGGCGGGCTGGCGGGCGCCTCGGTCGCTTGCGGCTCCGTTGTCGGCGCTACGGTGGTCGGTGATGCGCAGGCTGATAATACGAGTACCAGTGTCATCAACAGCGCAACGATTTGCCATAGTCGGTTCTTATTCATTTCGGAACTTCTCCTCAAATTTCGTTTCTATGATGATTTGTTGCATTAACCATATCAGGACCAGATTGTTGCGATTCCCGATCTTTCACCTCCTCTATTCTGTCACGAATAAATCGACGAACTTCGGTAGCTCACCCGGTTTCAAGGCCACATACCCTTGGTTAGAGAGATGTAACTCCTCCAGGACGATCAAGCCCAGCAGGCTGATGGTCATCTCGGCTGAATTGTAGGGGCAGCCTGCTTTACGAATGGCAGCCTCTATTTGCTTCAGTTGACCGGCAACCACCTCGGCAGATTCCAAAGACATCAAGCCGCCCAATGGCATGGGCATCAGGGCTTCAACTTTTCCATCCACCACCACGCAGTGACCGCCTCCAACCCGGATCAGCTCGTTGGCAGCCATCACCATGGCGTCATCATCGGTACCAACCACCTGCAAATTATGGCTGTCATGGGAAACCGTCGAGGCGTATGCCACACGCGCCTTGAACTGCGTCCCAACCACAAAGCCAAGTCCCTTGGTTTTGGTCACTTCGGGGCGTTCCTCATGCCGGTAGAAGATGGCGATCTTGGCAATATCCCGCTCTGGATCAGCCGATAATGCGTCATTCTTGGCAGGAATATCGATGAATTCCTCCACTGTATGCACCATCCCAGGAACGATGCGCATGGCGCGCACGCGAGCAGTACCACTAGCAGGGATACTGAAGTCTTCTTTCTTCAGCGGTTTAACATGCACCGAATGCGTCGCCCACTGCGGGTATTCGTAGCGCTGGAAACTCACTACCATCTTTCCATTCTCAGCCACGAGCACGCCATCTGTATAAACCTGGTCGATTTTCACATTCACCAGGTCGCTGACGATCAGGATATCCGCCGCGCGGCCCGGCGAGATCGTGCCGATCCAGCGCGACTTTTCCAGCAGTTGTGCGGCATTGATCGTCACCATCTGGATCGCCAGCATGGGCGATACCCCTTGCTTGATTGCCGCGCGCACAACCCGGCTGAGATGCCCCTGCTCAATAATCGAGGTCGGGGTAACATCATCGGTTACCAGGGTAAAGAAACGTGTATCCAGCCCCGGATTCTCCGTCACAGCCTTGATTGTGTTTGGCATATCCAGCCACGCCGAGCCGTAGCGCTGCTGCGCGTAACAACCCAGTTCCGCCCGCCGCATTACAGCTTCGGCAGTGGTGCCTTCGTGACAGCCGGTGATCCCTGCTGCCACAAATGCATTCATGCCCCTATCCAACTCCAGCGTCGAGTAATGTCCCGTCAATACTTTCCCTGCTTTCAAAGACGCAGCGGTGATGGCGTGCACGCCTGGATCGCCGTAGATCAAACCAGGGAAGTTCATTTGCTCGCCTTGCAATTGCGCCCAATCCTCATCGTAAGCCTTGGCGACTTCCTTCCACGTGATCAGCGCTCCCGCGTCTTCGAAACCGGGTATTGATGGCACGCAAACCGGCATGGCAACCATAACCTTTAACGGTAAACCCTGGGATGCCTTGTGGAACAGCTCAACCGCGCGCACGCCAAAGACATTGGTGATCTCGTGGTTGTCACACGCAATCGTCGTTGTTCCGTGCGGCAGCACCGCATTGGCAAAACTGACGATATCCACCATGCTGCTTTCGACATGATCATGGGTGTCGATGAATCCCGGAACAAGAAAACGTCCCCCGGCATCCACAACCTTTGTCTGCTCACCAACGATCAGATGATCACCTTTGCCAACATACGCGATCAGACCGTGCCGCACAGCCACACTCGTCCCATCCTGAATTCGAGCTGTATTTACGTTCACCAAACGTCCATTGCGAATGATGAGATCGGCAGCCTGGTGTCCCATGGCTACAGCAACCAGATCGAGTGTAACTTCATGCAACATTCTTCGCTGGTGTTTGTAATAAGACGAAGCCATCTGGCAATCCTCCTGTAAGAGATGTTTATCGGTCTTCCGGAAATAACCCCCTAATTATAGAGCGATTCAATGCCCTTTACAACCTCTGGCGGATTAATAATAATCGACGGCAGCCCGAACGATTCAGGCTGCCGTCGCCACCTACCCTCAAGCGTTATCCTGCACGATCCAAGTACCGGTCTCGCCTCTCATCGCCCGTCCAATGTTCTCGGGGTTTGTAATCAGCGCTTCTTTTCCGCCCGCTTCCAGGAACAAGATGATCGCCTGGATCTTCGGCGCCATCGATCCTTTGGCAAAGTGCGTGCCTTCGCTGAGGTACTTCTTTGCCTGCGAAAGCGTGATCCGGTCCAGCCATACCTGGTCTGGCTTTCCAAAGTTCAACGCCACCTTTTCCACGGCGGTCGAGATCAGGAACAGGTCTGCTCCGATGTTGCGCGCCAGCAGGCTGCTGGCAAAATCCTTATCGATCACCGCCGCAACGCCTTCATAATCACCCGTGCCGGGATCGATCACCGGAATACCGCCGCCGCCCACCGCGATCACCACGACCCCGGCGTCGATCAGGGCTTTGATCGAATCCAGCTCGACGATCTCCTTGGGCTGAGGGGATGCAACCACCCGTCGCCAGCCCCGCCCGGCGTCTTCTACCACGCTCCAGCCCATATCCTTCGCCCGTCGCTGCGCTTCTCCCTGATCCATGAAGCCGCCGATGGGCTTGGTCGGATTCTTGAAAGCCGGGTCGTTGATATCGACCAGCGTCTGGGTGACCACCGACGCCACGCTCTTCTTGATGCCGCGGTGGTAGAGGTTGTTCTGCAGGTTTTGCTGCAAGGCATAACCAATTGCACCCTGGCTATCCGCGCCGCACACATCCAGGGATATTTCGTGCATGCCCTCTACCTTGTGGGCGATCTCAGAGCGGCGCAGGATGAAACCCACCTGGGGTCCATTGCCGTGGCTGATCACCACATCCCAGCCTTCCTCGATCAAATCCCCAATATGAAGCGTGCTTTCCTTGGCTGCCTCGTACTGGTCTTCAACCGTTTGGTGATGGGCGTCCTTGATTAAAGAATTTCCTCCAATTGCGATTACTGCAACTTTTTTCATCGTCTCTCCTGCGCCTTACTTCATCGTCAATGCCATTACTGCCTTCTGGGCATGCATCCGGTTCTCCGCCTCATCGTACACTACGGACTGTGCACTGTCGATGACAGCATCCGTAACCTCGATGTTCCGGTCTGCCGGCAGAGGGTGCATGTAGATGGCATCTGGCTTGGCGAGCGCCATCTTGCGCTCGTCGGTGATCCAGCTCTCGTATTTCTTGATGATCTTCGCCCCTTCTTCGGCATCTGGGGTGTGCACCATGGCGCCCCAGGATTTGGCGTAGATGATATCCGCATCCTTGAAAGCAGCCTCCATGTCATTCACTACCTCGAAGCCGGCGCCAAATTTCTTCGCCTGCTCTTGCGCCATATCCATAACCTCCGGCATCAGGCGGAACTCTGGCGGGTGCGCCAATACGACATCCAATCCAAAGCGCGGCATTTGCAGCACCAGCGATTGCGGCACCGACATGGGCTTTTGATACGAAGCAGCATACGCCCAGGAGACCACCATCTTCTTGCGGCGCAAATCTCGCCCTTTCTTCTCGATGATCGTCATCAAATCGGCTAAGATCTGGAAGGGGTGGTAAATGTCGCATTGCATGTTCAGGATCGGCACGCGCGAGTTTTTTGCCACCGCGTTGAGGTAACCATTGCCGATGCCCCAATCCACATGCCGGATGGCGATGCCGTCGAAATAGCGCCCAAAAATCTCGCCGATCTCCTTGGGAGTATCGCCGTGCGCAATCTGGGTGGTCTTGCTCTCAATGAAAGCCGCATGACCCCCCAATTGAGCCATGCCGGCTTCGAACGAGCCGCGCGTGCGTGTGCTGGAGAAGAAGAAGAGCATCGCCAGCACCTTATCGCGCAGGTACGCGTGGGATTCGCCCAGGGCGCGTTTGCGCTTGAGATCAAACGCCACGTCCAAGACGGTCTCAACTTCTTCCTTGCTGAAATCCAGGTCGCCGATCAGGTCACGGCCTCTTAAGTCTGTTTGCATGTCAGTCTCCTGTCAGGCTCGGCTGCCCCAGGCGAGCGAGAATGCTCTTCCGGCATTTATCTCTCGCCTGAGACCCACCGGCTAATAATCTCTTACTCCATCGCCCCAAGCACGAGCGCCAACAGCGCCATGCGCACCACAACTCCGTTGAACGCCTCTACCCAATAGCGCTGGTGACGGGTATCGTCTACCTCGGCAGATAGCTCATCCATGCGCGGCAGAGAGTGCAGCACAATGGCATCCTGCCGGGCTTTGCGCAGCAATGCTTTCGTCACTTTATAGTTGGCAGGCGTCCAACCCACCTCGCCCGTGCGCTCATCGCGCGACTTAGTATAGTCCGGCTGCACCACCGGCTCCATGTAGATCACGTCGGCTTCTTCGATCGCCTCTTCTACGTGCTTGATCTCCTTGAAGTTCAGGTTCAGGTCGACGAGCTCCTTCTTGAAGTCCTCGGTCAGGCTCATTTCCGGCGGCGAGACGTAGAAGGCGTTGATGTCGAATTGCGACATGGCGTACGAGATACTGTGCATGGTGCGCATGCGCATATCGCCGATCAGCAGGAAATTCAGCCCGTCCAGCGTGCCAAGCTCATTGTAGATGGTATACATATCGGTGAGCACCTGCGTCGGGTGCTCTCCCCAGCCGTCGCCGGCGTTGATCACCGGGATGCTCGCCCATCGGGCTGCTTCAGCCGGCGCTCCCTGCTGGAAGTGGCGCATGACGATCACATCGCCGTAATATTCCAGCATTTTCACCGTGTCTTTGATGGTTTCCTGGTAGAAATCACCCGCTCGCGTCATCTTGGCATCTGAGAAGCCAAGCACATGACCGCCCAGGCGGTGCATGGCAGCTTCGTGCGCCAGCCGGGTGCGCGTGCTGGGCTGGTAAAAGGCTGTTACCAGCGTTTTCTCCTTCAGGAGATCGGTATTTCTACGATTGCGCGCAAAAGGCGCCAGCTCGTCACCCGCCTCGAAGACTCGGAAAAACTCTTCACGCTCAAATCCTTTGAGTGACAGAATGTCACGACCAGCAAAACTACGCATTTTATCCTCCGTTTCTTGATAATAGGTTTGAAATGATCAGCCCTCTCTCCGGATCGAGCTTACAGCGAGCTCGTCCGATTGTGGCTGTTGCTCACATCACCAACCCGGCGTACTACATGGAACCTGAAGTAACCGGGCAGGAAATAGCTGAACGAATAATCTACAACCCTGCCTGCCGAGTTGTAGAGCGTTGCACCGAACCACAGCAAGACATCGCCGCGCTGGATGCCCAAAGCGCGCGCCACGTGATGCGAGGCGGTCACGGCGTTGATCTCGCAACGCGAGGACACCAGCTCGGGATCGCCCCGCTGCAGGAGTAGGTCGAGCACCGAGCCGGTGAAATCAGCGGATACGTCCTCGGGTGTGAGAATGTCTACGGGCGCCAGGTCGACCAGGTAAGCCACCGGTCTATCTTCCGCGTGCATCACGCGCGAGATCTGCGTCACATCTGAATTCGGATCCAACCCCAACTGCGCTGCTTCGTCCGCTGCTGGCTGACCGGCGCTCGACTTTCAGCTCACCCATTGCTGCCTTCAGCCCGCTGCGCTCAGCCATCGTCTCGATGCTCTCAAGCACTTCCAATCCGCTCTCGATCACCGAGGATGGGTGACTCACGTAGGTTCCCGCGCCTTGCCGGCGGCGGATCAACCCCTGGGTCTCAAAGGTGCGCATCGCTTCCCGCAGCGTGGCACGCGACACGCCCAATTGTTGGGCTAGGGTTGGCTCGGATGGCAACCGCTCCCCCGGATTCTTCGAAGCGATGAGGCTTCCCAGGCTCTCATGCAGTCTTTGTGAGGTAGACGTATGGTTTGACATCTTCTTCAACTCACGGTCGTTCGATAGTTTGGATATACGCCTGGAGCAGTGGATCGTAGTAGCCCAGGTTGAAGCGGATAATGGTCGCCAATCGCTCCGCATCCATTAGAGACCCGCGCGTGATCAGGCGCAGCTGATCGTAGTATCTGGCAAGGTTCGCATCGGCAATCTTGTTCTCGCCGCTTTGCAGCGTCTCCATGTACCCATCCGGGACGATGTGCTTGAAATGCCCGATGCGCCAGTGGTTTGGATCTTGGATGGGCAGCCTGGAAATCAACGGGTCAGCCAGCCCGTTGCTGTCGATGACGTGCACATCTGGACCTTTGACATAGCCGAAGATGCCCAGGGGTCCCGTGGTTTCCACGGAAGCCGGCTTCTTGCCTGGCTTCCATTTCTTCCCCGCATAGCTGGAGCCCGGGTAGCGCTGCTCCGGGCTATCCTGGATCAGTCCCAGGCGGGACTGGTAATACAGGTGCTCATCTGAGATGCCTTTCTCATCGATCAGGTCTTTCGGATCCAGCCCCGCTGTGGAAGCAACCTGGCTCAACTCTGTAAAGGCTACCGGCGGGCGAGGCGAGCTCAACCCCACCAGCAGGACCACCAGTAGCAGCAGCCCAAAGGCTTTCCAATCTTTGAACGGGTAAACCGCCAGGATCGCCGCCGCCATCAGCAGCGGCGCAGCGAAATACCTTCCGCTCATGAAATCGCCCCCGATCCGGACGACATACAGCAGGTAAAGCAAGATCCCTGCCGCCAATGGCAGGAACCGCCACTGTCTGCCGGCAAAGGGGAGCAGGAGCACAAATGCAATCACGCACAGGGTCAGCGGATCCAGGCTGATGGAATTGAGAAAATAGAAGTAGCCCTGCTTGACCAACATCCCCAATCCGATGCCAGTGCTCAGCTTGGCGTAGGCTGTGTTGGGCGAGAGTGAGCCGTAATAGAACAGGGAGAATAGCTCCCATAGGATCAGCGGCAGGAAGCCCAACAGGATGCGAAGCAATCCCCGCAGCCGGTCTCGCGTCTGCCACCATGCCACTGCCAGCGCCGGCAGGTAAAGCAACAGCGTGTCCGGGCGGTTTAATGCCGCCAGCGCCGCCAGCAAGGCAAGCAGGAATAGCTTATTCAGGCTAACCGCGCTGTTCCGGAAGTAAACCCACAAAAAGAGTGCCAGGATCAGGTGGCTGAGCGGGTTTTCCAGCCCGGAAGTCGAGTAGTCGATATACGCTTTGGATAGGATCAGGATGGTGATCGCCAGCACGGCAGATAGTTTTGACCGCCCGATCCCAAATACCAGGATGAGAACCGCCGCGATCGATACCAGTATGGAGAGCCAACACCACGGTGTAGTAAAGCTGCGCCCAGAAACCGATCCCCAATACCCGGTTGGTGATGAAATAAATGCCGGAGATCACGAACATCCACAGCGGGTGAGTATAGGTCTGCACCCGCTCGAGCGTGTTAAAGGTCAGCCCGTGCCCGCTCAGGAAATTTTCGACCGTGCGGAAGGTGATGTAGGCGTCATCCCCAACCCAGGCGTTCTTGATTACCACGAACGCAAAGACCACCACCAGGAGCAGCAGAGCGATCTGCCCATCTTTGCGATGCTCGAAGTCTATGGCTGAGTTCATTCCGAGGTCAAATCCTTCCCGGCAGGGATCACTCGCCCCGCACCAGCCGTTTTGCGGCGCGGTTGTGCGCTTCTACCAGCCTGGGCAGGTCGATGGTCGTTAAATGTCCGTCTCGCACGACGAACTTGCCGCCCACAACCGTGAAGTCCGCTTGAACCGGCGCGGAGAAGACCAGCGCCGCTACCGGATCGTGCAGCCCGCCGGTGAATGCCAGCTGGTTCAGGTTGATAGCGAAGAAGTCGGCGCACTTCCCCGCTTCGAGCGAGCCGATATCCGTCCGCCCTAATACAGAAGCGCTGCCGCGCGTGGCGATCTCCAGCGCTTTGCGGGCTGTCATCAGCTCCGGCGCGGCATCGCTCGAAAGGGAAGCGCCGGAGATGCCCGCCCGCACCCTTGCCAGCAGCATCGCCTGGCGTACCTCTGCCAGCATGTGCGAGCTATCGTTGCTCGCCGAGCCATCCACTCCCAGCCCCACTTTCACCCCTGCACGCAGCATATTCAGGATCGGCGGGATTCCGGATGCCAGGCGCATATTGGAGCTCGGGCAATGCGCTACGCCGCAGCCGGTCTGGGCGTAGGTTGCGATCTCGTCGTCGTTGACATGTACCGAGTGCGCAAACCACACGTCATTCCCCACCCAGTTGAGAATCTCCATGTATGCCACCGGGCGGTAGCCAAATTTCTCGATGCAGAAGGCTTCTTCGTCTTGCGTCTCAGCCAGGTGAGTGTGCAGGTTCACGCCGTACTCACGCGCCAGCGAGGCGCTCTGCCGCATCAGGTCTGCTGTCACGCTGAAGGGGGAGCAAGGCGCCAGCACGATTTGCACCCGCGCCCCCGGGTTCGGATCGTGGTAGGTCTCGATCAGGCGCTGCGAGTCGCGCAGGATGAAGTCCTCCTCTTCGACGACGCTGTCCGGCGGCAAGCCCCCCTTGCTCTCTCCCAGGCTCATCGAGCCGCGCGAAGCGTGCAGCCGCAAACCCACCTCCAGCCCTGCCTGGATCTCATCATCCAGCCTGGAGCCATTCGGGAAGATATACAGGTGGTCGCTGGCGGCGGTGCAACCGGAAAGCGCCAGCTCAGCCAGCGCCGTTTGCGTGGAGATGCGGATATCCTCAGCTCCCATCCGCCCCCAGATCGGATAGAGTGTCTTCAGCCAGTTGAACAGGTTGGCTTCCTGCGCCGCCGGCACCGCGCGTGTCAGCGTCTGGTAAAAGTGGTGGTGGGTATTGATCAAGCCGGGCGCGACGATATGCCCGCTCAGATCCAGAATTTCATCGGCGCTCTCCGGCAGGGTTGCCGTTGCTCCCACCTGCTCGATGAAGCCATCCCGAATAAAAAGACCACCGTCGGGGATCTCCCTGCGCTGGTCATCCATGGTTACAAGTACGGTTGCGTGTCGGGCGAGAAGAGTTGGCATTTCTTATCCGCTAGAAAAAAGTTTGAAGATTACCGTCGAGGTTTCGTTATACCAGCTACAACTTGTCAGACAATTTCTATTTTATCAATGAAGGTGCTGTCTGTCAAATGTCTGACAACTTTTTCTACGCGGAGATTAATCTAGCGGTTACGTAGTTCAGGGAGGGAAACCTCACTTAAAATTGCTTGGTAAAATTGCCCCGAACACAAGCGGCTCAGGACTGTACACGCGAAAAATGACTCACTTAAATTCTATGAGGTCTTGTTATGCGTAAATGGGTAATCTCCCTGCTCTTGATGGCCTTCATTGCCGGAATTTCCGCTTGCTCAAAAGACTCGAATGGTCCCGCCACAGCCATCGAAGCCTATAACCAGGCTCTTGTGAACGGAGAAGCCGACCAGCTCTCCACCCTCTCGTGCGCTGCCTGGGAAGCCGATGCACAGAACGAGCTTGCTTCGTTTGCCGCCGTCAAGGTCAGCCTGCAGGATATGACCTGCAGCCAGGGAAATCAGGACGGCGATACCGTCCTGGTCTCTTGCACCGGGAAGATCGTCGCCAACTACGGTAATGAGGTTCTGGAGATCAACCTGGCAGATCGTCTCTACCAGGCGGTCTTAGAAGGGGGAGACTGGCGCATGTGTGGGTATCGTTAGGCTGGTAGCCGCAATGAAGAAAATCTGGTCTCGTGAAAACCTCTCCGCCCTTCTCCTGTGCCTGATCCTGATCGCCATCCTGATCATGACCACCGCTCAGGCGCCTGCCTGGATCTACCAGGGTTTCTAATACCTGCTGCATGCAGCCCACCAACTTACTGCTACTCATCCTCATCACCCTGCTCGTCGCCTGGCTGGCGCCTGTCCGGTGGCGCGGTTGGGCTATCCTGGTGGGCAGCCTGCTGGCAGCCTACGGATTGCAGCCTGCCGTCCCCATCCGCAACCTGGATTTCTGGCTGCCCACCCTGTCGATCGCTCTGACCCTTTTCACCTGGTCGATCACCGGCGCCAGGACGCGCCAGTCGCTGTGGGGCAACCGGGTCGCTTTCCTGGTGATCTTTGCCATCGTCTTGCTGGTCGCCGCGCTTCGCTACCTGACGCCACTCTGCTGCCTCACTCCCACCCGCCCGCCTCAGCTATGGCAGGTTCTGGTCGCCCTGGGCATCATCACCGGGTTGGTCTTTCTCATCAGCAACACCTCATCCCGGCGCTTTCTCTCCTACGGGATGATCTTCGTCATCATCGCCTTGTTTGTCATCTTAAAATCCGGCTGGCTCGCCCAGGGGACGAGCGCCGCGCTGCGTGGCTGGATGGGTCAAGATACTGCCCTGGCTTCTACCCTGGACCTGCGCTGGCTTGGCTTTTCTTTCCTGGCATTCCGCTTGCTGCATGTTCTGCGCGATAGCCAGGCAGGGCGCCTGCCCGATTACTCCCTCGACGAGTTCGTAACGTATGCCCTTTTCTACCCATCCTATCCCTCCGGTCCCATCGATCGATCGCAGCGTTTCATCCAGCAGGACCTGCGCTCCCTTGAGCGCCTCTCGAGCAGCCAGTTCGTCTCCGGCAGCCAACGCCTTGTCATCGGGTTGTTCAAAAAATTCGTCCTGGCGGACAGCCTGGCGATGATCGCCCTGAGCCCGCAAAATTCCGCGCAGACCAGCTCCACCCTGTGGCTATGGGTTCTGCTCTACGCCTACGGGCTGCGCCTGTATTTTGATTTTTCGGGTTATACCGATATTGCGATCGGGCTGGGTAAATTCCTGGGTATCCAGCTCCCGGAGAACTTCGCCTCGCCGTATACCCGGGTCAATCTCACCGCCTTCTGGAATAGCTGGCACATCACCCTCGCCCAGTGGTTCCGCGCCTATGTCTTCAACCCGCTGACGCGCCTCCTGCGCAGCAAGCCTGAGCGTTTCCCCGCCTGGCTCACCATCCTGGTTGGGCAGCTCGTCACCATGCTTCTCATCGGATTATGGCATGGCATCACCTGGAATTTCGCCGTTTGGGGTCTCTGGCATGCGCTGGGTTTATTCATCCACAATCGCTGGTCTGGTTGGTTCCGGCAGCGCTACCCGGAAGGAACTCAGCAAAATTCGTCTCATAAAATTCTTGCACTGGGAGGCTGGTTTTTGACCTTCCAATACGTCATGCTGGGATGGGTCTGGTTCGCTTTGCCCACCCTGCCTGCCTCGCTGCATGCCTTCCAGACGTTGTTCGGCTTGTAAAACCTGCCATGCCCACCGCTAACCTCCCCTCCCCCCAGAATTCACCTGGCTGGCGCTTCGCCGGGCGCGTTTTTGTTAAGGCGCTCCTGCTTTTCCTGCTGCTGAATTTTCTCTTCGCCGCCTGCAACCCAATCCCGCTCCTCGGCAGGGTCTCAGCCTACAATCACCTCTTTCCCGGTCGAGCTCGCCTGCCTTATGCTGAAAATCCCGAAAAGGCTTACAACCTGAGCTTGTTCGACCTGGACGCCATGTTTGCTTCCCACGAGCTCGCAGCCGGAAAAAAGCCGGAAGATGAATACCGGGTGATCTTGATCGGCGATTCATCCACCTGGGGATACTTATTGCAGCCAGGCGAGACTTTAGCCGCCCAGCTGGATAAGGCGGGGCTCTCCCTACCCGATGGTCGCCGGGTGCGCTTCTACAACCTGGGCTATCCGGTCATGTCGCTGATGAAGGATCTGTTGGTCCTCTCGCGCATTCAGCAGTACGATCCGGACCTGGTCATCTGGCCCATCACCCTCGAATTGTTTCCCTATGACAAGCAGCTCTACCCGCCGCTCCTCCAGCATAATCCTGCTCCCGTGCGCCGGCTGATCGACCAATTCCAGCTTAAATTGGACGCGCAAGACCCCAATTTCATCCAGACCTCCCCCTGGGGCAAGACCCTGCTCGGCAATCTGCGCCCCCTGGCGGATTGGTGGCGCCTCCAGCTCTACGGCGTGCTTTGGGCTGCCACGGGCATCGATCAGGATATCCCGCAGGACTATACACCCCGCCTTGAAGACCTTTCTGCCGACGAATCATTCCACGATCTCCAGCCGCCGCATCTCAGCCCCGATGATTTGGCGCTGGAGATCCTCCAGGCAGGCATCCAGCTTGCCGGAGATACACCTGTTCTGTTGGTCAACGAGCCGGTGTTCATCAGCCAGGGACAAAACAGCGATATCCGATACAACTTCTATTACCCCCGCTGGGCATACGACGATTACCGGCGCATCCTGCGGGAGTTCAGCGCGCAGCGCGGCTGGAATTACACCGACCTGTGGGACGCTATCCCGCCGGGCGAGTTTACCAATACCGCCGTCCACCTCTCGCCCGAGGGCAACCGCCTGCTTGCCGCTCAGATTTTACCGTTGGTGAAGGAGATCATTCAAACCGGCAGGCTCAAATCCCCGCCTGCGGAATAGGATATAATCGGGCGTTATGAAGCGCATCGCCCTCTATATCCTTATTCTTGCCAGCCTGATGACCGCCTGTAGCTCGAAAAGACCCGGCAGCCGTTGCGCCCACCACTCTCGCGGCGAGCGCCAGCCCCACTCTCACCGCGCCTCCTCCACACAGACTCCCGCTATCATCCTCAGCCCCTCTCCCGAGCCGCCATTGGCGGCTACCGCCACACCCGCACCCTCGCCAACCCCCTCCCCCACCTTCGATCCCGCAAGCTGGCCCGCCCTTCCTATCGTTCCGCAGCTTGACGAGCGCTTGAAAGCAATTTATCAGCATGGGCAGGAGCTGGGCAACGACCCGCATGCCTTTTCCAAGATCGGGGACTGCGGCAGCACACCGGCCTGGTTCCTCGGTGATTTTGACCGCGGCGAGCAGTATTACTCGCTCGGCGAGTATCAGAAGCCTGGAGGGCGTCATCCAAAACTTTCAGGGCTCGTATGCACGCACCAGCCTGGCAGCCAAATCGGGCTTCAATGCCTCATCGATCTTTGCCCCGCTCTGGGCAGACCGCGCCAAATGCCTCCCGAACGAATCCCCGCTGGCGTGTGAATATCGCATCCATAAGCCCGCCTTTGCATTCATCATGCTCGGCTCCAACGATGTCTGGCACGAGGACACCTTCGAGCCCCAAATGCGCCAGATTATCGAATTTTCCATCGACCAGGGCGTCATTCCCATCCTGTCCACCAAAGCCGACAATATCGAAGGGGATCATTTCATCAATGCCACCATTGCCCGCCTGGCGATGGAGTACGGCGTTCCTTTGTGGAATTACTGGCAGGCTGTCCAGCCCTTGGAAGACGCTGGTCTGCAGGAAGATCAGGTTCACATCACCTGGGGTCCGAATCGCTTCGATGATCCCCTGATTATGAAGAAAGGCTGGCCCGTTCGCAACCTCACCGCCCTGCAGGTGCTCGATGCCGTCTGGCGTTACGTCGGCGGATCGTAGCCTAGCCTCCAGGCGCCGCGGCAAATCCCACATAGGATAGCGGATAGATATGGACCCAAAGCTCACCGTTCAGCTCTCTCAATACATCGCTGCGCAAATCCTCAAGCAGCCGGCGCGCTCGATTTCTCCCAGTGAGCCGCTCATCTCCAGCGGTTTGATCGATTCGTTCAGCCTGGTCGACCTCTCCCTGTTTATTGAAGATACTTATGGCGTTCACATCGACGATACCGAGCTGAACAAGGAGACCTTCGATACCCTGGAGCAATTAGCCTCCCTCATCACCGCGCGCCAGGCGTGATTGCCTCCCCAGCTCCGGAAAGCATGAGCGCCTCCCCTCAGACCATCTCATCCATCCTTCTGGAGCGCTTCCAGCAGGCGCCCGATCAGGATTTAGCCATCCTGCTGCAAAGCGGGCAGCCGGAGCGCGTCATAACCACGCGCCAGTTCTTCCAGGGCGCCGCCGGTTATGCAAAGGCGATCTTGTCCGCCGGCATCCTACCTGGCGAAGTGGTCATCCTCATCCTCAATCGCGAAGCGGACCTGCTCCATGCTTTCTTCGGCGCCATCCTCGCCGGGAGCATTCCCGCCATCATGCCCTACCTGACTGAAAAGCTGGCGGCTGAGCAGTACCGTCAGTCGCTCTCTGCTTTAATGCACACCACCCGTCCGGCCGCCGTGATCACCTACCCGCAGTTCATCCCGGAGGTCAGGGCAGCTGCCGCCGGCAGCCCGTACCCCCGCCTGATCCTATCCACGGTAGAAATCTCACCTCTGGAAGAATGGAGCGCCGGTCACCTGCCCGGGTTAGATCGGTCGCCGCAGGAGATCGTGCTCTTGCAGCACTCCTCCGGCACAACCGGCTTGCAAAAGGGTGTTGCGCTCTCGCACGCCGCGGTGCTGCGCCAGCTAGAAAGTTACGCCCGCGCCATCCGCTTAACCCCGGAGGATGTCGTGGTCAGCTGGCTGCCCCTCTACCACGATATGGGACTGATCGCCGGCTTCATCCTGCCCATTCTCAGCCGCATCCCACTGGTATTGATGTCGCCTTTCGATTGGGTGCGCGCCCCGTACCGGCTCTTCCAGGCAGTCTCGCGTTATCACGGCACGCTCACCTGGCTGCCCAACTTCGCCTACAATTTTTGCGCCCAGAAGATCCGGGACCGCGACCTGGCAGGCGTTGACCTGTCCTCCTGGCGCGCTGTGATCAACTGCTCCGAGCCGGTGCACGCCTCCAGCCACCGGCAGTTCGTCGAGCGCTTCTCGCCCTACGGGTTTCGCCCAGAGGCTCTCGCTGCCAGCTATGCCATGGCGGAGAATGTCTTTGCGGTCACCCAGGGCGGGATCGAAGCGCCGCTTGCGACCGATTGGGTGGATAAGCGCAAATTCGTCAGCGCAGGGATTGCTGAGCCGGTTCCTGCCTCGCCGGATGCCCTCCAACTGGTCTCATCCGGGCAGCCGGTCGAGGGTACCCGCCTGCGGGTCATCGATCAGAACGGCGCCGATCTTCCCGACCGCGTCGTTGGCGAGATTGCCATCCAGAGCAGCTACATGCTCACCGGCTACTATCACCGCCCCGATCTCACCCGGCAAGCCTTCATCGATGGCTGGTATCTCACCGGAGACCTGGGTTACACAGTTGCAGGTGAGCTATATGTGACCGGCAGAAAGAAGGACTTGATCATCGTCGGCGGCAAGAATATCTACCCGCAAGATATCGAAAGGTTAGCCAGCGAGGCGCCTGGGGTTCACCCCGGGCGGGTGGTAGCTTTCGGCGTTTACAGTGAAGACCTGGGCACCGAAGAAGTCGTTTTGTTAGCGGAAGCGGATGCGGCTGATCCGAGCCAGCGCCAGGGGATCGCCGACCAGATCCGCCTCAGCGTCAACCAGGGCTCGGATATCGCCTTGCGCCACATCGAGATCCTCGAGCGCGGCTGGCTGATCAAGACCAGCAGCGGCAAGATCGCCCGTTCTGCCAACCGGGACAAATACCTGGCTCAATTTCGAATCCCCAGCTGATACCCATACTCAGCCCCCGGTTGGTTGCCCTTCTGCAAGCGCCTGCTGGTAAACACTCAGCACACGTGTGGCGATCCGCTCCCAGCCATAATCCCGCGCGAAGCGAGCTGCCTGCTCTCCCATGCGCCTTCTCAGCTCGGCATCGCGCAGCAAGGTGATCAACCTGTCAGCCAGCGCCTGCGGGTCGTCCACCGGGAAAGTGAACCCGGTTTCCCCATCCCGGATGAGAAAAGCCAGCCCGCCGACCTGTGAGGCAACCACCGGCGTCCCGCATGCCATCGCTTCCAGCGCCACCATGCCAAATGACTTATAATGCGATGGCACAACCACCGCTTCCGAGGCCGAATAATAGTAGGGCAGCGTATCCTGGCTCTTCTTCCCCAGGAAGAACACCATGTCATCCATGCCGGAGTCCTCACGCACTGCCTGCAGGCGCGCCATCTCGACGCTGATGGCATCTGAATCATCCTCGGAATCGCCGCCGATGACAGACAGGCAGACGCGCACGCCTTGCTCGCGCAGGAGGGCGATGGCATGGATCAGCACATCGATCCCCTTGAGCGGCTCGATCCGCCCCACGTAGAGAAGGACCTGATCGCAGGGTGGGATGCCGATGAACTCCTTGGCTTCATCCGGGGGGATGGGATAGAACCGTCTCAGGTCAACGCCGGGAGGGATGACCACGATCTTGCGCGTATCTGCCTGGTAGAGCCATTGCAGTTGCGCCAGCTCGGCAGGCGTTGCCGCGATGATCTTATCGGCTATACGCATCACGTAGCGCTCCCCATCCAGTCGATACCCTCCTTCCACCGCCTCCCCCGCCCGCGCCACGCGCTGCTTCATCACTCCCAGTGTATGGAACATGTGGATCACCGGCGCTTTCCACCCGTTTTTCAGCTCGCCGGCTGCCACGCCCGACATCCAGTAATGGCTGTGGATCAGGTCATACTTCAAGCCCTTGCTCTCGGCGAAGCCGCGCACTCCCAGCACAAAATCGTTCAGGTGCTTCGCCATCTCCTCCTTGGCGATCGGTTCCTCGGGTCCCGCCGGGATATGCACCACCCGGTTGCCATAGCCCAGGTCGTGCAGCACATGCGGTACATGCTCGTCCTGCGAGCGCGTGAAAACATCCACCTGTACGCCCATCTCCCCGAGCTGGCGCGTCAGATCGCGCACATAGACGTTCATCCCCCCTGTATCCTTGCCGCCTAGTGTTGCCAGCGGGCAGGTATGGTAAGACAGCATCGCCACACGCAAAATGCACCTCTTCCTCGAAAACAATCCATCCTTGCCAATCCCAACTATCCCTTGTATAATTCCCCCGCGTTCACACCAGCCACCGTAGCTCAGCTGGCAGAGCAGGCGTTTCGTAAACGTCAGGTCAAGGGTTCGAATCCCTTCGGTGGCTCACCCAGCAGCATCTCTAAGGTGCTGCTTTTCGTTTGCCTGGATTATCCCATTAATTCCAACTCCTCCAGTATAATTCCAGTATGCCCTCTGTTGCAACCCCCGTCGTCATCGCCATTGCTGGCGGTTCGGGATCCGGAAAAACGACCGTCGCAAATGTCATTATGGATCGTATCGGCAGAGAGCATATCGCCTGCCTGCCTCACGACGCCTACTACAAGGACCTCAGCCAGCTCGCCCCTGCCCAACGCGCCAGTATCAACTTCGACCACCCCAATTCGCTGGACACCTGCTTGCTCATTCAACATATCAAGCAGCTCAAAGAATACAAGCAAATCTCCCTGCCGATCTACGATTTCAAAACCCATTCCCGGACGGCGCAGACCATCCTCATTGATCCGCAGCCGGTCATCCTGGTCGAAGGAATCTTGATCTTCACCGAAGCCGAGCTGCGCAGCCTTTTCGATATCAAAATCTTCGTCGATACAGATCCCGATATCCGTTTCATCCGCCGCCTGCAGCGAGATATCTCCGAGCGCGGTCGCAGCACCGAATCGGTGGTCAACCAGTACCTGAACACCGTTCGCCCAATGCATCTGGAATTCGTTGAGCCTTCCAAGCGTTACGCCGATGTCATCATCCCTGAAGGGGGATTGAACACCGTCGCAATGGACCTCGTGGTCGCCCGCATCGAAGCCCTCTTGCGCATCGCTCGCGCTTCGTAAGTTCAGGCTCGTTTCCCTATTCACCCCAAAATTCCCAAACAAAGGAACTCATTCACCGTGCAAACAAACCAATGGTCCAATCCACCTGCTCTAACCATCGATCCCAAGCTCAAATACACCGCTGTTCTCCACACCGATAAGGGCGATATCAAGCTTGAATTATTCGCCGATAAAACCCCAAAAACAGTGAACAACTTCGTTTTCCTTGCCAGGCAGGGCTTCTTCGACGGCACCTTTTTCCACCGCGTCATCGCCGACTTCATGGTTCAGGGCGGTGATCCCACCGGCACCGGTCGCGGGGGTCCGGGCTATCGCTTTGCCGACGAATTTCACTCCAGCCTGCGCCACAACAAGCCCGGCATCCTCTCCATGGCTAATGCCGGACCGGGCACCAACGGCTCCCAGTTCTTCATCACCCATGTGCCTACACCCTGGCTCGACAACAAGCACAGTGTGTTTGGCCAGGTCATCGAGGGCATGGATGTGGTCAACTCGATCCCACCCCGCGACCCGCAAAAGGTCGACGCGCCGGCTGTCCACATCCAATCGGTGTCCATCATCGAAGGATAAGCCCTTCACCTCACGCATCCTGTCGTCCTTGAGGTCTCCCCATGCCTGGTAAGGAGCGTGCTAACCGCCGGGTTACCATCGCGCGTATAGCCGCTTTGCTGGCGGTCATCCTCATCAGCATCTATATCTTTTCCATTCGCGACCAGGCTGCCAGGCTGGCGATTTACGGCTATCCGGGCATATTTCTCATATCTTTTCTGGCATACGCCACTGTAATCCTGCCCGCCCCGGGTATTGCCATCATCTTCACCATGGGCGGGATATTCAACCCGCTGGTGGTCGGTTTGGTCGCTGGCGCGGGAGCTACCCTGGGCGAGATGGTTGGATACCTGGCTGGCTTTAGCGGGCAAGGGGTCGTTGAGCGCGCCGACGTATATGACCGGCTTACAGGCTGGATGCAGAAGAACGGCGCCCTGACCGTCTTCCTGCTCGCCCTCGTCCCCAACCCTTTCTTCGACGTCGCAGGGATCATTGCCGGTATCCTCAAGATGTCGGTATTCAAATTCCTTTTCTGGTGCTGGGCAGGCGAGACGTTAAAAATGACGGCGTTCGCTTATCTCGGCTCGAGCACCTTGAGCAGATTTTTTTAAATCACGCCAGATTCAACCTGAAAATCCACGATATGCATGGAGAAAAATAGGTCATGAACGATATTGAGAAGATCGACGCCTACCTGGAAGCCCACCTCGCTGAAAGCATCACCGAGCTGTCCCGGCTGGCAGCCCAGCCCAGTGTCGCCGCCCAGAATTGGGGCTTGGACGAGTGCGCTGCCCTGGTGAGACAGATGCTCCAGGCGCGTGGTTTTCACGTCGAAACGATTGCCACGGACGGCGCGCCGGTCGTGTATGCCGAAAGAGCCGGGCGCAGCGATAAGACCCTCCTGTTTTACAACCACTACGATGTCCAACCGGCTGAGCCGCTCGACCTCTGGCTCACCCCGCCTTTCGAGCCAACCCTGCGCGACGGCAAGCTCTACGCCCGCGGGGTGAGCGACGACAAGGGTCATATCACCAGCCGTCTGTTTGCCATCGATGCCTTGCTGGCAGTAACCGGCGACCTTCCCTGCAACGTCAAGTTTGTGATCGAAGGCGAGGAGGAGACCAGCAGCCTGCACCTGCACGATTTTGTGCACAGCAATCGGGAAAAACTGGCTGCCGATGCCTGTATCTGGGAGTTCGGGCGCGTCGATCACCGCGAAGTGCCCATCCTCGATCTCGGTTTGCGCGGTATTTGTTACGTTGAGCTTTCCGTGGAAACAGCCAAGATCGATGTGCACTCCGGCATTGGCGGCTCCATCTTCCCCAATGCCGCCTGGCGCCTGGTCTGGGCGCTCAACGCCATTAAAGGTGCGGATGGCAAGGTTCGCATTCCCGGGTTCTACGACCCCGTACAGCCCCCCACGCCGCGCGATATCGAGCTCATGCAAGCGCAGCCAGACGTCGTCGAGGAGTACCAGACCCGCTATGGCGTGAAGCAGTTTCTCAACGGGCTCACCGGCGGCGTCGAGCTGCGCATCGCCGAGATCTTCGAGCCTACCTGCACCATCTGCGGATTGACCTCCGGCTACCAGGGTCCCGGCTCAAAAACCGTGCTTCCTGCCCGCGCCTCCGCTAAAGTGGATTTCCGCCTGGTGCCAGACCAGACGCCGCAAGCAGTGTTCGCTGGCTTGCGTGCCTACCTCGATGCCGCAGGTTTTTCGGATATCGATGTAACCCTCCTCGGCGGCGAATCGCCTGCCCGCACCGATCCCAACGATCCCTTTGTATCCCTCGTCGCCCAGACCGCTGAGCCGGTTTACGGTGTTCCCATGCAGCTTGTACCCATGTTGGGCGGCTCCGGACCGAACCATGTTTTTATCGAGCAGCTCAAGCTGCCCATCGCCACTGCCGGCATCGGCTACCCCGGCACGCAAGCCCACGCCCCCAACGAAAACGTCCGCCTCGACCTGTATTTGAAAGGCGCCCGGCATATCGCCCGTATCCTCTCGGCTTTTGCGGTAAAATAATGAAAAGTACCCGGAAATCTATTCGAAAATCCAGGATTTGCGCAGTTCGCTGAACGGAACAACGGTCCATGGGATGCTGTGCAGGCTGCGCCTGCATTGCGCCCCATGGATGTAGATCGCCTCGACTGCGCAAATCCTAATATCTTCAGGAGGCTCTCATGCTCGTCGGTGAACGTATGAAATCACCTGTCATAACTGTGCGCCCAGACATGTCTCTCATTGACGCACTCAACCTGATGAAACAGGAACATATCCGCCGGACGCCGGTTGTCAAGGACGGCAAACTGGTCGGCATCGTCTCTGAAAAGGACCTGCTCAACGCTTCTCCCTCGCCCGCCACGTCGCTCAGCATTTACGAGATGAACTACCTGTTGAGCAAGCTGCAGATCAAAGATGTTATGACCAAGAACGTCCTGACCGTCACCGAAGACACCCCCATCGAAGAAGCTGCCAGGATCATGGCAGATAACAAGATCGGCAGCATGCCGGTCGTGCGCGATGACCGCATCGTTGGCATGATCACCGAGACCGACCTGTTCAAGATGCTCCTCGAGCTGATGGGAGCGCGCGAGATGGGTGTGCGTGTCACCGCCCTCGTGAGCGACGAGCGCGGTAAGCTGGCAAAATTAGCCCAGGCTGTTGCCAATGAGGGCGGCGATTTCATCGCCTTCGGGGTCTTCTCCGGCGCCGATCCTTCGAACCGCATGCTCACATTTAAAGTGCGCGGCATCGAGCCGGACAAAATGAGAGCGATCCTCGAACCGCTCATCGTCAAAATCATCGATATTCGCTAACTTGCTCACCGCTCCGCAGGCAGTCAGTCCGCGGAGAAATCGCTGGCAATTCACAAGAGAAGGCTGAACGGCAGGCAGCGCCTGCATTTCAGCCTTCTTCTTTCGTGGCTCATCACTTCTTTCTCGACCGGGCTTCTTTCACTTTCTCATAACCCACCTGCGATACCCTCTTCCAGGCGTCCTCTACCGCTTCGACATCCTCGCTCTGCTCCGGAAAATCGCCATACCTCACCCTTAGATACGCCTCGGTGATGGTACCCAGCTCGCCCTGAAATCCCGGGAATAGCGCTTCCAGATTGGGTAAGAACTCCAGCGGCGTGCGAGAAGCCGGTCTCGGCTGTTCCAGCCTTTCGCTCAGGTGCATCAGATGCGCATAAACTCTGCGGATTCGGGCAGCCGCCAGCAGCCGCCGCGCGTTCCGCAAGCGCAGTGCCTGGTCCAGGTTCTCAGCTACAGCCCCCAGGCTCTTACGCAGGGCTTTGCGTAGCTGGTCGATGAGTCCTTCCTGTTCATCGAGCTTCTCGAGCTCGGCGCCCTCGTCAGCCCTCTCCCGGAAAACCTGCGAGCGGGCAATCAACAGGATGGTAGCTACGAACACGATCACAATCCCCCATAACACCACTGGCTTGGTCAGCGTCAATGCATCAGCCAGCCGTTTGCAGAAACGGCGGTAGCGTGAACGCCTCCAGCGAGTCCTCGATGTTCCTCGTCAATGCATCGATCATCCTTTGCAGGCGGTTTGCCAGCTCTACCAGGGCCTGGATAATCGCCCCGGCATTCAGTATCCGCCCCAATGCGATCAGCGCTTGCATCACCAATAACATCACCGGGCTGAGGATGATAGCAAGCCCGTAAATGATCCAGGTGACCACCTTCCCCAGGATGTTGCCTCCCGGCGCACCCGCCAGGTGCATAATCTCGGCAGCTAATCCAACCATCGCCAGGATGATCAAGCCCATCCCCGCCATCCAGCGCTTATCGAAAGGGATGCGCTGTCCCCCCCGCAGGTAGCTGATGACCGAGATGCGCGCCGCGCTCATCGCAAGCAAACCGGCAAACAAAAACAGGTACAATTCCATGCCGCTCATTGCTCTCGCCAGGCTGGCGAAGATCCCAAAACCCAGGAACATCAGCACGCCCACCCTGAACTCACCGATCGCCTCCTCTGAGCTCACCGGCTTACCCACCCGGGTCACGCCCCGCCAGGCGACCCACAACACCAACAGCATCAAGATGAACTCGGATGGCAACAAGTTGTACATATCCCGGAATGTTCTCACCGGCAGGTTCAGCAAATCCAGCAGCCCAATTGTCTGCCGGGAGTAGAGCAAGATCTTCAAGCCGGCCAGCAAAAAGATCAGGATCATGACCGCAAGCACGATCCTTCGCACACGCAGGCTGATCTGGTGGGTATCCATCCATAGCGTCACCAGGTAGGCTGAGAACGACATCAGCCCGAACACTGCGAACGCCGTCCAGTAGGACACCGCTACCCTGGAACGGAACAGGACCAGGGTCCACAGCGCCACCCAGCTTAGCTCCATGACCATTGAAGCGCCGGTCGCCAGGATGCGCCAGGGGCGCGGTCGTCCTGCCTTGCTACTTTCGGATCGTCCCTTGCGTATGTTCCTCCGCTTTCACTGCTTGCCTCGGGTAGCGGTTCAATGCACCAGCGGTTTGAAAGGCAAGTGCAAGCTCTGGATGCCTGGCAAAATTGGCGGCGCATCTCCAGCCACCGAAAGCAACGTAATGCGCCGCTCGTGCTTCTTCAGCCGCAGGATCGCCTCCACCAGCTCCGGGTTGATCACCGCGCTCAGGATGAGTAAAGTCGCTCCAAACGGCGCACGTGGGATCTCGCGCAGCAGCAGTCGCTCGAAAGGCGCCACAACCACCGGCGTGATCCCAGCCAGCGCGCTCAATAAGGTCGCCAGCTGTTGCGGTGAGCGTCCCGGCTGCGTGTGGAAAGGCTGGTCAGAGTTGGTCAGGCAGCCATTCGAGATGAGCCCTACCCGGTAACCATTCTGGATGCCCCGATCCACCAGAGAAGCCGTCAGGCTCAGCATGTATTCCAGCAGGTCAGGAGAGATCCCCTCCCAGTATCGCAGGTGCGTCGCCACGTTCAGGCAGACGATCAAGACTTGAGCCGAGATAGGTTGGTTGAGCTTGACCTGTAGCTCGCCCATCCGCGCAGTTGCGGGCCAGTGGATTTTCCGGAAATTATCTTCTGGATGGTAATCACGTACCCCCATCACCTGATTGGGGTCTTCCGAGATTCTCCTGCGCGAGCGCTCGTCGCCGATCGGGTATTCCGGGGATAGATGTAGCTCATCCAGCGGCAGCAGGGTCGGAAATACCGTCAGCCTATCGATTCCCGCCGCTTCCTGGGTCTTCTCGTAGATGCCAAACAAGTCACCCGAAGTTAGCTTACAGGGTCCTAATGGATAGATGCCGCGCTTGCGGAAGATCAGGTTGTAAGTCCGCCGCGAGCGTTCGTACCAGCGCAGGCTGAAAACGTGGGTTAGGAAACCCAGGTCCGGTGAAAAGCTCGGCGCCAGCACTTCCTCATCCTCCGGACCCACAGCCTTAGGCCACGGGTCAACCGCCCTCAACCACGTTAGCGGCAACAGCTTACGATTTTCGATCTCGATCTTCACCGGGAACCGCTCGCCAGGGAATGCCCGCGTGTACTGGAAGCGCCTGCGGTAGCTCACCTGGTCCAGAGCGTGCTTCCGCCACCAGGCTGCAATGCCCAGGATGATGATCAAGCTGACCGGTAGCGCCATTAATAGTGGGGATTCAAGGATCAGCCCCAGGTAAATGCTCACAATGAAGATCGGCAGCCAGCGCTCGAGCGACAAATCAACTCTCCACCGGCACGGGCAGGGCTTCGACGATATCTGCCACCAGGTCGGAAATGCGCCTGCCGCGCAGTTGTGCTTGGGGTGAGATGATCAGCCGGTGCGTCAAGACAACCGGCGCCATCCGCTTGACATCGTCCGGCAGCACGAAATCTCGCCCGTGGATCGCTGCCCACGCCTGGCTTGCCTGGTACAGCGCCAGCGTCGCCCGTGGGCTGGCGCCCAGCTCGATCTCGCCGTTCTGCCGCGTGGCTCTTGCGACCTTGACGATATAATCCCGCACCGGCTCGACGACGCGCACCTGCTGCCGCGCCTGCATCATCGCCAGCACCTCCTCCGGCGAGGAGACCGGCTGTAGCTCGGATAGCGGGTCAGCGCTGCGGAACCTTTCCAGGATGTTGCTCTCCTCACCCTCATCGGGGTACCCGATCGAGACCCGCAGCATGAACCGGTCAATCTGCGCTTCCGGCAGAGGGAACGTTCCCTCCAGCTCGATTGGATTCTGCGTCGCCATCACCAGGAATGGGCTGTCCAGGTGGTGCGTCACCCCGTCGATCGTCACCTGTCGCTCCTGCATCGCCTCCAGCAAAGCCGACTGCGTGCGCGGCGTCGCCCGGTTGATTTCATCTGCCAGCACCACCTGGCTCAGCACCGGACCTGGCTTAAATTCAAATTCCTGTTTCTTCTGGTTGAACCAGTAAAGCCCCGTTACGTCAGATGGCAGCAAGTCTGGCGTAAACTGGATACGCCGGAATGTGCAGCCCAGGGACGCCGCCAGAGCGCGCGCCAGGGTCGTCTTTCCGATCCCAGGTACATCCTCGATGAGCAGGTGCCCGCCGCTCAATACCGCTACCAGGGTCAGGTCGATGACTTCATCTTTGCCAACCAGTACCTTCTGTATATTCTCACGCAGCCTTTTTGAGAAATCGGAGATCATGAGCGCCTCATCACTCGCTAGCGGGTTTTTCGCCTGGATACAGGTCGTCTCTCTGCCTCACCCCAGGACTGGCTATCTTTCAATAGTGTACCAGAACTCACAGCAGCCAATCTACTTGTTTACCCACCCGCGGCAGCCCAGGTTCAATTGGTATAATGCTCCCTATGACTTCCATCATCGCTCTGGATATCGAGACAACCGGGCTGGACCCTCAAAAAGACGCTATCATCGAGATCGGCGCCGTGCGTTTTAACGGTCGCCGCGTCGAAGATGAGTGGACCACCCTCATCCATCCCGGTCGTCCGATCCCTCCCTTCATCACTCGCCTTACCGGTATCACCGACCAGATGGTCATCCAATCCCCGCCCATCAAGGCAGTTTTGCCGGAGCTGGCGAAATTTATTGGCGACACCCCGGTTCTCGGTCATAATGTCTCCTTTGATCTGAGCTTTTTAAGGCGCTACAACATCCTGAACAACAATGATGTTCTGGATACTTACGAGCTCGCTTCGGTGCTGATGCCGAATGCTGGCAGGTATAACCTGGGCGCCCTGGCGCAGCAGTTGAGCGTCCCCCTGCCCGCCACGCACCGCGCCCTGGATGATGCCCAGGCTACCCGGGCGGTCTTCTTGCGCCTGTGGGACGAAGCTCTCGCCATGCCGCTCAACCTCGTGGCTGAGCTGGTGCGCCTCAGCGAGTCCATGGAATGGGGCGCTTATTGGGTTTTCCGCCGCGTGCTGCAAGCTCGCTCTAAAGAGATCATCTCCTCCAGCGTTGTGCAGCACGCCTACCAGGGTCCTCTGTTCGAAGAGACTCCCTTCCGCTTGCCTGTGCCCCTCCAACCCCTGGATGAACCACAGCCGCTGGATGTGGAGGAAGTCGCTTCGATCCTGGAGTATGGCGGCGCCTTTTCACAGCACTTTCCCAATTACGAATACCGCTCCCAGCAGGTGGACATGCTCCGCGGTGTCACTCAGGCGCTCTCCCTGGGGCACCACCTCCTGGTCGAGGCGGGCACCGGCACCGGCAAAAGCATGGCTTACCTCATCCCCGCGGCTTTATGGGCGGTCCAGAACAACCAGCGCGTGGTCATCTCCACCAACACCATCAACCTGCAGGATCAGCTGATCAACAAAGACATCCCTGACCTGCGCGCCGCCCTCGGGCTCGATCTGCGCGCTGCCGTCCTCAAGGGGCGCTCCAATTACCTTTGCCCGCGCCGCTTTGAGAGCCTGCGCCATCGCGGTCCCGAGACCAGGGATGAGATGCGCGTCCTGGGCAAGGTGCTGGTCTGGCTGCAGGGCACGCGCAGCGGCGACCGGGCTGAGATCAACCTCAACGGTCAGGCTGAAAGAGAAGTATGGCTGCGCGTTTCCGCGGAAGATGAGAATTGCAGCAGTGAGAACTGCATCAAGCGCATGGGGGGCATGTGTCCCTTCTACCGCGCCCGCCTGGCTGCTCAGAGCGCCCACCTCTTGATTGTCAACCACGCCTTGCTTCTGGCGGATATTGCCACCAACAACCGTGTCCTCCCAGAGTACGACACGCTCATCATCGATGAGGGTCACAATCTCGAAGAAGCCACCACCAACGCGCTCAGCTATCGCGTCACCCAGGGAGATATCGAGCGCATGCTGCGCGAGCTGGGCGGTCCCCGCAGCGGTAGTCTCGGCTGGTTGCTGTCAGCCACGCAGGATATCCTGCCTCCCGATTCCTTTGCCGCCCTCAATCACATGGTGGAGCAAGCCACGGACCTCGCCTTCCGCATCGGCAGCCTCATCCAGCAGTTCTTTGTCGCCATCGACCAGTTCCTCTACGAGCAGCGCGAGGGGCGCCCAATCGGCATGTACTCGCACCAGGAGCGCATCCTCGAAGCGACTCGCACCCAACCCGCCTGGACCAATGTTGAGCTGGCATGGGATGAAACTGAGCATACCTTGCAGCCCCTGGTGGAATTTATCGCCAAGTTTGTCCAGGCGATTACCGAGATCAACGATTCCCTCGCAGAAGAAGACGATGAGCTGTTCAGCAGCATCAGCAATCTCTATCGCCGTTTCAGCGAGATGAGCGAGAACCTCAGCGCCCTGGTATTCCAGCCCAATCCCGAGCGCATCTACTGGGTTGAGACCAGCGCCAACGGCACGCGTCTCTCCCTGCACGCCGCGCCGCTTCACATTGGTCCGCTCATGCAGCGCTACTTGTGGCACGAGAAATCCTCTGTCATCCTGACCTCCGCCACGCTCACAACCGCCGGCGATTTCGATTACCTGCGCGGCCGGCTCTACGCTGAAGACGCCTACGAGCTTGCCGTAGGGTCGCCTTTCGATTACGAGAGCGCCGCCATGCTCTATCTTGTCAACGATATCCCCGAGCCCAACGATCGCCAGGGACACCAGCGGGCGGTTGAGAGCGGTCTTGTCAACCTCTGCAATGCGACCGGCGGGCGCACCATGGTGCTCTTCACCTCCTACGACCAGCTCAAGCGCACCTCCCAGGCAATTGCCCCGCTCTTGCTCAAAAAAGATATCGTCGTTTATGAACAGGGCGAAGGCGCATCGCCGCATAGCCTTCTCGAAACCTTCCGCAACGAAGAGCGGGCTGTCCTGCTGGGCACGAAAGCCTTCTGGGAGGGGGTCGATATCCCCGGGCAGGCGCTGTCCGTGCTGGTCATTGTCAAGCTTCCATTTGACGTCCCCTCCGATCCGATCGTCGCCGCCCGCTCCGAGACCTTCGAAGACCCGTTCAACCAATACTCCATCCCTGAAGCCATCTTGAGATTTCGCCAGGGTTTTGGTCGCCTGATCCGCACCCAATCCGATCGCGGCGTAGTGGCGATCATGGATAAGCGCATCCTCACCAAGCGCTATGGGCGTATGTTCATCGAATCGCTCCCCAACTGCACCGTCCAGGTCGGCTCACTGGGGCAGCTTCCCCGCTCCGTCGAGAGATGGCTCAACCTTTAACCGGCAGGCTTGCCGCTCAGCGTCGGGGAAGGCATCGCAAAACCCCGTGCATCCGCTCCTGGCTTGTTACCTTCCTCTTCATCTTGCGGCTTGCTATTGCCCGGCGCAACCCTCGCCGCCGTCCCCGCTCAGCAGCACAGCCCGCTCAAGATTTCCCGCGCTGCAGATGGCAGCGTTGCCAATGGTGCATCCGGCTGGCCATCCCTCTCAGCGGATGGCAGCGCCATAGCCTTTGCCTCTCAGGCTGAGAATTTGCTCCCCGGCGACCTGAATGCCGCCTCAGACGTGTTCCGCTACAACTCAAATGACCGGACGGTGGAATTGCTCAGCCTCTCTTCTCAGGGCGCCCAGGCGAACGCCGCCTCCTACAGCCCGGCGATGGCTGCAAATGGGCGTCTCGTCGCCTTCACTTCCCTCGCCACCAACCTGGATGCAGCCGATACCAACGGGCTGCCGGATATCTACCTGCGTAACCTGGATTCCGGCGCAACCCTGCGCGTATCTCGCCCTCCCGATGGCTCTCCCGCCAACGGCTGGAGCGATCAGGCTCAGCTTTCGGCGGATGGCAGGTTCGTTCTCTTCATTTCTACCGCCACCAATCTCGCCAGCGACTCCTCCAGGTCTGTGCGCCGGGTTTTCCTGTACGATACCCGCGACGGTCTGTTGCATGCGATTTCGAGCCCCTCCAGCGACGCCTCTTTAGCCGCCATCTCCGCAGATGGGCGCTACACCGTCCTGCTCAGCGCCGTGGGACGTAGCTTCAGCCTTTCCTTGTACGATCGCCTGGATGGCTCCACCCGTCCGCTGGATTTAGATATTCAGGATCCCCGTTGGCAACAGTTGGTTAGCCAGCTCGCCATCTCAGCAGATGGCTCCCGCCTCGCCCTGCTTGTGAACAGCAGCCCTTCGGCAGCCATCTTCCTCTACCATCGCCAGGCGGACGAGCTGGTGAAGGTTGCCAGCCTGGAGCCCAGTGCTCGCTCCCGCCAGCCGCCCGGATCACGCTTGCCCTGCCGGCTGACGGTCGCTCTCTGCTCTACACAACGGGAGATCGCATCATCCGCTACGATCTAGAATCGGCAAAGCATCGCCAGCTCATCCGCTTTGCCGCAGGAGCGGGTAGCCCAACGGTTTCGCAGCAGCTTGCTGTCTCTGCAGATGGGCAAGTGCTTGCATTCCAGGCACAAACCGGCGCTGCCGCTGATCTCTACTCCCTGAACCTGGGATCATCCGCCAGCCGCAGGATGCTCATCTCCGGTTGGATCCAGAATGAGCTTGGCGCCCCAATATCCGGCGTCGAGGTCACGGATAACGCCGGGCGCACCACCCGTACAGATGCCGATGGCAATTTCCGCTTTGAGAAGGCTTCCCCTGGCAGCTACACCATCAGCCCCATCCGCGAAGGTGTGGTATTCTCTCCCTCGAATCGCACGTTCACAACCAGCGGGGCGGGGGTATTCGGGCTTTCGTTTACTGCAGACCCCCAGGCAATTGTCGCCGAAGCGCGTAAGAATATCGGCATGCCCTACTCGCTCAACCGCGGCTGCCCCTCTCCGCTCCAGGAATGTGGCGGTCCTTTCCACGGCTTCTATAGCGGCGACTGTACCGATGTCATTATCGATGCTTACGTTGCGGGCGTAGACTTCGATATTCAGCTCGCCCTCGATCGCGATTTTCTTTCCAACCCCCGCCATTATTACCGCTGGCGCGATGCCCGCAGCGCGCAGGACATGTGGCGCTATTATTCTTATACAAATCAGGTGCTGTCCCCCAATGAGCCCTATCTGCCGGGCGATGTTGTCTTCTTCGATTGGGAAAACGATGGCGTCGTCGACCATGTTGCCCTGGTCTCCGCAATCAATCGCCAGGGCAAGCCGCACCGCCTGGTCGATGCCACAGGCGCCACCGCGGATAATCCCTCTGGGCTCGCCGCCGAGATCGAGTGGAAGCCGTACCAGGCATCCCATACCCCAGGGCATGCCCGCTGGACAGGCATTCGCACCAGCCAGAGCAAGCCACCGGACAATACAATACCCATCCTGATCGTTGCCCTGGACTCCCCCAGCGTAAAGCTGCGCGTCTCCGATGCCAGTGGTCGCTCGATCTCCGCAGATCGCCTGGGCATCCCGGGCAGCAGCTATCTCACCACCGGGATCGGCAAGGTCATCAGCATCGACCAGCCTCTGGCGACCTCCGCATGGTACTTTATCGAATTATCCAGCCCGGTCGCTGCCAGCTACCAGCTAGGCATCCAGCTCGTCGATCAAGGCATGGTCAGCGCCCATTTCCCTCGCCAGGGGCAAATCGCCGCAGGCGGGACGATCCTCATCCCTGTCCAGCTCAAGCAGGTCGGGGATCAGATCACTCTCAACCTCCCTTGACATCACGGGAAGGCGCCTGTGATCCCGTTTCTCGCGTTTTTAGCGGCGCGCCGTAATGGTTCGCAGGATAATGAAAAAGCCGCCCAGGATGAGCGCCGCCGGTCCAAGATAAACCAGCATTTGCTCCGCCGCAGCTGTAATCAGCAATCCCATGATCACCAGGACGATAGCCGGGATCCAAGCCCAGCGCATCTTGCCTTGCTCTCCAGGCAAAAGTGCCAGGACGGCAAATGTGATCCCCATTCCGAAAAATAATAGTCCGCCTGTACCCATTTCGCTCAGAAGATTGTCCAGCGCTGATATCACCGCCAGCGTCAGCATGACCCCCGCAGGGATGATCGCCCACCATTGCCGCCGGTCGGAGATGTAGACGCCGATAAACGCCGCTCCGATCCCCCCCAACACGAGCATGCCTCCCAAGACACCGCCGATGCCGGGAAGCACGACATCCAGGATCGTTGCCAATCCTACCCCAACCAGGGTGACGCCAGGGATCAGCGCCCACCAGTTCAGGCGGTTTCCAATATAGATCAGGATGAAAAACAAGCCTGCCAGGCAGAGCATCACCCCCCAGAAGATTGAGCCGAGCTGGATCTTGAAGATCTCCTGGATCAGGAACAAGACGCCCGCCAGGATCAGGAGGCAGCCCCACAACAGCGGAGACCTCAATAATTTCATCATGTTCACGCTCCTCTCCTCTTACAATCCGGCGCTTCAGCCCTATAAACCGACCGTAGCAGCGTCGATCAGTTGCTGCTTCAAATCCCATAGCCGCTGTGTCAGCGACACATGGTACACATGGGGGTTCATGATCCGGCGCACGCCGCTGTCCAGCCGCTCGATATCTCGCATCCGTATCCTGCGCATCTCCTCGATATCGGGCGTCTCAACCAGGACCTTTCCCTCTTTAATCACCTCTACCAGCAATGGTTCAACTTCGGATACATCTCGCTGCTCGATCGTACGGTACTTTGTGTGGTCGGTCGGATGGCGCATCTGGATGCGCTCCATATTTCGAGGGTCTTCGTGCTCCAGGCTCAACAGGTCTGCGCTTGACTTTCCCCGCTTATCATAGATGCGCCAGACGTGCTTGAACCCAGGATTGGGCGTCTTGGCTGGCGATTCGGAGATCTTGATGGCGGGCGTCCACTTTCCAGCCTGGCAAACAGCCACCAATTTATATACACCGCCCAGGGCGGGCTCCCCCCAGGAGGTGATCAGGCGCGTCCCCACGCCGTACACCAGCCGCTTCATCAACTGGTTTGGGTCTATTCCGTAACGCGGCGCTTCCTCGTTGATTTGCGTGATGATTTGCCAGATGACCAGCTCATCCAGGTTGTTCGAAAGCACGATAGAAACATCCGGAAATCCTGCATCGTTGAGCATGCGTGCCGCCTGTAGGCTCAAATACGCCAGGTCGCCCGAGTCTAACCGGATGCCTTGCGGCGTGTGCCCCTTCCGGCGCAGTTCTTCGAAAACCTTGATCGCATTCGGGATGCCGCTTTCCAGGGAATTGATCGTATCCACCAGCAACAACGTATCATCCGGATAGACATCTGCATACGCCCGGAAGGCGTCCAGCTCGCTCATTCCAAGGGCGATAAACAGCTGCACCATGCTGTGTGCGTGCGTGCCCTTGGGTGGGTACCCCAGGATGGCAGATACCCCTACATTTGATGTATAATCCGCACCCCCGATCAAAGCAGCCCGTGCGCCGGCGGTTGCCCCCCGTTCGTGACCCCGCCGCAGCCCAAATTCCAGCATCAATTGTCCCCGTCCAATATCCCGGATGCGCGCCGCCTTGGTCGCGATAAGCGTCTGGTAATTCAGATGGTTTAATAGCGATGTCTCCAGAATTTGCGCCATCGCCAGTGGACCCTGTACGACGGTGAGCGGGATATTCGGGTGTACGACCCTCCCCTCCGGTATAGCCGACAGGTTGATCCCGCTGAAATCGCCGTTCGCCCCCAGCCAGCTTAGAAAATCATCCGCGAACAGTTGCTTTCCTGTCCGGCTCTTCTGGCTTCTGAGATAATCGATCTCCTCGTCCCGGAAGCGAACGTCCTTCATCCAATCCACCAGCCAGGCTAACCCTGCATTGATGCAATACCCGGCTTTGTGCGAGCCGTAATTGGGGTACTCGCGAAAATAGTGATCGAACTGCACAGACCGCTCATGTAACCCGTAGCGGTAATAGAGTTGCGCCATAGTTAGCTGGTATTGGTCTGTAAACAAGATACCCTCTGCCAGCTCTCGTTCTTTCCTATTCAATGCCAAAACTCCCTTGCCCTAGCTGATACTCACCGCGCCAACCCCCATCTCGACATAGATCTCCGCTTTGTTGGCTGCGTTTTCATAGCCGGGTGACTGGTACACGCTCCCGCTCCGCGGAAAGCGTTCGCTGACGCTGATATTGGATAACCCTCCCGTGGTGCGCACGAGCGCCGCCACATCCTGGGGCACGCTGATCTTGACCGAAGCCGCCCCTGAGCGGATATCGACCTTGGTAAAGCCGGCGTTCGCCGGCAATGTCAGCATCGTTGAGCTGGCGCCGGATTTCAAAGACAGGTCGGTGATCCGTAAGTCCTGCAAATCCAGGTGCGAATCGCTCGCTCCGGTCTCAAGCCAGAGAGATAGCGAGATATTCGGGTTCAGGCTCGCCGTCCAATCCAGAGACTCGCCTGGCGACCAATCGAGCGGAAACAGGTTCCCCGGTACTTTCAGCCTGATATCTAATTCCTCATCCCGGCGTGACTTGCTTACATCCAACCCCCCACCAAAATCGCCTTCGAGCAGGTTACTCCGCCTCCGTCCCGGCTCTGATCTCGATCCGCCCCGCCCCATGCTGGAAGCGGATGCTGGCGCGCTGCGCTCCTTCCAGCGGGATGGTGAGATGCTCCACCTGCCTCTTGCCCCTGGTGTAGGTGTTCCAAAGGATCCAGCCCCCGGCGGCAATCAAGAACAGCGGCCAGATCAACCCCCAGATATTGACGCTGGGCAGATACCCCAGGTTATCCAGGAGCAGTAACACGCCAATCAGCAGTACGAACAATCCCCAAAAGACCCGTCCTCGGATCATCGCTACCTCCTAACCCAGACCATGTCCTCCGGCCATCACAAACCGACAGCATTATCATTCTACCTCAATCTTGCGCCCATCCTCGGTAAATTCTTTCCCGTGATAAGCTCCATCCCCCACTCCACAATACGTCAGGGCTTCCGATCAGGTGATATACTCCTGATATTGCCCCAGACCTGATGAAAGGAGCTTCTTATGGCTTGTATTAATCCGGATGGTTCACTGTCCGCTCCAGGTAAGACGGTATTATCAAGCCTGGTACAACCAGGCTCCCTGGAGGATATCTCCCGTAACACCCATCTACCTGCGCATCAGGTTAAGCCTTGTTTGCAGGAGCTCGTCACTGCAGGATTGGTTGTAGAAAGACAGGGCAGCTTCCAGATCACAGATATCGGAGTTGCGCTCCTTTACACCTGATCAGGCTTGCTTTCTTTTGCCCGGATACCTGGCGCAGGTACCACTGGCGCGTGATGATCCACATAAAAAGGTCTGCCTCGGTTCGTCCTGGAAATTCGTTCAATACCCCCTGTTTTTGAATGATCTTCACCAGGGGCAGGTACACATTGTCGTACCAGGAGACGACCGCTTCTTCGTAAGGGATTTCCCGCTTGCGTTGCACGCCCAGGTACCAGCGGTGCACGTTGATCTGCTCCAGGAGCCGGGAAAACTGCCCCGGCACGCTGGATGTGATTTGCGCTTGAGGGCGCAGCCGCGCCAGGTTCGTGCGCTTGAAGAAGGCAGCCCGCTCCTGCTGCAGGATCATCTCATCCAGCCACGTGGCTTTTTCAAAAGCCTGGATCAGTTTCTTCACCGGCAGGTGCGGATTTTCCTCCGCAAATTTCAATCCGGCTTCCTCATGTGCAAGTTCGTCTAGCTCCTCGGCAGGCAGCTCATCACCGCTCACCTCTTCCCGGTAAGCCTCGCGCAGGTAAGCCTGGTACTCCATCACCCACAGGTACAGGTCGCTTTCTGAATATTTTGGGAAAGACTGGGTCTGCCCTTGTTGCCTGAACACCTCTACAACAGGGATGTAAACATGGTCGTACCAGGAGGCTACGGCTTCGGGATAAGGGATCTCCCTTTTGCTGTTCTCACCCAGGTACCAACGATGCACATCGATATGATCGAGCAGTCGCTCACACTGCCCGGGGATGCGGCTTTCCAGGTTCGCCCCGGGACGCAGCTCATCCAGCCTTGTCTTCATCAGGAATTCGGCGTATTCCCCCTTTGCCACCAGGTCGTCCGCGGTCATATCGGGCGATAGCGTCACGGGCACATCGATCTCGGTTACAAATGCGTCGATGAAAAGCTGCCCGCGATCACGGGCTACCGAGACCCGGTGGTTTCCATCCTTCACAAAATAGACATCGCCGATCTTGAAAAGCTCCACGGGCGGCAAATTCACCATCCCGTAGTGCGCCATATCCACGCTGATCCATCGTTCGCGGGTCTTTTTCTGTTTGGGCAGAAAGGCCCGGTCAAAATCCCGGTAACGCCCCAGGCTGCCGACGATCTTTTCCACCGGTACTTGCTCAAGACCGATGTAATGCTGTCCCCGGATGGGCAGTTTATCCCGCACCTCGTCAAACGGTAGGAGTTCGTTGTTTTTCCGGGTGATCCAGTTTCGGATTTTGCGCCAGAAACTTTTGGTCAGCGCACGATCGAAATCGTTTGCAGCCTGCAACCTGTTTTCCACTTCGCTTATTTCCTTTTTACCATCTCATCCAGGTCAATTTCGCGAAAACCGTACCCGTTGATCACATGCGTCAAGCCCACCCGGGTGACAGTGATGGTGTTGGGCATGATGACGTGGATATGACCATGCAAGTGAATGGCAGGTTTAAATGCCTGGATAAACCAGCGGAATGCTTCGATCCCGCGATGCGTGAGGTCTTCCTGGTCATGGATCCCCAGCGGCGGCGCATGGGTAACAAAAATGTCCAGGTATCTTCCATACGCAAGTTTGTTCCGCATCAGTTTCGGCATTAAAGCCAGGACATGCCGCCACATTTGCTGCTGGCTGTATTGGAAGGGTCCATCCCGGTAGCGCAGGCACCCTTCTACGCCGGCTATCAACAGCCCGCGATCGTTGACAACCTTGCGGTGCAGGTCAATCCCGCCGCCTGGCGCAGCTGCGGTTCGTCCCGCTCCCGTACTCGATGACTTTATCGTGGTTGCCGCGCACATAATACAATGGCACATCCAGCAGGCTGACGATGTACTCCTGGTAGTAATATGGCAAATCGCCGCAGCTGATGACCAGCCCGACATGCGAGAAGCGCTGACGGATTTGCGGGCTGTAGATCAGGGGGGCAACTACATCACTGACGACCAGGGCTTTCATACTCAAACCTTCTCACCAGGCGTCAGGCGCCCGGGATATTTGCTCGTCCGCAGTATAGTGGAGAAACGGATGACCGTCAAGCAAGCCATTCAACCGCAATAATTGAACTTTGTAAAAAGCATCAACCAGCTATTGACTTTCCACGTCATCTGCATTACTATTGCTTACGACGCAACGCGTCATAAACTTCATCAAATATGGTATTGGAAGGAGAAATCCGATGGCAAAAACAGCTTCGGTTGAAAAGGCTCCCGAGCCGCCCGTCGAGAGAGAGCCGCACAACGCCCTCTATGAAACATTGCGCAAAGTTCTCCTGGCTGGCATTGGCGCAGTCTCGATCGCCCAGGAAGAGATCGATGACCTGGTAAAGAAACTGGTCGAGCGCGGCGAGATCGCCGAGAAAGATGGCAAGAAGCTCATCCAGGAGATGAATGAGAAACGGAAGCACCAGTCAAAAAAGACGGAAGACCAGGTTTCGAAGCGCATTGAGGATGTGCTCGACCGGATGAATGTTCCCAGAAAATCCGATATCGACGCACTCGGCGAGAAGATTAACGAGCTGTCGTCAAAGGTGGACGAGCTCAAGAAATCCTAAAGCCGCACGAGGGCTCCGGCGCGTAAACTGCTTTTCTACACAATAATAGTCAGCTCAAAAGAAGAACCCCGGTCATTTGTTGGAGACCGGGGTTCTGTGAACAATGATTGCTCTAAATTCAGGGGGCTTTGTAGTGGTATTGTCTGTTAGTCAGCGCCTAGAGGAGCATGGTTGTGCCTACGATCAAAAAATATCCAAACCGTAAGCTTTACGATATGGATTCAAAGCAATACATCACGCTGGAGGGTATTGCTGAGCTGATCCGGCAGGATAAGGAGATTCTCGTCATCGACCATGTCACCGGCGAGGACATCACTTCCGTCACGCTGACCCAAATTATCTTGGACCAGGAGCGCAGCCAGCAAGGCTCATTGCCTCACAGCTTCCTGGCAGGCTGGATCCAGGCGAACAATGATCGCTGGAGCTCCTTGCAGCGCAATATGTCTGCATCTCTCGGTTTCCTGCATATCGTAGATAAAGAGATACGCCGCCGGATCAATCTATTGATCAATCGTGGCGAGCTCAGCGAGAAGGATGCCCATACCTTGCTCGAGAAGCTACTTTCATTTAGCACTTCCACCACCGAGAGCAAACCCTCGCTGGATGAGGACATCGAGCGCATCCTGCTTGAGCGCAATATTCCCAGCCGCGATGAGATGAAAAAACTGAACAACCAGCTCGAATCTCTGGCTGGCAAGCTGGATCAGCTACTGAAAGAATGACCCTGCTATAACTTGTAAAACTGGTAGATGCTCCATAGCGCGTACAGGTCTAAGGTCAGCAGGCACAAGCCGTAAATCCAGCCAGCCGGGACTTGTGGACGCTCCTTCCAGCGTTCGACGAAAACAAATGGAATACTCAAGGTGAATATCCAGCCCCCTGCCAGGAGAAGGCCGGTGGGCAGGATTGCCGGCGCAGCATACCGGGCTACCGGTATATAGAAGATCGGGCTGGCAAGGTAGATCGCGCCGCGCACGAACGTCGAGCCCCACACCAACAGCAGCGTTATCACGAAGAACAAAGCGACCGCCCAGGAGAACTGCCGGGGAAACGGGTAGAAATCCTTCTTAAAGCCGCTCAAGATCAGCCTGACCAGGCACCCAGCGAGCGCAATCGCTGAGACGAGCGTTAACCAGGTGTAAGCTTCTTGCCTCGAGAAGGGCACATGTCCCCAACCGTATGCCCCCCAAAACGAGCGTAATAACAATTTTCCGACATCCGCATAATGCCAGCCGGCTCCCTTCCAATCCATCAGGTAAGTGAGCAATAGGGATGGCAGGGTATCATCCGGTAATATCTTGGCGCCGATCCTGTCCACAACTGGGATGAGCCTCAGTCTCCCGGCTTCCGCCGAGGGATTCCGCGCCAGGTTCTCAAACGCCTTCCCGCCCCAGGTGCCTCGCGTGCCGTCCGACCCTTCGTAAGCGGGCGGCATATCGAGCGGGTACGCGCCTTGCGCCAGCACGAGACCGTCGTAATAGACTACTCCTCCCCGCTCAGACCCAGCTTTAGGGTCCAGGCTGATCCACGTCCGCAAGCCAGCCTTCTTCACTTCGACAGGGAAGGCATAGAAAGCGGGAGTGGTGCCCACCTCCACAGAGTTCGTCGTAACCTGCGATCCAACCCCAACTGTCGGCGTCTGCACCCACATCGGCTGGCTCGCCCACATCCAGGCGCCAAATGTGTAAGTCCCTGCTGGCAGCTCTTTTCCAAGCGATTGGAAGGCAGGCACCAACCAGTTTGGAGAAATCTCGCCGCCTGTATCAATCTGGAAAACATGCCTACCAACAATCGCCTGCTCATCCTCCGCACGCATGGGTAGATCCTGTAGCGAAGACCGGTACCAGGATGCCGCATCTCCCCCCTTGAGCAAGAGCAGCATTCCCGCCGCTGCCGCCAGGCAGCACGCGACGAGTGCGATCGCCCGCCATCTTCTGGGAAAGATTGCTGCAATCAGGGCGAGCAGGAAGATCGGAAGCGCGAGATACGCAGTCGCTGAGGTAAATAAACACAGCAGGGCAGCCGAGCCAGCCCACAGCAGGCTGGTCACCGAGATACCCCTCACCAGCAGGCGCACGCACCCCCACAGGCACAATGTGAAGAATGTTGTGGCAGCCACCAGGTTATTGACCGCTGTCATCACATCACTAAATCCCGGCAGCAGCGCCAGGGTCAGGGGCACAATCAGCCTGAGCGGGTTGCCCTCTGAGGTGATCTCCCGCATGATCCCCCATGCTGCAAAGAGGGTCGCCAGGTATAGCAGCAGCGAAACCATCCGCACCAGGTAGAGCTGAGTGGTAATGCTTTCAACCGGCAGCCAGAGCGGCAAAGCGCCGAGCAAATAATACAGCGGTGGGTCGCCAAGCTGTGAAAATTGCCCGATCCAGATCGGTCCTTCGCTGGGATCCAGGTCTGGTGTAAAATTCATCCCCCTGAAGAAGTCCTGCTCGATCATGGATATCGCCGTCGCTCGGCGCATATCCTGATCATAGTCTCCCAGCGCTGGCAGCCTACCGCGGTTGGCGATCAACCAGGCGTATTCGAAATGATTGGGCTCATCATAATGCTGCCAGGCAGGCGCTAAAAACACAAACGCCAAGCCATTCAGCAGCCCTGCTATTAACACGATGATGAGAACCTTCTGATCGCTCCGCAACTGCCCCATTCTGCTCGCAACCTCACGCCAGGGATTTGATCCTGTCCATACCCTCGGTCAGGATTTGGTCGATCTCCCGCACGGTAGCCCGGTAGCCCTCGATCTCCCCTCCCACCGGATCTACGATCGTAAATGAGAATCCGATCATCTCACTTAACAGGTAAATCCGCCTGGCAGCTTCCGGGAATTCGATTTGCAGCGCTTCCTTGTGTCCGGGCTCCATCACCAGGATCAGGTTGAAGCCTTCAAGCATCTCGCCCGTTACCATCCGAGACCTGTGGTCGCTCAGATCCAGACCTTGCTCAGCAAGCACCTGCTGGGTCTTCTGGTTCGCCGGCGCCCCCTCGACCGCCCAAGTGCCGGCTGACTCGATTTTCCAATCTCCCGGGGTGTCCTCGGTCTTCGCTCTTAAGATCGCCATCGCCATCGGCGACCGGCATTGGTTAGCTGTGCATACGAATAAAACAGATCGCATAAAATTTCCTGTGCTTGCTTGGATTTTACTTACCCGGATTTATTTGTTTCCCACGAATTTCGGTCGGAGTGTCAGGTTCGCCAAAGCCATCACCAATCCCCATAATGCCCACACCAGCGGGGCGGGACGCACCATTCCCCAGGTAACCGCATCGCTTAATCCGTGGAGCGCCAGTGCGATCTGGCTGCAGAAAAGCGCCGCCCCCATCCCCGTGATCCAGCCCGCCCGCCTATCCTGCATTCCTGCCCGGTACACCTTCCAGGCTATCCAGGTCGCAAGCATCAGCGTCGCCAGCCATCCTGTAAAGCCCAGCAATCCCAGGTCTAGAAACACCTGGATGTAGAGATTGTGTGCGTGAGAGAGCACGCCTGGCTCGCTGAGCGAGAGCGGCGCCAGCTTGTGGATCGCAACTTCAACCGCTCCCATCCCTATTCCCGTAAAGGGAAAATCCCTCGCCAGGAGTAGCGCCCGAGACCATAGCGCCGCTCTGCCTTCCAGGCTACCTACCGATGTACCGGAGAGCAAGGCTTCCATAAAATTGTAGGCGCCTAACTGGTTGTATGCGACCCCGATTCCAGCCGCCGCGGGGATCAGGATCAGCCATCCCCAGCGCCAGCGCATTGAGATGAACAGCGCCAACGCAAATGCCAGTGCAAGCAGCGCACCACGTGCCAACGTCAGTACCAGTACACCCCCAATCATCACCGCGCTGACGGCGCAAATGCTGCGCAAAAACCGGGATGAATTGCCCCAATTCGTAAATATCCCGCCAATTGCCAGCGGCAGGATCAAGATCAGGCTGCCCGCCATCACATTCGGATTGACGCTGTCGACAAGCCACGGCTTCACCCACGGGTATACGCTATCCAGTAGACCGAGCCATTTGTTCGCCATCCAATCCACGCTTACCAGTGCGAATAACGATAGGCTCGTTCCGATAGCCAGCATCCCAAGGATGGTGATCTGCAATCGCCTACCGGTATTTGCCCAATTGACGATCGCATAGTAAAGCAAGATCCCGCTCAACACGCGGTAGACCTGTAGCTTGGTGACCTCCGCCAATGGGCTGATCCACAGCGTTACCGGTAGCACCAGCACGACGCACAGGATGCACCAATCCGCGCTCGTGCGTAGCGATAGATGCTGAGTGCCTACCCAGCGTATGACCCAAAAAGCAATTCCGACGCCGATGCAAAGCGGCAGCAAACGCTCAAATGCCACGCTCGCCAGGACCAATCCCCCCAATATCCAGATCTCTTGATCCGCAATCTTGCGCATCACGGCATGTTTGCTATCCATTCCATCGCTCCTGCAATGGCGGTAGTTTCAATTGGATCAGAGACGAAACCGCTTATGCACAAACCGGGTCAGATCCAGTTCGTAGCTCGATCTGCCCCGGTTATTAGGCGAAATTTGGAGATAACTCAGGACCCGTTCCGGTTTTCGGGATGGTCGTTCTTCCCATTTTTGGCTCCGAGAGCCGCTTTTATTTTTCCCCCATTGCCGTTCTTCTCGGAGTCTTCGTGGTAATACTTGGTGTTGTAATAATGGTAATAGTAGCCTTTGTAGCGGTAATAGCGGTATCTCGAGCGGTTGATCGCCACTTCGTTCAGCACTACGCCCAGGAGGTTTGCGCCTACCCGGCGAAGTTGCTCTACGGCTTGCTTGGCTGCCCCCAGGTTTGTGCTGCCCGGCTTGACCACCAGGATCACCCCATCCACACGTGGCGCCAGCACAGCAGAATCGGTGACAGCCATAATAGGGGGGGTGTCTATGATCACCAGGTCGGCATGGTCCTTCACACGACCGATGATCTCGAACATCTTTGCCGACCCAAGCAGCTCGGATGGGTTGGGCGGCACATCCCCGGCAGGCAGCACGAACAGGTTTGGCACCGCCGTCGGCTGCAGGCTGCCGTCCAGGTTTAGCTTGGGTTGGACGAATAACGTGCTCACCCCTTTTCGATTGGCTAGATCCAGGATCTTATGCAAATTGGGTCGTCTCAGGTCTGCGTCCACCAGCACCACGCTCCGCCCGCTCTGCGCTATGACGATTCCCAGGTTTGCCGTTACAGAAGATTTCCCCTCGCCCGGAGATGGGCTGGTGACCAACAGCGTATTGATCGGGTAGTCCACACTGGTAAATTGCAGGTTGGTGCGCAATGACCGGTACGCTTCAGAGATCGGCGAGCGCGGCTGCGCAGCCGTGATCACCTTCACATCCTTCTCGTGCTTGGCGATCAGCCCTAAAACGGGCAGTCCCAGGTGCCGGACGACATCGTCCGGTCCTTTCAATGTGTCATCGAACGCCTCGATCAGGAAGATGATGCACGCGCCGCCCAGGAAACCGATCATGGCTGCCAGCGCCACATTCTTTGCCGTCTGCGGCTTGATAGGGTATGTGGGTGTCGTTGCCTGGTCCACCTGCACCAGGCTGGAGGTGGATTGCGCTTCTGCCAGGCGCACCTGTTCGTAGCTCAACAGCAGGCTGGAGTAGATCTGCCGGTATTGCGTCAGCGCTGAATCGAGCCGGTTGCGCTTATTTTCGTCCTCTGTTGAGTCTCCCAATGCCTCCAGTTGGAGGGTAAGAGCGTTGATGCGCTCTTCCAGGCTATCCATTTGATTGTTCAGGCTGTTCTTTGGAGGCCTCGAAACGCTGACCCTGAATTTCATGTTTTCCTCGACGAACACCGTTCACCAGCGTATTCAAGATGTGCGCCGCTCTGACCGGATCGGTATCATTTGCCTTCAGCTCGATCAATTGCGTGTCACGCACCGGCTCCACCAGGATCATGCTCTTGAGCTGCGCCGGGCTCATTTCCAGGCTCATCGTCATCACGACGTTGGAGAGCACGCTGTCGCTCGTCAGGAGCTCGGAGTAAGTTTGCGCAATGCGCTCACTGGTCAGCACCGACGAATAGTCCGTACTCTTTGTTGCCGGCGCTTCATTGATCAGCACTCTCGTTGTAGCCTGGTAGACCGGGGTTGTTTTCACGCTGATCAGGTAGGCTATCCCCGCAGCAAGGAGTGTACATAAAACCAGCACCCAGGCGAAATGCCAGAATAATGCCAGGTAACGCCGCAGCTCATCCGAGATTGAGAAGTTATCCATGATTAATTGATCCAATGGTTATTCTGCATGGGAGTTCTACACTGATTAACGGTTTTTGCAAAATTTGTTACATCTCGAACAATCCGATTTTCCGGGCAATTTCACCTGCCAGATCCTGTCAGCGCGCTGCCCACCGCTTTCAGCACAGTTGCAACCGTCTCATCATCCATCCCCGGGTACAACGGCAGTGTAACCTCGCGCCTGCCTGCATTCTCGGTGGTCGCCAGGCTCAATCCTGGGTAACGCTTCCGGTAATATTCGAACTGGTGGATGGGCGGGTAGTGGATGCTTGTCTGGATGCCCTGCTCGCGCATCCGGTCGATAAACTGCTTGCGATCGGCGCCCTCCGGCAGCAACACCGGGAAGATGTGATAGGCTGGCTCCCCTTCTCCAGCAGTGAACGGGAGGCATAGCCCGCCGTCTTTCAATGCCTCACGGTAAGCCCGCGTGATGCTCCCCCGCTTGGCGTTGTTAGTCGCCAGTTTTCTGAGCTGCACCAAGCCCAGCGCCGCGCGGATCTCGTCCAATCGATAGTTATACCCCAGCTCGACCACGTCATAGCTATACGCATGACCCCGGTGGCGGTCCCACGTCAGTGAGGTCATGCCATGCGACCGCAACAGGCGAATTCGCTTTGCCAGATCATCGCGGTTTGTGACCACCATCCCCCCTTCTCCGGTGGATAAATTCTTGTTCGAGAAGAAGCTGAAGCAGCCCACATCTCCCCAGGTGCCCAGCGCTCTCCCCTCGAGCGAGGCGCCTGGCGCATGCGCCGCGTCCTCGATCACAGCCAGGTCGTTCTGCCTGGCAATCTCCATAATCTCTTGCATCCGGCAGGGATAGCCGCCGTAATGCATGGCGATGATGGCTTTGGTTCTTGATCCAACCTGGCTGGCAATCGCTTCCGGAGAGATGGTCAGGTCATCCAGAGCGACGATATCGGCAAAGCGCACCTCCGCCCCGGTGTACAGCACCGCGTTTGAGGTCGCCACAAAGCTGAGCGAGGGCGCAATGGCTTCATCGCCCGGACCCATACCCACCGCCAGGCAAGCCAGGTGCAAAGCTACGGTCGCATTGGCGACTGCAATGGCGTGCTTGGCGCCCAGTTGCTCCGCAAAAGCCGCTTCGAATTCCTGCGTCACGGCGCCCATGCTGAGCCAGCGCCTGTGCAGCACATCCAGCACCGCTTTCTCTTCTTCTTCCCCGTAATCCAGGTCTGCTAAAGGTACGCGCCAATCCATCGTTTTACTGCCCTCTATTGCCGCTCCGGGCTGCTCCCGGATACCAACTTCCGGTCACCCATTGTGATTCCCCAGGATCTCGTCCCGCAGCGACTCAAAATCCTGGATCGCCTGCTCGTAATCGTCCGGACGCCCCAGGTCCTGCCAGTAACCCGTGAATGGATAACCCACCACCAGCTCGCCGGCCTCGATCAGCCGCAGGACCAGGTCAGGGAAATCCAGGTATTTCTGGTATTCGATATACTTCAGAACCCGCGGCTCGAAAACGTAGATGCCCATGCTCACCTGGAACTCGTACGTCGGCTTTTCGATGTAGCCCACCAGCCGGTTGCCATCGTCGAACTGGATCACGCCCAGGTCGATGTTCACCTTGCGCACGTGCGTAGCAATGGTCGCCGCCGCGCCGCGCCCGCGGTGGTAATCCACCAGCGACCGCAGGTCCAGCGTCGTGAGGACATCGCCGTTCGCCACCATGAAGGTTTCGTCCAGCCCGCTCACCAGGGAGAGCGGTCCTGCGGTGCCTAGCGGTCGGTCCTCGAAGCTGTAGCTGATCTTCAACCCCAATTGGCTGCCGTCCTGGAAAAATGCCTCCAGCAATCCAGCCAGGTGCCCCACCGTCAGCACAACCTCATCGATCCCTGACCTGCGCATCTGCCGGAGCAAGATCTCGAGGATGGGCATATCGCCGATAGGCATCAGCGGTTTGGGCAAGATTTTCGTATAGGGCGCCAGCCTTGTCCCCTTGCCGCCCGCCAAAATAAGGGCTTTCATCCGGTCATTACCTCCTGCTCACGCTCGCCAGGCTCTAGCGAGCGAAAATCGCTTCCCTAACTCCATCGCCGCTCACACCTGGTACTCTCCCGGGCGGTACAGGTCCAGGTGCTTGCGCATCCAATCGATCGTCGCCTTCAAACCCTCGTCCAGCCCGACCTTCGGCGACCAGCCGAAGCGCTCCAGCGCCTGCCGGTTATCGGAGACCAGGCGTTGCACCTCGCTCTTCACCGGGCGCAGGCGGCTTTCATCCACCGCAATCTCAACCCGTCTGCCGACCAGGCGGATGATCTTCTCAGCCAGCTCGCCGATCGTCACCTCCTCGCCCCGTCCCAGGTTGAAGGTCCCTCCCTCAACCCCGGGCGCTTTGCCCACTGCCAGGAATCCCTCCACCGTATCTGCCACGTAGGTCAGGTCTCGCCGGGCGTCCAGGTTGCCCAGGTAGACGACATCCTGGGTCAGCGCCTGCGTGATGATCGTCGGGATCACCGCTCTGGCAGATTGGCGCGGTCCATACGTATTGAACGGGCGTAGCGTCACCACCGGCAGATCGAAGGAAAGGTAGAAGCTCTCCGCAATCTTATCTGCGCCGATCTTGCTCGCAGAATACGGCGACTGTCCCTGCAATGGATGCCCCTCATCGATAGGCGCCCGCAGAGCAGTGCCGTAAACCTCGCTCGTCGAAGTGTGCACAATACGTGCCACCCCAGTTTCCCTGCCCGCCAGCAGCACATTCAGCGTCCCCAGCACGTTGGTCTCCACAACCTCCGCCGGGTGTACGTAGGAATACGGGATAGCGATCAACGCCCCCAGGTGGAAAACGTGGCTCACCCCGCGCATGGCGCTCTTCACTGCCGAGAGGTCGCGCAGGTCTCCCGCGTAGAGCTCCACCTGGCTCAAGATCTGCGGCTCGACCTGCGCCAGCAGCCCGGGATCGCCCCTGGAGTTGTAGCGCACGAAGGCTTTCACCCGCGCCCCTCCAACCACCAGTCGCTCGACAAGGTGGCTGGCGATAAATCCGCCCCCTCCGGTCACCAGTACGTCTTTTCCTTCCCAGAATTCATCCATGCAAATTTAATCCCACCGCCCAGGATTAGACCCTGCGGTCCGCAATGGTTTATCCTGTTGATCTGCCTGTCAGTCGGAATCCGTTGGTCCGATCTGGCTCTTCAAAGCCTCGATCTTCGCCAGAACGCCTTTCAGGTCTTCATCCTTCGAGAGGTCTCCGAGCTCATCCAGCCAGTCCCGCACCTGCTGGCTGGGGATCGCCTTCTGGCTCATCTGCGCCTCTGCCTGCTCTCCTGCCTTCTCTTCTGCGGGCTGGGCTGTTTTACCGCTGACCAGGTCGCGCAGGTCTCCCAGCACATCGGGGATCATCATCACCCGCGCCGGCGTCGAAGAGCAAATGGTGAGCAGCCTCCTCCGCTCCTCGATCGGGATATTGTGGATGGCGAAAAGGATCAAGCCCACATCATACCTGGCGACCAGCTCCGGGATATCTTCCCGCCTGCCCAGCACATCCACGCCGCGGATGCGGGTGTTCTGCTTGTACAGGTCATCATCGATGAAGCCCGCCACCCGGAACAGCCTGCCGGCGTCGCCATTGCGCAGCCACCATGCCAGGAACTGCCCCGATTCTCCCCCGCCCACGATCAACACCCGCTCCTGCGCTTCGAACACCCCGCTGCGGGTCTTGAGCCAGCGGTTTGCCATGGCGCTGATCAGCCTGGAGCGGTAGCGCACCACCACAAACCCCGCGTATGCCACCACCGCCGTCATCAGGATCATCGCCGGCGGCAGCACGGGCTGCGCGTTCCAGCAGGATATTCAGCAGCAGCGCAATCGTCGTCGATAGCACCACCGCCGGGATCAGATCGAGCGCATCCATCAAGCCGGCTTTCGACCACACAATGCGGTTCACGCCCATCAGAGCGCCCACCGCGCTGTACAGCAGCGCAAATCCGAAGGCAATCCCAATCGCCTTGCTGTACCCGACATCCAGCGGTCCAAACGAGCGCCAGAACACACCGGTAATGGCGATGGCGATGAAGGTCACGATCATATCGATAAAGAACCAGTTCACGTAGCGGCGCATCAAGCGCGAGAAAGGACCCAGGAACAGGTTCTCTTCCGGCGGCGCGCGCCGTACCGATCTTGGGCAGCAGCACCAGCAGCGTCCAGAGCAGCACATCCAGGTCCAGCAGCATGGAGTGGTGCCTGACGTAAAGCTGCTCCAGGCGCAGCTTGCTCGGCAAGATCGCCCCCAGGTAGCTATCCAGCAATTTGGAGGGATTGAGCAGCGCCTCCTCGTTGTGGAACATCACCGAAGCCGGGCTGGTGATCCCCGGTCGCACGGAGAGCACCTCCTGCGCGCACATCCGCCGGCCATGCCTGCCCGAGCTGCGGGTCTTCCGGTCTCGGTCCCACCAGGCTCATATCCCCCACCCACACGTTCCACAGTTGCGGCAGCTCGTTCAGCTTGGAATCCCGCAGCCAGCGCCCCACCCGGGTCACCCGCGTATCTCCCCCCGCCGTCACACGCGGTCCCGCATAGCTCTCCGGTCGCTCGTACATCGTGCGGAACTTCAGAATATTGAATATCCTGCCATCTTTCCCCAGGCGCGGTCCGCGGTAGAATACCGGTCCCGGCGAGTCGCGCTTGATCCAGACAGCCAGCGCCAGCGCAAACGGCGATAGAAAGATCATGAGTATCGATGATACAAAAATATCCAGAGAGCGTTTCGCCACGTCTTCCATCCACGAGCGGCGCTGCACGCCCGCCCGTTGGAAAAGGGTCGGGTCGTGCCAGGTTTGCTTTGGAGTCGTACTGCTCTGCATTCCAACCCCCAGTCGGTTGCTAGAACTTTAAGATGCCCACACTGTCAGGAATTATACAGGATTGTTAAGGACCGTACGGGCGATAAAAGGGTGATTTCTAACTTAAACGATTACAGTTTTGAAATGTGATTCTCATCAAGCGGGGTACAAGTTATCACCCTGCCAGCAGCATCTTCTCGAAATCCGGAGAAGATCATCTCCCGGTCGTATAGCGTTTCCGAGGCGCGCCTGCCGCACGCCCCCAAGCGCCGGCGCAGGTCGCCATCCAGCGCCAGCTCGCGTAGCGCCCCTGCCAGCCCGCCCACATCCCCCGGCTTCACCACCATCCCCGCCTGGTTCTGCAGCACGATCTCCGCCGCCTCGCCTTCCCCCACGAACACCACCGGTCGCGCGCAAGCCATCGCCTCGTACAGCTTGGATGGCACCGCCCCCGGGATATAGGTCTTCAGCGGCGCCAGGCAGATATCCGCCTGAGCAACCAGCCCCGGCATGGCATCTTTCGCCACCGGATCGAGGAAGCGCACATTGCTCAGTCGCAGCTCCTGCGCCATCCCCTGCAAGCGCTGTTTGTCCGGTCCATCTCCCACGAAGTCGATCCTGAAATCCGCCAAATCCTTCAGCTTCTCCGCCGCCAGCAGCACCTGCTCCAGTCCTTGCGCCACCCCGTGCAGACCGGCGTACATCGCCACCACCTCGCCCTCGCTCCTTCGCCCTGCCTCATCTCCGTTGCCCCTGCCATCCGGGTGGAACATGGCAGTATCCACGCCGTTCGAGAAGTGAACCGTGCGCACGCCCGGAAAGCGCTCCTGGATATCAGCCAGGATGCTGCGCGATTGCCCCGTCACCAGCCAGGCTTTACGGTAGCAGAACGCCTCCAGCGCCTGGCTCAACCGCAGCGACAACCCCTCCTGCAGGAAACCCAGCCGCACCGCCGATTCGGGCCACAGGTCGGAGACGTTGAAGATCCACCGCGCCCGCTTCCAGCGGCTCAGCAGGTAGCCCGAGATCCCCAAAAAGAGCGGCGGGCTTTCGGTCAGCAGGTAATCCAGCCGCGGCAGCCACCAGCCCCCTACCAGGCAGGCGGAAATACGAACGAGAAATAATTCGTCAGCCGCGGCAGCAGGTTGGGCTTCTGCGTCGGGTAGATCGCCGTCCGCACCACGCTCACCCCGTTCAGGGTCTCCCTGCGCCATAAGCCGCCATAGCCGGGGTAAATCTTCCCCTGCGGATAGCTCGGCATCGCCGTCAGCACGCTTACCGTGTGCCCGCGCCGCGCCAGCCGTTGCGCCAGGTCAGAAAGTCTCGCCTGCGGCGCCCCCAGCTCCGGCGGGTAATATTGCGTCAGAATGCCAAATTTCATCTTCAGTTGAACCGCCCGAAAGGTTGTGGATTAAAATCATGCCTCGTCGATCCGGATGGCAACCAGTTGGTGTGAATTGAGCACCCGGAATTTCTCTACGATTAATGCTCCGATCCAGGATAGTGGTAAGATCCTCCGGCTGATTGGCGGAGCAAGGGTCACTTTATGAAAATCAAATTTACATTTCGGGAACAAATCGCGGATCTCTGCTATCCGGATCGGATGAGTATTAGGGTTCGTTGGATTGATCCAAAAGTCATACCAGATTATTAGGCCTTCTGGCTTCTTAACTACGCGCATCATCTCTTGAGCAGCCTGGATTCTTGTTCCAGCATCAAGCATAGATGTGAATGCAGTATACTGAAGCACAATGTCGAAAGTGTCGGAAGAGAAAGGTAATGATCCCCCATCCGCCCCTGTAAGGTTGAAACGCGGATTACGCTTATGCCCTAAACCTAATCTATCCAATGCAATATCGATTCCGAATAATCGCTTCGTATCCGCCCCAAATCCTAAAAAATCCAATAAGATTCCCCCGCTTCCGCATCCTATCTCTAAAATATTATATGCGTCTAACGAAGATATACCCTGCCGCAGAAGAAGATTGATCGTCGATCTCTCTATTTGTTGCATCAAGAAAAGGTAAGAAGGGTTAAACCGCGAATATTTCTCGTGTACTGCTGGATTAATACTTGCCTTATCCGCAATAACTTCTTTCTTTATTATCTTCCTGTTAATATTCATATATCACAAGCCTGTTACTAGGGAGTTGGAGTTCCATTTAGCTGGGATTCGAGCTGGTTAGCTCTCTCTCTGGCGACTCCCCAGTCGGAGAAACGATAGTATCGAATCGCATTTGAGATATCCCCTATCTCTTCGGACGTTCGTCCCGCCAAATAACATCCATTCCAACCAGGATCACCGTTATAACAAGATTTCAAGTAGGCATCAATGGCTGCCTTTGGATCCTTTTCCCGAAGGATATCCCCCAGCTCCCTCCAGCGTATTCCATCGAACGGATTTAGTTTAAACCCCTGTCGGTAGAGTTCCACCGCTTCTTCCGGAGCAATCTTTGTCATTATTCGAGCTAACTGGAACAGCGATTTCATCTCGGTTAAGCAAATCGTGGTTCCCTATATTTCCTATCCCAAATTCTTCATACATTGCCAAGGCTTGTTTCGGATCCAGCTTTGCTAAAGTATCACTTAACATCCGCCACCCTTCTCGATTATGGGGAGAATCTTCCAACCCCCTCCATGTGTAACGCGCTGCCATTTCAGGGTTAGAGGTTGCTGAGATCCTTGCCAACCAGAACCAACTATCAAAATCTTCAGGATAAAGCTCAACGGCAAGTCTAGCCAGGTCTTCCCGTTCTGGTGCAAATATTTCCACTTCCTCCCGATAGACTCTGGAGCACTGCAGTGCTTCTTTCCATGCAACATCTCGCAGTTCGGTATGACCTAAGTAGTAGCTGGCCATGCCAAGAAGCCACGCCGCATGGCAGTCTTTGCTCGCCAACCCCATCAGGTTGGCTTCCACCTGGCTCTCCTCCCCCTGCCGCAGCAGCTTTAATCCCACCAGGTTCAGCCTTAACCTGCCCGGCAGATCCGCCTGCGTGATGCGCCACGCCGTCATCCCGCCCAGCAAGAATACCAGCAGCACCCCGGCAAGCCACAACCGCGCGACCCTTGCCCTCAGTCATCGCCTCTCACCTGCGAGATCACCGCCCGGAACTTGCCTGCCGTGCTGCGCGGCACCTCCGCCACCGCCTCCAGGGTCACATCCACTTCTCCCATGCGCTCCCGCAGCCGTTGGGCAATCATCTCACCCGTCGCGGCAGTGTAGCCCTCCGCCGGCACGTATTTGATGCGCACCCTGTCCAGGCTCTCCTGGATGATCTGCGCCTCTACAATCGGCATATCCGCCTTGAACACCGGGTCCAGCCTGCCGATGCGCCTGCCGTCCCGTGTGTAGAGCACATCATCCACCCTGCCCTCGATCGAGCGCAGCAGCGGCAGGCTGCGCCCGCAGGCGCACGCCGCCTCGCCTTCCGCCGCCAGGCTGCCCCGGTCGCCCACCCGGTAGCGGATCAGCGGCATATCCGCGTTGAACAGCCCCGTGCAGACCAGATCGCCTGTCTCCCCTGCCCGCACCGGGCTATCCCCCTCCAGCACCTCCACGATCCCGGCTTCGGGCCACAGGTGCAGCTTGCCCGCCTCGCATTCGCTTGCCGCCGCCACCGCTTCCGAGAGCCCGTACGTCTCGCGCAGTGGGCACTCGAACGCCGCTTCGATCGCCTGCCGCTGGTAATCGTACACCGGCTCGGCGTTGCTGATCGTCACCTTGAGCGGCAGGCGCCTGCCCAGGCGCAGCGCCTCGTACGCCAGCGCGTACAAAGAAGACGTATAGCCCCACAGGTACACCAGGCGGTGGCGCTCGATCGCCTCCAGGTACGCCGGGATATTCACCGGCGCGAGGTGATAGGATGAAAGGTAGAGCTGGTTTAGCCCCGCGTTCCACACCCAGAACGGCGGCTGCGCCTGCCCCACCGGCGTCACCAGTTGCCCGCCCAAGATCCCCCAGCGGTCGAAGCGGCTTACCCCGTACCAGCCGCGCCAGCGCCGCTCGAACAGCGCGTACCAATACTGCACCGCGGCGCGGCTCAGCCACACCGTCAGCGGCGTGGCGCTCGTCCCGCTCGTGTGGTCGGCGAACATCTTCCCCGCATCGCAGTCTTCCGCCAGGAACTGCCGCGGATCCTTGCGCAGGCTCGCTTTCTCCAGCACGGGCCAGTTCTCCAGGTACTGCCAGCTTGCCCGGTCGCCCCTTCGCCGTCGCTCTTCCCACTGTTGCCGGTAAAAGGGCACGCTCCTTGCCGCACGTTCCAGCAGGCATCCCAGCCGCTCCTCCCGCCAAGCCTTCCAGCGCTCCGCCTCCCAGCTCTCTCGCTCCTCAGCCTGCCTCGCCAGCTCAGCCGTCGCCTCCCCGTAGCGCCAGCGCCTCAGGTTGTAGCCCCGCAGGCTTGCCGAGGCGACTTTGACCAAATATGGGGAGTGGTGATAGAATTTTTAACATATCCATGAGGTTAATAAAAACACACTATTCTTAATTGAATTGTAAACTCGCCAGATGTGCGCAAAGTTCGGTAATCTCTGGCATCGGTTTTCTTAATGAGCACCACGTATGATGATCTTGCAGCAAATTACGTACCGATCGGATATGATAATCTTGTGTGAAAATAACTCCATCCTGGACAAGTCCCGGGATAATACCTTCCAACACTTCATTTGTCCCTTTTGCGAGATCACAATCGATATATGCCAGCCGGATCGGTCGGGTAATTGGCGCTAGAGCAAGAGTATCCTTAAACCAACCGCTTGTTATCGTACATACCTGCAGGCATCCAAAATGCTGGATATTATTTCGCACTTCATCTTGCGCAGCAGCATATTCACCAGTGAAGTTATATCCACCTTCATAAACTGCTTCTACCCCTTGAAATGAGTTATAGATCCACAATTCATACCCGAATAAATCACAGAGTATGCTAAGCTTCGCCGTACTTCCTCCTTTCCAACATCCAGCTTCCACAACGATCTCTCCTGGAAATGCTCGGCGTTCAGCAATTGCTTCACAAACCCGCACAATCTCACAAGGCTTGTGTGCATGCACCACATGCCAATCGATTCTGATAAATTCAATGAGTATCTTTATCCGCGAGAGAAAGCGTAGAGAGTGTAAACTTATTAACGGTAAATATCCCCATCCAAACCACAATAGTTTCAGCCTTTGTAAATTGAGTTCACGAAAATGTGGACGAATCCATTTCCGGTAAGCATTGTGTATATGTCTTTCACTAGATTGAAGGAATGATTTAATCATAAATAAATTTGGTGATTTATGGTAATAATCCCTGATTGACTGACAAAATTAACATAAAGAGGCTATCAACAAGCTCAAACTGTGGCAAAGTTAAGTCGCCAGACAAAACGACCACAGGAGAAGAGCCATGTCGGACAGCCTCAGACTTTATCGTACCATAATTGAAATGCTTGTGAATAGCAAAGTTCGATTTCATGATATGCGTTGCCTGATCACATTTGCCTGGGCGATTGTGGGAGTGCTTTTGGAGAAAAAGCGTTCACTTGAGCAAGTGGGGTGTGCATCGGTTTGGGGAAGCGCAGGCGGCGAGCAAGCAGCGGCAGTTTGGGCGCTGGCTGAAAAACGCCAAGATCGTGCCATGCGGAGATCTACAAGCGTTGGCGCAAACAGCCTTTGCGGATTGGAAAGGGCACAAGATTTATCTGGCTCTGGATAGCAGCAGTTTGTGGGATGAATTTGTTCTGGTGCGGATAGCGCTGATCTATCGCGGTCGAGCGCTGCCGTTGAGTTGGGTGATTTTGAAGCAGCAGAGTACGATGGTGGCGTTTGAGAAGTACAAGTCCATTCTGAAGAACCGCCGCGATCTTGCCCAAAGATTGTCCGGTGATCCTGTTGGCGGATCGTGGCTTTGACGATAATGACCTGTTTTGTGCGGTGCGTGATCTGGGCTGGGGCTTTCGCATCCGCTTGAAAAAATCGCTGCGCATCTATCGGGTCAGTAAACCTTCGCTCAGTGTGGGTCGTCTGATGCCAGCCAAAGGACAGGCTTTGTTTCTGCATAAAGTGTGGATTACGGACCGTCAGTTTGGCCCAGTTCATCTGGCCCTGGCGCATGTGCAGACCAGCAATGGCTATGAAGAATGGGCCATTCTCAGTGATGATCCGACTGATTTGCATACTTTTGATGAATATGGCCTGCGTTTTGACCTGGAAGAAAATTTTCTGGATGACAAATCGGCTGGTTTTCAGTTGGAGTCCGGCGAAATTCGCGATGCCGATGCCCTGGCTCGCTTGGGGTTGGTCTTGGCCACAACGACACTTTATCTGGTTAGCACTGGCACGGCCGTGGTTACCCTGGGTCTGCGCACCCAGATTGATACCCACTGGCAGCGTGGCTTGAGCTATTTCCAGATCGGTTGGCGTTGGATTCGTCATGCCCTGGCTCATCTCAATTTCCTGCTGTCCTTCTTTTGGCTGGAGCCTGGACCTGATCCTTTTCCTGTCTTTGCTTCCAAGGCTCAGGCCGCTACCCCGGTGCAACTCTGTCCGCTCTCCGCTTGGAGATCACATGAAATTTGTCAGTCAATCAGGTAAGAAATACTTGCCCTAATCAGTCCCGCGCCATTTCGTGGAATAAATCTTCCCATTGCGGCAGAATAATGGACCAATCATGCATTTCCGCCTTCTTGCGCGCTTCTTACCGTCATTTGTTCCGCCATGCCAGGTGTGGTTCAGCACGCTGCATGGGCATCTGCCATCGCCTGTGGGTCAGAAACTGGCGTTAGGAGTACCTCCCCTCCATTGTCCCACAGGTAGGGCATCTCTCCCGCTGTCCGTCGAGACCACAGGCAAACCGCAGGCTGCCGCCTCCATGACTGCGATACCAAAACTTTCGAAAACTCGTGCTGTATTTTAAGAATATTTCGCCTCGATCCAGCCAGGCAGGCACTTCGCTTTTTGCCTACAGCACCGACAATCCTCAAATGATCTGTCTACCCTGAAGCTCCCTTGCTAAATCGCTGGCAGCCTGCAATGTGGTCCATCAAAATTATCGGGACCGATCATAGTCAATGAGGCTTTTGGGAATATCCGCTGACCAGGGACGCCAGCGTTCGAATTGCTGTTTCGGGATCGTAGATATTGTGAAAAGCGCGTAGCCAGCAAGAAGTATGGGATCGGGCTGGCTACGTAAACGGAAAGGATAATTGCATACGTGGATAGCATTGGGGATATAGATGATGTCAGATCGCAACGGATGCCAGTTGCTCTTGAATTTTTCGCGAAGGAGTGGTCACCCGACTTGCTTGGGAGAGCAAGCGCTGTACTCGCCCAGAGCCATCTATGCGTAAAATTAGGTAGCCCTCCCCCGTGCAGGCAGAGAACGTGAGGTTTTTTTAATCTGCGCAGGAAAATACTCGTTGCCTCCGCCCAGGCAAAAGCCTGTCCACTGTAAACTTCCACATAGGCAATGTCATAATGGCTTCGATATCGGATGACAGCCGAGACCATGTCGATCAATCAAGGGATGCGTCCTTTGTAATGGGACGCCGCGGAAATCCGCCAGCCATTCGCCCGTAAGGCTTCGCTCAACTCCTCTCCAACACTCCGTGTGCCTACTTGCTTGGACAAAATATTGGAAATGAATAATAAATCCGGGCATCTTTACCTGAATCACTCGTCAGAAATCGTTTTTAACACGCGCGCCGGTAAGCCCCCTGCCAGGACGTCGCCAGGAATTTCGCTGGTGACCACCGCTCCGGCTGCGATGAGCGCCCCCTTGCCGATATTGCTGCCCGCTGTAACCACCACGTGTGCTCCCAACCATGACTCCCTTTACCGATCGCCACAGGAGCCGATTTTAAGTCCCCGTAACGAAACGAACCGTTTATTCTCGTATGACTCGCTTGAAACTACGATGCAATGGGGTCCAAACATCACTTCGTCCAAGATCCAGATTTTGACCCCTGGCCAGAGCCCATAACCCAAGTACCGTATGCGATGATACACATTGGTTCCAATTTGGATCCGGGCTGGATCGTATAATGTTGACGTTTCGCCCAACTTCCAACCCATCCCCGCACGACCCCAGAAATGGGCGTATCATCGCCCCCCTCAGCTTGTGAAATTTCACGTTATCCGGCAGCCAGTTCGTCAGGAAAAGCAGGAAGTGTAGAGGCCAATCATAGCGCAGGCTTCGCGTCTGAAATTGTTCATCGCTGCCTGGTTTCCAGCCAATCGCTTCCATCTCAAATACCATTTGATCCGCCTGAGCCTCCAGTGTGTTCTCGCGCGCCAGCGCCAAGCCCCCTTCGGATCAGCGCTTTGCGGTCGTTACCGGCTCGTCGATCAGGCTGCTGGATACCATCTTGCCAGTTTTTCCGGGTTTCCTGGCTCCACCAGCTACAGCCGCGCCTTCGATAAAAGCAGGAATTGATCCCACCTTGGTCGCCACCACCGGTAGGCAATGCGCCATGGCTTCCCAGATCGTGCGCGGGAATCCCTCAGAAGACCTCGACGCGATGACATAGATGTCGGCCTTCTTAGTAATAAGCAAAGAGTTCTTCACCCAGAGGCTTTGAACCCGTGATAGACCGACTCGCCCCTCCAGCCCCATCTCCCGCGCCTGACCCATCACCTCCTCGCAGGATCGGGTCACCCGGCACCGGCCATCCCACAATGTCCAGCACTAAGCATCGTAGCTATGCTCCTTCAATCAACAAATCGAGTGCCCGACACCATATCCGCCAGCCCTTTGCCGTCGGTCCAATCGGCCCGTGTACAGCAGGTGATAGGGCGACTGATCACATGTGTCTTCTCGCTCGTAAAAATCCGAGGCGGTTAACGGTGGTTGTCCGTGTTTCGACCAGATCTGGAACTTGCGGTCGCAGCTCCTCATACAGCTTATGGCTATTGACGAACGTCAGGCTGTGTTGCGCCGCCTTAGTCTGTTCGCGTTTATTCCACTCCGCCCATAGCCGGATCAGCTCCTTGCGCCAGCCTGGCTGCGGCAGGTCGTCGATCCCCGTCACATAATCGCCCACCAGTAGCAGCGCCGTTGGAAGATTACCAGCAGCCCTGACAACGGCGGGGAGCAACGGTGTCGGACCACGAACCATCATTAGGTCCAGATCTCACTCGATTTTCGCGTACCGGCGAGGCTATCGCATTCGCAAATATCATTCTTTTCGGGACACTTCCCTTTCCACCGAGGCTTACCAATGACAAATTCTTAGAACGGACCTGGTAATCCATTTGATCAATATTTTTAATATCTATTTCATGCAAGAAACAAGTAACAGACGTACATCTCTCTGAGATGCTGTCGAGAAAACACCCTAGATATCCTGGTAGCTTGATCGCTCCCCCCTCGGATGCATAGGCAGGGGTATGATAATGAAATCCCAATCTGAGTGATTGACTCAATTTTGTTTTCCGTGGATGAATTTTAAAGCGTGAGATTTGTTTAAGAAATGTCACTTTACTTGCAGTTGGTAATATAGTCCTGCAAGCACTACCAACATGAATTGCGTATAAGTACCAATATCAAGGAAAAACATACCGACAAAAAATGGGATAAATAATATCAGCCAAATTTGATCAACCCAATTTGAGAATTTAAACCGCTTAAATACAAAGTTTGCATACGCGACAACAAACAATATGTTGCTGATAAAGCCCAATATTCCAAGTTCAGCCCATGAGGATAGGTATCCATTATGAATTAATCCACGAATCAAGTGTTTTTCACCTGTAAAATATGTTGGCTTTGAATTACCAACTCCAATACCGACAAAAGGATTCTCTTAATAATTGACAGTGCTTTATCTATTAGCTCTCTGCGAATATTATAGCTCTCAACCTTTTCGATATTATCCATATTCTCGAAAAATTGATCCCATTTAGGCGTTGTTTTGAGCACACTTGGAAACCCGATATAACCAACCAATGTAACAACTATAACTCCAGCGGCGAATTGAACAACCCGAGATCATTCCTCTAACACTTAAGGCATATACAATTATGACAGCAACAGCGCCTAATAACGCTGTCAGTAACCCGCTCCTTGAATAAGTTAACGTAAGAGTATATATCAAATAGAAACCGAATACCAACGCAGCCAACCTGAATAACAAAGCCCACTTTTTCGTTATCGGAGAATTTGGTTTCCATAAAACCGCAAAGGAAAATAATGTTGTACTTGCCATTGCCATGCACATCGATATTCTATTCTTATCATCCACGCCGAAAAAATGTATTGTTGTATATACTCCCTGTGAGTCAATTAATCTTTGAACTTCAACCATCCAAGCTAAACCGACTAGGGTTTGGGAGATCAACATTGCCTTCCTTGCGAGTGGAGTAGAGAAAGTCGGTATAAACAGTAGCATTGTCGCCATCCCAATCACCATTCCTGCAGTGTTATACAAGGAAAGCTCGAAATTGGGTGTTCTGATAAGTGCTAAGATAGCGCCAAGCAGCGAAATACCGCTAATAATCCAGTAAATGCTTGCAGCTTTGAGATCCAGTCTCTTTCGCTGGTACAAATATACAAATCCCGCGAAGGCTAGCAGCATGTACCAGCGTGGTTCCAGATAGAACCGTGGTGGGATCCACAAATTGAATAAGTACACAGCCACGGAGGATAGCAGGCAGGAGTTTCCCCGGATCTTCGCCGTGCTCGCTCCGTCCCCTCAGGATGAATATGGGTTGCTCCACCTCCCCTGGGACGTTCAGTGAGCTGTGTGGTGTACGATTTCTGCATTTTTACTCCATAATTCGGCTAGCGTGGCAGCCATCCGCCCGGCGCACGCTTCAGCCGTGTATTCAGACGCGTGTTGTAAGCGCTCTCCACCACCTCCGTCCGCAAACGCTCATCACCCAGCATCTGGTGGATCGCTCTTACAATAGCATCTACATCCTTCGGAGGTACAAGCAATCCATGTTTATCACCTTCGAATAATTCTGGTATGCCCCCCACGTTCGTCGTGATCACCGGACAGCAGTTGGCAGCCGCTTCCCAGATCACGATCGGAAAGCCTTCGGAATAAGATGGCAGCACCAGTGCATCTGCCTCTGGTAGTAGCTGAACAGCTCAGGTCCGTAAGGGATTAATCCACGCCATTGGATAACGCTGTCGATTCCAAGGCGGTTGCCCAGCTCCCGGAGTTGTGGATAAACTGTATTGCTGGTGGCGCCGATCATATCCAGTTGGACGGCCAGGTTTTGCTCCTTCAGTATCGCCACAGCCTGGAACAGTTCACTTAATCCCTTCTCGAAATCCAACCTGCCACAATAAAGCAGTTTCCATGGTCTTCCGACGGGTCGCACCTTGAGCGGGATAAATTCATCCCGGCGCACGCTGTTGGTTGGGGTGAACTGCGCTGTGTATCCATAACCCTCCTTTAGCTCGGTCACCAAGCCCGGAGAGTTAGCCAGCAATTCTGTTCCCATTCGCGCCATCTTAGAATTCGCGCTTGCGCTGCTGCATTCGGAAATAGATCAAGAGATGTTTAGGCGAGAGGGATAATCTCGGCCGGCTCTTCAGGCTTCCCACCAGGAGAAATGCTTTTTTTTCTGTGGGCGTGTTCTCCCACACGGTATGTTGCCGGGGAGTGATGCCCCGGATGAGTAACCCATCCGCCTGTGCGCCTGCCTGTTTGCAGGCGCTCTTGATGCGCTGCACGCGCTGGATGCGATTTACGACTTTTCCAGGGGGTCCCAGGCTGAACAGTTGCACGTTCTCCCGCGATACAGGCGTATCCTGCTGTGGTAGATGCTCAGAGCTCTGGTGCAACAGCAAGCCGATCTCCGCAACATATTCTGCCAGTGCATTGACCCAGCGTCCAATCCAAGAAGAAAGCCAGATCGACCCATCTTCGTCCAAGTAGGCGATGTTATGGTGGTGAATCAGCAGGCGGAAGCTCTCCTTCATGTGTTTCTGTGATGCTAGCGACTCTTCAGCTCTCATTACCGGACCGGCATTCCCTTTCACTGCTGCTCTTGAATGATCTCCTGGTAGATCGTCTTTACTTCGTTTGCCGTGCGTTCGTGGGAGAATTGCTCGAACGCATATTGCCTGGCAGCTTGGCTGATGCGGCTGCGAAGCACCGGATCATTCAGCAGTTTTTAATACCGCCTCTCCCAGGGATTTCTCATCGTTATCTTCCACCAACAAGCCTGTGATCCCATCCTCGATCAGCTCGCTCACCCCGCCCGCCCGCACCCCCACCACAGGCGTCCCAGCCGCCATTGCCTCCATCACCACCCTGCCCGACCCCTCGTTAGCCGTTGGATGCACCAGGATGTCCAGGGAGCCCATCATCCCCGGCACATCTGTGATGAAGCCCGCCCATGTAACGGACCCGGATATCCCCAGGTCTTCCGTCATTCGCCTCAAAGATCGGGTATAGGGGCTGGCTTCCATGTTATTGCTTCCTCCATAAATGACATATCGGCATCCGGGTAGATGTTTGTCCAACCAGCGAACCGCTAGTAAGAATTTGTTGTGATTCTTCCATTCTGCCCCTAGGCTGCCCACCATACCGATCAAGGGTACATCATTAGGAAGCTGGAGCATTTCGCGCATTCTCAAGCCATTACCCCGTGACCGCTTAAATTCTCTAGGTCGATACCATTCATGATAACCTGAACTGGGATGCCTCTCTGTCGAAAAAAACCGGCTGTGTAATCCGAGTTGCAGATGATCTTCCGGCTGAGATGATCCAACGTCCACGCCGAGATGGAATCGCTCGGGGAAAGTTGGAATTGCCCATGAACGCCCAGGGGTTCGCGCACATGCCATATATGCGGTCTCCGGCTCAAATATGCCGCCAAAGCCCCCACCGGGCTGATGCTGTTGTTCGTGTGCACCAGATCTATGTGTTCATTGCGTATGATCCTCGCAATCTGCAGAGCTGGCTTCACGTACCACCCGCTTTTTAACCGGAAAAAGCATCCGCTTTCGCTTTTACACCTGTAAGTGCTTGTTTTTGCCAGCCTGGCAAATAAACATAATGGATTTTTTTTACACCTTCTGCCAGTACCTGGGAATACTCGGCCTCTTCGGGTGGCGATAATACCACGTGCGATCTTGCGTTTGCACCAGGTTCCGCACCAAGTGTGTCAGGCTCACCTTTGCCCCGCCGATTCCACGCCCAGGTTGTACATATAGCACCTTCATTATAGCTCGCGCCCTGTTTCCACTCCCCATCGCTCTTTAATGACTTAGCCGGCACGCCAAATACAATCACATTCTCGGGTACGTCGCGCGTCACCACACTATTCGCGCCCACAATCGAATTCGAGCCCACACGCACCGGTCCCAGGTAGACCGCGCCGGCGCCAAACGAGACATTATCCCCCACCATGGCTGTGAGCGACCTGCTTCATCCTTTTTATTGAAGTTTCCCCCGAAAGTTACGTTCTGTCGGATATCACAGTTAGCCCCTATTCGTGTTTGCCCACCACCACGATTCCTCCTACATGTGCGATGAGCAACCCCGGCCCAATCTCCGCTCCCAGGCTGATCCAGCAGTGACAGGCGTGATGCATAATCCTTTCGATCACACCCGGGAGGAGTCTCACCCGACGCTTTCTGAACCATACCCCGATTGTAGAGGAGCACGGCTCGAAATCCCGCATTCGAGGCTGCTTTTCCAATGTAGCGCCCTGTGTTTCCTGGTTTTTGGCTGTAACGGCGGTAATCGATCTCAATGTCTCTACTCATGTTCGCTTCTTTGATAGATCAATACCGTCTCATGTTGAAGACCCAAGAGCATAAACCCAATTTCCGGGGTGTATTGATAATCGAATATCTTTACCAAATGACTTCATCAGGTAACCTGCCGCGCCTTTCCTATCCCGGTTTCGGCTGCATTCTGCTGCTTTGGAGAGGTAATATGCTCCCTCCGTTGTCCTTCGGGCTGCCAGGATTGACTGGCGCGCGACCCCTGCATAATCAGAATTGTGAGTTACCCATCCAGCACGTTCACCCACTCTCGATGGAATTCCGGGGGCACATCAAAGCTCTTGGTCCCTGGGCATAGCCGGAAGTTGGCGAGTAGGGCATCTGCCAGGTAAAGGAACTTCGCCCTCAACCCGGCTCGTAGCCAGTATTCCCAATCCATCACAAAGTGCAGGCTTTCGTCGATCTCCCCTGTCGTCTCGTAGACGCTACGCCGCATGAACACCGTTGGCTGTTTCACCATATTTTTCCGCAGCAGGCTATTCAGATCGAATGGCTCACCCTTTGCAAGGCGTACAGGCTTGTCTTCTTCATCAATCACCCGCAAATCGCTATATACGATATCAATCGCGGGGTTGTTCTCAAATACATCGACGGCAGTCTTCACCGCCTCGGGAAGGTAGGTGTCATCTGCATTCAACCACCCAAGATTTCTCCCTTCGCCATCTTAAAGCCTTTATTCAATGCGTGGGATTGCCCCCGATCCGCTTCGGATACCCAGGTCAGGTTCGCATACCTCGCCAGGATCTCCCGGGTCCCATCTGTCGAAGCACCATCGATAATGATGTGCTCGATCTTAGGATACTCCTGAGCGGTCACGCTTTGGATCGTTTTCGCAATGAAGCGGCTCTTATTGAACGAGGGGGTGATGATACTTACCAGAATATGACCCATAAGGATCGGAGTGACTTTCTTCTTGTAGTTATCAAGTTCTTAGTTGGGTTGAGTGATAAATTGGGCAATCCGCTGTGCTACTCCTGGAACGCATCCATCGAACAAGTCTTGCGCTAACCTCTTTTGCCCAATTCCGATCTGTTGGAGAATGTGCTCATCCTCCCTTAGCTCAGGTTAAGCAAACAACGAGATCTTCCGGTGAGGATGCAAAAAGTGCAGCGCCATATTCTTGGTATATTTCGCTGACTTGAACCCCTTTCAGTGTAAGCACAATTAAAGGACGTGCTAATGCGCAGGCTTCTAATCCAACTGTTGATGTGGAAACGATAACAATATCAGAATCTATGATGATCTGTGTTGCATCATAACTGCGGTTGAGTTTCACCAATCCTTCAGTTTCATAATCGTTATATACTTTATGATTGTCAGATGCTTTCAGCTTCACCGTAAGTTCAGCATTGGGTAATTTTCTAACTGCCTCCCATATAACTCCCAGCATCCAATCAGAAGCTGTTGTGGACACAGTAGACCCTCCGCTCAATGACGGAAAATAGGTAACCTTTAACGTGCTCGGGGCAGATTTGCTGTTAGTCTTGTCCTTGTACTTACCCTCGATTTCATCAAACTTGATCGATCCTGTGACGAAAATTTTCTCAGGGTTGTAGTTGCCAAACGATATCATTTTTCTCTTGAGTAATCCCCCCAAACAATCGCATAATCCTGTAATACTCGCATCTCGTAGCTCTCAAAATAGGTCAAGCCATGCTGTATGAAATATGTTGGGATTCCATATTTCTTTGCGAGAGACATCGGGGCTCTGGCAAAACAACCATTAATGCTCGTCGTGGCTATTCGATGCGGTCTGTATTTTTGGATAGCTTTATCAAACTGGCCGGTATACTGTATCGCTCTCATGATCGACTTGGCAGCCGCAATTTTTTGCCGCCTACTGATAAATAAATTGATCTGATTTTCCGCAGCAAACCGTTTCTGGAGTTGCCTGCATCCCATTAACCATACGAATAATAGAGTCAGTATCTTTCTTAGAATGATCTCAGCCCAACCCATCCGTGATGTTGTTTGGTCTAATAAATCTGCATCGCACATTTCGCTCACGGCATCAATGACGGCTGGGTTAGTTGCCAGAATATTGACTTGGATATCCTCATTTCTCCTTAGAGCTCTGCTAACTGAAGCCGATATCTTTGCACTATTCGGAAAATTCTCTGCAAACATAATCCGTATTTTATCGGGTACGTCAACTATATCTTTTTTCGAGTTTCTCCCCCCTGGTTGCACAGCCTTGATAAGATCCTTTTTGATACGACTTAATCCGGCTCGCCAGTACAGCCATCTGCCTGCTTGGGGTTCGGTGATATCTTTCTTAGCACCAATAGGCAATCGTTTAACTTCTATACTAGTCCTATGAGAGCTAGACATTTCCTCCAAATTCTGGATACTCTCATCAGGGGCACTCAATTCGAGAACCACGACCAGTTTTACCGGTGAATATATCTTTATTAAATTGACTGGCAACCCAATTCAGGTGAGTTAGGCGAGATGTAGCGTAAAACCATTCATACCTCGCGATTTCCAGTAGATCAACTCCTCGATAAGTTGTCATCCAGGATGCGATCTTGTTATTTCTGATGAACCGAATATTGTCATCCATAGTATTCATCAAGGCATTTCGATAAATTGCTGATCGATCATCATCAATTTCTTCTAACTTTAGCGACTGTATACTGAAAGATTGTTTGTCAGGCCATATTACGTCGCTCCGAAGGACGTGGATCGTATCGCCGTCCACGAATTCATTGGCCACTTGAGTCAAATCCCGTGAAAGATATCTTGTCTAAGTCGTAAAAAACAACAACAGGGGCGTAGCTTGAATGATCAGCCATTAAACCAGCCTTGTCCTCAATTGACGAGTCATTAAAGATTTCACCCTATTAATTTGGAAAAATATTGCTCCCGCCATAATGGATATAAATAGCGAGCAATCAGAAGATCTTCATAACGAATCGATATCCATTGAACAGATTTCCATCGATCATGAATGGATAGGTATTTCAAGAGTATAAACCTGCTTGAGCTATTTCCTCAAGTTCACGACCAGTATAGCAGGTCCGTTTCTTGCGTAAAGTGTCGGTTTCTCTTGTCTGCGCAAGGTGATACTTGCATCATCCTGATATGGTACAAGTGTCTTATTGATCAATACCATTTGGGAATTGGGAACAAAGTTATGTGGCACCTCAACTACACTTACCACCGTTCCAGCCCTTAAAATTTCTAAACAGCTCCACGGATTGATCGATCTGGATTGGTAATCGAAAGGGGGATGTGGGTTGTAATAATACAAGAGCGTCTGGATGATACCCCTCGTTTTCACTTAACCATACAAGCATATGTTTGAGGACAGGTTGTATGAGAATGTGGTCTGCGGCTAGCTCTGTCGGGCGTAAAAAGGGTATCTCTAATCTGTATCTTCTCCCACCCAGGCGATTTCTGCATCATCAGTATTGAGAATCACACGGTTAAAATCCACTGCTCTTTAGAGCGCATTCAGCCGTGTATGCCAGCAAGGGTTTACCGGCTAGATCAGCCAGGTTTTTCTGCGGTATCGATTTTGAGCCCCCCCTCGCTGGTACTACCCCAAGGATTTCCATTGTTCTCCTCTAAAGTGAAAGAATTAATATGTGATCTGTTTTTGCGCATACAATGGACAATCCACAAGGATGTTCGCTATTTTGGACCGGCATTCCCGTCCCCATAAATCGGCTCGGAGGGCATTCGCCGTTGCCAAGCTGCCACAATATTGCCAGCTTGATTTCCTCCCGTGTTATAGCCGACGTCTATGACATTGCTTCCTCTTTGCCTCCGATCTTGTCTTGTTCCAATATTCACTACCGGCGTTCCGATGAATGCGCCTTCACGGATCCCACTGCTGGAATTGCCCACAAGGCAGCTTGTCCGTTTCATTAACCTGATATAAGTTTCAACAGAGAGGCTTTTTGATAAGTGGATATTCTTAATCCCATGTCTCTCTCTAAACTTTCTGATCCCTCTTAAATATCTTCTGAACCCGCATCCGAATTTGGCCACAGAATGATGGTGGGAATTTCTAGATCGTGCACAGCCCCAAGCGTTTCGGTTATTTGATTTTCGCCTGCCCCAAATTCTGTAGTAACAGGATGTTGAGAGACCATTAGAAACGGTTTGTCCGTATCAATGGCATCTCCTACACCCTCAGATGCGATCTCTCCGAATAACCCGTGGGTATTATTCAGAACATCCGCTACCAGATCGATCTTGGGCAGCCCACTAAGTGTACTGTTTCTGGCGGTTCGCCCATCTTTAATAATCTGATCCCTGGCTTCAGAGCAGGCTGGGAAATGGATATGTGCAAATTTAGTAACAGCATGGCGAATGCTCTGATCTATCGTTCCGGATACTTCACCACCCATCGTATGTGCCAATGGGATATTCATGTAAGCAGCCGCAAGGGTTGTTGCCATGGTTTCATAGCGATCACCAACGGTGAGTACAATATCAGGCTGTAATCGATCAAATACGGTTGGTAACTCCAACAACCCCAGCCTGGTCGACTTAGCCATTGTTGTTGGATTTTCTCCTCTATCAGGAAATAAGCCTTCTCATGAATAGTGAATCCGTCATGCTCAATCTGATCTGCCACTTTTCCGTACTGGTCGATCAACGCCGATGCACATGCGACCACTTGAAGCTCAAGATCTCGATGTGCTAATATCGCCATCATTACAGACTTGATACTGCTGTAATTCGCACGAGATCCAATCACAACGCAAATTTTCCTCATTTTCCCCTCTCAGTTATTCAGACAACTCATCAAATGAAATCAGATGATCTTTGGGCAGATCATATTTTGCGCGTTCGCCAAGTACCATTGAGAATATTGATTTGCCGGTATACCGGTTCCCGCTCTTTTTACCCGATCATATTCTCATCGAGATACGTTCCAGCTGGAATATCCAGCAAAGAAACCACGCTTTTCTCGAAAACTGTCTTCATCCCCGCCAATGATTGCGCCTGCTTATCCTTGTCTGTTGGTGAAGATAGCATGGTTGTAATCGCCCGAACACCTCGAATTAGGTCCGCCATTTCACCTGGCTCGAGTGAATGTGATGCGTCACTCCCATACATCGCTCTGCTGAATGTTCGTAACGCTTCTCAATCAGAGAAGGCGCCAAGTGCAACTGCCGCTAATGATGCATAGATAGTCATAGTGTGATCAGATAATCCCACTGGGCATTGATACCGGTCTTTCATTTGCATCATGATATTTAGACCTACATCCTCATACGGGCAGGGGTATTTTGACGTGCACTGGAGTATGGTTAGTCTGTCGTGATGTCTCAGGCAGGTTTCGACAGCTGCATCTAGTTCGCTCCAACTGCTCATTCCGGATGATAAAATGATTGGTTTGCCCGTTTGGGCAACAGTTTGGATCATCTGCAAATTTGTGATTTCACCCGATAAGTTATCTTATATCGACTGACACCAATTCTTTCCAGGAGTTCAACCGCAGCTTGAGAGAAGGGAGACGAAATGAATTCGAGTCCATTTTCCAGGCTATATTGCTTCAAATCTCTCCATTGTCTTTCAGAGAAGCCTGTCCGTTTGAAATACTCGAAATTGACTTTATCTTTGAAATATTCTGGAGAAGGAGCTGAATACAAGGTCTCTTCCTCGGCGATGTGAGTTTGAAATTTTACCTCATCGCTCCCAAGTTGAGACGCTAAATCGATGAGCCGTTTTGCATTTCCCAGGCTTCCATCATGAACAGAGCCGACCTCGCAGATAACCAGAACATTCATACGGCAAATCTTTCTTTTTAGTAATTCCTAGGTAAAGCAATCAGGGCTGTTTCTTCAACACATCCCATTCGTAATCAAAATATAGCGGTCCATTGACCCATCTCTGGTAAGCCGCAGCAGAACCTAAAGAAGTAATATCTCTCGTAAGGGAGAATCTGATTACTTCCCTCAATAATTCTTGTCGCATACCATCCGCAAACAGCTTGATATTTATCGAATACAAACCCTCTCTAAGGTAATTCGGATCGATCTTAACTTTGGTCACATACTCCCCAGGCAAAAAATTGGACTTGATCTCCTTTGATGGGACAGCGAAAAGTTCAATGTTTCTGTCCACTCGAACGATCCCGCATCCCATCTGGATGCTGGATACCGAAGACTGCACAGAAATCCCTAGTTCAATACTGATCGGCTTCTCCTCAGTAAAAATGGTCGTTTGCTCACCTTCATCGTCGACCAATCGCACCCACGTTGTTCGCACTTTGCGTGGCGTATCGCTCCACTCTAGTTTCAGAAGCCAGATCGTGGTAACCGGAATGAATTGCCCGATAGAGGGATTTTGCAGGTAAGATGACACAACATCTTTTGTATTTTCGTACATTACCAATTCCCCAGCATCGATCCAGATAGATTGCTGAGTAATTTCGGCAATCGCCGCCATATTATGGCTAACAAACAACACAGTTCTCCCCTCCTGTGCGACTTCTCTCATCCGTTTCCAAGCATTTTTTCTGGAACGCCGCATCCCCCACCGCCAGCACCTCGTCGACCAGCAGATCTCCGGCTCCAGGTGCGCCGCCACGGCGAAGGCCAGCCGCACGTACATCCCGCTCGAATAGCGCTTCACCGGCGTGTCGATGAACTTCTCGACCTCCGAAAACGCCACGATCTCGTCGAACTTCCTGCTCGATCTCCTCGCGCTTCATGCCCAGGATCGCGCCGTTCAGGTAGATGTTCTCCCGGCCCGTCAGCTCCGGATGGAAGCCGGTGCCCACCTCCAGCAGCGCCCCACCCGGCCCGTGATGTCCGCGCGCCCCGTCGTCGGCTCCGTGATCCGCGACAGGATCTTCAGCAGCGTGCTCTTGCCCGCGCCGTTCCGGCCGATGATCCCCACGACCTCGCCCGGCTTCACCTCGAAGGATACATCCTTCAGCGCCCAGATCGAATCCTCTACCACCTCTTTCCCGTTCGAATTTTTCTTGGCTCGCATACGCAGCCCCCGTAGTGGCGCCTTGATCCCCTCCGTCAACGTCTCCCCGAAGGTCTTGTATCGCGCTTTTTAACCCTCCCGATCGTATAGTATTTAGATAGGTTTTCCACCTTGATCGCCGTGTTAGTCATAAATATCCCTTTGGATAAACAATATGCTTTTTGAGCGTTGCAACTCACCTTGGAACTCTGCCCTCGATGTCCGGACTTTCCTGGTTGTGCACACTCTCTATCGTCTCATGGATATAGCATGCGCAATATTGGGATGGCGTGACGATCGAAACCAGTATGGTTGACACTATGATTTTTCCACGTGGTTTCGAGTGTGGTTCAGACGCGCCATAACCTTATCTCTGATAGTTTTTTTGGGGGGACCCACTCTAGGGCTGGTTTTTTGAGGAGGATAATCCAAGACGAATTGACAGTGGGAATAGGCACGTCATTCGCGGCGTAGAATTTCAGGAACTGCTGAATAATGTAATCGACGGCTCTTGGGTGGACGTGTCTGCCGTCCTCCAACATGAAATCGCTCCACTGTTCTGATGTAGTCACGATCTCGTAGGAATGAAAATAGTGCACATCCGTATACTGCTCCACAAATTCGGAAACTGCTGCACGTATACGACTTTTCGATTTTGCGTTAGCCACACGCACATCCATGGGGGTGAAAGTAGAATGTAAGGGCACAGGTGATACAGTAAGCACAATTTCTGCCTTCGTGTTCGACTTCAAGATGGCGCGAATTTGGGAATGATCATCAATGATATCCCTGACCGCCAGTCGGTAAAAGCGAGCATCGATAGTTTCGAAAACCTCGGGCGGCGGTATCTGCCGGTAGAAGTTACCAGTGCGTGGCTGCATCCAGGTCTCGATCAAGCCTAAAGTGATAACAATCAGATCAGCATTTTGGATAAGGTCATTGGCGGCACGATCCAACTCGTCGCTCCGCACCTGGAGAGTATCGATGGTTGGAAAAACATCATAATAGGATTTAAACGGGTGAATATAACCATTACTGACTTTCCAGTAAGGTCCCGCAGGTATCCAGGCCACTGATCGAACACTCTGCTGATCTCCTGCGTACCGAGGAGGAATTGTAAAACAAGCCCGTTGGGTGCATCGCTCCATTTATTGGCAAGCGATTTATGGAGCGCGCTAGCTCCTCTGCAAAGCAGCTTCCTATGGTGACGATGCGGGTGTCCGGTGTAATGATCGGTGTTCTTTCGTGCCGGATCTCTTTTCCCCGATCTTTCCACATGTGGACGTACGGGAGATCCCATTCTCCCAGTTTGCCTGTCAGTTTGGCCATTCCGCTACCTCAATTGAACGCTGTACACTAACTTCTTACCCTTTCCAGGGAGTATTCTTACGATTTGCCCCAGATGCGTCGCCACCGCAAATGCCAGCCGCAGATACATCCCGATCGAAGAATGCCTCGCCGGTGTACCGAAGAGCTTCTCCTTGACTTTCCGATTGTGTAGCGCTTGGACAGGCGTTCCGCAAGGATGGCTGTATCCACTCTGCTCATACCATGTCGGAGAAATTCTTCTCCATCCTCCGGAAGTAGAACAGCCCGCTCACCAGCACCACAACAGCTGCTACTGCCGATACCAGCACAATCCCTCCTGGCTTGTCTGTCCCCAGCAGCGCCCAACGGAAGCCCTCCACCACCCCCGCCATCGGATTCAGCCCGTACAGTGTAGCCCATGGCTCGGACAGCAGGCTCCCGGGGTAAACGATCGGGGTAACGAACATCCAGATCTGCAGCAGGAAGGGCACAATATAGCGGATGTCTCGGTACTGCACGTTGATCGCCGCCAGCCATACCCCTACCCCCATACTCGTAACCACCGCCAGCAGGAAGAGCAGCGGCAACCACAGAATGTTAACCGTCGGTGTGAAACCGTACGCCAGCATCATCCCCAGCAAGACGATGAAAGACAAACCGAAATCGATGAAATCCCCAAAAACCCCGGCAAAGGGTATCGCCAGCCTGGGAAAATATACCTTCTTGACCATTGCGCATTGTTGACCATGCTGTTTGCAGCTTGTGTCACCCCATTAGAGAAGAATGTCCACGGCACCAGCGCCGTGTAGCTGAAGATGGGGTAAGGGATACCGTTGGATGGCATCTGCGCCAGCTTGCCGAAGAAGATGCTGAAAACCACCATCGTCAAGAACGGCTGCAAGATCGCCCAGGATGCCCCCAGGACCGTTTGTTTATAGCGGATTTTTACATCGCGCCAGGTGAGGAAGTAGAGCAGTTCCCGGTATTCCCACAGCTCCCGCAGCTTGAGCGGCGCCCAACCGCTCGCCGCCTCCACATGGATGTGGATCGGCTCGGGCGCTTCGAGCTGTTCCAGAGTTACACTATTATCGACCAATGATGCCTCCTCATAACTCAGATAACTAGCCGGGCTGCCCGCTGCTCCGGTGCGCCAGGCTCGCCAGGTCATCCAAGACCAGGATGACCCAGCGGTACGGGTAGTACGCCGGCCACAGCCACGCCGGGCTGGGGTTATAGCGCCAGCGCACGTATGCCGGGCGCGGGAAGATCAAAGCCAGGATCACCCGCAGCCGGGTCGCCGGATCATATACCTGCAAACTCTGCCAGGTAGGCTCTCGTCCGGGAAGCCGTCATCCTCCCCGCGGTTCTCGTTCTCCAGCGCCTGCCTCAGCTCGCTCAGCGATACGAAACAGCCGCTCAGCGACGGCAGGATGCGTTCCGAGGGCGGGTAAAGGTCCGGGATCATCACCGCCAGCATCCCCGCCTGGCGCGCCGCCGCACACCCCGGCTCCGGAATCTTCCAGCGCCAGGCATGCCTGCGGCGCCGTCTCCAGCCGCCCCGCCGCCCGCAGGTACAGCTCAGTCTTCGGCTTTCCGTCGCTCACCTCATCCCCGCTCGCCAGCGCCGCAAACCGCTCCAACAGCCCCACGCTGCTCAGCCGGCTGAGCAGCGTATGCCGCTTCGTCGTGCTCGCAATCCCCTTTTTTACCTCGAATTTCTCCAGGGTGTCCAGCAGCTCCGTCAGCCCGGGCTTCACCACAACACCAAACTCTGCAATGTGCGCCTCCAGGTAGCCCTGCTTGATCGCTCGCATCTCGAAGAATGGAAAACCTTCCCCGTACGCCTGCTTGAAGAGGCGCTCCGTCTCCGGGATGGTCTGCCCACACACCCTGGCATAGAACTCATCCGGATAATCGTACCCCTGCTCGAGCATCGTCCGCTTCCACGTCGCCCGGTTCAGGCTCTCCGTATCCAGCATCAAGCCGTCCATATCGAAGATCACCGCATCGATTTGCTTCCCTGTAAATTTCATCACGATTTTTTCTTTTTTACACTTGTCAAAATAGAACTTTTGTGCTATAATGCCCTTGTCCAACCGCGTACCTTACCATCTGGCTCTGGCACACAGTGAGCTCCGTCCAGCTCCTGGCATCACCCCTCAACTGCACCGGAGCTCTCACTGGGCGCCTGGCACGGGATACTCTGACACCCGCCACCCCATCCCCCATTCGTTTGCAATCGTTTTTCCAAAGCAAATACCATCAAACGAATGCTCGCAGCCTCATCCCTCCCGCCACTCGTGCTCCACCGCCACCGCCATTCTCGTCGCCGCGGCGCCATATCGATCTCGTACACATGCCGAGCGTAGATGCGCAACTGCGCCAGCGTCGCCTCGCGCCCATCCACTCGCCGCCTCCACATGGATGTGGATCGGCTCAGGCGCTTCAACCGGGGCGAGCTCTCCGCTGCTATCAACCATGCGTGTCAATGCCATGCGCCCGGGCGATTAGCCGGGCTGCCCGCTGCTGCGGTGCGCCAGGCTCGCCAAGCCATCCAAGCCCAGGATGACCCAGCGGTACGGGTAGTACGCCGGCCACAGCCACGCCGGGCTGGGGTTGTAGCGCCAGCGCAGGTATGCCGGGCGCGGGAAGATCAAAGCCAGGATCAGCCGCAGCCGGGTCGCCGGATCATATACCTGCAAACCCTGCCAGGTATCCTGCGTGCGCTGCTCGGTTGCCCTGGCGTTCAGGGCGATCATGCGCCTGGCTCTCGGCTCGGAATACGCCTCCAGTCCCTCGATCACCTTCTCCGGGAAGGAGCTGTGGAACAGGGCGCGGATTGCCAGCAGGGCGGTGCGGGTGGCGTCCGCCCAGTGCAGCTTCCCGGCGATCTCCGGAAGCTTCCCCCAATCGATGCTCTCCTGGCATTTACCCACCAGCAGGTGCAGGTCGTAATACCACAGCAGGATCGAGCGATACGTCCCATGCTGCAGGACGAGATGCGCAGCCTGGTAGAGCAGCGTAGCGGTGGGGGATAGGATCTGCGCCTGGTTTCCTGCGTGCCTTGCGGCTTCCCTCTCTCCTGTATTCGGGATAACCACCGGCATGCTCTCGCGCCAGAACCATTCCAGGTCTGGGGAGCGCCAATCCGCCTCGCCCGCCACCAGGCTCCAGTGCAGCTCAACCACCAGCTTCTGGGTCGGTCCACCTACGAGATGGATGTGGTGGTTGAGCGCTTCATCCACCCAGCCTGCCATCCCCAGATGCTCCGGGAACTCCACCGCGTACCCCAGCTCGCGGATGGCATCTACCCCCCTTTCCAATGCGGACCGATCAACCAGCAGGTCCAGGTCGTTCATCGGGCGCAGCGCCGGGTCAGGGTACACAGATGTGCCCAATGCCGCTCCCTTGAGCAGAATGCACGCCACGCCGGCGCTCTTCAGTGCGCCGAGTATCCTGCCCAGCTCGGCGTAAAGCAGCTGGTTCTGGGCAGCACAGCGGTAATAATCTGCCGCCAGGCGCTTGCCCGCTTCGCGTAACTGGTCCATACTCCCTCGTCGGGAGCAGATCAAGATCCTTGCTCTCGTTGAGTTTCCAGTGCAAGACCGGCGCGACCCCCTGCTCGCCTGCCTTCTTTACCAGCTCCGCCCAATCCTGCGACGCGAATTGCTCCCAGTCGGTCTCACCGGTCCTGTCTGAGAGCAGCTGGCAAATTGCCTGGGTTGTTTTCCCGTGCGAGGACCCTGGCGCCACAAAACTCATGGACTGCCCATGCTCACCACCTGGCTATCCCACTGGTGCCACTTGCCGTGGTGTTTCTCCAGCAGCTTGCGCCCCTCCCCCCTGGATTTCAAGCCGATCAGCTCCATGTCAGCATCCACCATGATCCGCACCAGGTCCTTGAAAAATATGCGCGGCTCCCACTCCAGCGCCTGGCGCGCTTGGGTGGGATTGGCAAGCAGGTAATCCACCTCGGTCGGGCGCATGTATCTTTCATCGATCCGCACGTAGGCTTTCCAATCCAGGTCCACATACCCGAAAGCCTCATCCAGGAACTCACGGACAGAATGCGCTTCTCCGGTGCCGATGACAAAATCGCCGGATCGCTCGTGTTGCAGCATCTTCCACATCGCCGCCACGTAATCGGGCGCGTATCCCCAGTCGCGTTTGGCATCCAGGTTGCCCAGGTAAAGGAAGTCTTGCTTCCCAGCCAGGATATTGGCTAACGCCCGCGTGATCTTGCGCGTTACAAACGTCTCGCCTCTGCGCGGCGATTCGTGGTTGAACAGGATCCCGTTCGATGCGAATATGCCGTAACCCTCCCGGTAATTGCGCGTCACCCAGTATGCGAAGACCTTGGCAGCCGCGTACGGGCTGCGCGGCTCGAAGGGGGTGATCTCGCTCTGCGGCGGCGCCGCGCTGCCGAACATCTCACTGGACGATGCCTGGTAGAAGCGGGTCTTGATCCCGCTCTTGCGGATCGCCTCCAGTATGCGGATCGAGCCCAATCCAGTAACGTCCGCAGTGTATTCGGGCATGTCGAAGCTCACGCGCACGTGCGACTGCGCCGCCAGGTGATAGATCTCCTCGGGCTGGATGCCGTAGACCAATTCCAGCATATTCCCCGAGGCAGCAACATCCCCATAATGCAGATGCAGGTTCGCCCCGTTTTGCACGTGAGGATCTTTATAGATATGATCGATGCGGTGCGTGTTGAATGTGCTGGCGCGCCGGATGGTGCCATGCACTTCGTAGCCTTTGCTCAGCAGCAGCTCCGCCAGGTAGGAGCCGTCCTGACCGGTGATCCCGGTGATCAACGCTTTTTTCATTTTTTCCACCTTTGTCTGTTTGTAAGTGAGAGGAGCAGTCGCCTCCCCTCCGTGTCAGCTCTCAAGCATAAGTTCTACACAACGTTTTGCCGCGTGCCCATCGCCGTAGAGAGAGGGTCGCTCATGGGGAGGGTTGAAGCTCCGCACCGCATGGAGTATTTTCCCGATCTCCGCGCCCGCCAGGGTGTTCCAACCAGCCTGGACGGTCTCTACCCACTCCGTTTCCTCGCGTAACGTGACACAGGGCACTCCCAGCCAGTAAGCCTCTTTTTGCAAACCGCCCGAATCGGTGAGCACCATCTGCGCTGCGGATACCAGCCTGACCATATCCAGATAACCCAATGGCTGGATGATTTTCAGGTTTGTACCGCTGCCAGGCTGTAGCGCTGCGCTCAGATCGCATCCTTCAAGCGCTTTTCGCGTTCTTGGATGTAATGGTAACACAACCGGCTCTTGCAGGCTGAGGAGCGCCTTTATTAGCTCTTGCAGTCTGGTCGCGTCGGCGGTGTTTTCAGCCCGGTGGATCGTCGCCAGAAGATAGCCCTTTTCAGCGAGCCCGAGCTGGCTCAAGATCGCCGAGCGCGCCTTTGCCCGCTCCTGGCTGGCGCGGAGCATGTCCATCATCACATCCCCTACCAGGTACACATTCTCCTTTATCCCTTCTCTTGCCAGGTTATCTACCGCGGTTTGGGATGGGCAAAAAAGCAAGTCAGAGATATGGTCTGTCAGGACTCGGTTCATCTCCTCCGGCATTTGCCGGTTGTAGCTGCGCAAACCGGCCTCCAGGTGAGCCAGGCGGATTCCACAGGCTGCCGAAGCCAGCGCCCCGGCAAGCGTGGAATTGGTATCGCCGAACACCAGGATCAGCTCCGGTCGCTCCTGGGTGACGTAAGCCTCGATGCCTGCCAGCATGGCGCTGATCTGCGCGCCCCGCGTGCGTGAATGGATACCCAGGTTCACATCCGGCGCGGGGATGCCCAGCTCGTTGAAGAATATTGCGGACATATTGTCGTCGTAATGCTGACCCGTGTGGAGCAACCGGTATGGATATCTCCCCTCGAGCTCATAGATGATCGGCGCAGCCTTAATAAACTGCGGTCGCGCTCCCACAATGAGCAAGAATTTTATCATGGCTTGCGACCCACCCCGATTCCCCAATAGTCCAAACCCGCAGACCTGACCCTCTCCGGTGGAAAGGCGCCGCGCCCATCCACCAGAATGGGTGTGCGCAGGCTGGCGCGCAACGCCCCCAGGTCCAACCCCTGGTACTCTTGGTGCCTGACCATCAATACCGCCGCATCACAGCCCGTCGCCACTTCAAACAGGTCCCCGCGGTATGCCTGGACGAATGGGTCATGGATCACAGGCGTCGCGCCCAGCTCCTCGAGATTTCTTACGAGGCTTTCGCTGGGGCTGTTGCGCGTGTCGTCTGATTCCTCGAGGTATGCATACCCCAGGATCAAGATTTTTGCGCCAGGAAGCTCCAACCCCCGTGCAGCAAGAGCTTCATTAACCAGTTCCAGCACCTTCTCTGGCATGGAATTATTGACCGATCTTGCTGCCGGGATGAGCTTGAGGGATACATCCCGGTCATGCACTGCATAAGCCAACAGCCAGGGGTCTTTAGGTATGCAATGCCCGCCAACTCCCGCGCCAGGCAGTAACATTTGCCTTCCTGGGCTCTTATTCACCAGCTCGCGGACGGTCCATACGTCGCCCCCTACCGCGGCGCAGATCAATGCCACCTCATTTGCAAATGCGATCTGAACATCCCGGTAAGCGTTCTCCACCGTTTTGACAAGCTCTGCCGTGACACAATCCGTAGTATCGATCTCAGCATCAACGATAGCTCTGTAAAGCAGTGCAATTGTCTCCGCCGTCTGCGGAGTCATCCCACCGACAACCCGCGCCACCGATCTCAGGTTTGCCAGCAACTTGCCCGGCATCACCCTTTCCGGGCATACCCCAAGAAAGAAGCCCTCATTCACCTTAGATGCGCTGGATTGCTCGAGCAACGGCAGGACAAGGTTCTCCATAGTCCCGGGCGCGAGCGTGGATTCGATGATGACGACAGCGCCGGGCTTCAAGACCTGTCCCAAGTCGGTCAACGCGCCGCGCAGCGCCTGGTATTGGGGGATATTTTGTGCATCGACCGGGGTCTCAACGCAAATCAGGATCACGTCGCATCCGGTCAGCGAGGCGTAATCGCTCGTGACGCAAAACCGCTGATCTGCAAGCACCGTCGCCAGCAATTCTGCCAGCCCCGGCTCGTGTCCAGAAAACGGCAGGCTGCCTGCCTGGATATCCCGCAGGCGTTCCTGGTTTGCTTCAACCCCCACGAGGTCGAAACCAACTTCGGCAAACCTGCACGCCACCGGCAAGCCCACATAACCCAGACCGATTACGGCAAGCTTGGCTTTCCGGTTATTTATTTTTTCTTGTATTTCAATCAAGTTCATGTGTTATTTCGATGACATGGTGAGATCTACCCGATTCCACCAGATACGTGGCAAGTCTTAGCGCAGCCAATCCATCTTCTCCACTCACCGGCACGGGCGAATCCTGCTGTATGGCGGTTAAGAAGGCTTGCAATTCTGCCCTCAAGGGTTCATAGCGTTGGATTGCGTAACGCGTCATGCTCCCCTCGCTGACGCCTTTCAGAGTTTGAAGCGCTGGCCAAAAATTATTGGCGATCTCCGCATTTTCATAGAAGAATAAATCCTGGGTCAGATCATCCACACGGAAGAGACCGCGCTCGCCCAGGACGAGCACTTCACGCACTTTTGTAGGAGTAAGCCAGTTGATCTCGAGCGCTCCCGTGATGCCCCCCGGGAAACGCAGCAGCCCAACCACGAGATCCTCATGGCTGGTATTGATCCGCTTCTCCGTCTCCGCATAAACTCTGAGCGGGTATGATCCGGTAAGATAGCACATCAAATCCAGGTCGTGCGTCGCCAGGTCAATCACAACCCCCACATCGCGGATGCGCGCCGGGAAAGGTCCCACCCGCCGGCAAACGATTTGGAAGATGCGTCCCAGCTCTCCATCCTCAAGCCTGCGTTTTAACTCCTGAATAGCCGGATTGAAGCGGACGATATGCCCAACCATCAATTTCCGCCCCGCTTTTTGGGAGCGTTCGATGAGCTCCTGCCCTTCTTCGAGCGTCGCCGTGATGGGCTTCTCAATTAATACATGGCACCCGGCTTCAAGCGCCGCAAGCGCAGCCTGCTCATGAAACGCAGTCGGCACGGCAATAGATACAGCCTCGGGCCTGGTTTCATCCAGCATCCTGTACAGGTCGCTGTAGGCGGGTACCGCGCTCGACTCCGCGATGCTCGCAGCCAGTGAAAGCTCAGCGTCACACACCGCCACGAGCTCCGATTGGTCCAGCTCGCGATAGATGCGAGCATGGTTCCTCCCCATTGAGCCTACCCCGATAACAGCAACCTTCACCATGCTGAAGTTCTCCTCATGCACCCTCGTTGACGCGCTCCGCCCTTCCGACATAGCCAGATCAATGCTCGACCCCGACACCATCCAGGGTCCCTGGTTGCATATTTGCGCTCAGGCAAGAAGCCATCTAAGTGATTAGCAAGATACGGAGAGAGCACTCGCCGCCATCTGCCTGATGCGGTTATTATTTCCCTTTTTTCTGTTTTATTTGCCCGGCTGTCAGCTCTAAGGGCACCTGACGTTGGCTGTTGAGCAGTTGCAGGAGGACCCGCACGCGCTCGCTTCCGGGGACACGTGCATCGAAGATCGCCTCGTATCCAGCAAAGGGTCCATCGCTGATGATGATCGCATCGCCCTGATGAAGCCCATCGAACAGCTCCCCACCTGCCGCGCTGATGTCTTCGACCCGTCGCCTGATTGCGTGCACCAGGTTCTCCGGTACGATAGCTGGCTCGTCGCCAAAGCAAACCAACCCCAGGGAGTGTGGCAACCATTGAAAGGCGGATAGCCCAATCTGCTCGATATCTGCATATACAAACATATAACCCGGGAAATAGGGTTTCATCCGGCGTGAGCGCGGATTCACAGGCTGGACTTTCAAGCGCGGGTAAAAAACCTCAAACCCTTGTGTCCGCACCTGGCGCCACACCACTTCCTCTTTACGAGATTTGCTTCTCAATGCGTACCAGTTGAGTGCCATGATACGCCTTACTCGATCGCATGTCCCGGTTCCCACTTAAGAGCATCGAAACTCTTTTGGGTAACCAGGAAACGAAGCTTCCCCTTTTCTACAACCAGGCGTACTTCTCCGTAATCGCCCAGTGAGCTCAATGCCTCGTCGATCATGGAGACCTGCCTCATCTCCAGGAATTTCAAGGGGTGAGTTTCACCTGTACTCATCAATTCTTTCCCTTTGTATGTGTTATTTATCATATTGCTCCCCTCACACGAAAGATTTCCCCGATCCAGTTCATCCCACTGCAATCGGTCTATGTCATTAATTTCGAGGGCAATCCGCTTGCACCGTGCAACCCTGATGCCAATAAAACAAAAAACTGCCTCGTGGGATTTTTCACCTCTACGAAGAGTTATCCGCCGTAAAATATTCAATCGCAGTTTGTAACGCCTTTAGCCGTCCGTCACTCTTCCAGACTTTGGGTCGAGCAGCAACGGGTGTGCAAAAGCTAGCTTATTGTACCAGCAGAGACGCCAGGATCAGCAAACAAAAGTGCAATGTAAGCCTCGAAACGGCAATACAGACCCACAATTTGCTTCAGGCTAATCTCAAGCCGGTAATGCGCTCAAGCGCAATTCGTAGGAGAAAGAATGGTGGCCAGATCAACAAGTGGAGGACAACGCTGATGGCAAATACCAATGAGATCGATCGAAAAAGCTGGTTTAGAATTGGTGTGAGGTGCAGCGTTAGCCACGGACCCGCTCCCGCCAGGAGACTGATTGCCAGAAGCAATCCCAGAACGATAGCAATCGGCAACCAGGCTTTGCGATCTGATTTGGATGGCATCATCGTGCTGCTGATGACAAACGCCAGATAAATCCACAACCAGAAGTCAGGAATTTGGGTGATCTGCTCCATGAGCCATTGCCAGGAAAGGGTTTCGCGCCATTGCGGGTCGAGCCAGGCAACAGGTAAGTCGAATTGCACAAAACCGATCATAGCGACCGCCATCCCGCCTGTGATCAGCGGCGCAACTCCGATCAGGGCATCACGGATCAAATCCGTCTGAACCGTTTCCACGTATCCCAACTGCAGTCGCTGGTGATCGATCTGCTTCGGGATCAGGGAGATTCGACCCGTTTTTACACCTAATAGCCTCGCCATCAAGAAATGGCTGGTCTCGTGCAGCAACACCCCTGGAAAAAACAATATCGCAAATATCATTTGCGATATGTTTGGGTTTTTCGTGATCAACAGGAAAACCCCCTGGATTTCCTTATGTAGATATCTTTGAAGAAAGAGCAGCATCCCCGAAAGGATCAGGAGCCACCCAAGCCCAGCGAAGTCTCTCAAATACTTGCAGCCTGGACAATAGCGGTGAAATCCGCCGCCTTCAAGCTGGCGCCCCCCACTAAAGCGCCATCGATGTCGGGTTGGGTGAAATATTCAGCCGCGTTCTCTCCCTTGACCGAGCCGCCATAGAGCACCCGTACGGATTGAGCAAAGGCGTCGCCATACAGGTCAGCCAGGGCAGGTCGGATCACATCCGCCACAACAGCATTTGCGCCGGTGGCGGTCGCGGCACGCCCGGTGCCGATTGCCCACACAGGCTCGTACGCTACGATGACCGGCGCTCCCTTAACCGGATCGAGGCTGTTACCCAGATCCATGCGACTAAGTCCGGTTTTGATCTGGCGGCTGACAACTTCGCCTGTTCTTCCGCCTTCGTTTTCTTCCAGTGTTTCTCCAACACATACGATCGGCGTCAGATTGTGCGTAAGAGCCGCCTGCACTTTATGATTTACTGTCTCGTCCGTCTCGCCAAAATAAGCCCGGCGCTCGGAGTGACCGATGATGACGTAATTGCAGATCTCCGCCAGCATGGTCGCAGATATCTCGCCGGTATAGGCGCCTGCCATCTCCCAATGCATATTTTGGGCGCCTAAGCCTATCCCGGTGCCTTCCAGTAATGCTCGCACGGCTAACAAGGCGGTGAAAGGCGGGCAAAGCACCCTATCCACAGCAGAGATCGCCTGTATTCCTGGTACCAACTCCGAGACCAACAAGCGGGCTTCGGCGATCGTTTTGTACATCTTCCAGTTACCAGCGACAAGTGGTTTACGCATAGAAATCCTCAACAATCAAGATTGGAGGACGGTTGTTAGCCAACCGTCCTCCAAGTGGTTCAAATCTTATTTATCTTCGAGTGCGGCTACACCTGGAAGGGTAAGTCCCTCCAGCATTTCAAGTGACGCGCCGCCGCCAGTGGAGATGTGCGTGATTTTGCTCGCCAGTCCAGCCTTATTGATGGCTGAAACCGAGTCACCGCCGCCGACGATCGATGTAGCGCCGCTGGCTGCGACAGCCCTGGCAACTCCAAACGTCCCTTCAGCAAAGCGCGGGAACTCAAACACACCCATGGGTCCATTCCAAACGACCGTACCGGCGCCGTTCAGTACTTTGGCGTACGCTGCCACAGTCTGTGGACCGATGTCCATAATCCGCCACCCATCAGGAACTGCACCGGCTGCCATGGTCTTGCTCTTGGCTTCAGCATCGAAGCTGTCTGCGATGACAACGTCCACAGGCAAGCGAAGCTTAGCCGACCCTTCCTTCAGAAGCTCCCGCGCGGTCTCCAGCGCTTCGTCTTCAACCAGGGAATCTGCTACTGGGTAGCCCTGGGCTTTGAAGAAGGTATTTGCCATTCCGCCGCCGATCAGCACCTGGTCTGCTTTTCCGAGCAGGTTGCGGATGACGCCGATCTTATCGCTGATCTTTGCCCCGCCCAGGATCGCAACGAAGGGAGGCTTCGGATTAGCCACCGCCTCGCCGAGGTATTGGATTTCCTTCTCCATGAGGAATCCGGCGACCGAAGGCAGATACTTGGCGACGCCTTCCGTTGAAGCATGGGCACGATGGGCTGATCCGAAGGCGTCATTGACATATACATCCGCCAGTTTGGCGAGCTGCTTTGCCATTTCCGGATCGTTCTTGGTTTCGCCGGGGTAAAAGCGGGTATTCTCCAATACCAATACCTCGCCAACCTTGAGCGCAGCAGCAGCTTTCTCTGCCACAGGTCCGACGCATTCTTCTGAAAACTTAACCGGCTTTCCCATCAGCTTCCCCAGGTGCTCGGCTACCGGTTTCATCGAGAATTCTGGCACCGGCTTGTCTTTCGGTCTTCCCAGGTGCGAGCACAGGATCAATGCTGCCCCGTGGTCCAGTAGATAGCTCAGCGTGGGCATTGCCGCTTTGATGCGCGTGTCATCGCCTACCACGCCTTCTTTGATCGGAACGTTGAAGTCCACTCGAACCAGGACTTTCTTGCCGCTGAAATCCATATCTTTGATCGTTTTCTTATTAAACATTTACCCTCCAGTATCTGTATTACAAGCTAACAGATCCGCAATACAGGTTAGAGACTCTTGGCGAGCATCGCAGCAAGGTCAGCAGTCCGCACAGCATAGCCCCATTCGTTGTCATACCAGGCAACGATCTTGGCAAAGGTGCTCTTTTCCTTGCCCAGTACCAGCGTGAAGGGCAGGTCAACCGAGGAGCTATGCGGGTCGCCCTTGAAGTCAATGCTGACCAGGGGCTCATCAACAGCCTGGAGGATGCCCTTCAGCGGACCAGCGGCAGCATCGCGATATGCCTGGCGCAGCTCTTCCGTGGTCATCGGCTTCTCGAACTCGGCGGTCAGATCGATAACGGATACGGTCGAGGTGGGAACGCGCAGGGCATAGCCATCGAGCTTGCCAGCCAGCTCAGGAATGACCAGTTTGAGAGCGCGTGCAGCGCCAGTGCTGGTCGGGATGATGCTCATAGCAGCGGCGCGCGCCCGGCGCAGGTCGCTATGCGGCAGATCCAGGATCTTCTGATCGTTCGTGTAAGCGTGGATTGTGGTCATAAAACCGCGCACCATCTTGAAGTTGTCATGCGCAACTTTGACCGCCGGAGCCAAGCCATTGGTCGTGCACGAAGCATTCGAGATTACATGGTGCACAGCCGGATCATACTTGTTATCGTTCACACCCAGCACGATCGTCAGGTCTTCACCCTCAGCCGGAGCGGAGATGATCACCTTCTTAGCGCCGCCAGCCGTGATGTGGTTCTCAGCGCCCTTGACAACTTTGCCTTTCTTGTTGACGCCGTCTTTCTTCACGGTGAAAATACCCGTGCTTTCCACGACGATATCAACACCCAGGCTGCTCCAGGGAATATTGGCAGGATCGGTCTCTTTGAATGCCTTTACCGGTTTCCCATCAACCAGCAAACCGCCTTCACCGACCTCGACTTTCCCGTCGAAGCGCCCGTAGTTCGAGTCGTACTTCAACAGGTGAGCCATGGTGGGCAGGTCGCCGATATCGTTGAAAGCAACAACTTCCAGCTTATCCGGATAGTAATCCCGTATAGCTTTGAGCACTTGCCGTCCGATACGGCCAAACCCATTGATACCAACTTTTGTAGTCATACTAACCTCCTTGATCCATTTGATGGATTGAAATTTTTATATCGCGCTGATGGAATTTTTTCCTCATGTACGCGAAATTTTTCACAAACAACATCCCCTATTCTACCAGAGGTCCGGTCTTTTCTTCCAGTAAATCCATGATTTCCTGGGCTAATTTTACCGAATC